>DAOUJK010000060.1:0-26413 GCA_034422795.1 Dehalococcoidia bacterium | reverse complement strand
AGGCGGGGGAGGGGGGGGGTGAGGGTACTGATGTAGGGGCGTCTCTCCGAGGCGCCCAGCCTGGTCCCCTCTCCCTTGAGGGGAGAGGGTTCGGGAGAGGGTGGACCGGTGTGGGTGGAGTGGCCTGGTGTAGGGGCGTCTCTCCGAGGCGCCCGGCTTGACCCCTCGCCCTCTGGGAGAGGGAGCGCATTGAAATGCGTGGGTGAGGGTACTGATGTAGGGGCGTCTCTCCGAGGCGCCCGGCTTGGTCCCCTCTCCCTCGAGGGGAGAGGGCCAGGGAGAGGGTGAACCGGCGTGGGTGAGGGTACTGGTGTAGGGGCACCCCTTGTGGGCGCCCAGCCTGGTCCCCTCGCCCCCTGGGAGAGGGAACGCATTGAAAATGCGGGGTGAGGGTACTGATGTAGGGGCGTCTCTCCGAGGCGCCCGGCCTGACCCCTCGCCCTCTGGGAGAGGGCAACGCGCTTCAGCGCGTGGGTGAGGGTACTGGTGTAGGGGCGTCTCTCCGAGGCGCCCGGCTTGGTCCCCTCTCCCTTGAGGGGAGAGGGCTAGGGAGAGGGTGAACCGGCGTGGGTGAGGGTGAACGAGAGAGTGCAATGAGAAACGGAACGCTGTCGCGAGAGACATCTGCAACGGCCACCCTCATGGGAGTGGCGCTGACGGTGTTGCTGCTGCTGTCCGGGTGCAGTGGCCCGGCGCCGACACCGACGCTCATACCCACCCCTACACCGGAGCCGACGCCGACTCCTACCGCGACGCCTCTGCCTCCGAGGCTGGGGGATGAGCATATCGTGAGCGAACTCAGCGAGCGCCTCGATGCTATCCGGACGATGATGGGTCCGGTCGAGCCGGTATGGACGGTCTATCTCTATAGCGAAGACTGGCTGACGCCCGGAAGAAACACGCCGATGAACGACATCTTCGAGCTGCTGAAACTGGAGAACATAGCCACCCACGACGGCTACCAGGAGATCAGCCCGGAATCGATAGTGGCGATCGAACCCGACATCATCATCACGGACTCGCTGTTGAGCGTGATCGGAAACCCTGAACTATCGGACCTGCACCTCGTGCAGGACGTGAGCCATATCGAGCACCACATATTCGTATTGCGCGAAGGCTACTCGACGTTCAGCCCGGATAGTCCGCATTTCATGGACGCCGTTGAGGAGTTGGCCGCCTTCGTCTACCCGGAGGTGTTCGTCGAAGACGACGGGCACGGCCACTCGCATTAGTGCCCAGCCTGGTCCCCTCGCCCCTTGGGAGAGGGCAACGCGCTTCAGCGCGTGGGTGAGGGTGAACCGGCGGGGCATGCTTGTCATGTTGAGCGAAGCCGGAGGCGTAGTCCCGCGCTTTAGCGCCCAACATCCTCTCGTGGCCGCCCGGCCTGACCCCTCTCCCCCTGGGAGAGGGCAACGCGCTTTAGCGCGTGGGTGAGGGCGCCTGATGTAGGGGCGTCTCTCCGAGGCGCCCTCCTGGTCCCCTCGCCCCCTGGGAGAGGGAGCGCATTGAAAATGCGGGGTGAGGGAATCGTGACACGGCGGTATTGCACCGCATAGTATGGCTGCGCTAACCTCTGACACGAGGTGACCTGCGACCATGACCGCGAGCGAGCATCCCATCACGCGAGCAGAGCTCGCGGGGAACTGAGGGCGACAGGCATATAATGACCAGTATGAGTGTCAGGACGTAGCGGAGGCAGCGATGGCCGATTCAGAGAAGAAACCCGGAAAGGCCAAGAAACCGCTGCCGCGCACGCCCGTGCGACGGAAGGTGGCACTGACGAAGAACGTGACTCCACACGAGGCCGCGCAGTGGCTTGTAGAAGACTTCAGGAAGCGGCGGAATGGCGGATAACGCAAGCCCCGTGATGGCGGACTCCAACGTATGGTTCGACTGGTACAACGGGAAGCCTACACATGCTACCTCTGCATTAGAGCACCTGCTTCTCGCCGACAGGGTGCACGTTCATTCGGACGTCATCAAAGAGTTCGCACTCGGCAGGAAGAGCGACCGGCTGGAGGAGTACATCAGGTACCTGAGACTGTTGCCTCGCGTCGACGACCTCTCCATCAACGAGTTCCTCGCTGTCGCGGATGAGTTCGAACTGCGTGGAAGTGGCAAGTCCCGAGACACGTTCCTCTTCGCTGCAGCGATCCAGCACGGTGTTGTGATCCTCACTTCCGACCGAGTGTTCCAGCGCAAGTGCGAGCGTGTGGGGCTCTGCTACTTCTGCCAGGAGGGCGTTTCGCACGAAGCGGCACTCCAATAAGCGGCCTGCCCCTAATGCCCGGCTGACGACGCTGCCCGCTCCTCCCGGTAGAACACCTCCTCCGGGAAGATCTCGTCCCAGGGCTGTTTGCGTGAGCTGAGCCCCTGCTCAAGCGAGAACGTCTGCGCCATGTCGAACGCCTTGGCGTTCGCGGTGATGCCGTAGGCGAACGGGTCCGGCCCGAAGACCCCGTCGACCTCCTGCTGGAACTGCCTCCCGAAGACGTAGAGCGTCGGGGGCATGGCGCGCAGGCGTTGGATGGCGAGGCGCTTGGACGCCTCGAACGCCTCCATGAGGCTCACGGCAACCCACGGGTGTTCCTCGACGATGCTCTCGCGCACGACGGTGACGTGGTGGGGCGGGAAGACGCCGTGCTTCCGGAAGAAGCGCACGGACTCGGCCTTCGGGTCGGAGAAGAGGGTGGGGAAGTCCGGGTTGTCGAGCAGGTTGACGCTCTGCATGCGGTCGATGCCGGAGCCTTGGGCGGAGCCGATGCCGATGGAGGCGTCGAGCTCGCCGTCCAGGTACATCGAGCTGAAGTCGGTGGTGGCGTGGCGCAGGTCGAGGTCCTCCGGCAGGCCGAGCCCGGCCTCAGCCGACGCGCCGGTGTGGCTGTAGTGCTCGCTGCGCTCCATGTACCAGGTCATGTCCTGCGGCTCGACACCCCACTCGAGCTTGAGGATGCCGCGTGTCCAGAGGCCGACGGACTGCTGGTAGTCGCCGATGCCGAACCGCTTGCCCTTCAGGTCCTCCGGGTGGTCCTGGCGGATGCCGGACGCCTTGCGGGTGTAGACGTTGGTGTAGGAGAAGGTGCGGTTGTGGAAGACGGGCAGCATCCGGTAGGGGAAGCCGAGCGGCCGCATGCGGAGGTACGACGACATCGACATCTCGGAGACGTCGTAGCGGTGGAACTTGATCTGCTCGTAGAAGACGCGGGGCACGGCGCCGGGCATCCCCTGGTAGTCGAGCGTGATGCCGTCCGGCTTCACCTCGCCGTTGATCATGGGCATGACGCGGTCGTAGGCGGTGATGGCGAACGAGAGTTCGAGGTTGGACACGGCTGGCCTCCGCGCGGGCAGGGTGCGGCGATGATACCGCAGACGGTTGCCAGGCGCGCGGCGCTACCCGATCTCCAGCGTGCGGAAGACGCCGCGCTGCAGGGCGGCGGTGGCGAGGAGCTGCTCCAGTACGACGTGGGCCTCGGGGCGGCGCAGGTCCAGCGACGACGCGCCGATGGCGCGGTAGAGGACGCCGGAGCCGACCTTCGTGCTCACCTCGCCGCCGATCTCCTGCGGGAGGTCGACGCCGAGCGCGAGGGCCATCGCCTGCGCCTGCAGCGCGCCGACGCCCGAGGCGTGCGTCCTGGTGAGCGCGCGGCGGTTGTACAGCAGGGTGTAGCCGTTCTTGTTGCGCCGGAGCGTGACCGGCGTGTCGCCGCGCGGACGGTTGATGAGGCGCTCCGCGTAGTCGAGCGCCTTCGTGCGTGAGATGGCCATGCGCGTACTAGACGGCGCACTCGCCCTCGCCGCGCTCCAGCTTGTAGAGGATCGACTTGCCCCAGTCGATGTAGGTGTCCAGGTTCTCCTTGTTGAGGGCGCCGACCTCGCGGAACTGTCCGGCAAGCTCCTCGAACGGCGCGGTGCCTACACGGTCGACGAAGTCGTTGAACGACTCGCCATCCGTGCGGTTGTCCTGGTAGTGGGAGAGGATGCCGTCCATGAAGGCGGGGACGCGCTTGGCGGGCACCTTGGCCTTGACGCGGTGGCCGAAGCGGACGGGGTCCTGGTTGCCGTAGTTGCCTGCGAGGAAGACCTCGTATGCGGGCACCTGGTTGCCGTCGCCCTTGGTGGCCGCGCCATGGAAGCCGATGTTGGCGATGTGGTGGCGGGAGCAGCCGTTGGGGCAGCCGCTGACCTTGACGTGGAGGCCCTTGATGCCCGGGTCGTCCGCGCCGTGGTTGCGGATGCTGTCCCGGAGCGCCTCGGCGACGCCCATGGAGGACGTGATGCCCATCTTGCAACTGTCGGTGCCGGGGCAGGCGACGACGTCCGTGATGGAGTTCGCGCCGTCCTCGGCGAGGCCGGTGGCCTTGAGGGCGGCCCAGACGTCGAACAGGTGGCCTTCCGGCACCCAGCGGTACAGGATGTTCTGCTCGGTGGTCGCGCGGATGCCGCCCGCGTACTTCCGGCCGATGTCGGCGAGCACGGGGAACTGGTGCGCGTAGATGTCGCCGAGCGGCAGCGTGACGTAGACCGTGAAGTAACCGTCCTGCTGCTGCGGGCGGGCGTTGTCCCTGCGCCACGCGAGGAACTCCGGGTCGTCGTGCGCCTCGACGGGTACGAGGGCGGGCGGCTCGTCGATCATCTCGGGCGGGAGCTCCATCCAGGGCGTGGGGTCGAAGTCGGCATCCGCCCAGTCGCCCCGCATCTCCTGTTCGACCTCCTCGCGGAAGGCGTCGATGCCGATGCGGTCGACGTAGAACTTGATGCGGGCGCGCATGCGGTTCTTGCGGAGTTCGTCCGTGCGGTGGAAGACGCGGATGGCGGCCTCGGCGACCTTGAGGTACTCGGAGACGGGAACGAAATCGTAGAGTGTCCATGCGATACGGGGCATGATGGAGGTGCCGCCGCCGATGCGTATCTCGAAGCCCTTCTCCGGCTCACTGCCGTCTTCGCGGTCGAAGAGCTTCGGGAGGAAGGCGAGGTCGTGGATGTCGGCGACGACGTCGTCGTTGCCGCCGCTGGAGAAGGAGGTCTTCCACTTGCGGGGGAGCGCCTGGGTGTACTCGTGGCGGACGAAGTAGCGAGCGTAGGCCGCGAGGTAGGGAGCGACGTAGAACGGCTCCTCCGGCTTCACACCCGAGAGCGGGTCGCCCGCGACGTTGCGGACGGTGTTGCCGCACGCCTCGCGGGTGATGAGCCCGGCGTCGCCGAGGATGCGCATGACGTGCGGAGTGTCGGCGAGCTTGACGAAGTGGACCTGCAGGTTCTCGCGGGTGGTGATGTGGCCCTTCTTGAGCGGGGCGTACTGGCTGACCACGTCACCGAACGCGTCGAGGTGCTCGGGGGTGAGCGCGCCGCCGGGGATCTTGATGCGCATCATCTGCACGTCCGGCTGACGCTGACCGTAGACGCCCCGTACGAGGCGGTACATGATGAACTGCTCCTCGGACGGCCACTCGCCGTTGAGGTAGCGGGTCGCCTCCGTCTCGAAGTCGTCGACCTCCTCAGGGACGTAGGGCAGCACGCCTCTGGAGTAGTCGTACTGCCTCTTCTCCTCGATGGTCTTGGTGCCTCGGATGATGGGACGGGGGGCTGTGCTGGTCATCTGCTTCTCCTTGCATAAAGAAAGCGCCCTTCTCCGTGATTCCTGAGAAGGGCGCAGTTTTGACGGCGTGCGAGAACTGTCGGCCCTATGGTCGACAACAACAAGCGCACATCGTGACGGCGATGTTCATCTCGCGGAGCAGTATAGCACAGCCTTGCAAGGGGGCGCTATGGGGTAGCGCTGGCGAGGGCGGCCATGCGCCCCCCAAGGTCCACCCTCACCCGCCGCCGCTCGGCAGCGACCTCTCCCTGAGGGAGAGGTGGGATGCGAGGTTGCGCGCTAAGCGCGGGCCTCCGCAGGAAGGGCGAAGGGGCGGTCATCGACCGCCCTTCGTTCGTGGTGCTCTGTGCGTGGTTACGGGGCGACCATGTCGCTGGAGACCTTCTTCTTGTAGGAGTTCCAGACGCCGTTGCGCGGCGGGTTGCCGCCGATGCGGCGCATGAGCTCCTTGAAGTGCGGGTACTCGTGCTGTGGAGGACGGTCCGACATCTCCCTGACGAGGGCGTCTGGGATGTAGGGGTGATCGGAGCCCTTGGCGACGAGGCCCCAGTAGTTCATGCGGGCCTGCTCCTCCAGCTGGAGCATGCTGACGACGGAGTCTTCAGGGTCCCTGCCGGTCATCGCCGCGCCGTGGCCCTGCATGAGCACGAACTTGTGGTCGCCGAGGCAGTCAGCGAGCTCCTGGCCTTCCTCGTCGCTCCAGACGGTCTTGGTGTGGGGGTAGAGCGGGTGGGGCTGGGAGAGCACCATCTGCGCACCCTCCTGCGCCATCGGCACGATCGGCTCGCCGAGGACGGTCATGAGCACGACGTTGCGCGGGTGGACGTGGACGACGGAGTGGACGTCCGGGCGCCTCTTGAGGATGGTGGAGTGGATCTTGACCTCGGAGCACTGAGTGGACCTGGCGGGGCCGTCCACCTTGTAGCCGTCTAGGTTGCAGACGATCATGTCGTAGTACTGCATCTCCTCCAGGGCGTCGATCTCGTAGCCCCGACCCTTGACCACGAACAGGTCCGGCTGGTTGGGGACGCGCATGCTGACGTGCCCGAGGGCCGCGGTTACGCCGGTGGCGAGGCCCATGTGGGAGAGGATGCGGGTTGCCATGGCGACTTCGTACTTGATCTCGTCGATCTCTCGGGACATCGGGGCCTCCTTGTGTGGGCGGGTGCGCGCGGATGTTACCACCTATTGAGACAGAGGCAAGGCCGCTTACCCGCGTCGAAGCAGCGATAGAGGAGCCCTTGTTGGCGCGTAACGCTCCCTAGAAGAGGTGCAGGTCCTTGTGGGCGGCGACTCCCTCAGGCACCCAGGTGCGCAGCACTTCCTCGATCATGGGGATGATGGGGCTCTCGCCGCCCTCGCCGGGGCGGTAGCGTCCGTCCGGCGTGATGCCGTGCTTGACGCTCTCCATGGGCAGCGCGATGTGGTTGGCCTTCGCGGGGTCGCGGAAGACGTTCATCGGCTCGCCGCCGTCCTCGACGACCTTCATCTGCTGGCGCAGCATCTTCCGGAAGAGGATGAGGCCTACGTCGGACTCGCCGAGCATCTCTTTGTCGCGCTTGGCGACGGGGCCCTGGCTGATCCAGCACATGTAGTCCTGGTTGAAGGTGACGCCCGTGTAGAAGCGCCCGTCCGGCTCGTAGAGCGGCACGTAGCGGTAGGCCGCGACATCCTGCTGCGGCACGGGGCTGCCGGGCTTGGCGCGGTAGACGTAGTAGGAGACGTGGTAGGTGTTCTCGTCGTCGATGGGCACGCGCCACTGCGTGGTGGTGCGGACCTGGTCGCCGACGAAGAGGATGTTGGGGAACATGATGGGGTGGCCCTTGGCCCAGTCCTCGCCGTCCTCCGGGAAGCCGAGTTGCAGCCTGCGCTTGATGATGCCGTACTCGAAGGCGTCGAACGCGATCTTGATGGTCTTGGGCTGGCTCTCCGGCGCGACGGCGACGCCTGTGCGGACGTAGTTGCCGAAGTAGAAGTGCAGCCACTCCGTGTGGACCGGGTCGACGGAGTTCTCCTGGCACTGGAGCCAGTTGCAGGGCAGGTGGGAGATGGCGATGTCGCGCACCGCGTCGTCGTAGGTGAGCTGCTCCCAGCGGGGAAGCAGCGGCGCGGGCTGCGGGCCCATGTAGGCGAAGATGAGACCGCCGAGCTCCTGCACGGGGTAACCGGCGACCTTGACCTTCTCCTTGAAGCGCCCGTCCGGGTGTACCGTCTCCTCGAAGGGTTGCTCGATGCACTGGCCGGTCTCGTCCATCATCCAGCCGTGGTACATGCAGCGCAAACCGTGCTCCTCGGGAATGCCGTAGGAGAGGTCGACGCGGCGGTGGGGACAGAATCGTTCGATGAGTCCGAGCGTGCCGGACCTGTCCTTGTAGAGGACGAGGTCCTCACCGAGGATGCGGACGGCCTTGGTGGGGCGCTCGATCAGCTCGCCGGATGCCGCGATGGGGTGCCAGTAGCGTCGCATGAGTTCGCCCATGGGCGTGCCTGCGCCGACCTGCGTGAGTTCCTCGTTGACGTGACTGGGAATCATGTTCTGCTACACCTCGTAAGTCGTTCGTCGTCCGGCTGTCGCTTACGCCTCGCCGAGGCGGTAGAAGCGGCGGGCGTTCTTGTGGAGGATGGCCTCCTTGTCCTCGTCGGTGAGCTGGGGGTTATCCAGGAGCTCCTGCAGCTCGTGGCGGCAGGTCTCGGTCGTTACCTCGTGGGGGAAGTCGGTGGAGAAGAAGAAGGGCTTGTTGCCGACCTGGCTGACGGCGAAGGCTATCGCAGGCTCCTCGCCCTCGCAGCCGATGAAGAGGCGGTCGTTGTCGATCTGGCGCTGGATGTACTCGTGGACGCTGTCGCCGATCCCGGGGCCGAGCATGTCGTCGTCGCGCAGTTGGTACTCCATGTGGGTGCTGTGGGAGCGGTCGAAGCGTTCCAGGCACATGACGAACCAGCCGATGCCGCCCTCCAGGAAGCCGAAGCGGGCGTTGGGGAAGCGCTCGAAGACCCCGTTGAAGACCATGCCTGCGAGGGCGATGGCCTGTCCGGCGGGGTGGCCGAGGGCGTGGATGGGGGCGTAGACGTTCATGTGGTCCAGCCCGATGCCGCTGTGCGCGCCGCCGTGGACGGCGATGGCGCAGCCGAGGTGGTCAGCCTCCTCGTAGACGGGCCAATAGAGCTTTGAACCGAGGTGGTCGGGCAGGCCGAAGGAGGGGAGCATCGCCCCGACGAAGCCGAGGTCCTCGACGCAGCGGCGCAACTCCTTGACGGCCTCGGAAGGCTCCTGCATGGGGATGAGGCCGACGCCGTGGAAGCGAGCGTCGCGCTTGACGTAGGTGTCGTAGAGCCAGTCGTTGTAGGCCTGGGCGGTGGCGATAGCCCAGTCGCGGCTGACGATCTTGCCGTAGGAGAGCCCCGTGGTGGGGTAGAGGACGGTGGCGTCGATGCCGACCTCGGTGAGGAAGACCTCCCAGCCGTCAGGCCCGACGAAGGCGCCCTTGCGGTCGCGGCGCCCGGGGGTCTCGACGAAGTGCCCGGCGTGGAGGTGGTCCAGCGGCGGGAAGAGCGAGGAGTTGAGCTTGCGCGCAGGGTTGTCGCGGAACTTGGGCGGGAGGAACTCGGCCATCGCCTGGATGTCCTCCATGATGTGGCCGTCGCCGTCGACGATGATCTCCAGGTTCGTGGTGGTCATGTGCAAGCCTCCCGAGCCGGTGTCCGTTTCCGTGCGCGGATTCTAGCAGGTCGCAGGCGGGGCGTGATTACGGCCCGGCGGGCTCCTGGAGCGGCGCTTCGCGTCCCGTGATGAGGGAGTCTATGTCCGGGTCGTCGCGCTCGTGGAGGAGGGAGATGGGCACCGCCGGGAGCGTGGTGATGCTCACTCCGACGCGGACGCCCAGCTGGATCGAATAGCGGGCGGCGGAGTCGTTGTCCGGCGCCTGTATGATGCTGACGAAGTCGTAGGGGCCGAGCACGGCGTAGAGGCCGAGGCCGGTGACGTCGGGCACGTGCACCTCCGAGGCGGCCACGGCTATGGAGTCCGGGTCCGCTACGATGGCGTGCTGTCCGTCCGGCGTCAGCTTCATGAGAAGGATGTAGTTAGCCATGGGCCGTGCTCCCCGCGGGCAGGTTGGGGAGATTCTAGCAGGTGGAGCGGACTTCGCCGCGCCCTTCGACAGGCTCAGGGTGAGCGGATTTCTCTATACTGACCCGGACGTACACGGACCGGCAGAACGGGAGGTATGCGGATGGACTTCGCCTCATTACGTGAGTCGATCGCTTGCATGGAGTCGATGACCTACATGAATGCCGGCTGGGCCGGCCCAAGCCCGGCGCAGGTGGTGGAGCGGATGCGGGACGCCGGGGAGCGCGAGAGCGCGGGGGGCCCTGCGGGGCCGGAGGGCCGGGCGTTCGCGTCGGCGGTCGAGGAGGAGGCGCGCACGGAGGCTGCAGGCCTGTTCAACGTCGACCCGGCGGACGTGCTGATCACGCATGGAACGTCGGAAGGCGTCGCCATCACGCTGTTCGGCCTCGACTGGCAGCCCGGGGACGTACTGCTCACGACTGATCTGGAACACCCCGGCATCGAGTCGCCGGCTGCGGTGCTCGAGGAGCGCGGCGTGGAGATCAGGCGAGCGACAGTGCCGCCGGACGCTTCAGCGGATGCGTGCATCGATGCGCTGCGGGCCGGGCTGGACTCTCGCGTGAAGGTCGTGGCGCTGAGCCACGTGATGTTCACGACGGGGCTGCGCGTGCCCGCAGAGGAGATCGTGGCGGCGGCGCACGAGGCTGGCGCCATGGTGCTGCTGGACGGGGCGCAGACGGCGGGCCACATCGCGATGGACTTCACCGCGATGGGCGTCGACTTCTACGCCACGTCGGGGCAGAAGTGGCTGTTGGGGCCGACGGGCAGCGGGGCGTTCTACGTGCGCCCGGACCGTAGGGACCTGCTGAAGCCGTTGGTGAGACGGCCCGGAACGGGCTTCCGGCAGGGACTGGGGCCGTACTTGCTGGCGTCGCAGGGCGTCGCGGAGCGCGCCGGGTACGCCGAGGCGGTGCGCATCAATCGCGAGCTGGGCACTGAGCAGGTGGAGGAGCACACAAGCACGCTCGCGGCGGGGCTGCGCCGGGAGTTGGCCGGTATCGGCGGCGTCCGCATCAACGGGCCTGCCGACGGCCCCACGGCGTGCGCCATCACCGTTATCAGCGTCGATGGTTGGGAGGCGCCGGCGTTCGTCGAGGCGCTGTGGGAGACGCACCGGATCGTGGCCCGCCACGTGGCGCATCCTCCAGGAGTGCGCTTCTGCACGGCGGCCTTCAACAACGAGAGCGACGTGGAGCGCGCGGTCGCTGCGATAGCTGAGCTGGCGGGGCGGTAAGGGGAGTGGGGTTCCTGCCCTACGTTGGCCGGATGCGGCTGGTGTGTGGCGTCACCGGCTGAACCTGAAGGAGTAGAGAACAGTATCGAGTTCCTGCTCTACCTCCATGAAACCGTCGTACGGGGCCAGGGCAAGCAGAAGGTACCAACTCTGGCCACGGCGGATGATGATGTCCCGTTCACCGTAGATGTATCCCTCGCCGTCCGCTGCTTCAAAGTCGACCTCCCAAGCTTCAGTACCGGCTTGATGGCATATCAATCGTGAGTCCGTCAGCGCGGTGTACTCCCAGCCCTCCCAGCCTGGGTTGTATTGGAAAAACTCATCCAGGTCTCTGTAGGACCGCGCCATTTCCTGGATCTGCACCTGCATCCACGGAAACGGTTCCGCCCTCGCCACGGAGTGATACCAGTGCTCTTCAGGAGCGAACGAGTAGTCATACTCGACTCCCGGTGGCAGGTCCACGGACCATCCATTGCGATGGGAGAAGGTCGTTCCTTCCAGGAGAGGAGGCGTGGGCTGGCAGATGCGCTGGCCGCCGGCCAGCCGATCGACCAGGTTGTAGGTCAAGGGACTGGCGAATCCGACGCCTTCCGATGCGTAGTCCTTCGCGACCACGATGCCGGCAAGTTCACCAGCGGCAGTGATGATGGGCGCGCCGGAGTCTCCCGGGTTGACATCAGCCGTGATCTGGATGCGGTCGTTATTTATGCGATGAGGCTCAACGAGCGCCGATACGATTCCGGTTGAGACCTCCAGGTAACCTGATGGGTACCCCAGCTTGCTGACCGTCTCGCCCAGTCTGATGCTTGCACCGTCTGCGAGCGGGACGGCGCGCAGATCGGACCGGGGGACCTTGAGGAGAGCCAGGTCCCGTCCCAGGTCCTCTCCAAGGAGTCTGGCTTGCACCTCGGAGCCGTCATTGAACCCGACGGTGATCGTTGCTGCATCCTGTACGGCGTGAAGCGCTGTCAGGATCAGCCCGTCTTCTCCTACGATGACGCCCGATGCGGTCCCCAGGTCGTTGGTAACGCTGACCACGCTGGGGGAGACTGCGGCGATGATGTCGGCCGGGCTGGGTGTGGGCGTCGGCGTGGGAGTAGCGGCGGCTGTGGGAGTTGGCGTGGGTGTGGCGGTCGGCGCAGGGGTTGGGGTTGGCGTAGCCGTTGGAGTCGCGGTCGCTGTCGGAGTTGGCGTAGGTGTCGGCTCAGGCGCAGGCGTCGGAGTGGGAGCGGGCGTCGGTCCGGGAGTGGGTGTGGGTGTGGCGGTAGGCGTGGGCTCGAGAGTGGGCGCAGGTGTCGGGCTTACGCAAGCTGCAGAGAGGAGTGTGAGCGCAAGTATCAACAGGACAGGGACATAGCGCATTCCGGCGAGTCTCTCCAACAGGTCCGCATCCACCTGAGGCTGAGACTCACTATACCACTCCCGCACCGGCCAACGTTTGAAGGGTGGAGGCGACCTCTACACTAACCCTAACTCCTGCTCTGTGGCGGTGAGTGAACGCTCGAAGATGTCCACCATGTCGTCGACCTCCTCCGTGGTGACGCAGAGCGGGGGCGCGAAGAAGACCTGCTTCGTCGCGCGGGTGTAGAGCCCGCTGTCGATCAGCCGCTGGTTGAGCGACTCGACCGCGCCGGGGGTGTCTGAGAGGAGCGTCTTGGACTCCTTGTCGGAGACGAGCTCGACAGCGCACATGAGGCCGAGGCCGCGCACGTCGCCGACGGTGGGGTGGTCGCGCATCGCTTCGAGCCGCGCGAGGAGGCGCTCGCCCATGCGCTCAGAGTTGCCGATGAGGTCCTCCCGCTCCATGATGCCGACGTTCGCGAGGCCCGCAGCCCCGCCCGCGGGGTGTCCGCCGTAGGTGATGCCGTGGCGATACGTCGTCTCCGGCCCGCCCTGGAACTCCTCGAACACGGTATCCCGCACGACGCACGCGCCGACGGGGAAGTAGCCGCTGGTGATGCCCTTGGCCATCGTCATCATGTCCGGGACGACGTTCCAGTGCTCGATGCCGAACCACCTGCCGGTGCGTCCCCAGCCGGTGATGACCTCATCCGCGATGAGCAGCACGCCGTGGCGGTCGCAGATGTCGCGCAGCATCGGCCAGTACTCTGCGGCGGGGATGGCGACGCCGGCGGAGAAGGAGACGGGTTCCGCGATGACCGCGGCGACGGTCTCTGGTCCCTCCTCCAGGATGATGTCTTCGACGGCCTGCGCGCAGCGGATGCTGAACTCGGACGGCGAGAGCGACTCGTCGTCGCGGCGGTAGTAGGCGGGCTGGGGAGCGGCACGGAAGTTGTCCGGCAGGATCTCGTCGTAGGAAGGGCGGTCGAGGTTGCCCGAGGTGGAGACGCTGAGCGCGCCACGCGTGGTGCCGTGGTAGGAGCCGTCGCGGCCGATGAACTTGCGCCTGCCGGGCTCGCCGCGGTTGTAATGGTAGCGGTAGGCGACCTTCAGCGCGGTCTCGACCGCCTCGGAGCCGCCGCTGGTGAAGTAGACGCGGTTGAGGTCGCCGGGCGTGTGGGAGGCGACCTTCGCGGCGAAGCGCGCGACAGCCTCCGAGCCGTACTTGAACGTGTTGGCGTAGTGCAGCTTGCCCAGTTGCGCCGCGACGGCGTCCACGATCTCCTGCCGTCCGTGGCCGACGTTCACGAGCATCAACCCCGCTATGGTGTCGTAGCCCCACTTGCCGTCGGAGGTCCTGATGCGGACGCCGTCGCCCTCGTCCATGAACGTGACGCCGTTCTCGGCGAGGTCGGCCCAGTCCTGGGTGGGCATCCAGAGGTGGTTGAGCGCTGCGTCCTGCAGTCCGTCGTGCGGGTTGGTGGTCATGGTGTGCTCCTAGGGCCCCTGTTCGGCGGCGGGGCGTCCGAGCTGGGGCCATGCGGCGGGCGCCGCTGCGACCTCCAGCCGCTGGTCTATGGACAGGCCCTCGTCCCACTTCGAGGCTATGATGCGTCGTCCGGTGACGCCGTCGGCCTCGTCGGACGCGAGCCAGACGATGGGCGCCCGCATCACGACCGGCTGGATGAGGGCGTCGCGGTCGCGGACATCGGTATCGGAGATGAAGTTGGTGTTCGTGGCGCCGCCGGGGATGAGGACGTTGGCGGTGACGCCGGAGCCGTCCAACTGCTTGGCGATGATGGCGATGAACGACTCGTGCGCGGACTTCGACGGGCCGTAGGGGAGGTTGCGGATCATGGTGTCGAGGCTCGTGGTGACCCCGACGATGCGCCCCCAGCCCTGCTCGCGCAGGTGGCCGATGGCGGCGCGCGCCATGAAGAACGGACCGTTGGTGTTGACGCTGAGCGCGTGTGCCCACTCCTCCGGCGGCAGCTCCCAGAAACCTCCGGGGCGGCGGCTGGGGACACCCGCGTTATTGACGACCATGTGCAATCCGCCGAGTCCCGCGATCGTCTCGCTCACAGCGCGCTGGGCGTCGTCCCAGCTGTTGACGCTGCCGACGATGGGGAGTGCGCAGCCGTCGCCGCCGACCTCCCGCGCGTCGTTCGCGTTGCGCTCGAGCTGGTCGGCGTCGATGTCCATCAGGGCAACGCGCGCCCCGGCCTCCGCGAGGGCCAGCGCCATCTCACGCCCCATCCCCATCGAACTGCCCGCGCCGGTTACGAGCGCGACCTTCCCGTCCAGCGGCTTATCCGCCATGCGCGTCCTCTCCTATCGTGGGTGTCACGGGCAAAGCCTATCACGGAGCGGGGCAGGTGCGGGCGTTGGGGTCTATGGGCGTTATGCCCGGAGCGTGGGTACGCCTTCGGCACCGGCGGCGCGCACAAGTTCGGCGTCCAGGGTTGCGAGGGTCGCCTGCCGTCGCTGCGCGAGTTCCAGGTAGAGCGCGTCGTAGAAGGTGAGGTCGTGCGTGCGCGCCAGGGCCAGGGTGGCCAGGTGATCAGGATTGAAGTCGGTCGTGGTGGGCGGCCCTCCCAGGATGCCGAACCATTCTTCAACTTCTCGTGGAGAGATACGTCCGCGCCGTTCGTTGGCAATGAGGGCGTTGCGCACCTCTGCCGCCCATACGCTCGGGACAGCCGTATCCTCGCTTTGCAGAAGGTCCTGGGCAGTGTCCATCTGACGCTGTGTCCCTTCCTTCAAGCACAGCATCATGACGAATGAGGCATCGACGACGAAACCGCTTAAGAGTCCCGCATCCGCCGAATGGTGGCCACGATCTCTTCCCGGGTGAGGTCGAGTGGCTTCATTTGCTTGACGGCCTCGAAGAAGCGCTCCCACGCCTCCTTGCGCTCTTCGGGCGTCATCAAATCGGGTGTGATCTCGGGGAGAGGAGCGATGCGCGCGACCGGGGAGCCGTCCCGCATCAGCACGACCTGCCCACCATGCTCGACGACTTTGAGCACCTTCTTCAGGCTCGGCTCTTCATGCGCGAGGTCTATGCGGACCACTTCATCAGGCATGGCGACTGCTCCCGCTCCATCGTACCACAGCGACGAAAACGGCGTGGCAGTTTTGTGCTACTGGAACACACCCTCGTCCGACAGCGCGCGGTACTCGTCCTCGGGTATGCCGAGCAATTCGCGCATGACGTACTCGGTGTGCTCGCCCAGGAGGGGGGCGCGGCGGTACTCCGGGGCGGCTTCGGAGAGTCGGAAGCAGTTGGCGTCCGAGGCGTAGCGCCCCATCTCCGGGTGGTCCATGAACACGAAGTGACCGCGATGCGCGTGCTGGGGGTCGTCGAAGAGGTCGCGGCAGTCGCGAACTGCGCCTGCGGGGACGCCCGCGGCCTGGCAGGCCTGCATGACCTCGTCCGGCGAGCGGGTGATCGTCCACGCCTCGATGGCCGCGTCGAGTTCTGCCTCTCGCTGCTTGCGCCCGCCGAGAGTCACGAGGGCGGGGTCGTCCGCGAAGTCGGGGCGGCCTATCGTCTGCGCGAGCGCGCGCCATTCGGCGTCGGTGGGGCAGGCGATAGCGCACCAGCGGTCGCTGCCGTCGCAGCGGTAGACGGCGTGAGGCGCCATGTCGGGGTCGTGGTTGCCGTTGCGGGTCTGGATGCGTCCGTTGGCGAGGTAGTCCAGCACGGGCGGCCCCGCGAAGTAGAGCGCGGCCTCCAGCTGCGAGAGGTCCAGGTACTGTCCCTGGCCGGTGCGCCGCTTGTGGTCCAGCGCGGCGCAGACGGCGGCGAATGCGATGTGCGGGATGAGGAAGTCCGTGTACGCACCGTAGGGGCTGACGGGCACGCGGTCCGGCCAGCCGGTGAAGTTGGTATGACCGGAGAGCGCTGTGAGCACAGGGCCGAAGCCGGGCTGGGAGTCGTACGGGCCGCCGCGTCCGAGCATGGAGGCGCTGAACATGACGAGGCCGGGATTGTGCTGCCGGAGCGCGTCGTAGCCGAGCCCCCACTTCTCCATCGTGCCGGGGGTGAAGTTCTCGGTGACGACGTCCGCCCACTCCGTCGCGAGGCGGAACGCGAGGTGGCGGGCGCGTTCGTCGCCCATGTTGAGGCCGAGTCCGAGCTTGCCGCTGTTGTAGTTGGCCCAGTAGCCGCTGCGGTTCGTTCCCGGTCTGCCCTCGGCGAACGGTAGGCCGTGGCGTATCACGTCGGGGCGCAGCGACGACTCGACGCGCAGCACCTCCGCGCCGAAGTCGCTGAAGTAGCGCGTCGTCATGGGGCCGATCACGACCCAGCAGAAGTCGAGGACGCGCAGCCCTTCGAACGGCTTGGCGAACGCTTGGGTCATCGCGCCGCTCCCGATGTGCGCAGGCCCGCTATCTCGTCTGCTGTAAGGCCCAGGCCGGAGAGCACTTCGTCCGTGTGCTCGCCGAGCCTCGGCGCGCGGTTGAGCTGCAGCGGGCGCTCGCTGGACTTCACCCACGGGCCGAGGGTCGTCATCGAGCCGCCGTCCGGCGCCTCGGTCTCGCGGAAGAAGCCGCGCGCCGCGAGTTGGGGGTAGGAGCAGACGTCGGCGGGGTCGTTGACGGGGAAGAGGAGGACGCGCCTCCTGATCGCCTCCTCGGAGAGGTAGCGTTTCGTGCGGCTGCGGAAGAACGCCTCCAGCGTTTCGCTCATCGCGTCGAGCACGTCGTCCGGCAACTGGCCGAAGCCGTACGCGCCGAAGTCGGTGCCGCTGAGGAGAGGGTGCCCCTCGCCGTGTTCGTCCATCCATTCGCAGAGCGCAACCATGCCGCGTCCGCCGGTCGCTCCCCCAGGCTGGATGTAGTTCACGTAGCCGTCGGCGCACTCGAAGTTCACGCGCAGGTTGCGTCCGTCGCCGATGGGGCGGAAGGGGCCGGAGCGCTTCAGGATGATCTCGTTCATGTCCCAGAACTGCGGCGCGTGCGAGAGCGTGCGGGTGAGCGCCTGCTGGCATGACACGTCCACGCGCTGGCCCCGCCCGGTGTTGATGCGGTGCGCGTGCGCCGTCATCGCGCCCGCCGCGCCTGCCGCGCCCCCCAGCGTCCAGAACTGCGGCACGCTCACGCGCAGCGGCGGTCGGTCGGGGTCGCCGGTGAGGTAGGCGAAGCCGCTGAGCGCCGAGCCGGTGAGGTCGGTCGCGGCGAAGTCGCGGTACGGGCCGTCCTGCCCGAACGGTGTGATGGAGACATAGATGAGCGCGGGGTTCAGCGGGTGGAGGTCATCGTAGCCGAGGCCGATCCCGTCGAGGTAGCCGGGGCGGAACGATTCCACGAGGAAGTCGGCGGAGGCGATGAGCCGGCGCAGCGTCTCGCGCGCGGCGTCCGACTCGATGTCGAGCGCGACGCTCTTCTTGTTCGCGGCGTAGAGCTGCCAGAAGAGGCTGCTCTCGACGCCGGGCTCGTCGCGGTGGAAGGGGCCTATGCGTCGGGCGGGGTCGCCTGCGACGGGTTCGACCTTGATCACCTCCGCGCCGAGGTCGGCGAGGACGCGTCCGCAGAAGATGCCCCGGTCGTCCGCGAGGTCGATGACGCGGTACGGCGAAAGCATCGTCAGGACAGGCCGGGCTGGAGACCGAGCGCTACCGCGAGCCGGCGGCGATGGTAGCGTGGGCTGCCGAGGTGATGGTAGAGGGTGCGGGACATGCGGGTGTGGAGCGTGAGACCGTACTCCCGAACGATGCCGACCCCCGCGTGCACGTCGTGCGCGGCGTTGCAGGCGAGGTAATAGCCCTCGCTCGCCAGGGCGGCTGCCATGTGCACGCCGCTCTCTGCGGGGCGTCCGGTGTCGAGCTTCCACAGCGCCTCGTACGTGGTCCAGCGGGCGGCGTCCAGGTGGTTCACGATGTCGATGATGTGGTCCTGCACGCGCTGGAAGCGCCCGATGGGCTGCTGGAACTGGCGGCGCGTCCGGCTGTACTCCAGGCACATCTGGAAGACGCTCTCCAGCCCGCCGACCTGGTAGGCGTTGAGCACGGCGGTCGCCTTGAGCATCGCGCGCTCGAACGCGTCCCAGCCGTCCACCGCCCCGCCGAGCAGTGCGTCGTCGCCGATGGCGACGCCGTCCAGCCGCACCTCGCCGAGGCCGGTCGAGAGCCCGCGCAGCGTCCTGCACGCGACGCCGGGCGCGTCCGCAGAGACGATAAACAGGCCGACGCTCGTGTCACCGGTCCGCGCCGCGACCAGGAGGTGGGTCGCCTGCGTTGCGTCGGGTACGTGGAGCTTCACGCCACTGAGTGAATAGCCGTCAGCGGTGCGCTCGGCGGTCAGTTGCACGTCGGCGCGCTCCCAGCCGTACTCCGGCTCGGTTACGGCGACGGCGAACACTTCATCGCCGCTTGCGATCGCGGGCAGGTGTTCGGCCTGCTGCTCGGCGGAGCCGCACTCCTGGAGGACGAGCGCCGCGAAGACGCCCGACGAGAAGTGGGCGCCGGGCACCGGGCCCCTGCCGAGCTCCTCGAAAAGGACACCCGCGTCGCCGAACGAGCCGCCGACTCCGCCGTGCTCCTCGGGCACGAGGCCGCCGAGAAGGCCGGTGGAGGCGAGCGCGGTCCACCCCTGCGAGACGTCGCTCGTCCCGGCGTCGATGGAGATGAGCGCCTCTTTCGAGAAGTCGCGGCGCAGCAGGTCCTGGATGGTGGACTGCAGCATGCGCTGCTGTTCGTTGAGGAGCAGGTCCATCGCTAGCGCAGCCTCCCCGGCTCCTCCCGGACGTCGCGCCCGATACCGAGCCGCCGCGCGATGATGACGCGCTGGATCTCGGCGGTGCCGCCGGGGTGCTGGTCGACGATGGCGCCGCGCTGGTGCACCTCGACGTGGCCGTCGCCGACGGCCCACTCGTCGGGCGCTTCGACGAGCGCCTGCGGGCCCATCACGTCGAGCACGGCGCGCGCCTTGGAGAGCTGGCCGCGCTTCTGGTAGAGGTACGCCTGCGCTCCCTCGTAGGTGAGCTGCCTGCCCTGTCCGCGCCAGGCGTAGTTGCGGAAGTGCAGCAGGCGCGTCACCTCCGCGTCGACGTAGAAGTCGACGAGACGGTCGCGCACGTCCTGGTCCTCGAGGAGCGGCCTGCCGCCGCGCTTCGCGTTGCGGGCGTAGTCGAAGACGCGCTCGGTGAGCGGGTCGTCGCGGACGGCGCTGCGGAGCAGGCCGTGCTCGATCTCCAGGTGCGTCCCCGCGACCTTCCAGCCGTTGCCCTCGCCGCCGACGAGGTTGAACGCCGGGACGCGGACGTTGTCGAAGTAGACAGTGTTCTTGATGCCGCTCGCGGCCCCGCGTTCCCCGCCGACGAAGAGCAGGTCCATCTGCTCGACCGTGATGCCGGGCAGGTCCATCGGCATCATCAGCCAGCCGAGGTTCTCGTGGCGCGGGGCGTCCGGGTCGGTCACGACGATCATCCACGAGTACTCGGCGCCGTGGCTGCTGCCGACGAATATCTTGGTGCCGTTGACGACGTACTCGTCGCCGTCGCGGATGGCCGTCGTGCGGACGCTCGCGAGGTCGGAGCCGGACTCGGGCTCGGTGAGCAGCTGCCAGGTACGTATCTCGCCGCGCAGGATCATGGGGAGGAAGTGCGCCTTCTGCTCCTCGGTGCCCCAGACGAGGATCGCCACTCCGCCGAGCTTCCCGCCGGTGTCATAGTAGGGCGGGAGCGGCATGTTGTAGCGGTCGAGCTCCTCCTCCAGCGCCATGGCGAGTTCCATGGAGAGTCCGCCGCCCCCGTACTCGGCGGGCATGGTGGGGTAGAGCCAGCCCTTCGCGCCCAGCTTGCGCCCGAATTCGCGCTGGAGTTCGTACTCCTCGCGGGTGAGGTTCGCCGGGTCGGGGTGGTCGGGGATGCTGGGGACGTTCGCCTCTATCCAGGCGCGCGCCTCCGCGCGGAACGCTTCCTGCTCAGGCGTCCATTCGAGCTCGAAGTCCATGGCAGGCGGATGTTAGCAGATGGCAGGTGTGGGAGAGGGGTGCAGTGTGACACGGGGTCATTGACCCGTCGTAAAAGGGCTGGTTACCATCCTCTCACAAGAGGCCGATTCGGTCGTGGAGTCGTTCCGTGCGTATCAGAAACCCGTTTCGCCGGAGCATCGGTTCCAGAGGGCGTGCGATCTACCGCAGGAAGATACGTCATCTGGTGGAGCCGCACGAGCATGGCCGGATCGTCGTGATCGATGTCAAGTCGGGCGACTATGAGGTCGGCGACCGCGATGCCGATGCCACGGCGCGCCTCGTAGCGCGTCACCCCGCCGCGGTCACTTGGGCCGAGCGGGTGGGATACCCAACCGTTTTCAGCATAGGCGGCGGGCACATGGTGGGACAGGCGGAATGGCCGAAGGCAGAGTAACCGGCGGTAAGCCCTTTGTGACAGTGGTGATACTGAGTGAGGACGGATCAACGCACCCGTTCACGGTGGTACTGGATACTGGATTCGACGGTGAGTTGATGCTTCTCCGGAGTGTTATCGGAAGGTTCGGGTTCGCATACCGCGGGATGCGGTCTGGAATCTTGGCCAATGGCAGCCGCTTCGAAACTCCAACGTACACCACCGAAGTTTGGTGGCAGAACCAGCAGTCCATCGTGAGTGTCTACGAATCAGAGAGTGAGTATCTTCTCGGCATGCACTTGCTCTTGGGTCAACGCTTGACGATGGACGCGATAGAGGGCGGGCGCATCGTCATCGAGGACATTCCCTTCGCGGTAGTGTCCGCGTAGAGGTAACGCGGCCAGTCCCCCACTCGATGCCAGCCCCGCGCCGCTACAGCGTGATCTTTTTGTAGAGCTGCGGCAGGCGGCGCGGGAGTTCCAGGATGTCCGGTAGCACTTCGTAGTTGAGGTCGCCGGTCATGGTGCGGAGGTAGTCGTGGCCGTTGCGGTCGACGGTGAGACAGAACGGCGTGATGTCCATGTTGCGCGCCTCCATGAGGGCCATGCGCGTGTCCTGCACGGCGTATTCTTTCTCTACGCCCTCGCGCGAGTAGCCGCGGTCCTGCGGCCGGCCGTCGCTGACGACGAACATGAACTTGGTCTTGGCGTCCACGTTGGCGAGCTTGGTGGTGGCGTGGCGGATGGCCGGGCCCATGCGTGTCGCGTGCAGCGGGGCGACTTTGTCCATGCGGCGCTTCACCCGGTCTGAGAAGAGCTCCTCGACTTCCTTGATGACGTAGAACTCGACGTTCTCCCGTCCGAAGCCGGAGAAGCCGTAGACGCCGTAGCGGTCGCCGATGGTCTCAAGCGCGTTCATCAGCAGCACCATGGACTCCTTCTCGACGTCGATGATGCGCTTGTAGGGGCGGCGTGCGGTCTCGCCCCTGCGCGCGCGGAGCCACGCTGTGTAGGCGACCGGGTCGCCGGGAGCGTTCCAGTCGGAGTCTCGTGAACTCTCCTCGACGGCCTCGGCTGTTGAGGCGCTCATGTCCAGGAGGAAGACGACGGCGACGTCGCGCTCGTCCTTGTTGCGCCGCCAGTAGATGCGTTCGTCCGGGGTCATGTTGTTCCGCAGGTCGATGAGCGCCTCGATGCCCGCGTCGAGGTCCACGTCCTCGCCCTCCGGCAGGCGCTTCACCTTGCGGTACATCTCCGGCCGGACGGACTCGAACTGCCGCTTGATCTGCTCGATGAGCCCGGCGTAGGCGTGCATCGTCTCGTTGTAGAAGGCGGTCTCGCCTGAGACGGCGATGCGCTCCTGCACGATGCACCAGCGCGGGCGGTAGTCGTTGGCGCGGAAGTCCCACTCATCGTAGGCGTAGGAGCGTGGTTCGAGCGGTTCGAGCGGGCCGCCCTCCTCGTCCACGTGGGGGATCTGGTTGTAGCCGGAGCCCGCGGGGTTCTGCGGGGCGTCCGCTCCCATCTCCTTCATCATGTTCGCGGCGACGGTCGTGACCTCGGCGTCGTCGGCGAAGTCGATCTCGGTGGAGTCGCGAAGGGCCTGCTCGAGTTCGGCCTGGGATATCCCCTGGGCGCTCTCGGAACCGTCGTCCTCGCCGGGCTCGGCCTGGCCGCGCATCTGGGCGAGGAGCTGCACCATCTCCGGCTTGAAGTCGCCGCGGTAGTCGACGTCGTCCGGGGACTCGTATTCGTCGCCCGGCGTCTCTTCCTGCGCCTCCTCGGCCTCGGCCTGCAGGCGCGCCACGATCTCTTCGAGCGTGGGCTCGTCGAACCCGGCGTCGGTGAGGTCGAGGACTTCCCAATCGTCCAGCGGAACGAACTCGTTGGGCACCTGGGAGAGCGTGTAGTACATGCGAAGCGCGGCTTCGGCGGAGTCCTCGGAGGTCGCCTCGTGGTTGCGCACGCTGCCGAGGAGACCTGCGAGCTGGCGCGCCTGGTCGGCGTAGCGGGACGGGACGCGGGCGTTGGTTGTCTGCCCGAGGCTGAGCCGGACCAGCGTCTCCATGAGCGCCTGCTGGGCCGGCATCATCTCGATGGGGCCGCGCGCGGCGAGGGCGTCGCTCTGCACGCGCTCGTAGCTGGGCGCGAGCCCGCGGTACTGGGAGACGATGCGATGGTCTATCCGCGCGCTCTCAGTCGTGGAGAAGAGGTCGGCCGCCATGGCGCGCACCGGGAAGAGGTCGAAGAACGAGGCGACCTCGGTCGAGCCCGGAGTCGCGTCGAGGCCCTCGGCAATGCCCTCGCGGTAGTCGTTGAACCCGGCTGAGGGTGCGTGGAAGTCGAAGTCGAAGCTCTTGAACTCCAGGTGCCCGACCTGGTGCGTGGTGACGACCTTGAGCCAGGCGAAGTTCTCACTCTTCGACTCGTGCAGGTCGACGTTGGGGGGCAGGAAGACGCTCTTGCCGTCAGTGGTAGCGAACTCGACGGAGACCCAGCCGATGTTGCGGTGGGTGATGTCGTTCGCCTCCTGCAACTCCACTTCGGAGCCTGCAAGGGCGTTCGCGTACATGCGGAGCAGCCCGTGCACCTTCTCCAGTTCGATGCTCGAGGAGAGTTGGTCAAGCAGGGCTTCGGCGCGAGCGGACTCGAGCCGGAAGTAGGCGATGCCGGCGTCCGGGTTGTCGCGCAGGAACTCGAGGCCGCGCCCGAACCACGTGTCCAGCTGCGCGGGGCTGATGCGGTCCAGCACGCTGGGCGCGGTGCGGAGGAAGGCGCTGACGGCTTCGGCAGAGGTGTCCGCGAGGTCTTCTGCGCGCTCGATCACCATCGTCTGCAGCTCCTGCGGAAGCTGACCGAGCGAGTGTGCGCTCTCCACCATGAACGCGGAGACGTTGCCAAGCCCCTGGCGGGCGAGGCGCTCGCTGAGGGCGAAGTAGCGCGGGCGGAGGCGGCGGTCGACGCTGTTGCCCACCCGGGTCGCGGCCTCGAACGAGCCGCGCACCTCGCGCCAGCTCGTCTCTGCGAGCACCTTGGCGAGCGAGATGAGCTCCTCGCGCTCGTTGACCGCAGGCAGGACACGCTGGCCGAGCACGAGCGCTTCGGCGGCGAGGTCGTAGGAGCGGCTGGCGAGCGTCTGCACGAGCGATACGAAGAGTTGCAGTTCGTGAAAGTTCACCTGCTGCACGAGGTCGTCGCTGACGTCGAAGAAGCGCGCGGCGAGGCTGGATGACTTCCACGTACCCCGGGAGAGCCCGCGTCCGAGCGAGGCCCAGCCGCTGATGTGCCGCGGGGCGAGGGTGGGAAGGACGCGCGGGCTGGCGCGGAAGAACGAGGCGGCGATGACCGGCGCTTCCGCAGTGAGCTCCATGCCGCTCTCCGCCCACCGCTCGAACTGCGTGAAGCCGATGGTCTGCACAACCTGGGGCGAGGCCTTGAAGTATTCCGTGGCGGCTTCCCACGCGCGCGGACCCTGCGACGCGATGCGGACGCCCTGCTGTGCCCATCGCAAGGCAGGGACAGGGCCGAGCGCTTCCGTCACCTCGTCGCGGACCGCCTCGTATGCGGCGATCACTGCGGAGGGGTGCTTCTTCAGCTCCTCGATGACGCTGTCGTGCTCGGTCGTCACGCAGTCTCCTTGTCCCGCCCCTCGTTCCCGGGGCGCCGGCTTCGAAGCAGGTCCAGCAGTTGCGCGAGGATCCACGCTGTCGCACCGAACACCAGGTGCGGGCCGTGCACGTATGCGGTGCGTTGGAGCAGGCTGCCGTCAGGGTTCAGACGGGCCTCGTGCCGGGTAGCGCCGTCGTCCAGCAGGTGGTCGAGAGGTATCTCGATGATCTCCGCAACCTCATTCTCATCGACCTCGAACCGGTACGGGTGCGGGATGGTCCCCACCGTGGGCCAGACGAGGTAGTCTGTTCGAGTAAGGACAGGTTCCAGCGAGCCGAGCACGTCCACGTCCGCCGGGGCGATGCCCATTTCCTCGTGCGCCTCGCGCAGGGCGCACGCCAGCATGTCCGCGTCGGTCGATTCATACTTCCCGCCGGGGAAGGCGATCTCGCCCTGGTGCAGTCCGACGAACTGGGAACGCACGTTGAGTATGACGTGCCATTCGCCCCCGTGGTAGTGCAGCGGTATGAGGACGGCCGCGGGGCGCGCTCCGCCCGTTGCGGACGGTGCAGACGGCTTGCGTGAGGCGAGGGCGCTCCGCAACCCCTCCATGCGGGAGGCCGCTTCCGCTGGTATCGCCGTGGTCTGCAAGGTGGCCGCCATTACGGGAAGATGGAGGTCACGATCTCCATCACGCTCGCTTGTGTCTCATGGTCGTCGGTGAGACCCCAGACGACGGCGACCTCGCATGCCCGGCGGGGCGCGATGCCCTGCTCGATGAGCTTGCCAGCGTAGATGAGCAGGCGCGTGCTGACGCCCTCCTGGAGACCCTGGCCGATGAGGTTGCGTATCTTCTCGCCGAGCAGCGCCAACTGCTGGGCAGTCGTGAGGTCGACGCCGCTCTCGTGCTGGATGATCGGGCCCTCGAGGTCGCGGGGAGGGAAGTCGAACTCGATGGCGATGAAGCGCTGGCGTGTCGAGTGCTTCAGGTCCTTCAGCGCGCTCTGGTAGCCGGGGTTGTAGGAGATGACGAGCAGGAAGTTGGGGTGCGACTCCAACACCTCGCCGATCTTCTCGATGTGCAGCAGGCGGCGGTGGTCGGAGAGCGGGTGGATGAGCACCGTGGTGTCCTTCCGCGCCTCCACGACCTCGTCCAGATAGCAGATGCCGCCGTGCTTGACAGCACGGGTGAGCGGGCCGTCTATCCAGCGGGTGCCCTCCGGCTCCAGCAGGTAGCGCCCGACGAGGTCGCTCGCAGTGAGGTCCTCGTGGCAGGCGACCGTGACGAGCGGCGACATCTGGTCGGCGCGGCCGTCGCGCTTGCGCGCCTGGTTGAGCCGCCACGACATGTACTCGACGAAGCGCGTCTTGCCGGATCCTGTCGGTCCCTTGAGGAGGATGGGGACGCGCTGAGCGTACGCCGCCTCGAAGATGTCGATCTCGTCGGCGACCTCCAGGTAGAACGGCTCCTTCTCGATGAAGTACTCTTCGATGTTGTGCTGCTGATAGAGTTGGGTGGTCTGGTTCGCCATGTGTCGCACTACCTTACGGACAGGATTCTCTCTTCCCACAACTCTTGAACGCGCGCCCGCAGGTCCTCCGGTGAGCCCGAGTTCTCGATGATAGCGTCTGCCTTGCTCAGCGCGGCCTCAGCCCCGCTCTGCGCCTCGGCGCGCCGCCGCACGTCTTCCGGAGTAAGCCCACGTTTCTGTAGGCGTTCCAGTACCGTGGCTGGCGGGGCGGAGACGACCCACACCTCGTCCGCGAGATCGTCCCACTTCGCCTGGTAGAGGAGTGCTGCGTCGATGACGACGGCGTGCTCGCCGCTCTGCCGGTGCTGCTCTATCGCCTGCGCCACCTGCTGGCGGATCAGCGGGTGGATCGCGGCGTTGAGCCAGGCGAGCGCTTGCGGGTTGGCGAAGACGAGTTCGCCGAGGCGGGCGCGGTCTATCTCCTGGTCGTCGTTCAGTATGCCGCTGCTGAATATCTCGACGAGACGCCTCCAGCCGATGGTCCCTTTGGCGTAGGCGCGGTGTCCTTCGGCGTCGGCGTCGATAACCACTGCGCCGAGGCCCGCAAGGATGCTCGCGGCCTCACTCTTGCCAGTGCCGATCCCGCCCGTCAGCCCGATGACCCGCACGTTGCCCCGGAGCCT
>DAOUJK010000059.1:0-73178 GCA_034422795.1 Dehalococcoidia bacterium | reverse complement strand
GCGCCCGCGCCGGGGCAGGCGTGGTCCTCGACCGCCTTCAGCCGCGCGTCGTCGATGCGTCCCGCGCCGTGCGCGCCGACGGCCTCGAACACGTCCAGGATGGTGATGTCCTTGCCGTCCAGCTTGCCGGGCAGGATGGAGCCGTTGTAGAAGGCGAGGCCGGGCAGGTTGAGGCGTGCGAGCGCCATCCCGCCCGCCGGGAGCGTCTTGTCGCAGCCGACGAGCACGACGAGCCCGTCGAACGAGTGGCCGCGCGCGACCGTCTCGATGGAGTCGGCGATGACCTCGCGGCTGACGAGCGAGCCGCGCATGCCCTCGGTGCCCATCGCCACGCCGTCCGAGACGGAGATGGTGTTGAACTCCATGGGCGTGCCGCCCGCCTCCCTGATGCCCTCCTTCACGTACTGCGCCAGATCGCGCTGGTTGTAGTTGCAGGGCATCGTCTCGATCCACGTCGTGGCAACGCCGATCAGTGGCTTGGCGAGGTCGTCGTCGGTGAAGCCGATGGCCTTGAGCATCGCGCGCGCCGGAGCGCGGGACGGGCCGTCGGTCATCTCTGCCGAGTGCTTCTTGAGCGGGTTCGTTGCCATATGGACTCCCTCCGGGTAGGTGCGCTCTCGATTATAGCCCGCCGCCCCGGGTGGGCGGATGGCACGTTTGCGTCTATGGTATCCTCGCGGCGCGAGGCATGACGGAGAGGTAAACCCCTGATGGTTACAACGCAGCCTGCGCCTATAGAGAGCCATGACGTTCATTCCGAACGGCTGATGCGGCACGCTTGGGAGCGGCTCGACCAGGGCGATCGGTTGCAAGCGTCGGAGAAGTGCTGGGGCGCGGTTGTCCATGCACTGAAGGCGATAGCGCGGCGGTATGGATGGCGCCACCGGACGCACGTCCACAACAACATGATTGCCGCGCACCTGTCGGAACTTACCGGTGATACGCAGATATATCTCCTGTATGAGGCGATGCAGGCGATGCACGTCAATTACTACGACGACACGAAGACCGAGCAGGAGATACGCTTCAATCTGCACGGCGCGGCCGATCTTCTGCGACGCCTCGCTGCGGCGGAGCAGCGCATCGGGACCAGTCCACCTGCCCCCAACTACGAACGCCGTTCCGGTACACGCAACGGCTGACGCGCCTCGTCCACACTCTCACTCGCCGCCCAAGGCACCGGTCTCACCCTGCCGCGCAAGCGCGTCGAGTCTTCCGTCAAAGGAGAGGTGGCCTGCGTTATTCCCGCCTCCGAAGGAACGACGGCGGCGAGCATCTTCAGGCGGCGGATGGACTCGTAGGCGTCCTGGGGGTTGTAGAAGCCGTTGAAGGGGCGCTCCTTCTCGGCGTTCTCCCACACATGGATGGCGTCGCCGCTGCGCAGCCGGAGGCGGAGTCCCGCGCTGAAGCGCGAGATGACAGACACAGGGCCTGCGCCCGGCCGTGGGATTCGTGACACGCGCCCCTTTCGAGGTGGCGACCACCCTCCGTATGCTGGTCGGTGACGGCAGCGCCGTCGGTAGCCTCCCCGGCGCAGGGTCAGGTCGCAGGAATGGAATGTCCCTAAATGTCCCCAAATGTCACCCCAGGGACGATACGGCAGCGTGATTCACACCTGCGCGGAGGGTCGGAGAGGAGGTATGGAGAGGACAGCACTGGACAAGAACGCCCGACAGGATTCCGCGCGCTGACGCAGGCTGCTCTGGGAATGACAGGTACGGAGCCGTGAGGTTGCTGCCTCCGCATGAACGACGAGCGGGACGAGGGTCAGCCGCGAAGGTCGGAGGTGGGCGCGCCGTCCTCGCCCTGCGCGTTGCCGTCGGCGGATGGCGCGTCGTCGTTGAGGACGCGGAACTCGGCGGGGATGGTGTCGTCGCGCTCGCGCTGGGCGTTGAGCACGTGGTTCCAGCCCTTGTTGACGAACGTGCCGATGAGCAGCCCGCCGACGATGAGGTCGTCGAGGAGGCCGAAGGCGCGGAAGTCGAACCAGAGGTCGCGCGGGAAGAGCAGATAGATGAGTGCAAGCACCGGCAGCGCCTTCAGATGCAACGGGACTGACCGGTGCGTCATCAGGTAGACTACCGTGAGGAGCCGCCTCAGGAGCAGGAACATCGCCACGCCCGTCCTCCTGCATACGAGTATACGCCCGCGGGCGCTCCATCCCCCAACGGTGCCTCGTGATATACGTCCTGCACGGTGAAGACTCGTTCTCGGCCACGGAGGCGCTCCGCGAAGTGCTGGACGCCGTGGGGCCGGAGGACGTGCGCGACTCCAACGTCTCGGAGATCGAGGCCCGGGAGTTCTCGGTCGACAAGCTCGCCGCCGCCGCGATGGTCGTGCCGTTCCTAGCGGACCGCAGGGCGGTCGTCGTGCGCGGGCTGATGGGGACAGGCGAGGCGGGACAGCGTCGCGGCGGCAGGCGCGGGCAGGACGGCCCCCAGGTCCGGCCTCCGGCCGAATTGGCCCCGCTCCTCGCGGAGTTACCGCCGACGTCGGACGTCGTCTTCTTCGAGGGGAAGCTCTCGTCCGCCAACCCATTCCTGAGGGCGGTCACGGGGGCCGAGGGGGCGCAGGTCCGCGTGCGCGAGTTCGCTCCGATGCGGCGGGACGCGCTTGCCGCGTGGGTGTCGGAGCGGGCGGCGCAGAAGGGCGGCGCGATAGACGGGCGCATCGCGTCGATGCTTGCGGAGCAGATAGGCCCCAACCTGTGGGTGATGGACTCCGAACTGGAGAAGCTGACCATCTACTGCGACGGCAGGCCGATCGGTGAGGACGACGTGAAGGCACTCGTGAGCAGCACGAAGGACGCGAACGTGTTCGCGCTCGTGGACGCCATCATGGAGGGACGGTCGGGCGCGGCTCTCTCCTCGATGCGTCAGCTGCTGGACGAGGGCGCCGCGGGGCCGTACCTGCTCACGATGGTCGCGCGGCAGGCGCGGCTGGTTGCGCTGGCCCAGGAGTTGCTCGGGCGCCGTGCGCCTCCCCAGGAGTGGCCCGCGCGGCTCGGCACGTCGTCCGATTTCGTGGTGCGCAAGACGATGGAACAGGCCCGCCGTTTCTCGCCGGAGTCGGTGCGCGCGCTCTACCGCCTGCTGCTGGAGACGGACCTCGCACTGAAGAGCGGCACGTCGGACGCGCTGGCGCTCACGGAGATGCTGGCGCAGGCGTCGGCGCTGCCGTCGGGGGCACGCGCCGGGCGGTAGGGGACAACCCTCACCCCAACCCTCTCCCACGAGGAGAGGGAGTAGACCAGGGCCGAAGTGCGTATCCTAGGAGCCGAGCAGACGACGGAGTAGCGAATCGTGACCACCGGTTCCATCGAAGAACGCGCAGGATATCCCAAAGAGAGCTGCGAGAATCTCGCGCCCAGCGCCGACCCGCCAGGAGGGAGAGTAGACTGCTACTCTGGTCCGTAGGAACGATACTGGCAAGCGCGGGCATCGCTGCAGTAGTGGCGGTCGGCATCACGCTTGCGCTCAACCGTCTGCTGGACACCTAGGCTCGGGAAGCCTTCCCCCGTGTGGTATCCTGAATATGCTCGTTAACGAGCAGGAGTCTGCACGATGCCATTCGGACTGGGCTGGCCGGAACTGGTCATCATCCTCGTCATCGTCCTCGTCATCTTCGGGGCGAGCCGCGTGCCGGAGATCGGGCGCGCGCTCGGCAAGGGCATCCGCGAGTTCCGCGGCTCCGTCAGCGAGGTCAAGGAAGGCGTCGAGGGCAAGGCCGCCGAGTCCGGCTCAGGCGAACCGGAGAAGGCCGAGTCCACGTCCGACAAGCCGTCAGCCTGAGTCCTGCGTCGCGCACGTCGTCAGGCTGAGATGCTCACCGGCAGCCGTGGCCGCCGCGCGAACCCCATCAGCACCGCAGCCGTCGCTGCGAACGCCCCGAACGCGATCCACGCCGCCTCGTAGCCGATCCCGTCTATCAGCAGTCCGCCGATGACCGGCCCGCTGCCGAGCCCGAACCCCCGCGCCATGTGCACCGTGCCGCCTATCGCGCCGATGTGCGCCCGCCCGAAGTAGTTGGCGAGGAGCATGGTGGGCAGCTGGATGGAGCCGCCCACGAGCATGCCGAACGCCAGCGCCGCCGCGAACGCCTGCCACGGGGCGTGCACCTGCAGCATCAGCATCATGGTGCCCACGCCGGAGAGGTAGAGTCCCGTGAGGATGAAGCGGACGGGCAGGCGGTCGGCCAGGGGAGCCCAGGTGACGCCGCCCGCGAAGAACCCGAACGCGAAGCTGCTCACCACGTACGCCCCGACGGTGGGGTCGATGCCGCGCTCGGTGTAGTAGGCAAGCTGGTGAAACCCGACGCCCGTCATCACCGACGAGACCATGAACACGGCAGAGACGATGGCCCAGAGCGCCGGGGTGTGGACCGCCTGGCCCGCGGTGAAGCTCTGCCGTTGGACCGGCGCGCTCGCCTGCGGAGCGCCGTCCGGCTGCAGGCCGAGGTCCTCCGGGCTTCGGACGAGGAGCAGCAAGGACGGCACCGTGCCTATCCCCAGCGCAAGGCAACCGAAGAATGTCCACGCCACGGCGATGCCCGGGCCGTCGATGAGCGCCTGCGCGACGGGCGGCGCGCCGACGAGGCCGACGCTCGATATGAGCGTGATGAGCGCGATAGCGCGTCCTCGTCGACGCTCGAACCACTTGGCGGCGGTGATCTGGCTGGAGAGTTGCACCATGCCCTGTCCGGCCATGCGGAGCAGGCCGTAGAAGGCGATATAGAAGAGGATGGACTGCGTGGCCGCGAGCACGAAGCAGGAGACGCCGACGAGCGCCGTCCCCACGGCGGTGACGAGGCGCGGGCCGCGCCTGTCCAGCAGGCGCCCCACGAACGGGCCTCCCAGTGCGCTGCCGGAGCTGCCGATCAGCGTCGGGACGGCGAGCAGCGTTGCGCTCCATCCGTACTCGGCGGTGAGCGCGGCGACGAACACGCTCGCCGCCTCGACCGATCCCACGACCCGCGACGTGACCGCTGCCGCGCCCACGCCCACGACGACCCAGCCGTAGTAGAACGGGAGCGTGCCGGCGAGTCGCTCCGGAACTCTCAACCTACGGCTCGCCGCGCCTGTGCCGGAAGAGCTTGTGCCACAGGAAGCCGGGCAGCCGCCAGAACGCGAGGCGGCGTCCCATCCGCCGTAGCAGGCCGGGGCCGTGCCCGGTCTTCTCCGCCCTCGCGCCGCGCCGCAGCCGTTCGCCGAGCCGCGCGAGCAGGATGCCGAACAGGTAGAGGACGATGATCGGCACGGCGACGAACGTCTGGTTCACCGGGTCGAACGTCGGGGTGATCATCGCGGCGGCGATGAACGCGATAAGGACGGCGAAGCGCCACCGGCGCATCAGCCATCGTGAGCTGACGACGCCGAGGCGTCCGAGCGCGAAGAGCACCAGCGGTATCTGGAAGACGACGCCCATCCAGAACATGAGCGACGTGATGACGTTGACGTAGCTGGCGATGCGTATCTCCGGGTTGACGTTCTCCGAGCCGAAGTTGAAGAGGAAGTAGAACGCCGGAGGGAAGAGCACGTAGTAGCCGAACGCCACGCCCGCGCCGAATGCGATGAGCACGCCCGGCAGAAAGAGGAAGACGTAGAGCCGTTCCCGGGTTGTGAGGCCGGGCGAGGCGAACATGATGACGTGGTAGAGCACGACTGGGAGCGAGGCGGCGAACGCGACGAGGAGCGTCACCTTGAACGTCACGCCTACCGTCTCCAGCACCTCGGTCGCTATCGGTTTCTCGTCCAGCTGTGAGAAGCCGGGCTCGAGCAGGAAGGAGAGGATGGGGTTGCGGAAGACGAACGCCACGATCATCGCGAGGATGACGAACACGACGACGAAGATGAGGCGGCGGCGCAACTCCTCCAGGTGCTCGCGGAGCGTCATCTCCTTCGCGGCCATCGCTACCGCGCCTCCGGAGAGTCGCCCTCGTCCCTGTCTGTTCCCCTCTCCCTTGAGGAGAGAGGGTCAGGGTGAGGGTGGACCCCCTCCTCATCCCCGTCGCGCGCGACGGCGTCCTCCGGCTCGGGCAGCGGGTCGCGTGGGGTGCTGCGGGGGGGCGCGTCGAGGCTGACCGTCGCTGCGTCCGCCGCGGCGCGAAGGACGTGCTGCGCCTCTCGCCAGAACTTTCCCGCTGCTCGTGCCGCGTCGACCATGCGCCCCGGCCCCAGCAGCACGAGCGCCAGCAGCAGTATCCAGACCAGTTCCAGGTTGCCGATGCCGAGGATGTTCATCGCTTGCTGCGTCCGCTGACTGGCTTCGGCCGCACCTGCTGCACGCACGCCGGACAGCGCTCCAGTGCGGGCCACTGCCCGTCGAGCCGGGGGCGCAGCCGGAGCCCGAACCGCTCGGCCAGTCTGAGCGTCTCGCACACGGGCAGGCCTACGACGTTCAGGTAGCAGCCGCGCACCTCCGCTGCCGGAGCGAACGCCTCGTCCTGCACGCCGTACGCGCCCGCCTTGTCCATCGGTGCGCCGGAGGCGGCGTACGCCGCGGTCTCGTCGTCGGTGTACTCGCGCATCAGCACGCGCGACGCCCGGTAGCCCCCCGCTGCCTCGCCGGTCGCGGCGTCGACGAGCGCGACCGCCGTGATGACGCGGTGTTCGCGCCCGCGCAGGTCGCCCAGCATCCGCACGGCGTCCTGTTCGTCGCGGGGCTTGCCGAGCACGACGCCGTCCAGCTCGACGACGGTGTCGGCGCCGAGCACGCTCCCGGTGCTCAGCCGCTCAGCGACGGCGCTGGCCTTCGCCAGCGCGCGCTCCCGTGCCACCTCCACCGGGTGCGCGCCGGGTGCGGCGTCCGGCTCGTCCACGCCCGGCTCGGCGGTCTCGAACGCGAGCCCCAGCCGACCGAGTATCTGCGTCCGGCGCGGCGACGACGACGCGAGCACGAGCGTCTGCCGCGCGCGCAGCGCCGCGAGCCGCTCGTCGTCTCGGACGAGCGTCGCGACGGCCTCAACGTGGTAGGTCTGCGGGAACATGTCCACGGGCCGCACCTGCTCGATGCGGAACGGGCCCGCAGTGAGGACGGCGAGGTCGCGCGCCAGCGTTTCGGGGTCGCACGAGACGTAGACGACGCGCTCCGGCGGCGCGTCGAGCAGCGCGTCGAGCGTTCCCGGCATGCAACCCGCACGCGGCGGGTCCAGCAGCACGGCGTCGACGCCTCCCTCGGCGAGCTCCAGCAGCACGTCCTCCGTGCGCGCCTGTCGCAGCTCCACGTTCGGGATACCCTCGATGTTCACGTGGGCGTCGGCCACTGCCGACTTGGACTCCTCGACCGCGACAACACGCCGCGCGCGGTCCGCCATCAGCACGGCGAACGTCGCGACGCCGGCATAGGCGTCGACGACGGTCTGCGAGCCGTCCAGCCGCAGTTCTCCCATAACGAGTTCGGCCATCTGCTCCGCCTGGCGGGTGTTGACCTGGAAGAACGACGGGGAGCTGACGCGGAAGCGGTGGCCGAGCAGCGCCTCCTGGTAGTGCTTCTGCCCGGACGCGAGCGGTACGTCCATCTCCTGGAAGGTCGGCTGCAGCAGGTAGTCGCCGGTGTGCACGCCGTACCGGAGCGAGAGTTGGGTGGTCTCGGCAACGTGTCCCTGCAACGACGCGAGCGCATGGTTGATCCACGGCGCCATCAGCAGGCACTCCTCCACCTCGACGTGGCGTCGCCGCTCCTTGTGGACGTAGCCGAGCCGCCCGCCCTGCTTGCTCACGGTGAAGCGCGCGTGGTTGCGGTAGCCCAGCGTGTCGGGGCTGGGGAGCGTGGGCAGCGGTTCGACGTCCAGCCCGCCGACGCGTTGCAGAGCGTCGGCCAGCGCCTCGCGCTTCATCTCCAACTGGCGTTCATAGGCGACGTGCTGCCACTGGCAGCCGGTGCACTCGCCGAAGTAGCGGCACGCGGGCTCGACGCGGTGCGGCGACGGCTCCGACACGCCGGTCACACGCGCGGCGACGTAACCGCGTCGCGTTGCCACGACCTCCGCGGTGACCGTCTCGCCGGGGATGCCGCCGAACACGAAGACGGGCTTGCCGTCGTCGGTCTCCGCGAGCGCCTCGCCGTGCCTGCCGAGCGCGCGCAGTTCCAGCGTGAGCGTTGTTGTCTCCTCGCCTGGGGGTGAAGCGGGCATGCGGGCATGGTATCAGGATTGAGGTGCGCGGCAGGTAGGGGAGAAGGTCAGCCAGCCGCGTTGAACGCCTCCAGCAGGCGAGCGGCGGCGGCGCGGGGATCGTCGGACCGGGTGACGGCGGCGATGACGCAGATGCCGTCCGCTCCTGCGCGGGCGACCTCGCCGGCGTTCTCCGGCGTGATGCCGCCTATCGCAAGGAGCGGCGGGCCGTCGGGCGGCATGGCCTCGCGCACGGCGCGTAGCGTCTCCGGTCCCGCCGGGCGGGTATCGGCCTTCGAGCCGGTGGGGAACATCCGCCCCACCGCGACGTAGTCCGCGCCAGCCCGCAGCGACGCATCGGCCTCGTTAGTCAGCGCGTTGGACGTGCCCGCGATCTGCCATGGGCGCAGCGACACGCGGGCAGCTGCGACGCTCATGTCGTTCTGGCCGAGGTGGACGCCGTCCGCTTCCACAGCGATGGCCACATCCGGGTGGTCGTTGACGATGAGGGCGGCTCCCGCGTCCGCGCACACGCTGCGCAGCGCCTCGGCGAGCGGTAGCCAGCGGCCTTTGTCCGTCTCCTTGACGCGTAACTGGATGGCGGTCGCGCCTCCGGCGATGGCCTGCTCCGTGATCCAGACAGGGTCGCGGTCGAGGGTGAGCGACGGGTCGACGATGACGTACAGCCCGCGTAGGCGCTCGGCCCTGCGCCTGCGGACGAGGCTCGCGGCGGCGAGTTCGGCGCGCGCCATCGTCTCGGCGAGGTAGGTGAGGTGGGGACGTTCCGGCGTGTGCTCGTTGAGCGCGCTGCTCGCCTGAGCGAGCGTCCGGAGCGCGCCGAGGAACGCGGTGAAGCGCACCTCCAGCCCGCCGGGCCACTCGAGACGCGCGGCCTCGTCGACGGCGCGGTCTATCGCGGCCATCGCCTCGTCTGCGAGCGTGTCCAGCCCCATGCGGCGGGCCATCTCCATGCGCGAGCGAGCACGGGCGTCGTCCGCCTCTATCCCGCCGGAGGCGGTAGCCTCGAAGTCGCGCCGGACGTAGCGCAGCGCGTCGATCAGCCACTCGCGTGTGAAGTGCGGGGCCTCGTTCGGGTTGGAATCGTTCGATGTCATAGGCGTGTCCTCCGGCATGGCTACGCTACAATAGCCGCATGTCCGCCGCACGGCCAGCAAGCAGCCCGTCTCCCTCTCCCTCCTCCGCGTTCACGACCGCAGACCCCGGCGCAACGAAGTTCGGGGAGGTCATTGAGGCGTCGGTGGACAGCGTCACGGGGCAGTGCCACACGCTGTACGGCGCACCGCCGCTCGGGACGCTCGTGCGTGTGGGGTCGTCGCTGTTCGCGGTCGTGGACGGTGTGAGCACGGCGGCGCTCGACCCCGGCAGGCGCGTCATCGCTCGGGGCGCGGAGCTTGCGTCGGAGTCGGACGTGTACGCGGAGAACCCGCAGTTGGAGCGGCTGCTCCGCACGGACGTGACGCTCACCGTCGTCGGGCACGAGGAGGGCGGACGCTACTTCCAGCACCTGCCGCCGCTGCCACCGCGCATCCACACGTTCCTCTACGCCTGCTCGGGCGCGGAGGTGCGTGGTTTCATGGAGCGGAGCGACTGGACGGCACTCGTAATCGCGAGCGCTCTGCCGACCGCGGACGACGTGCTCGCTGCCGCGCTCCGGGAGTCCGCCCCGCACTTCGACGACCCCCGCGCGTTCCTGGTGGGTGCGTGCCGGACGATAGCGACACAACTGCCCACGGACGCCGCGCGGCTCGCCGCGATCATGCGGCGGCTCCCGCTGAGCGAGGACTCGTGACCACGAACGGCACGGAACCCGAGGGCCCCGTCCGCATCGGCGCGGTCGTGGGCGGCTCGCTCTCGCGGGGGCTGGACGTGCGGCTGGAGTCGGCGCGCGCGGTCGAAGAAGTGAAGGTCGGCACGTTCGTCACGGTGCAGGGGCGGTTCAACCGCTTCTTCGGCATCGTGACCGACCTGCTGCTGGAGAGCAGCGACCCACGCATGGCGTCGGCGGTCGCGGGGGGCGGCGCGGCGCTGGCGGAGGCGCTCTCCGGCACGACGGCGTACTCGACGGCGTCGATGACGCCGATGCTCACGATGAGCGCGGACGTCGAGGGGCCGCAGCCCGCGCGCTCGATGCCCCCGCACTTCGCGAACGCGTACAGGGCCTCCAACGACGACGTGGCCGCCGTCTTCGGCAGCGAAGACGCGCGCCACATCTGGATCGGCAGCCCGCTGGACATGGAGGACACGCGCGTCTGCCTGAACCTGGAAGAGTTCGTGAAGCGCTCCAACGGCGTGTTCGGGAAGAGCGGCTCCGGCAAGAGCTTCCTGACGCGCATCCTGCTCGCGGGCATCCTGCAGCGCAACGCGGCCATCAACCTCGTGTTCGACATGCACAGCGAGTACGGCTGGCAGTCCACGTCCGAGTCCGGCTACGCGGCGAAGGGGCTGAAGCAGTTGTTCGGGAGCCGCGTCTCCGTGTTCACGCTCGACCCTGCGTCGTCGCGCCGCAGGGGCGCCTCAACGGACTACGACGTGGTCATCGGTTTCGACGAGATCGAGCCGGACGACGTCGCGGTGCTGGCCTCCACGCTCCACGTCACGGAGCTCGGCGTGCAGTCGTGCTACGCGCTGGAGCGCCGCTTCGGGCGGAACTGGCTGCTCGAGTTCATCGGCCACTCGCAGGAGGACCTGGCGTCGCTGGCCGATTCGATGGGCGAGAACGCGGGGACGCTCGGCGCGCTGCGGCGCAGGCTCTCCCAGCTCCAGCGGTTCGGCTTCATGTCGGAGCATTCGACGGGCGGCAGCGCCGTGCGCCAGGTGCTCGAACATCTCCAGGACAACCGCCACGTTGTCCTGGAGTTCGGGAGTTACGGCGACAACATCACGGCTTACCTGCTGGTGGCGAACCTCATCACGCGTCGTATCCACGCCGAGTACCGCGAGCGCACCGAGAAGGCGCTCGCCGAGGGCAAGCCCCAGCCCACACCGCTCCTCATCACCATCGAGGAGGCGCACCGCTTCCTCGACCCCGGCGTCGCCGGACAGACGATCTTCGGCACGATCGCGCGGGAGATGCGGAAGTACCGCGTGACGCTGCTGGTGGTGGACCAGCGCCCGTCCGGTATCGACGGCGAGGTCCTGAGCCAGGTGGGTACGCGCATCGTCTGCCAGCTCGACAACGACCGCGACGTCGACGCGGTGCTGACCGGCGCGCCTGGTTCCCGGGAGCTGAAGACCGTGCTGTCGCGGCTGGAGTCGCAGCAGCAGTCGCTCATGTTCGGGCACGCGCTGCCGATGCCGGTGGTCGTGCGGACGCGGGCCTACGACGAAGCGTTCTACGCGGATATGAGCGTGCCGGGACACGGCTCGGCGCCGGGAGCGGCCTCCACTCCATCGAGGAGCGACCTGTTCGGCTGAGACCACCCCATGGCTTTCCTCTCCACGCTCTTCACCATCATCAGGAGCCCGCGCTTCCTCGTCCCGTTCGGGTTCGCGCTTGGGGGGTTCTTCCTCTACCTCACGGTGCAGGGCATCGACTGGGGCGAGGTGCGCGAGCACCTGGCCGGGACGGCGCCGGTCGCCGTGGTCGGGGCCGTCTCCATCATGCTCTTCTCCAGCTTCCTGCGCGCCTACCGGTGGCGGCTGATGTGGACGTCCGAGCGCGTCACCTCCTGGCGGCTCTTCACCGTGGAGATGGCGGCGCTGGGGCTGAACAACTTCGCGCCGGTGCGGCTGATGGACGAGCCCGCCGTACTGACGATGCTGACGCTGCGGGACAGACACCCGGCGCCGACCGTGGTGGCGACCGTGGTGATGACGCGCGTGCAGGACATCATGTTCACGATGGCGTTCGCATTCACGGCGATCGTGTTCGAGCCGCGGATAGCGGACTTCGCAGGTCCCGCGATCTACCTGAGCGGGATACTCATCGTCTTCTTCGTACTGTTGCTGAACCTGGGGCGGGTCGCGCGCCGGATCAGCCTGCTGGGGAAGATACCGGGGATCCTCACCTACGAGCAGACGATAAGCGAGGCGATGCAGCGCAGGAAGGAGGTGGCGGCCACAGGGTCGCTGACCATCATCTACTCGCTCATGCTGGGGCCGTGCGCATGGGTGCTGGCACAGGGTATGGGGATCGAGCTCTCGATCTTTCAGGCGACCATCGTGGCGCTCGGCGCGATCTTCTTCGCGACGGCGCTGCCGGGGCTGCCGGGCGCCGTCGGCACGTTCGAACTCGCGGTCGTGGAGATCCTGGCGCTATGGGGCGTGCCGCGCGAGATGGGGATCGGGTTCGGGCTCATCCTCCACCTCGTGCTGCTGGGACCGACGACCATCTTCGCGATCGTGGTGCTGCCCCGCGAGGGCATCGGGTTGATGCAGGGCTGGCAGGGCCTCCTGCACGAGAGACACGACGATGAATGAAGCGACAGGCGTGCACGATATCTGCAATCCTGCTACGATTAACATAGCACCGGCAGGGATATGAGCCATGGAATTCATCGAGTATATGCAGGCGAGCGGGCACGAGGAGCTGGCCATCTGGACAGACCCCGCCAACGGCGTGAAGGCGTTCATCGCCATCCATGACCGCACGCTGGGCCCCTCGCTCGGCGGTACGCGCATCTGGCCCCACCCCACCGATGAGGACGCCATCATGGACGTGCTCCGCCTCTCCCGCGCAATGACGTACAAGTCCGCGGCGGCGGGCCTCAACCTTGGCGGAGGCAAGGGTCTCATCGTCGCCGACCCGCGCACCGACAAGACGGAGGCGATGTTCCGCTCCTACGGTCGGTTCGTGGAATCGCTCGGCGGGCGCTACGTCACGACCGAGGACGTGGGCGCGAACGCGCAGAACATGGTGTGGATAGCGAAGGAGACGCGGCATGTCGTTGGCCTGCCCGAGGAGATGGGCGGCAGCGGCAACCCCGCGGGCATGACCGGGTTCGGCGTGTTCCAGGCGATGCGCGCCTGCGCCGAGGCGGCTTGGGGCAGCGATTCGCTGGAGGGTCGGCGCGTCGCCATCCAGGGTTTCGGCAACGCCGCGTCGTCGCTCGCGGCGCACCTCGTGGAAGCGGGCGCGGAACTCATCGTGACCGACATCCACGACGACGCCCTGCAGCGCGCGGCGGCCCTGCCGCGCACGGCGCTCGTCTCACCGGACGCCATCTACGACGCGGAGTGCGACGTGTTCGCGCCCTGCGCGCTGGGCGGCGTGCTGAACGAGACGACGCTGCCCCGGCTGCGGTGCCGGGTGGTCTGCGGCGCGGCGAACAACCAGCTCGCCACTCCGGAGGACGCGGGGCGGCTCGTGCAACGCGGCATCGTCTACGCACCGGACTTCATCGCGAACGCGGGCGGCGTGACGAACGTCTACTTCGAGATCGGGCAGCCGTACGACCGCGAAGGCGCGCGCGCCCACACCGCCACCATCTACGACGCCATGCAGCGGGTGCTGACCATCGCGGATGCCGAGGGCATCACGACGGCGGAGGCGGCGAACAGGCTCGCGGAGGAGCGCCTCGCAGTTGCGCGGGCCGCTCGTGTTGGGTAGCAGACCCGGCTACGCGACGCCCCAGGCTTCGAGTTCCGCGTCCGTGATGCTGAAGTGGTGCGCGACCTCGTGCACCAGCGTCTTGCGCACTTCCTCCATCACCTCCTCCTCCGTTTCGCACATCTCTTCGATGGGCTCCTGGAAGATGGTGATGACGTCCGGCAGGACCATGTTGTAGCCGTCCCGGTCGGTGAGCGGCACGCCCTCGTAGAGACCGAGCAGCGTCTCGTCCGGCCCCAGTCCCGTCGACCTGCGTTGGCGTGTCGTCGGACGGCGGCGCACCTGGATGTCCACGTTGTTGCCCAGGAGGTTCTCCACGAATACGGGCCACCCCTCCTTCTTCTCGTCCGGCCAGTCGTCCGCCACCTCCTCGATAGCGCGCCGGACCAGTTCCTCGAACTGCCGCTTGCGCATCGCGGGTCAGCCTGCGTCCGGCGCGGCGCGCTCCCGCACCGATTTCATGGTGGTCACGTTCGGCTCGTCCGGCCCCTTGCCCTCGTAGCCGGGCACTTCGAGGTAGAACGGCACGTTGGCGAACGCGGAGTGGCCGAGTATCGACTCGAATGCGCCGATGCCCATCTGGCCCTCGCCGATGTTCTCGTGCCGGTCGACTGCGCCGCCGAGCGGAGGCTTCGAGTCGTTGCAGTGCACGGCGACGAGGCGCCCGACGCCGATGTCGCGGTCGAATTCGTCCATCACGGCGTCGACGCCGTCCGGGGTGCGGAGGTCGTAGCCTGCGGCGAACGAGTGCTGCGTGTCGAGGCAGACCTGCACGCGAGGGTCGTCCAGTTCACGCACGAACGCGCCGATCTCCGCGAACTTGGAGCCGATGTGGTTCCCCATCCCCGCGCTGTTCTCCAGGATGAGTTGCACGTCCGGCGGCGACTGCGCCAGCACCTCGCGGATGCCCTCGATGACCTGCCCGAACACGCCGTCGAAACCGCGTCCCTTGTGGCTGTTCAGGTGGAAGATGACGCCCTGCACGCCCATGTCGCCCGCGACGTTCATGTACTTGACGAGCGACGCCTTGCCGCGCTGCACGAGCGCGGGGTCGTCGGCAGCAAGGCTGACGAGGTAGATGCCGTGGAAGACGTTGGGGCCTACGCCGTTCTCGAACGCCTTGCGCTTGAACTCCGCGACGACCTTCTCGTCCGGGACCTTGAACCCCCATCCCTGCGGGGCGGAGGGGAAGAGTTGGATGCACTCCGCGCCGATGTCCAACGCCCTGTCTATGGCCTTGTCCAGCGAACCCGATCCTGAAACGTGAGCACCGATGCGCAATGCATCCCTCCTGCGATAGCGGCCTGTGCCTGACCACTCCACCCGGCTGTGGGATTCCCGCCTGCGCGGGAATGCCGGATAGTCAGGCAGACCGCCGGTGGCGATAGCCCATTATCCCGGAAGCGCCGCGCGATGCGCCAGCGGGAGATATATCCTGATGCCATGACCCGCCCTGCCATTGAGGTACTGCAACTCAGCCCCGCCTCCGGCGGACCCGGCGTGTGGCGCGTCGCGTTCGAGGTGCGGAACAGCGGCGATGGGCCGGTCGGGCTGCTCGAAGCGTGGTTGCCGCACGGGCGCTTCCGGGCGGAGGCGGTCCCGTTGAGCGAGCAGCCGCCGCTGGCATCCGGCGCGAACGTGCGGCTCGATTTCGCGGTCAGGTTCGACGAGCAGCCCGGCGAACTCGTCGAGAACGCGTTCGTTATCCTGCGCGTGCGGTGGCGGGATGAGGAGTGGCGCGTGCTCGCCCGGCTCGCGGTGACGGCGGACGCCGACGGCAGCCCCACCGCATCGACCGAGTTAATCACAACGCAGCCTGTGGGCTTCTCACGGTAGCAAACGCGCAGCCGGGGGCTTTCGGATGCGGTTACAATGCGGCCATGCGCGAAGAAGACCGCTACCTCATGGAGCGGATGCGCGGCTGATACCGGAACTGAAGGGGAGACTTCGAGGAGACCACGGGCATGGTCTCGAGCGTGTTCCGGATGCCGGTCGAGGAGCTCGTGGAGCGCCTCGAGAGCATCGCTAACGAGTACGCCGGCGACCCTGAGTACGCCGAGCTTCGGACGGCGCTGCCCGACGAGTTCCCGTTCTAGGACAGCGTGAGAAGTCGGTCCTGCGCCTATCCCTTGCGCCTCCAACGCGTCCAGAGTATGGCTCCTGTCAGGAGGGCCAGCATCACTCCGATGGCGAGTCCTGCACCCCACGCCGCACCGAGGTAGGTGGTCCCGACGCGTTCCGCGAGGAACCCTATGAACAGGAAGGTGGCGACCCGCCCGAAGAAGCTTGCGGCGTCAAGCTGCTTGTCCTTCATGATGCCTTCCCCAGCTGGTTCTCCCTGTACCTGTTCGGGACCCTTGCGCAACCGCGTTCAGAGCAGTGGCTCCTTCCTTCTCACCTGCTCGGAGCGCCAGCGGAGGAGACGGTATCGCAGCGCGCGTGCGCATGGTCACAAGGGGACGCGCATTGGCGGGTTCGTGTGGACGAGCGGGTGGCCACCGTCCCAGTGGTCGCGGAGACCGGTCATCGCCTGTACGTGGCCGTCATACTCGAGGTTCCACGCCGTCAGCCCGAGCTTTACCGCATGGCGTATCTTCGCCTGTAGGTCTTCTGTCGTCGCGTAGCGCTTGATGACGTCGATCTGGCTCTGACCGTGCCCGACGTCCTGTTCGGCATGGATGCGATACGTCTCCGCCGCCCGCTCTGAGAAGCCGTAGTGGCCAACGAGCGCCGGGTAGGCGGACGCCGCCGCGCCGTCCGGCCCGCCGTGCTGGCTCTCCACGAATGCCAGCATCGCGACGCCTTCCAGCGCCGAGCGGCGCTGGCAGTGGCCGAGGATCATCTCGATTGCCGCGAGCGTCCCGGGCGTGGGTTGGGCGTTGTCGGCGTCCTCGCGCGACACGCCGCCCTCCTCCAGGAACTGGAACATGATGTCGACGTGGGAGCGTTCGCCGGAGAGCTCCTCCATGTAGTTCTCCAGCACGGCTTCCGTGAGGCCGGGGAGGCGCTCCTCTGCCGCATGCGCGGCGATGTAGCCGAAGTAGACCGGGTTCTCGCGCACGCGCAGGTAGTGCTGCACCTCGCCGGCGATGATCTGCTCGCGCGTCCACCAGTGCTCCGCGATGCCGCGGAACCACGGGTGCTCCCGCATGGGGAAGCTGTTCGCGTACGTCCAGAGCTCCTCGATGAAATCGTCGACGTGCATGGCGCGCCTCCTCTGCGTGCACATCGTACACCCGCTGCCAAGTCCGGTTAGAGTATCCACATGAAAGCCGTCGTCCTCGATACCGCCGGACCGGAGCCGCGACTGCGAGACGCGACCCTGCCCGACCCCCGGCCCGCGCCGGGCGAGGCGCTGCTGCGCGTGACGGCGTGCGGCTTCTCCCATCACGACGCGCTCATCATGGGGGGTACGCTCCGCCGAGGCGTCACGCTGCCGCGCGTGCTCGGCCACGAGGTCGCGGGGGTCGTGTGCAGCATCGGCGATGGGGTGTCCGAGCGTCTCATCGGAACGGAGGCCGTGGTCATACCCGGCGATCTCGGCCACCGGCGCGACGGCGGGTTCGCTGAGTTGTTGACCGCGCCTGCCGAGTCGCTGGTCCCGACGGTGCAGGGGGGTCCGGCAGCGGGCGTTGCACTGCTCGCGTCGCCCATGGGGGTCGCGCTCAAGGCGCTCGAAGCCTGCGGGGTAGGAGAGGGCGGGACGCTCGTGGTGACCGGCGTCAGCGGGGGCGTCGGCGCACACGCGGCCCAAGCGGCACATGCGGGTGGCACGAGGGTCATTGGCATCACGGGCTCACCGCAGAAGGCGCTGCGGCTGGAGCGTGAGTCGTGGCTCGATACCGTGCTGCTCGACGACGAGCCGTGGGAGGAGGTCGTCGCCGCGCTGACCGGCGACGCGGGCGCGGACGCCGCGCTCGACACGACAGGCGCGGCGCTGGGACGCCTCGTTACAGCGATGCGTCGCGGGGGCCGCATCGCGCTGGTGGGGCAGACGTCACCGGGCCCAGCGCCCTTTGCGCCCGCCGAGGCGGTCTTCCGTGAACTCACGCTGGTGGGAAGTCTCGGCGTCGAGCGACAGCACGTGGAGCGCGCGCTGTTGCTCATGGCAGGCGGGCAAGTAACCCCGCTCGTTCACGAAGAGCTGACGCTCTCCGCCGAGTCGGTGCTGCGGGCCTACCGCGCGGTCAAGGATCGTGAGGTTTCAGGGCGGGTGGTGCTGAGACCTTAGGCCGCAGCGCTTATGCCGTGGCGCGCCTGAAGCGGACGCGGCGCCAGAAGCGCCCGATCTCGCCCTCATCCCATGAGACGAGGAAGAGGCTTGCGATGAAGATGGAGCTGTACGTCCCCACGGTGACGCCCGCGAGCAGCACGTAGAGCAGCGGCCGTATCGGCGGCCCTGCGAAGAGCAGCAGCGCGACGACGACAACCAGCAGCGTGATCGATGTGTTCAGCGAGCGGGCTATCGTCTCGCGGATGCTCAGGTTCACGAGTTCGCGCGTGGTGGCGCCGGCGTAACGCGCGACGTTCTCGCGCAGGCGGTCGAACACGACGATGGTGTCGTTGACGCTATAGCCGATGGTGGTGAGCACGCCCGTGATGAACATGGCGTTCACTTCCAGGTTGATCGTCTCACCGAGCACCGAGAAGACGCCGAGCACGATGAAGACGTCGTGCACGAGCGCGACCACCGCCGCGACGCCGTAGCGGAACGGCGACGGCACCCGCCGGAATGCCCAAGTCACATAGATCAGGATGACGAGTGAGGCCACGATCACGGCGATGGTGGCGTTGCGCACATTCTCCGCACCGATAATGCCGGAGACCGAGTCAAAGGAACCAATCTCCACGGGCCCCAATGCCGCGAGGGCGTCTCGTACCCTGGACTCGTCGCCGCGCTGCACCACGTTCCCCGCAGCGTCGCGCTGGTCCAGCTCGAGGATGCCGAGGCGGATGAAGAACGTGTTGTTCCCCGCCCCCTGGACGATGGCGTCCGGTTGGCCGACGCCTGCGAGCGCGTCCGTCACCTGCGCGGAGGAGACCTGCGTCTCGTAGATGGCCGTGATGGCCGCGCCGCCGGTGAAGTCGATGCCAGGGTTCAGGCGGAACGAGATGAGCGACGCTGCGGAGAGGAGCACCAGCAGCGCGGAGATGGAGAAGAACAGCTTGCGGTAGTTCGCTACGCGCATCAGCCGCCTCCTCCCGCCTGCACGGCGCGGTCGCGCCTGCCCGCGTCGGGCGTGAACAGCCGGGCGGAACGCCGTAGCCACGTCGCGGCGACGATGCCCAGCAGGTTTCTGCTGATGAAGATGGCGGTGAACATGCTCGTGAGCACACCGATGAGCAGCGACACCGCGAAGCCGGTGACCGCCGAGTTCGCCGAGCCGCTCCCGAAGAAGAAGAGCACGAGCGCGATGAGGATGGTGGAGACGTTGCCGTCGCGGATGGACGGCCAGGCGCGGTTGAAGCCGATCTGCATGGCCAGCTGTACCGTGCGGCCGATCTGCAGCTCCTCCTTCAGACGCTCGAAGATGAGGATGTTGGCGTCCACGGCCATGCCGAGAGAGAGGACGAAGCCCGCCAGTCCCGCAAGTGTGAGCGTGACCGGGATGAGTTTGAACATGGCGAGCACGATGACGATGTAGCAGGCGAGCGCCATGCCTGCGACGAGGCCGGACACCCGGTAGTAGGCCACCATGAAGAAGAGCACGAGCAGCAGACCGACGCCTCCTGCGATGAGCGCCTCTTCCAGCGACCGCGCGCCGAGCGAACCTGCCACGGCGCTGGACGATATCTCCTGGATGTCCACCGGCAGGCGTCCGGACTCGACCTGGATGGCGAGTTGGCGTACCTCCTCCAGTGTGAAATTCCCGCGGATGATCCCAACGCCTGCCAGGATGGGGCTCTCCACGCCCGCCGACACAAGCACCTCGCCGTCCAGCACGAACGCAAGCTGGTCCGGGCTGTCCGTACGCGGGAAGTTCGTGGAGAAGATGCGTTGTGTCATCTCCGCGAACTGCTGCGCCGCGTCCCGGTTCAACTCGAAGCTCAGTACCGGGAGGTTCGTCGCCTGGTCCGTGCTCGGGAAGGCCCGGGCCATGTCTCCACCGGTCAGGCCGCTGGGACGGTCTTCGAATACGGAGCAGGTAGAGTCCTCGCAGACGCGCTCGACGATCTCCAACTGCGCCGTCTGGCCGATGAGGTCCCTCGCCTGCTGGATGTCCTCGACACCGGGTAACTGGATGAGAAGGCGGTCCTCGCCGAGCTGCTGGATGGACGGTTCCGCCACACCGAGGCGGTCTATCCGCCGCGTGATGGTGGTGACCAAGCCCTGCATCTGTTCTGCGGTCGGAACTTCGCCTTCCACGCCGGCTTGGTAGATGAGCTGGGTACCGCCGGCCAGGTCGAGCCCGAGGCGCAGGCCGAGGATGTCCTGCGACCCGCGTGCGCCGAGGAAGGGAAGCCGGTAGTCCGGCACGGCCAGCGCGGCGGCGGCGACCCCAACGATGACGATGATGGCGAGGAGCGATTTCCAGCGCAGTTGACGGAGCATTATCTGTCTCTCGGTCTGCGGAGGCGCGGCGGCGAGGATGCGTTCCTGCACAGCCTCCGCGTCTCACGCGTTGCGCCGCGCACAGGTGAAGCGCACGGCGCAACGAAGCCACATTCTAGCAGGACGCGCGCCCCGGCGTGAACCACCTGGCGTGCCAGCGCCCGCGGGCAGGACGGGTGGATGCGGGGAAGGGAGATGGTCAGGGGAGTATCTACGGGACCCACGCCGGGTACTCTGACGCCTTGAGCATCCGGCCGGTCAGGAATCGCGTCGGGTCGGCCGACTCCGCCGCGAGGTACAAGCACGCCGGTACGATCTTTACCCGCTCGTCATCGATGGAGTAGAACTGGGCATAACGCTCTTCCTCGATGTTGTCCATCACGCCCTTGGTGAGTACAGGGCCAGGGTCGACGGCGTTGACGGTGATCCCATGCTCCTTCACTTCCTCAGCAAGGTTAGCCGTGAGCGTCTCGACCCCTGTCTTTGCGACCGTGTACGCGGTTGTCTTGCCGTCGACTGCCCGGGAGCGGCCCGACGTGAGGCTGATGATCGCGCCACCCCCCTGCCGGATCATCGAGGGGAGCACGGCATTGATGGAGTAGTAGACACCGTCCAGGTTGGTGTGCAGGAGTTCGCGCCACTTGGCGGGATCGGTATTGAGGATGCCCTGACGCCACAGTGATGCTGCATTGTTCACGAGGACGTCAACTCGGCCCCAGCGTTCCAGGGCTCGAGCGACGACGCCTGCCACATCCTCCTGGCGCGAGACGTCACACCTCACGCCGAGGGCCTCTCCGCCGGCGCTCTCGATCTCGGCGACCGTTGCTTCGATAGAGCCGACACCCTCACCCGTGCCCGGCCCGCTGCTCCTGCCGCACACCACCACGCGCGCGCCATCCTTACCCATCGCTACCGCGATCGCCTTCCCGATGCCGCGCGTACTGCCCGTAACGATGGCGACCCTGTCTTCCAATGTGCCTGCTATGACACACCTCACTCTCCGGTCCGGATGGCGTATATTGCAGCCGGACTACCGGCGATTGCAACGCTCATGACGAGCCGAGGACGGACGCGCGAGGAGGATACCGTGGACGCGACGGATCGCGACTACCGCTACATCTCGGCTGACTCGCACATGGAAGTCTCACCGGAACGGTGGACTGCCCGAGTGCCCCTGAAATGGCGCGACCGCGCGCCGCGCCGGATCAGCATGAGCGACGGGAGCACCGCTACGCTCATCGAGAACCGTCCGCTGGTGATCAGCGGGCTGGACATCAGCACAGGCGGTGGGGACCATCACCTGATCAGCGCGCACCAGATGTCCTACGATGAGGCGCCGGGGACCGGCTCGCCCGAACAGCGGCTGCTCGAACAGGACCGCGATAACCTGGAAGCGGAGGTGCTGTTCGCCGGAACAGGGGGACCGGGCTTCTGGCGAGGCGTTGCCAACAATGAGGCCTACGAAGCCATCGTCCATGCATGGAACGAGTTCTGCATCGAGGACTATGCCTCTGTGGCGCCTGACAGGCTGGTGCCCATGGGCGTTATCCCGGACTCGACCCTGGACGCCGCTCTCCGCGAGTTGACCTATTGCGCCGGGGCTGGTTTCAAGGGGGTCTGGTTGCAGGGCTTCCCCAGCGGCGCGCCGTACCCGGCGCCGGAGGATGACCGCTTCTGGGAGGTGGCCGTGGAAGCGGGCATAGCAGTCACGACTCACCTGGCATGGGGTGTTCCGGGTTCGGGGCCCTCCTTCAAATACCCGCGCAGGGTGGAGAGTTCGTTCGGGGAGGACCCTATCCGCAGGATCAACAAGTTCGCCCAGCGGAGCGGCTGGGGGACGCTTCCTCTCATCTTTTCCGGGATCTTCGATCGTGTTCCTCAACTGACCATCGGCCACTTGGAGAACCAGATCGGCTGGATCCCTCACTGGCTGGATACTGTCGACGATGAATACGACAGGCACATGGCATGGATGGAACGCTTCCTTGACATCAAACCCCTTGCCCGGAAGCCTAGCGAGTACATCTTGGACCACACCTGGTGGGGCTTCATCTTCAACCCGAGCGGGGTGAAGTTGCGCCACGTAGTGGGCGTTGACAAGTGCCTGTGGTCGACGGACATGCCCCACTTCCATTCCGACTATCCCAACTCCATGACCAAAGCCGACGAGCAATTCGACGGCGTCGACGAGCGGGAGCGGTTCATGATGGTGAGGGGCAACGCTATCGAGCGCTTCCACTTGAACACGGAAGGGCCGCGCACCTACGTTGACTTGAGGAACTAGTGCACTCCTGTCACGCCGACCCTGACGTTACCTAACGCCCCCACAGGCGCGCGCTGGCTATCCTGGCTCCCTCAACCAGGGACTCGAGCTTCGCCCACTGGACCGACGAGTGGACCCGGATGAGGTTCCAGTTCTGTGAGAAGCCGCAGTCGGTGCCGGCTATGAGGTTCTCGCGTCCAACCAGTCGGGCGAAGTTCTCCAGCCTCCACGCGACCAGTTCCGGATGCTCGACGATGTTCGTTGAGTGCGTCACGACACCCGGGATCAGGATCTTGCCGTCCGGAAGTGTGACGTGCCGCCAGACCTGCCATTCGTGCTCGTGACGGGGATTGGCGGCCTCGATGCAGTAGGCGCCGGCACGCACGGAGAGGACGAGGTCTACGATGTCACGCAGTGGGACGTCCTGCGTATGGGGGACGTTCTGACTGCCCCAACAGATGTGGTAGCGCACCCTGTCTTCCGGAATACCATCCAGGGCCGCGTTCAGGGCGTCGATCCTGACCTGAGCCCACCGTCGGTAGTCCTCCCGCGTGCTATCCGGCGGCATCATGCTGTATTTCATGGGTAGCCAGGCATCGTCCACCTGCAGAATGAAGCCTGCCTCCACTATGGCCCGGTATTCCTCCCTGAGCGCGTCGGCGACCGCGAACAGGAACCCTTCGCTCGTTGGGTAGTAGCGGTTGGGGCGGCTCGTTTCGACGCTGCAAGGAGCGACGACGGGCATGAACGCTTCCTCTACCCCCGCGCCGTCCAGGGCTGCCTTGAAGTTCTCGATGTCGCGTTGGACGGCAGACTGGCCCTTGTATCGAATGGGGCCTATGCACACCCATCCGAAACGACCCGGGCGCGTGGGCGTCTGCCCCTCCGGGGGCATCCACATCGTCTGCTCGAGCCGGTTGTATGTCGCGTAGAAGTCGGCGAACCGCTCGCGGTCGCTGCCGTGGGATTGGGGGCCCTCGTCGGCCTCGAGCTCCTGGAATTCGAGACCTTCGAGGCGGTCGGCAACGTACTGCGTCCAGCCCCGCTTGCCGTATTCGCCGTCACTGACGACATCAACGCCGGCCGCGGCCTGGCGGCGGACCACGTCGGCGACTCCCTCGCGCAAGTGTTCGTTGATGGTTCGGTCGCCGGCCCCTTCACCTCGCTCCGCCGCCAGCATGTCGGCGACGATCTCCGGTGTACGAACCAGGCTCCCCACGTGAGTGGTCAATACACGGTCGGTGCTTCGCCTCATCCGCAATACCCCCTGCGGGTGCAACACCCCTATGGTATCGTCGCAACACCGATGCTGAACGAGCCACGTAAACCCCGCATCTTCTACGGCTGGGTCATCGTAACAGGCGCAGCGCTCATTGGCCTGGCAGCATCGGCTATGGCCGGTCTCAATTTCGGCTTCTTCATCATTCCTATGAGTGAAGAGCTGGGTATCGACCAGTCCTTCTTCGGCTGGGCCTTCACGGCTCGTATGCTTGCATTCGCAGCGTCTGGCTTCGTCCTGGGAAGGATCCTCGATCGTTTCGGTGCGCGTGTGCCCTTGGTCGTGACGGGCGTGATTGCCAGTCTCGTGCTCATCGCATTCTCCCGGGTAACGAACGGCTGGCAGCTTATTCTCCTCTTCGCGCTTATCGGGGGTATCGGGATCCAGGGCGCCGGCGCGAGCCTCTACATCAGCGTTCCCATCTCGAACTGGTTCCAACGTCTGCGTGGACGTGCCATGTCGATAGCCTTTCTCGGCATCCCTGCCGGCATATTTGTGTTTCCAATACTTACCCAGCTGCTCATCACCAGATTGGGATGGCCGGCGACGTGGCTGGTCCTCGCCGCGTTCGCCGGCCCTATGCTGATCTTTGTTGGCCTCTTTATCATGCGCCGACAGCCATCCGACTATGGCCTGCTTCCCGATGGTGACCTGCCTGTTGCGAACAGGAAGGGTCCAGATTACACGCAGCTACCCCCGTCTCCTGTGGAGTACTCATGGACGCGTACCCAGGCGCTCAGGTCCTCAACGTTCTGGCGACTTGCCCTCATCCTCGGCCTGCTTCAGTTCAGCGCCAGCAGCGTCGGCCTGTTCCGCATCCCGCATTTCGTGGAGCGCGGCATCGACCCTACGCTGATAGGGTTCGCATATCAGGGCGAAGCTATCGCGAGCGTAGTTGCAGGCCTGCCCATCGGTTTCGCACTGGACCGGTTCCAAGCTCGCTACCTGGCGAGCGCAACGATCATCCCAAGGGTCCTGTCCGTGCTCGCAACGATCTATGCGACAACCGCGTTGCACGCGGCTGCCGCTACGATTCTGAATGGTCTGGCAGCGGCCAGTTTCGTGGTAGTGCAGAACTTCATATGGCCGTCGTACTTCGGCTCGCGGAACATAGGTGCGATCCGGGGTGCGTCGCTGGCGGTATCTTTGCCATTCGCAGCCATAGGCGCTCCGGTTGCGGGGATGGTCCGCGATGCCACGGGTTCCTATCTGCCGGTGTGGTGGGCCTCGATCGTGCTGCTTGTCGTGGGTTCGGTCCTGATGCTGCTCACCCCCAAGCCCCAGCCTCCGCACGAAGGGCCCACGGACTGATGCCCGGGCCCGGCATCGGCGCGATACGCGTTGTGCCATTCGGATACCCCCTTCGGTACACAGCCGCGGCGCACGCGCCTTCTCTCACGAAGGAGGTGGATAAGCAGATCGTTTGACACGGAAATCCGGCTATGGTAAGTACGGCCAAGACGACTTTACAGCATGGTCTTATAATCTGGAGATGTATTCCTGTTGGCTGCACGGCCTGTGAGGAGACTCCTTGGGGAGGGCCGTATGACTACCGTCTCGAGAGAGGAACTTACGGCTCTGGTCGACCACGAGAGGGGACTGGTCAGCCGTCGCATCTACGCGGACCCGGGCATCTATCGGTTGGAGTTGGAGCAGATCTTCGCCCGCTGCTGGCTCTATCTCGCCCACGAGTCCCAGCTTCCCAACTCCGGCGACTACGTCAATGTGTTCATGGGCGAGCAGCCGGTGTTCGTCGTCCGGAACTGCCAGGGCAGGATCAACGCCTTCATCAACAGCTGTCCGCATTGCGGCAGTCCGGTCTGCCGGGCAGACGCCGGCAACGCCGCCTCCTTCCAGTGCACGTACCACGGCTTGAGGTACGGCCAGGACGGTGAACCGATAGCAGCACCCGGGACCCAGGAGCCGCGCCGCGGCGAGTTGGACCGTGGACAATGGGGCCTGCCCCCCATCGCGCAGGTGGACAGCTACAAGGGGCTGATCTTCGGGGCTTTCGATCCCGATGCACCGTCGTTGGACGAGTACCTCGGCGACATGCGATGGGGCCTCGACCTGCTGCTCGAGCAAGGTGACATGATCGCGGTGCCCGGCGTCGTTCGCTGGCAGATGGACGCCAACTGGAAGTTCGCGGCCGATAACGCCATCGGTGACATGTACCACGGCAATATCACCCACCGCTCCGCGAAGCTCGCCGGGCATGGCGCAGGCCGTGGCGTCGACATCAACACGCCGGAGGGCCGCCGCGCGGCAGTGCAGGGGTTGGGCAGGCCTGGCTTCACGGTAGTCACGGAGTACGGCCACGGGTTCAACGCGGACTATCTCCGCGACGACTTCGACCCCGATGCACCCGCTGCCTACTGGCGGAAGGACCCGGAGGTCCAGAAGCGGATGGGGCCGCTACGGAATAGGGTGGCCCGTGCCAACGAGAACGTCTTTCCGAACCTGTTCGTGAACTCGGGCTCGCGCGAACTGATGCTGCGCAACCCGCTCGGTCCCGCGAAGATGGAGATCTGGAAGACGACGCTCGTGGACCGGAACGCTTCGCCGGAGGCGGTACGGGCGCAGTTGAGGAACTCCAACCGCCACTTCGGGCCCGCCGGCATGTTCGAGATGGACGATGGTGAGAACTGGGACCAGAGTACGGACGGAACGCGCGGCATCGTTGCGCGACGTAGCGATCTGAACTACACGATGGGAATCGGATACGGGCTCATCGTCGAGGACGAGCTTGGCCCGCCCCGCGTTGAGGTCGCGTACAACGAGCATGCCCAGCTGTGGATGTACCGCTGCTGGGCCGAGTTCATGGCCGCCCCCTCATGGCGGCACTTGCGTGAGCATCATTCCAAGCCACTACCGGGAATGGTGCTGTAGTCCGAGGAACAGGAGTTTCGCGATGGCGACAGACGTTACCCACGGGACGTATGCAAGGCTCGTAGATCCAGAGAGTGGGCTGGTTAACCGCAAGATCTTCGCGGACCCGGATGTCTACCAGATGGAGTTGGAGCAGATCTTCGCCCGGTGCTGGCTTTACCTCGGCCACGAGTCCCAATTGCCCAACCCCGGCGACTACATCAACGTCTTCATGGGTGAGGAGCCCGTCCTCGTCGTCCGCAACCGCCAGGGCAAGCTCAACGCCTTCATCAACAGCTGCCGCCACCGCGGCAACCGCGTCTGCAGGGCAGATGCCGGCAACACCGCCTCCTTCCTGTGTACCTACCACGGGTGGACGTACGACCTGAACGGCAAGCTGATCGGCGTGCCCGGGCACCAGGAACTGTACCACGGTGAGTTGAACCGCGGGCAGTGGGGTCTTCCCCCGGTCGCCCAGGTGGCCAGCTACAAGGGACTGATCTTCGGCACATTCGACCCGGACGCACCGTCGTTGGACGAGTACCTCGGCGACATGCGTTGGGGCCTCGACCTCCTGCTGGATCAGGGCGACATGGTGGCGATGCCGGGCGTGATCAGGTGGCAGATGGATGTCAACTGGAAGTTCGCTGCCGACAACGCCATCGGAGACATGTACCACGGTAATGTCGCCCACCGCTCGGCCTTCCTGGCAGGACACAGGGGCGCAGAGGGCAGCCGAAGGGTGGGGCCGGACGCACCGAAGCCAGGACAACGCCGTCTGAACGCGCCCGGCTTTACCGTGGTAACGGAGTACGGCCACGGGTTTAACGCCAACTTCATACTTGAGGAAGAATTCAACTGGAATGCACCGGGCGCGTACTGGCGGAAGGACCCTGAGATCCAGAACCGGCTCGGCCCGCTGCGCAGCAGGGTGGCACGGTCCAACCAGAACGTGTTCCCCAACCTGTTTGTGAACTCGGGCTCGCGTGAACTCATGCTGCGGAACCCGCTCGGCCCGATGAAGATGGAGATCTGGAAGACGACGCTGATAGACCGCAACGCGCCCCCCGAGGCCCAACGGGGGATGACCTACGGCGCAAACCGGCATTTCGGACCGGCGGGCATGTTCGAAGAGGACGACGGCGACAACTGGGACCAGAGCACCTACGGGGCGAGGGGCTTGACCTCGCAGCTGTACGACCTGAACTACTCCATGTCCGTGGGACACGGGGAGGTGGTCGTCGATGAACTCGGCCCGCCTCGGATCGACAGCCTCACGAATGAACACGCGCAGTTGTGGATGTACCGATGCTGGGCGGAGTATATGGACGCTCCGACCTGGAAGTACTTGCGCGATCACCACATCAAACCCCACGACCAGAGGCTGTGATGGCGATAGAAGAGACGATCCCGAGCAAGGTTGGTACGCAGCGGGCCACCGTCGAGGACATGCTGCTGCAGTACGAGATCGAGCGGTTCTTTGCGGAGGAGTCCGCCCTGCTCGACGGGCGCAAGTTCCACGAATGGCTCACGCTGTTGACCGATGACCTCGAGTACTGGATGCCTGTCAGGAGCACGCGCCAGGTGGGCGACGAGGAGTTGGAGTTCACCAAGATCGGCGAGTCGGCGTTGTTCGACGACAACAAGGAGTTCATCGAAGAACGCGTCAGGAAGCTCGATACCGGTTACTCCTGGTCGGAGGACCCGCCCTCCCGCAGCCGGCACTTCGTGCACGGCGTCCGTATCCTGGCCCGTCGGGAGGACCCCGAGGAGGTAGACGTCAGTTCGAGCATCCTCGTCTACCGCTCCCGACTTGCATCCGACGAAGACATGTGGGTGGGACGCCGGGAGGACACGCTCCGCAAGGAGGGCGGGCAATGGAAGGTCGCCCGCCGGCATATCTTCCTCGACCAGGTCAGTCTGCGCTCGAAGAACCTCAGCGTCTTCTTCTAGCCGCTGTCTGCGGCGATGGCTCGAACCGATCGTCAGTCCTTTGGAGGAAGGCATGTACCGAGTCAGCATCATGCGAATGACTGTATTGGATGAGAATGCCGAGGAATTCGAGAAGGCCTGCGCCGAGCAGGTGTCGCGCGTACGCGAGAACGAGCCTGGCACGGCGTTGTACGCGTTCTGCAAGCGTGGCCCGGACGGCTCGACGATTCTGGAGAAGCCGAAGGGCAACCGCTCCGAATACATCCACGTCCAGGCATACGTGAGTGAGGAGGCCGACAAGCACCACACCGACCTGGAGCAGGAATGGTGGGGGCCAACCTTCCGGAATCTCCTGGACGGTCTCTGGGAATCCGAGCGCTATTACGCTCCAGACATCACAACGGGGCTTACACGCGACTGGACCTGGGATGCGGACCAGTACCGTTTCGCCTTCCACCGGTTCTACATCAAGGAGGGCATGGAAGAGGAGTTCGAGGGTCACGCTTCCCACCAGATCGGCGTCGTAACCAAGGGTGAGCCGGGGACGGTGCTGTACACGATGTGCAAGCGACCAGCGGAGGGCTCGACCTTCCTGCCCCAGCCGACCAGGGGCCACTCCGAGTACCTGCACATGATGGCGTACAAGGATGAAGAGTCTCAGGCGCACCATCGGGTTCTCGAGCACCGCGACGACGGCAAGTGGTGCTGGGGCCCGGTGTTCCGGACCTACCTCGAGGCCCCGTTGGTCAACGAGTCGTTCATGGGCGGACAGATCCTGTGCGGACTCAGCAGGGACGCCCAGTGGGGAGCCGTCTGGGGGGACGTTGACATCGCGCCGCTGGCCTGAAGCGGAGCGGCCTCTCTGTATCTCCTGAACTGTCAGCTACTCGGGGCGAGCCCGCACCCAGGTCTCCGCCAGTGCGAGGAACGCGCTGGAGGACTTCCACCCTTCCCGGTCCCGTTCGATAGGCTTCCCGACGCAGTCGTCGCCGTTGCGCGTCACCTTTACCCGCTGCGCGGGGACGTATGTGGCGTAGTGACCGTGCGTGATTCCGGCCGAGAGGTCATGGCCCCTGATGCCGGCGAAGGCGGGGAGGAAGTCGTACCACGTGAGCGTTATCTCGTCGTCCCGGGAGATGACGGTGTGGGTCACCTCGGTGAGGCAGTTGCCGCTTCGGCTGAACGTGGCGTCGATCGCCTTGAGGGTTGAGTCACTGAAGGGGTTGTTCTTCGCCGTTATCTCCTCTTGGATCCAGCGCGTGAGCATGATGTTGTCGGTCCAGACCATCGGCTGATCGTCGGTCAGTTCACTGCGGAGGAATAGCGTGTGGCCCTCTCCATAAGGGGAGAGGTAGACCCGCCAGAGGCTGACGAAGGTCGTTACAGGCCCGTCCGGCTCGTTATACAGCATCATGTAGGGGTTCTCACCGCTGAGTCTGAGTTCACTGGGGTCCACGTAGTTCATCGTCATCGCAACTTACCTCCCTGTTGTTCAAAGCATGGTTGGCGAATGCGAGCAAGCACGGCGTCTGGCCCCTGACTCATCGCTACAGGCGTTGGCCATGCGGGCTTGAGTGATGCTCGCGCAGGTGTTTCCAACTCGGCGCGGCCATGTATTCGGCCCAGCACCGGTACATCCATAGCTGGCAATGTTCGTTGGTGATCGTCTCTATACGCGGGGGGCTGAGCTCATCCTCGACCACTTCGCCGTACCCGAGCGACATCGAGTAGTTCAGGTCGTAGCGCCGGACAACGGGAGTCGAGGAGTTGTTGGTGCTCTGGTCCCAGTTCTCGCCATCATCCTGCTCGAAGACGCCGCCAGGGCCGAAGTGACGGTTCGATCCGAACAACTGGGCACGAGCAGCCTCCGGTGGCGCGTTGCGGTCGATCAGCGTCGTCTTCCAGATCTCGAGTCTGCGCGGGCCGAGCGGGTTGCGCAACATGAGCTCGCGCGAGCCCGAGTTCACAAACAGGTTGGGGAACACGTTCTGGTTGCTCCGGGGGATGCGGCTGCGCATCGGGCCGAGACGCTTGACGGTTTCGGGGTCCTTCATCCAGTACGCTGCGGGCGAGTCCCAATTGAACCGCGATTCGTCGATGTAGTCGGCGTTGAGGCCGTGGCCGTACTCCATGACCATCGACATCCCTGGCCGCTTGCCGATCGCCGGCGGCCGCGCTCCGGCCACGCTGGTGGCATTGGCGCCGGTGTGGCCGGCAAGAAGAGCCGAAAGGTGCGAGATGCGCCCATGGTACGTGTCGCCGATCGCGTTGTCGGAAGGGAATTTCCAGTTGACGTTCATCTGCCAGCGGACTATGCCTGGCACCGCTACCATGTCGCCCTGCCCCAGGAGCATGTCGAGGCCCCAACGCATGTCGCCCAGATACTCGTCCAGCGACGGTGCATCCGGGTCGAACGTCCCGAAGACCAGCCCGTTGTAGCTGGCTACCTGCGCGACCGGCGGAAGGCCCCACTGGCCGCGGTTCAACTCACCGTGGTACAGCTCCTGGTGCCCAGGCACGCCGATCAGCTTGCCGTCCAGGTCGTACGTCCACCCGTGGTACGTGCAGAGGAAGGAGGCGGTGTTGCCGGCGTCCGCCCGGCAGACACGGTTGCCGCGGTGGCGGCAGCTGTTGATGAAGGCGTTGAGCTTGCCCTGGCGGTTCCGGACGACGAGGACTGGCTCCTCGCCCATGAACACGTTGATGTAGTCGCCGGGGTTGGGCAATTGGGACTCGTGGCCGAGGTAGAGCCAGCAGCGGGCGAAGATCTGCTCCAACTCCAACTGGTAGATGTCGGGGTCGGAGAAGATCCTGCGGCTGACGAGTCCTTGCTCGACATTCACGAGTTGGGCGGGTTCTCCGGTAGCGTCCATGTCTGTCGTTGTCATCTCTGCCTCCCTTGCTTGCTCGAGGCGGGTCGGTTCGGTGCTCACCAGCGTGCCTGGCATGACGCCGGGTGAATCGCGGCTGGCTCAGAGCGTGCCTTCGGGCTTCGAATGGCTCTTCCTCAGGTATCGCCAGTCCGGTGCGGCCATGTACTCCGCCCAGCAGCGGTAGTGCCACAACTGGCCATGCTCATTCCGAACGGTCTCGACCCGCGGAGGGCCCGATTCGTCCTCTACGACATGACCGTGCCCGAGGCCCATCGTGTAATTGAGTTCGTTCCTGCGAGCCACGGGCGAGCGCGCTCCGTACGTGCTCAGATCCCAGTTCTCGCCGTCGTCCTGTTCGAACATGCCTGCTGGTCCGAAGTGGCGGTTGGAACCGTACCGGAACATCTCTCGTGCCTCGGGAGGAGCGTTCCTGTCAACCAGGGTGGTCTTCCAGATCTCCATCCTGCCTGGACCGAGCGGTTGGCGGATCATGAGCTCACGGGAGCCCGGGTTGACGAAGAGGTTGGGGAAGACGTTCCCATTGCCGCGGGCGAGCCGAACGCGCTCGGGGCCCAGGCGTCTCTGGATCTCCGGGTCCTTTCGCCAGTAGTTCGTCGGGACGTCCCAGTCGAAGGTCTCGTCAACGATATAGGGTGCGTTGAACCCGTGGCCGTACTCTGTAACGACGCTGATGCCCTGGGTCTGGTTGCCGGAGACGGCCAGGCGTTCACGCCCCGTGGTTCCGGCGGCGCCCTTGTGTCCCGCGATTATCGAAGAGATGTGGGTCATCCCATGGTAGTTGTCGTAGGCGTTGTCAGCCGCGAACTTCCAGTTGACGTTCATCTGCCACCGGACGACGCCGGGCACCGCAATCATGGCGCCCTGCTCCAGGAGAACGTCCAGCCACCACCGCATGTCGCCGAGATACTCGTCCAACGACGGCGCATCCGGGTCGAACGTGCCGAAGATCAGTCCCTTGTAGCTGGCCACTTGGGCAACCTGGGGCAGGCCCCATTGCTCCCGGTTCAACTTCCCATGGTACAACTCCTGGTGCCCTGGCACGCCGATGAGCTTTCCGTTCAGGTCGTACGTCCACCCGTGGTACGTGCAGAGGAAGGAGGCGGTGTTGCCAGCGTCCGCCCTGCAGACGCGGTTGCCGCGGTGTCGGCAGCTGTTGATGAAGGCGTTGAGCTTGCCCTGGCGGTTGCGGACGACGAGGACTGGCTCCTCGCCCATGAAGACGTTGATGTAGTCGCCGGGGTTGGGCAATTGGGACTCGTGGCCGAGGTAAAGCCAGCAGCGGGCGAAGATCTGCTCCAACTCCAACTGGTAGATGTCGGGGTCGGAGAAGATCCTGCGGCTGACGAGCCCTTGATCGACGTTCACCAACTGAGCGGACTCCTGCGCCAGTTTGAGGTTGGTCGTTGTCATCGCTCCCTCCCCCTCTTGCTTCAGCAGAACGTGCGGCTTGGAGCTCAGGCTATCGCTGCCTCGCGCTGCTCGATGCGCCATAGGCCAACACCCATGCCCATCAGGCCGCGGTGGAAGGGTTGGTACACCACGAATTCGGGCTTGACCGGCCCAATGGCGCCGAGCATCACCAGCCAGGAACGGAACTCGATGTTGCCGGTGTCGACGAGGTCCCTGATCGTCAGTTGTTCGAACTCATCGGTGCGGCCCTTCCGCATGAGCTCAACGTTCCGGAGGTCAAAGTCTATGTCTATCGCGTTGTACTGGTAGTCCCCCGCACTGTAGGGGTATCCCGCGGTGAAGTGTGAGAGCCCGCCGCTGCCGCAGATCACCACGCGCTGGTCGCCGGGGAAGTTGTCAACGGCGCGACGGATCGCCTGACCCAGCCTGATGCACCGGCTCGGCGAAGGCCCGGGATGGTTCACCGCGTTCACGAATATCGGGATCACCTGGACCGAGGGCGAAGCGATCCTGAACAAGACGGGGCCGAACGCATGTGAGACGAGAAGATCGCGGGGGAACTTGTTAACGAACGCGAGGTCGATGCCGGACTCAACCGCTTCGTTGAGAATGGCGCTGGCCAGTTCGGGCGCTCCATGGTAGGTAATCTCCTCCGTCTGGTCGTCACGAGGAGGCACGATGAAGGAGCCTCCCTTGTAGATCGCAAGCTGGGGGGACTGATCGAAGAACAGCTCGTTCTGGTCGTCTCCCACGACAATCAGGACGTCGGGGGACTGTTGGGCAATCTCCGCCCCCAGCTTCTCCAGAGCGCCGGAGATGTCGGCATAGCGCTGTTCGACATCGGAGTCCGTCTCCTCCGCCGTCTTCGGATGCTCGGGTGGGAGAGTGCCGTAGCGGCGCTCGTACCCCTTCCTGTTCATCGTCCGACCTTCGTCCCAGTCCTGCGGGTTTCGCAGTGCGAAAGCGTGGGAAGATGCCATCCCTGCCGTTATGCGTGCCATGATGCCCTCCCTACCTGTCCTTTGCTCATCGCATCATACTGCCGAGTTCAAGGGCGCTCAAATGGAGCCGCCCCGCTTCTCGTCCGCTTGTTCGTCCGCCGCGCTGCGCCTCATGGCGAACCTCGGCCAGAGTTGGCTCGCCACCATCCCGAGCGCGAATGCGGCCGTCGTCATGACGATAGCCCGGTAGCCCGCACTTACAAGGTCCGGGCCGCCTTCGCCTCCGATGTTGGTCGCCGTGGCGGCAAGGGTGGATGCGACGACCGCCTGCGCGGTGGTGTTGCCCAGGGACATCAGCACCAGATTCAACCCGGGAGCGAGCCGGAGCGTCTCTTGCGGAACGGACGCGTACATCTGCCGCAGGTTGGCAGTCTGGCCTATCGCCTGCGCGAAACCAACGACCAGCACGCCCACGATTATGAGCAGTACCCCCGGCGTGAGCCCGAGTGTCGCCACGAACAGCTGGCCCGCCACGATGCCCAGTGCAGCCGGCACGATGATTGCCGTGCTCCCCGTGCGGTCTGAGAGCCACCCGGCCACGACGTTCCCTGCGGGTCTGGCTGCGCTGACGAAGAAGAGGATGCTCCCAGCATAGGCGGCCGACCAGCCGTACCCGCTGATGAAGAGGAAGGGGAGCGTCAACAAGAACGCTCCGGTAACCCATCCCATCATGACCGCCTGGCTGGCTCCCAGGAAGACGCCTGGTATGCGGAAGAGCTTGAGTGGGATCACCGGGTCCGGGTGCCGCATCTCCACGCGCACAGAGCCTGCCAGCGCCACCAGTGAGGCGATCGCCATGCCCACTCCGAGTGCCATCGAGTCCCGCATGGTCAACTGAAGGGCAACGATCAGGCCGAGTGCTCCGACCATCAGCAACAGGCTGCCGAGCAAGTCGAAACCGGCCAGACGCTCTCGCACCGGCGGGCGCTTCACACCAGATGGCCTGAGCCAGAGGGCCGAAAGCACACCGATCAGGCCCATGACCAAACCGGTCCCGACAAACACCCAACGCCAGTCCCATCGGTCGGTGACGAGGCCGACCAGTGGCGGGGATGCCACCATCGCTGCGCCCACAGCGAAAGTGGTTATGCCGAGCACACGGCCCCGCTGCTCCGGTGGAAACTCGCCGATGCTGAGCATCTGGAGGCTCAGCCATGGCAGGGAGCGCACCGAGGCCTGGAGCACCCGCAGCAATATCACGCCGTACACATTCGGCATCAGCGCTATCGCCAGGCAGACCGCAACTTCGAACACCTGGCTGAATACGATGACGCGTCGAGGCTCGAAGTGCGAGATCAGCAGGCCAAGGGGCAATGCCGTCCCGATCAATCCCACTCCGTACGCTACCTGCACCCAGACCACCACGCCTACATCCGCGGCGAAGTCCTCGACCATCTGGGGCAGTGCCACGTTCAATCCAACCGTCGTGCCCAGGTGCATCGTGGACTGGAACATCATCAGCAGGATGAGCGCTTTGCTCCGCGGGGTGAATTCCAGCCTCAGGCGCATGCTTCTTTGCCGATCGCTCATCCATGAGTTCCCTGGAGCAGTGAGCGGAGTAACCAACTATCCGGGCGGCCTCGTCTGCCCTTGCAGGCAGTCCGATGCGGTGTGCACAACGCTGGGCCTAACGGTTCGCCAGCGGAAGGCCGCCGAGGATCGCTCCCGTGATGGTCTCGGCTCTGTCAGACATGAGGAACTCCACCATGTTCGCCACGTCCTCGGGCTGTCCCGGACGGGCGGCAACCAGGCGCGCTCCGGCCGTGGCCAGACGTTCAGGCGAATAATGTTCGGTCATCCCCGTGACCGTGAAACCCGGGAGCACCGCGTTGACCCTGATGCGATGCTCCACGTGGTCCGCCGCCAGGCACAGGGTGAGGGTGTTGATCCCACCCTTGGCTGCGGCGTAGGCAACCATCGCCTTCCTTCCGTAGGAGTCGCCCGATGAGACGTTGACGATCGATCCTCCACCGGCGCTGATCATGTGCGGTATCACGGCCTTGCACATCAGGAATGACCCCTTGAGCACGATGTCCACGGTGAAGTCCCACTGTTCCTCGGTAGTGTCCATCACCGTGCCCGTGTACCTCGCGCCGGCGTTGTTGACGAGGCCATCGATCCGGCCGAACTCGTTCATCACGTAAGCAGCGCATTCCTGGACGCGTTCCCGATCAGTAACGTCGCCCTGGAACACCTCGCAGCGGCCGCCTGCTTCCACAACCAACTCCCGGGTCCGCTGGGCCCGATCCTCGTTCAGTTCGTAGACGACAGGTATCCATCCCGACCTCGCCAGCGTCAATGCGACGCCTCGCCCGATGCCGTACCCGCCTCCCGTGACTATGACGACCCTTCCGTCGCTCATGGCCTCAACCCCCGGCCCCGACCAGCGTGGGCGCAGGCTTCCAGTATGCGAAACCGAGGCCGGTTACGGCATGGTTCGCCGGAATGTACTCCACCACCTCTGCTTGCGCTCCGATGCCCTCCAGGGCGCCCGCCACGGTTATCCAGGCTCGTATCTCGCCGGTGCCGCTGCGCATCGTGAGGGAGTCGAACCGGTACAGGTCCCGGGTTGCCGCGCCGTTGCCCGCAGCGAATTGTTCGAGCACCCAGCGGTCCAGCGGCTCATCTACCCAACCGGAACGCGGTCCGCCAGGATCATGAGAGAGGCCGCCCGAGCCGAATATGGCGATGCGTCGCGGGTCGTCCTTCAGGAGCCGGGCCAGCGCCTGTCCGAGCTCGTAGCAGCGTGTCGCGGATAGGGATGGCGGATCGTACGTGTTTTCGAAGATCAGCACCATCGGCAGGTCGGCGCGCTGGATGAGGAAGGGGACGGGTCTGGAGAAGGCGTGCGACATGTTCCGTCCCGTGCGGGAAGCGTTCCCCAGGGGATGCTGCAAGGTGCTGAACGCAATGTCGAACCCGTCCTGAATGACCAGCTGGTCCAGCAGGTTCCGGGACGTCTCAACGTCGACCTTGAGGTGGACCTCGGTCTCCTCGCTCGGCTCCTGTCCCATCCGCGTACTGTGCCCCCACATCTCGTCGCCGAGGAACATCATCAGGTTGGGCACGTTCGTGCGGTCGAACGTCTCGCTCTGGTCTCCCCCGATCACGATGATCAGTTCAGGGTCGTACTGGCGGATCTGCTCGCGGAGCTCCGCGAAGGCAGCATCGACTCTGCGGATGTAGTCCTCGAGGACGGACTCCGTCTCCAGTGCCGCGGAGGCGGGCTGGGGCGTATTCCGTATGAGTGCCTCGTAGTACTTTTGCCAGCCTTCGGCCGTCTTCGTGATGACGAAGCCGTTATGGCTCGACGCCAGTCCCAATCCGATTGGCATGATCCACCTCCCGAAGATACCGACTCCAGGCGCACGGTGCCGCGCCGGTTGGCCGGCCTCGCGCTTCCCCGAGGCTATCCACACCGTTCAGGCGGTGGCAGCGGCAGCGCTTGTCGGAACCGTTAAGCATTCAGCTTGAGCCCGAACCGTCGTCCCACGAGCACTGCCAGGAACGCGAGCACCACGATGACCACCGTGATCACCGACGCTGCCTCCTTCGAGCCGCCGGCCCCGATCAGGTAGTCCAGCGTCAGCAGCGACAGAGTCTTCGTCTGTGTCGATGCCAGCAGGATGACACCGCTCACCTCGTTGAGCGTTGCGATGAACGAGATCAACCCAACACCCAACAACATCGGCATCAGGATCGGCCGCACGATCTTCATCTGGATGTACCACCAACGCGCGCCGACTATCTGCCCGGCCTCCTCCAGTTCCTTGCTCACCTGCATCATGCCCGTCCGCAACAGGTGCACGCCGATGGGGAAGCGGAACAGCAGCAGCGCCATGATCAGGACGAACGAGGTGCCGTGCATGAAGTGCAGCAGCGGGATCCTGAGCACGATCATCAGTATCCCCAGGCTGAGCAGCACGCCGGGCAATGCCCAGGGAAGCCAGGCGATGAAGTCAAGCGTGGGGTTGCCCCGGAACTTCGTGCGGACGAGGACGTAGGCGATGATGAAGAGCACCACCATGCTCACGAACCCGGCCATGACGCCCAACCGGATCGTCGTGAAGAATGCACTGAGGAACTGCTCGTTGGAGAAGACGGCCGCCCAGTGCTTCAGTGTCCAGACCTGCTCTATCTGGAAGAAACCCCACCTGGTCATCAGGCTTCCAGCGAGCAAGGAGAAGAAGGGGACCACCGTCAGCAGGAGTATCGTCACGGCGACGAGGGTGAAAGCCGGCCAGCGCCAGGGGCCCAGGCTCGTGGTGGTCGGCTTCATCCTGCTTGAGACCGTCGTGTACTGGCGTTTGCCGACGTAGAACCGCTGCACGAATATCAGGGGAATCAGAATCGTCAGGATGACGACTGACAGGACGACACCTTCCTCGATGCGCGGCACTTCGTCGCTGATCATGGTCACCAGCAGCGTGGCGTAGACGTCGATCCCAGCGGGCACACCGAGGATCCGCTCAATCTCGAAGGACTGCATGCCACGGATGATCGCCAGCACCGCTACCATGGCCAGGATGGGCCGGAAGAGCGGAAGCGTGACGCGCCGCGCCATCTCGGGCACGGTCGCCCCGGCCACGCGGGCCGCTTCTTCCAATTGACCGTCCATGTTGCGGAACGCGAGGCTGAATAGCACGAAGTGCGTCGAAAGCACCTGCGCCATCAGGTGTACCCAGATCACGCCCCAGAACGAGTAGACGTCGAAGGGGCTCTCCTCGATGAAGGGCAGCCTCGTCAGCCACTGGTTGGCCAGGCCGACGTTGCCGCCGAACAGGAACGTCCAGCCCTGGATGACGGCCAGGCTGGGCATGAAGAACGATATCCACATGCCGAAGTCCAGCCAGTTGGCGTGCGGGATGTTCGTGCGGGTGACCAGCCAGGCGAGCAGCACGCCGACGACGAAGCCGATGGACATGCGTGTCCCGACGATCCTGAACGTGTTCCACAGCGCCGGGCCGACGTCCGGATCCCCCAGGGCTGAGCGGTAGTGAGTGAACCCGAACCGGTAGGCCTCCTGTGGCCCGGACACGTCGAAACTGATGTAGATGAGGATGACCATCGGGCCGAGCACCAGCATGGCCGAGGCGATGAGCAACAGCCACAGCGGACTGGGGCGATTACGTGCGTCCGCCCAATTCAGCCGTCCTCGAAGTGCTCCAGTATTGATGGCCATAGCTCCTCGAAATTCGGGACGTCTACGCGGAAGGGACGTGCTGGCTCGGGTACCCCAAGCCGTCGAACAGGGGCAGGCTGTCCGTCGACTGACGGACGGCCTGCCCCGCTAGTGCTCCTTCGCTACGGGAGCCACTCGTCCACTGACGCTCGCGTGCCGCCCTCTATGTTCAGCACACGGATGGTCTGGTTGACGGGGTACGCTGGCGCGAACGGTATCACGTACTCGGGCAGTTCCGAGTTGTCCACGTCCGCCCGCATCGAGGGCTGGTTCCGGGTGTCGATCATGGCCTGCTGGCCTTCCTGCGAGTAGAACCAGTTGATGTACACCGTTGCCGCGTTCGGATGCGGCAGGTCGTGGTTGGGGACGAAGAGGATCCCGGCGCTGTCCGAGATCTGGTCCAGGAAGCTGCCGTCCGGCAACGCGAGCTTGTTGATCAGCGTCGGGGTCACGCCTATCTCGTCGGTCTGCTGGAGCTCGTCCGTTGCGGGGCTGATCAGGATCATCTTCTCTCCGTTGATGATCGAGTCGAGGTTGGCCCGGTCGTCGTCCGACAGAACGATCCCTGACTCCCTGAACAGGGTTTCCATGAAGTCGCGCATCACGGGTTCGAAGCAACGCGGGTCAGGGGCGCAGAACCAGTATCCGGCTCGCGCGGCGCCGTTGCCGGACGTGCGTGGGTCGTTCATGACGATCTGCCCACGGAATTCCGGCTTGAGCAGGTCCTCCCACGAAGTGAGGCTTGCGGAGTCGACACCCTCGGCTATGGCCAGGGCCGGGGTTGCGGCCGCTCCGCCCATCAGCATGTATTGCCGCTCGATGTCCACGAACTGCAGACCGTTCGCCCACTTGGCCTCATCGAACGAGTCGGGCAGTATCCAGAAAGGTTTCACCGGTTGGAGCGCTCCGGCTGGCTTCAAGCGGCCGTCGCCGCCGGAAGAACCCCCGTTGAAGAGGTCGACGTTTCTGATGCCGGCCTGCCATTCCTCTAGGTAGCGTGAGTCCCGCTCCGAACTGCGCGCAGCCTGGAAGAGGTCAACCGTGATTCCCGGGTACGCCGCCTCGAACGCGCCCTTGAGATGGTCAACCGCTGCTTGACCGCCGCCGCCTGTCCATATGCTTACGGTGCCCTCTGCGCGCGCGGCCGCAAGCACTTCGTTCCACTCAACCTCCCAGGGCTCCATCGGGATCGGTGTCGCCGTGGGAACTGGCGTTGGCGTAGGGTCCGCCCCACATGCACCAAGCGCCAGGATGCTGATCACTCCTGCCAGTAGAACCGAGACCAGTCGCTTCATGGTTGTCCTCCCAATATTTTCTTGCGTCTTCAGCCCTCAAGCCTTCCCACCGTGCGCAGTTTACCGCTTCGGCGCTACACGCTTGCCGTCGCCCCGGTGGATGCCGGGATAGGTGGTCCCGGGTCATCCTCGACGCGGGTGGCCGTGGCCCACGCGGGCCATACCGTCACGGCGTCGGGCTCGATCTTGACCCATACGCTCTCGCCCTCGTTGAATATCTGCCTCCAGTCGCTGTACGCGAGCAGGGGAGGTTGGTCACCCAGCCTGATCCGGTATTCGGTCCTCTCGCCAACGAACTGCTGGGTTTCGACAACTCCCGGCAGACCGGTCGACGGCTCCTGACGGCCGTCGTTGGCTGTCAGCCTCACGTCTTCCGGCCGCATGGCTACGTTGACGGCCTGTCCAACCTCCAGTTCCTCGGCCGTCGCGCTTCTTCCAAAGACTGCTGACCCCGGGGCTCCGTTGATCTCCACGGCCACCTGGCCCGAAGGGTTGGAGACCTTCACGGTGCCCGTGAGGAGTACCGTCTTGCCCAGGAAATCACGGACGAAGGCGTTCGCCGGGTTCTGATACAGCTCGTGTGGCGTCCCGATCTGCTGGACAACGCCTAGGTCCATCACCGCGATCCGGTCGGACAGGCTCAGGGCCTCGACCTGATCGTGGGTGACGAAAACGATGGTGACTCCGGTCTTCCTCTGCAGCAGCTTGACTTCCAGCCGCATCTGTTCCCGCAGCTTGGCGTCCAGGTTGCTGAAAGGCTCGTCGAGCAACAACACGTCAGGCTCGTAGATGAGCGCTCGAGCGAGGGCAACCCGCTGCTGCTGCCCACCGCTGAGCATCGGGGCTGGCCTCTTCTCGAGGCCTGCGAGCCCCACCAGCTCCAGCGCCCTGGTTACACGCTCCCGAACCTCAGCCCTCTTCTCGCGCCTGACCTTCAGGGGGAAGCCCACGTTCTCCTCGACGGTCATGTGGGGCCAGATAGCGTAGGACTGAAAGACCATGCCGACGTCCCGGCTGTGCGGGGGCATGGAGTAGCCTCGCGACACGTCGACGATGACACGGTCCTTGAAGAGCAACTTGCCGTCGTCCACCGCTTCCAGGCCCGCGATCATCCGGAGCGTGGTGGTCTTCCCGCAGCCGCTCGGACCCAGCAGTGTAAACACCTGTCCTTCGAGGATATCCAGGCTGACATCATTGACGGCAGGGACTGGGTTTCCCGGATACGTCTTCATCAGCCGATCGAGCCGTACTGCTGGCGAACCGCCAGCAGCTGTGGGGCCGTTTCCCGCGTTGCGGTCCGCCATCAGCCGCCACCCGGAGCCGGGACGTCCCTGTGGATGCCTATCACCATCTCGGGCTGGTCGGTCCGGGCCTGGTTGCCGGCAGCGAGCACCAGGTGGAACGTTAGGTCTGAGGGCAGTAGCTCGCTCGCTCGCTCACCCTCGGGGCCGCTGTGCAGCCCTGCGATCACAAGGACATCGTCACCGGATTCGGAGTCGTGAATCCGAATGTTACCCGCGGTAACGGATCGTGAACGGATCGCTTGCGCTGTCACAGGACCCCCTTTCACCCAGACGAACGGGATGGTCCTGCTGCCTCCCCACTGCCACCCTGTTTCAGGACCACAAAGGGACTCGCTGACCTGCGCGTCAACGCACTCCAAGGGGTGCATCGTCGCGCAGGCGCATCATTAGTCGGACGATAGAGTTCTGTCAAGTGGCGCCATTCGCTCACGATATGCACCGACCGCCGGGGCAGGCACGCATCAACCGATCGACTGGGCGAATTCGATGATCGCCCTGTCGTGCAGTTCAGGCTTCTCCCATTGGGGCCAGTGGCCGGCCGGCTCGATCAGGTGATACGTCACGTTCGGGATGACCCGTTCCAGCCACTCCGCCCGCTGCGGCGAGACGCCGTTGCCTCCTCGTGACCAGATGACGAGCGTCGGCACGGCCAGGCTTCGCAGTTCGTTCTCGGTGACGTCGAACCTGTGACCGGCTTCGCTTTCCGTGAGTGCGTAGTAGGCCCGGGTGGCTGCGTTGCCGTGCTCGCTGCTGTATATCGCCGTGCGTACAGCCACTAGTTCGTTGGTGACGGAGCCAGGGTCGGCCATCAGCCATTCGAGGCGCGCCCGTATCTTCGCCTCGGTCACGTCTGCCAGCGCGTCGTGGGTCTGTGTGTGGAGCGTCGTGTATTGCGCCCGCTCAGTTGCTTCCCGCGCCGGATAGCGTATGTGCCCTGGAACGACGAGTATGAGGCCTCGCACCCGCTCAGGGTTGTTGACCGCCAGGCGCAGCGGTGCGAATGCTCCGGAAGACGCTCCCCCAACGATCGCACGTTCGATTCCCTCCGCGTCCATCAGGTCCACGAGCTGTTCATCGAAGCGGAGCATGGCGTCCTCGTCGACCTCCGGGGCGGGCGAATACCCATGCCACAGCATGTCATACGCGTAGACGTGGAAATGCTTCGCGAGCCGGGTCACGTTCCGGCTGTAGTGCTCGGCATGTCCTCCACCACCATGCGCCAGCACCAGCGATGGCCCGCTGCCTGCCTCGATGACCCTTGTCCGGTAGCGCCTGCCTACGTAACGGACCTGCGCACCCATCAGGTCTGTCCAGATCGTCATATCGGCCCTCCGATTGAGCAGCCGTGAACGATGGCCTGTCGCGGCCTTGCGTCAGAGCTTGCCCTTCAGGAAGTCGGCGATGACCTGGTCGTGCTCATCGCGGTGCTCGTACTGTGGCCAGTGGGCGGCGTCCATCATGCAGTAGTACTTGGCTCCCGGGATGAGGCTGGCGAAGTACTCGCCAACGTCCGGCCCGGAGTTGGGGTTGTATTCGGTCCAGAACACCAGGCTGGGCACGGTCAGCCGTGCACAATCTTCCTCCTCGTAGAGCGGAGCAGTACGCGCAGCGCTCGCCGCGCCAGGACCTGTCTGGCGCTGCGCCTCCTGGAGCTCCGGCATGCTGAAGAACCTCAGGCGCAAAGCAACCAGTTCCTCATCAACGCGCTCCGGCGCTGCCATCAACCACTGCATCCGGTGACGGACAGTCTCCGGGGTCGGATTGGCAAGCAACTCTTGGGTCAACACCGCCAGGGCTTCCGGAGGCTGTGCGCCCGGGCCGAAGGTCCGCTTGAAGTTGATGCGCGCGCCCGTGTTCAGGACAACCTTCAAACACCGGTCGGGATGCTCGAGTGCCATGCGGAATGTGATGAATGCACCCATGGACTCGCCCTCGATGTGCGCCTTCTCGATGCCTTCCGCGTCCATGAAGTCCAACAGGTGCTCGACCTGCGAGCCGATGCGGTCGTCGGTCACCGGCTCTTTGCTGGAGAAGCCGTGATACATCGCGTCGATCGCGTAGACGTGGAAGCCGTGGTTGTCGGCCAGGTTGCGGATATTGCGGAACCAGGACTCCGCACTGCCGCCGGTGCCATGGATCAGGATGAGTGGCTCACCGGTACCCATCTCGATCGTACGCGTGACGTACTTCTTGCCATGCACCATGCGGATCTGCGTGCCGAGAAGCTCGGTATAGATCGAGTCCCACGTCTTCTTCCAGGGTTGGGCCGGGTGACGGTTCAGCGTGATTGCGGACTTGGCGGTGGTCATGCTCGTACTCCTTGATTGTTGGGTTGGCACGGGAACGAATGCGGATGATAGGCTACGCTCAGGTATCCCGCAAACACTGCCTCGCTACGTGCATGGAATTCGGCGTCGGCGAGACCCGCACTGCTGGAATCGCCGTAACCTGTCCTTGGAATGACGGGCACTCATGTCTTCATTGGTGGAGGCGATCATGGCGGTTAGGACTGGTGAGGAATACATCCAGGCGCTCCGGGCGAAGAGCCGGAACATGTGCGTCTATCTGGACGGCCGCCGCATCGAGGATGTGACCGAGGAGCCGCTGTTCCAGGGCGCGATGAAGACGGTTGCCCGGCTGTATGACATGCAGCACGACCCGGCCTACCGCGAGGTGCTCACGTACCCGTCTCCATCGACCGGCGACCCCGTGTCCACGGCGTTCATGATCCCTCGCTCACAGGAGGACCTCTTGAAGATGCAGCGCGCCTTCAAGCTGCGTGCTGACGCGAGCTTCGGCGTTTTGGGGCGTGGTCCGGACTTCCTGGCCGCGTACATCACCGGTATGGCGTTGAACAAACAGGTCTACGGGCGCGTGGAGTCCCGTTACGAGCAGAATATGCAGGACTACTACGAGCACATGCGCGAGTCGGACCTGTTTCTCACCCACGTGCTGGTGAGCCCCCAGATCGACCGCTCACGTTCGTCCGGCCAGCAGGCTGACCCGTTCCTCCATCTCGGCAAGGTTGCTGAGACTGACGAGGGGATCATCGTGCGCGGCGCCAAGATGGTCGGTACCATGGCGCCGCTAACCGAGGCGAACCTCGTGAACCCGTTCGGCGGCATTGCGCCGGGCGACGATATGTACGCGCTGCTGTTTATAGTGGATAACGACGCCCCTGGCCTCAAGTACTTCTGTCGCGAGCCCCTGTCGCGCCCCTCACGCTCGACCGTCGATCACCCGCTGAGCAATCGCTTCGAGGAGATGGACTGTCTGGCCGTGTTCGACGACGTGCTCATCCCATGGGACCGCGTCCTCATCGACGGCAGGCCTGGCGCCGGCGACATCGTGAACAGCATGGGACGTGGAGGAGGACCGTTCACGGGGATCCAGGGCTGGATGCGCACTGTGGCCCTGTTCGAGTTCTACGTGGGCCTCGCCATGAAACTTGCCGAGACCTCGGGCATCGACGCCTTTCTCCATGTGCAGGAGAAACTGGGTGAGATGATCGGTTATCTGGAGACGGCGAAGGCTTTGGCCTACGGGTCCGTTGCGATGGCGAGTCCCAGGCCCGACGGCGTGTGGGTCCCCGGCAACAGCGGCGGCCGCGGCGCAACCATCCAGACCGCTCAGCAGTTCCGCCGCATGATTGAGATCATCCAGGTACTCGTTGCTGGCGGGTTCTTCTCTGTGCCTTCGGAAGCAGACCTGAACAGCGAGGAAGTGCGACCCTACTTGGACCGGTACCTGCAGGCGCGCGGCGGTATCTCCGCGGAGGAGCGCATCCGCTTGGTCAAACTCGCTTGGGACGCAACCGGAGAGGGCTTCGCACAGCGATTGCTGCAGTACGTCACGTTCCACGCCGGCGACCCCATCCGCCTCTCCGCCACCAGCTACCTCACGTACAACAAGCAGCAACTGTTGGACACCGTCGACCGGGCATTGGACGTCGACGGCGACCGACCTATCCCCGCTCCTGAGGACCCATACCGGGTCCAGCCCGTGGTCCGCGTACCCGGAGTGGTATCGGACGTCTACCCCACTGCGTCCGTTCCCAGCGCACCGAAGCGGGAATAGGCTGCTGAGGTCGGCGGTCGTACCCTGAGGGACGACGCGCTTACCGCTCCCCGAATCCCCACGGGTTGGGATTGATCGATTGACCCGGCCCCCGTGTCGGCGTCGTGACGGCTCCATCAGGCGCGAAGGCCTGAACGGTGGCCTTGGCATTCGTACCGACCGGGTCGGCCAGGCCCGGACAGACTTTGGCCGGATTGTGATGCAGGATGTCCATCTTGTCCTGCTCTGTCAGGAAACTCAGGATTGGGTCCTCCGTGATCATCGGCACCATGTCGTCGGCGGTTCGGTTCGTGCCCGGCCTGGTGTTCACGCCTCCGCCCGGCGCCTCGACACCGAAGCAGAACTGCGAGATGCCCCGCTGCTTGATGGCGGTGGCGAGGAAGTCGAGATCGTATGAGCAGGTGTCGTAGAACAGGTTCGCGGACAGGTCGCGGTCCCGGCACAGCCACGGGTAGTCACCGATGTGGCGGTCGAGCGCTCCGCCGCAGTGGCAGACGATGACCTTCAGGCCAGGGAAACGTTCGAACTGGTCATTCTGCCGCAGGACGCAGAGGGCCAGGTACTGCTCCGTCACGAAGGTCATCTGGTAGTACTGCCTGGGCAGCGCGCGGTACCGTGGGTCGAGCCCGTCCGTGCCGTGCACGATGATGGGTGCGCCGAGCTCCTGGCACTTCTCGTACAGCGGGTACCAGTACGGGTCGCTCATGGGCGGGGAGTCATGCTTTCCGGAGATGTCGGGAGAAACGCAGACCGCTACGAAGCCGTACTCCTTGACGCAACGTTCCAGCTCTTCGGTGCACCCCGCGGTGTCCTTCGCGGAGGGGTCTTGTGGCACGTAGCAGGCCCCGACGAAGCGGGAAGGCTCGGCCTGAGCGATCTTGAAGATCATGTCGTTGATGTAGCGCACCCAGCTTCTGAAGAGGTAGGGCTCGAGCCAGCCGAAGACCCGCAGGGGATGAGGAGAGAGGATCTGCGTGTCGATGTTTCGCTCGTCCAGGTAGGCGGCGTGGCTCGCGGCCATGGACTGGAAGTCCTCGTCCCGCATCCCGTCGATGCCGGAGTGCCTGCCCGGCCCGATAGGGCTCTCCATGGGCAGCCGCGAGTGCACAAGATCGTTGAAGAACAGGTAAGCCGCGCGGTGGGGCCGCACGTGGCTGTGGACATCGAGCACTTTCGTTCCGTTATACATCGGTTCCTCCTGTCGTGACTGTCTGCACCAACGCTGGGGGCCTTCGCGCGACCCAGAGAACCTACGACCAGCGGACGGTAACCATGCGCTCCTGCTCGTTCTCGGGCTGCCATACGCCGTCGACGAGGCCATAGTAGGAGTGCTGGTAGAACTCGAACCCGTTCGTCCCATAGATGCGCTCCGGTCGCGGTCCGACCTGCGGCGGCCGGGTGATCGTCCCCGTCTGCTGCTGGATGATGCGGTTCAGGTAGTGGTAGTCGTAGATGCGGGGCGTGGCCCAGAGTTCGAGGTTGACCGTATGGATGGGGAATTCGACGCTCCTGAACTGCTCGAACTGGATGCACCCCGGCTCGGCACGCGTGTCGTTGGTATAGCGCGTACGGTCGCCGGCAGTCTCGGGGTCTTCCGTGCTCTGGTTGATGATGCGGACACCGGTATAGGAAGGCCAGCGGATGGTCTGAGGGAGTTGGCTCTCGTCCATGGGTAGCCATACGCCGTCGACGACCCGCGAGATAGCATGGCGGTAGAACTCGACGCCGCTGTCGCCGTGCCTCCGTGGGCGTTCAGGTGAGCCGTAGTGGTATGGCGACTGCAGCTGGTTCGGCGGGGCAAGCATGAACGCCGACTCCGGGTGCTTCTGCCAATAGGCATCGAACGCGGGGATACTCTCCCACAGTTCCAACTGCAACATGTTCTCTTCGATGTCGCAGCTTCGGAAGAACTCGACCTGCATACAGCCCGGCTCCTCGCGAGTTCGCTTGGCGTGCTCGTTCAACGCGGGGATGACTCCCTCTGGGTCTGCATGGTTGGCTTGGATGAGCACCCTTATGGCTGGCATAGCCGACTCCCTTGTTCTGAATGAGTGTTGTTCGCTCCCAACGTGCGGCAAGCGCACATAGCTACGCACTCGTCACACTGCCGCACTAGCGGCGTCCATCCAGGCCGCACGTTACGGCCGCGACGGCCTAGCCGAACGGGGCGATGTCTACGTCCCCGTACTCGGTCCCCCATTGAGCGTCCCGGCTGACCCCGCACACGATCTGCTCGCTCCGGAATTGCTCGTTCACCAATGGCACGGCGATGTACTGCCGGTAGGTTGGGCCCCAGCACCACTTGCCGTCGTCCCGGTGCTCGAGCCGCCGGTGCTGCTGCCAGGCCTCCTCGTCCTCGTAGATGCTCATGTGCAGGTACTCGGTCCGCTCGGGGTTTGAACTCGGGAGGAATGCGGAGCCCTCCCCCGGGCGCTTGCAGAAGGTGTAAAGCTTGGTGCCGGGCTCCCCCTTGGTGACGACACCGAGCTGGTGCGACGCCTGTTCCTCGAACTCTTCGTCCTGACCTTCCTTTATCTGGAAGCGATGAAAGACGAAGCTCCGCTGGTGCGGACCCCAATCGAAATCGCGGGTGATGCCGGTGGTGATATCCGGTGTCATGTAGCGTTCGCCGGTGAACGGCGCTGACAGCAAGCTGCGGAACGTCGGCCCCCACCACTCCCGCTCGAGCTCGCGGTGATGGTCGTCAGCCTCCTCGCTGACATAGGCCTGGAGGTGGATGTAATCGGTGTGCCCATTGGGCGGCATCGGCAGGATGGTCGAGGCCTGCTTGTTTCTCCGGATGAACGTGCACAGGACCGTCCCGGGCTCGTTCTCTTTCACTCTCCCTGTCTGCTCGCGACAGGCCTCCTCGAACCTCTCGACGTTCTCATCAGCGACGGTCAACTTCATGATCGTTACTCTGTGCATGAGAGAACCTCCCCCAAGTGTACTGCGGCGACTATATGCCCGCTCCCGGGGGGCTGCAACTTGCGTGCGCCGGGGCGCCCAAGAGGCGAAATCAACTGGCGTCGCCCTTGAGGCGAGCCCGGCAGCCCGCCTATGATTGCATCGGCATCCTGAGACACGAAGAGGTGCGGCGATGCAACTCATCTTGGACCGCGCGGCTCTGTTGCTGGTCGACGTTCAGCGGGACGCGCTCCACCCGAACGGAGCGCTGGGACGCGCGGGCCAGGGGCTTGGCGCCGCCGGGGTGTCCCGCCTCCTTGATGCGTGGGGGCGGCTCATCGACCTCATGCGGGAAGCCGGGAGACCCATCGTGTGGGTACGGACCGGCCTGCGCTCCGACTACGCCGACAGCACCTACGCGCCGCTCTGGCTGGAGCGCCGCCGCGCTGAAGTGGGCCCGTTCTTTGTCGAGGGCTCATGGGGCGCGGACCTCATGGACGGTATGGAAGCGGCATCGGACGACTACGTTGTCGTCAAGAAGGGACACAGCGCGTACGACAACACTCATCTGGACCGCATGCTCACGAACCTCGGTGTCAGCCAGTGCATCGTCGTTGGTGGCGGTGTGACCGACTCGATCGCCGAAACTGCGCGGACCGGCGGACGGCTGGGCTATGAGCAGTTCGTCGTCCAGGACGCGCTCTACCCGCCGGACGCCGCCGAGCTGTACGCGCCGCGCAAGCAGGCGGAGGTCGTCTCGCTGGATGACGTGTTCGCCGCCGCACCCGCCGACCCTGAGCCGGCGCGGCCCGGCCCGGACTACGCGATGGTGCTCGTGGACATGCAGAACGACTTCATGAACGCGGAGCGCCCGCACGTCCTCTACGGCCTGAGCGACCCGATGCCGGACGAGAAGCGGCTGAACATCGTGGAGAACACGCAGAGGCTGAGCGCTGCGATGCGCGAGCGCGGCTGGCCCGTCATCTACGTGCGGGTGGTGCGCCGCCAGGACAACTCCGACGACGTGCACAGCAGGACGCACCGGCGTGCGCGCACGCTCCCGCCGGGCGTGACGCACTGCGCCATCGGCACCTGGGGCGCGGAGATGGTGGACGAACTGACCCCTGAAGGGGACGACTACGTAGTCGAGAAGAAGGGCGGCAGCGGTTTCGGCTACACGCCGCTGCACCGCATCCTGCGCAACCTGAACGCCCGCCGCCTGATCATGACAGGCGGTGCGGTGACCGGGTGCGTGTGGGCGACTGCGCTGGACGGCGTCGCGCTCGGCTACGACATCACGGTCATCGCCGACGCCACGTACCCGCCCGACTCGCCAGACCTCGACTCTCTCGCCAGATGGTGCGCCGTCCGCCCCGCAGACGTCGTGTTGGCGAGCCTGTAACCCCGGTCGAACCGGGAACTGGCTGAAAACGTCTGGCCTCGCGGGTTTGCACTTCGGTCGGTAGAATGGTTAACATCCGGCTGCCAGTCCTGACCCCGCGAGCGAGGCTCTCTTGCCAATAGGCCGTAGGTTGCCTGTCGTTGAGTCCGACGCTCCCCGCGAAGCGTGCGGGGTCATTGGCGCATACCTTCCCGGCTCCACCGCCGACGAAGCAGCGCAGGTTGCGTTCTACGGCCTGTTCGCCTTGCAGCACCGTGGCCAGGAGAGTGCTGGCATCGCCGCCGCGGATGGTCGAACGCTCCGCAACTTCACCAACCAGGGGCTCGTCTCCAACGTCTTCCGCCAGGAAGACCTCGAGCGTCTGCCTGGCCACATCGCCATCGGGCACACCCGCTACTCCACCACAGGCTCCAGCAGTCCGCTTAACGCGCAGCCCATCGTTTCAAAGGGCCCGCGTATCGAACTGGCGCTCGCGCACAACGGCAACGTTATCAACGCCGTCGAGATACGCCAGCGGTTGCTGGACGACTGGGGTGTCACCTGCTCCACCGGCACAGACTCGGAGGTCATCGCACACCTGCTGGCATGGGCGCCCGGTAACTCCTGGGAGGAGAAGACCGCCCACATGATGCGCCAGCTCAAGGGCGCGTACTGCCTCACGGTCTGCACAGCCGACACGCTGATTGGCATCCGCGATCCGCTTGGCGTACACCCGCTCTGCATCGGGCGCATCGAGCAGAGTGGCTGGATCATCGCGTCGGAGAGTTGCGCACTGGACCATGTCGGCGCACAGTTCGTGCGCGACGTCGAGCCTGGCGAGACCGTCGTCATCGGCCGCACCGGCCTGCGGAGCATCCCGTCGCAGGTGCCGGACACCCGCAAGGCGCACTGCGTCTTCGAGCACATCTACTTCGCCCGTCCGGACTCGATACTGGACGGCTCGCTCACGCACACCTCGCGAACACGTATGGGGATGGCGCTTGCACGGGCGCATCCGGTGGACGCTGACATCGTCATCCCGGTGCCCGAGTCGGCCAACTCCGCCGCCATCGGCTACGCGCAGGAGTCCGGCATCCCGTTCAGCTACGGCCTCATCAAGAACCGCTACATGGGCCGGACGTTCATCGAGCCGGACCAGTGGTTCCGCGAGTTGGGCGTGCGCAACAAGTTCAACCCCCTGCCGGAAGTGCTCAGCGGCAAACGGGTCGTGGTGGTGGACGACAGCATCGTGCGTGGTACGACCACGCCGCGCATCGTCGCGCTCCTCCGCAAGGCCGGCGCGCGAGAGGTGCACGTGCGCGTCTGCGCGCCGCCCATCGTGGATCCCTGCTTCTTCGGCGTGGACATGGCCACCAAAGCCGAGTTCATCGCGACTGGCAGGTCCATCCCGGAGATATGCGAGGAGATAGACGCGGACTCGCTGGGGTACCTCAGCGTCGAGCAGCTGCACGAGGCCGTCAGCGGCGACCCCTTCGGCAGAGGGTTCTGCGACGCCTGCTTCACTGGCAGGTACCCCATCCCCGTACAATTGCAGTTGGACAAGCTGTCGCTGGAACGCACACTTCCGCTTACGAACACCACAGACACGTCGCTTTGACCACTGCCCCACCGTCGCCGCCATCCATCCTGGACCTGCGCGAGCAGGCGCAGCGCCTCCCGCAGGACGACGTGGCGCGCTTCCGCCGCATCTACGACGTGGCTGAGAGCGAGGGTCGCATGCGCGTCCCGCCAACGATGGCGCCGTGGGTGGAGCGCACGTTCGGCAGCGTGGCCGCAGTGGAGTTCCAGCACATCGTACGTGTCGCGAACCTCGTCACTGGCGAGTCCGCCATCTTCAACGAACTACGCGCTCGCCGCCCGGTGTGGGCGGGCGCTCCGCCCGAAGACGTCGACGACGAGTTGGCGAACGATCCGTGGGCACGTCCTGAGGAGAACACGCCGGAGGACCTGTTCGGACGTCTCCGTAATGACACCGCACTGACCGCCGCGAACGTGGCGAAATACGATGCGCACCACAGCCTGCTCATCTTCGCCGAGGCGGACCCGCTGCGGTTCGACCGCGTATCGGTGCGCTCGTGCGTAGAGTTGGCCGGCCGCTGGTTCGCCGCTGCTCACGAGACCGACCCCGAGGCCCTCTACCCATTCTTCCTCTGGAACTGCCTCTGGCGCGCGGGAGGCTCCATCGTGCATGGGCATGCGCAGGTGCAGCTCGCTCGCGGACGCCACTACGCCCGTATCGAGGCACTCCGCCGCGCAGCCGTCGCGTACCGCGAGGAGCACGGCGCGGACTACTTCGACGACCTCACGACGACGCATGCCGCGCTCGGCCTCGGGTGGACGCGGGGGAACGTGCGCGTGCTGGCGAGCCTCACGCCCGCGAAGGAGAAGGAGACGCTCATCCTGGCGCCGGCATTCGACGAGCACGCTGCGGACGCGCTGTACGACGTGCTGGCCGTATTCCGCGACGCGCTCGGTGTGCAGTCGTTCAACGCGGGCGCGCTCCTCCCGCCGCTGCGCGCCACGGCCGAAGACTGGAGCGGGTTCCCGTGCGTGCTTCGCGTCGTGGACCGCGGGCCACTCGGCGTGAGGTCGAGCGATATCGGCGGCATGGAGCTGTTCGCCGAGCCGGTCATCACGTCTGATCCGTTCGCCGTGGCAGGGGCTCTGAAGGAGCATCAGTAGCCGATGACAACCGTGGACGTCGTCATACCTGTGTTGAACGAGGAGCACTCACTCGGGCGCTGCATCGAGACGCTCGGTGCATTCCTGCGCGACAATCTCCCGCATAGTTGGCGCATCGTCGTCGCGGACAATGGCTCGACAGACGCAACGCTGGCGGTCGCGACTGGCTTCGCGGAATCGCGGCCGGGCGAGGTGGGCGTGATCCACCTGGACGAGCGCGGGCGGGGGAGGGCGCTGAAGCGCGCGTGGCGCGAGAGCACGGCTGACGTGGTGTCGTACATGGACGTCGACCTGTCGACGGGACTTGAGGCGTTCCCGCCGCTGATCGCCGCCATCACGGACGAGGGCTGCCACCTGGCGTGGGGCTCCCGGCTCTCGCGGGAGTCGCAGACGGAGCGGTCGTTCAAGCGCGAGTTCATATCCCGCTCGTACAACCGCATCATCCGGCTGAGCATGGGTACGCACTTCCGCGACGCGCAGTGCGGCTTCAAGGCGATGGGCCGCGCCGCGGCGGACATACTGCTCCCGCACATAGAGGACAACGGCTGGTTCTTCGACACGGAACTGCTCGTCATCGCGGAGAAGCGGGGGTTCCGTTGGAAGGAGATACCGGTCGCGTGGGAGGAAGACCCGGATACGCGGGTGAAGGTAGTGAAGACGGCGATCGACGACCTGCGTGGCCTCGCGCGGCTCAGGTTCGGCGGGATACCGAAAGTGCAAGCGCCCTGATGCGCACAGCAGCGCAAATCAGGAATCGCCAGCGTATTGAAGCGCTGCTCCGCGCGTCATAGCATTTGTGCGCTCTCCCCTATGGGTCTGCATCATGCAGCTGCGCAACCCCACATTCGAAGTTCGTCCGTCGGTTATCACCGGCGACACTGCCGATGTGTACCTGCACCGGACGCAGCGCATCCTGCGCAGCGAAGGGCTGAACCCCACCGTCTCCATGCAGTTCTCCGCCAGTCGCGAGGCCGTCCTCAGCGGCTCACTGGAGGTGAAGGCGCTTATCGGCAAGGTGACCTCCGAGGGCAACCGCGAGTTGTGGGCCGTGGAGGAAGGCTCGCACGTCTCGCAGAACGAAGTCTGCCTGGAGATCAAGGCCCCCTACTCATCGTTCGGACTGTACGAGACCGCCATCTGCGGCATACTCGCGCATCAGACCGGTTGGGCGACCGCTGCGCGAGACGTTGTGAAGACCGCGAACGGCGTTCCCGTGGTCTCGCTGGGAGCACACAACGTGCACCCGTCGGTCGCGGCGGTGATGGACTATGCCGCCGTTGTGGGGGGCTGCGTCTCCGGCTCGACGGTCCTCGGCGCGCAGCTCGCGGGCACCGCGCCCGTGGCCACGGTCTCCGGCGCGCTCGTGCAGTTGATCGGCACCGCCGTGCAGGCGATGCTGGCGTTCGACAAGGCGGTCGCGCCGGACGTGCAGCGCATCGCCTACGTGGACCCGAGGAAGGACCTGGTGACGCAGGTAGAGGAGGTTGCGCGCGCCTCGGGCGCAAATCTGGACAGCGTCCGGCTTGCCCGTACTGAAGGCGGAAGGCCGGTTGCCGCTGAGGACGTGCAGCACGTGCGCGACAAGCTGGACAGCATGGGCGCGCGGAAGGTCGGTATCGTCTTGAGTGGACGCCTGACGCCGGAGCGGATCACGCAGTTGCTGGACGAAGGCGCGCCCGTGGACGTGTTCCACGACGTGAGTTACATCGCCTCTGCCGCGCCGGTGTCGTTCCTGCCGAACATCCGCACCATCAGCGACCGCGAGATCCCGCAGGAGACGGAGCCGCCGCCGCCGAACCCACGCCTGAGGCGGTTGCTCTAGGGGATTCCTTACTCCACGACATGGACGCCGAGGGCGAAGCCCGCGTCGTTCGCGAGAGCCGCAACACTGGTCACCGGCTTCTCGAAGTCCGCGAACGCTCCGCCCGTCACGGTGAAGAGCGCCGCATCCGCCGCCGTGGATGCGTCGAAGACGCTCGACTGGTCGTCCCGAACGTCATTCGTCTCGTAGGTCGAGACATAGCGGGCGACGCCGTCTTCCAGCGGCACCTCCCGGACGACCAGCCCGTCGCGCCGGACGACGGCCATCCAGCCCGTGTCGCCGCGCAGCGGCACTGCCGCGGCGATGCGCGGCGTGTCGTAGTCGTCGTGTTCGTAGTCCATCGCCAGCAGCGTCAACGCCATGGCGTCGCGCACCGGGACCCCGGCGTTCATCTTCTCGACGATGGGGTCGGTGTGGGAGCCGTTCGTGGCGACGGCCCAGTCGCCAGCCAGACGGAGCGCGTTGTAGGAGATGTACGGGCTCCGCTGTAGGTCGCTCTCGAAGCCGGGTCGCGGGACGATGACCATCGTGCCCTCACGATCGACAGCCATGCGGTTCGGGAAGGAACGGCTGGAGACGCGGTACGCGACGGCGTTGTAGCCGCTGCGCGTTCTGCCCGCTGCGACGATGCGTCCGACGTACATGCGTTCAGTCCTTCATGCCAGGGCAAGGCTCGGCGCAACGTCGAGGTCGAGTCCGTGCGCCACCCCCCTGGCATGCCGGTAGTAGCCCGCGGCGGCGATCATGGAGCCGTTGTCCGTGCAGAGGCGCGGCGCAGGGATGAGCACGGGCACGTCCACGCGGTCGCGGCACGCCTGGCGCAGGGGACCGTTCGCGGAGACGCCCCCGCCGAGCACCAGTCCCTTCGCATCGTGCAGGCGCACCGCTTCCGCCGCCTTCGCCGAGATGACGTCCACCACGGAATCCTGGAATGCCGCTGCGAGCTCGGCGACGACTTCCGGGTCGGCGCCTCCCTCAGGGGCGGGGTAGACGCCCAGTTCCTGCGCTTTGTGCAGGAGCGCCGTCTTCAGGCCGGAGAAGCTGAAGTCGAGCGAGCCCCTGAGCCATGCGCGGGGCAGTTGGAAGCCCGGCGTCACGCCCTCGGCGGTGCGCTGCACCACCGGGCCGCCGGGGAAGCCGAGGCCGAGGAGCCGCGCCGCCTTGTCGAACGCTTCGCCGGAGGCGTCGTCGCGGGTGCGGCCCAGCAGTTCGTAGTCGCCGTGGCCGCGCATGAGGATGAGGTCGGTGTGGGCGCCGGACGCGATGAGCACGATGAGCGGGAAGCCGGGGTCCGTGGCGGGGTCGTCGTACTCCAACCATGCGGCGTAGGTGTGCCCCTCCAGGTGATGGACTCCTACGAGCGGCAGGCCGCGGGCAAAGGCCAGCGCCTTGGCCGCATTCACTCCCACCATCAGCGCTCCAGCGAGGCCGGGTCCGTACGTGACGGCGACGGCTCCGATGTCGTCAAGGCTCACCTCCGCCTCGCCCAGCGCACCCTCGATGACCGGGATGATCTGCAGCAGGTGCTGGCGCGACGCTACCTCCGGCACGACGCCGCCGTAGCGGGCGTGCAGCGCGACTTGCGAGGAGACCGTATCGGACAGCACGCGGCTGCCGTCTTCCACCACGGCGGCGGCAGTTTCGTCGCAGGAGCTTTCGATACCGAGTATGAGCATGTCAGCGCGGCGCTGTGCGGCGCTTCTTATGCTACCATCCCTGCCATGACAGAATCGTTACCGGTGCGTGAACGGACATCCGCGCCGGAGAGAGGTTCCCACGATGTGGAGCGACGTTAGCGCCGCCAGCGTGATGCTGCTGGCGGTGTTTCTTTTCCTATCGGCATTCTTCTCGGGCTCGGAGGCAGCGCTGCTCTCCGTGCAGCGGGTGCGCCTGCGGCGCCTTGTGAGCGACAAGGCTGCCGGAGCCGCCCGCGTGGAGCGCATGATCGAGCAGCCGGAGCGTCTGCTGCCGCCCATCCTGCTCGGCAACAACCTCGTGAACACGGGCGTGGCTGTCATCGCCACCATCATCGCTACGATCCTCATCGCGAACGAGAACCTCGCTGTCGTCGCCGCTACAGCCACCGTGACCGTCGTGCTGCTCATCTTCGGCGAGACGATCCCCAAGACGGTGGCAGCGCGGCACGCGGAACGTGTCTCCATCATCGTCGCGCCCTTCATCCAGGGGTTCGGCTGGGTGGTGAAACCCGTCACCCTCATCCTGCAGAGCATCAGCCTCACCATCGCGAAACTGTTCGGCGGCGGTTCGCTCAGCCGCCTCATCACCGAGGAAGAGATAAAGGCGATGGTGGAGGTGGGGAGCGAGTCCGGCGCGGTGGAGCAGGGCGAGGCCGACATCATCCGGCGGGTTCTGGACTTCGGGGACAGACGCGTCAGCGAGCTGATGACGCCGCGCCCGGAGGTCGTAACGGTCAAGACGGGCGCGACGATCCGCGACTTCCTGAACCTGTACAGTGAGAGCTACCACACCCGCTTTCCGGTCGTGGGCGACCAACTCGACGACGTCCTTGGCATGGTCAGCGTGAAGGACGTCGTGCGCCAATTGGCGAGTGGCGCGGAGCCGGATTCCGCTGTCCCCGTGGAGTCCGGGCTCCCCCGCTTCGTCCCGGAGACCAAGCGCCTCGACGACCTCTTCGACGAGATGCGTTCCAACGGCGACCCCATCGTGATGGTTGCAGATGAGTATGGAGGCGTCGCGGGCCTCGTCACCTTCAAGCGGCTGGTGGAGTCCATCGTCGGCAGGGTGGAGGAGGGAGAAGACGAAGAAAACGCGGAGCCGCAGGTTGAGATACTGGACGAGTACACCGCGTACCTGGACGGCAGGCTCTCCATCGCTGATGCCAACGAGCAGTTGGCGCTGGACCTGCCCAGTGGCGAGTACGAGACCGTCGCGGGCTTCTTGCTGGAGCAGCTCGGCAGCATACCGGAGGTCGGGGCGGAGGTCTCTTTCGGCAGCCTCCACTTCGCCGTGTTGGAGATGCAGGGCGTCCGTATCGGACGCGTGCGCGTCAGGCGCGACCCCAACCCGGAAGAGGGATGACGTCCGATCGCTCACGTGCTGCCACGCGGCGGGTGGCGATGGCGATCCGACGCTCGCTCGCACGTCACCGCGATCAGCTGGGTGATGGCACGCTTCTGCTCGCCGTATCAGGAGGCGCGGACTCGATGGCGATGCTCCTCGCGTCTGCTGAGATTGGAGCGCGGACCCGGCGACGCATGGTAGCCGTGCACTTCTCCCATGGCCTGCGTCCTACGGCGGACCGTCGCGAGCGCGCGTCCGTCCGGCGCGCGGCCGCATCGCTCGGAGTGCTGTTCACGTCCGGCGCGACGCGGTCGCCTGCCGACGAAGCCGGGGCGCGGGAAGCCCGATACCGCTTTCTCGCTGAGGCCTCTGCGGCTTACAACGCCGCGGCGGTGCTCACCGCCCATACCCAGGACGACCAGGCAGAGACAGTGCTGCTGCGCCTGGCGCGGGGGAGTGGGCTGCATGGCGCGGGTGCGATCCGCGAGTGCTCCGAGCGCAGCGTCGGCGGTCGGACGCTCACCCTCCTGCGTCCGCTGCTGCGCGTCACCCGCACCGACACGGAGGCCGTCTGTGCGGAGGCGGGGGTCCGGCCTGCTCGCGACGCTACGAACCGCTCGCTGCGCTACGCTCGCAATCGCGTCCGCATTCGCGTGCTGCGCGAACTCGCCGCCCTCAATCCGCGCGTCAGAGCAGCCCTCGCGGGCTTTGCCGAGCGCGCCGCTGATGACGACGCGCTGCTGGACCAGCTCGCCGGGGAAGCCGTCCGGGATGTCGAGGAACGTGCGGCGTCGTCCGTGGGGTGGCCCAAGAGTACGCTGCGGGCGCTGCCGCCCGCGCTGCTGCCCCGTGTACTGGAGCGCGCCTGGCGCTCACTGCAGGGCGACGGCGCAACGCTGGGGCATCGGAAGCTCGCTCAGGCGGCGCACGTCGTGGCCCGGGGAGGTCGGCTGTCGCTGGGGCGGGGCGGGAGACTCAGCGTTGGGCCGGGCCCGTTGGCCCGCATGACCATCGAGCGGGAGGAGTGACGGCGGGGTAGGAACTACGACTTCCGGCGGAAGAGATCCCAGAAGCTGGGGCGTGACTTCTCCGGTTCCTTGGGAGCGGAACCCTCTGCGTCTGCCTCTTCAACGAGCCTGCTGAGTTCGGCCTCCACCGTCTGGGGCTCCTCTTCAGCTGCGGCTTCAACAGGCAGGGAGATAACCACAGCGGGGTCAGCGTCTTCCAGTACGGCCGGGTCCACCCACCGCAGTTCATAGATGCGCCGCATCGCTGCGTAGACGCCCTCTCTGGCGGCAGGGGAGCGTAGCGGGAGGGCTATGGCATGGCCCGGTGCATAGAGATTGAGAGCGCCCTCCGTGTCAGGGAACGCCCAGCCGGTGAGCATGTAGATGCCCGCCAGGACGGGCAACCCGCCGAGGATCACTGAGAGCACCTGGATCTCCAGGATGAACCAGCTCAGTCCTCCGAGCACAAGACCGACAGCGACCAGCGTGATGCCCTGTGCCAACCGTTCGAACGACCGTCCGCCGTCCGACACTTCCACGGCCGCAAGGTCTTGGAGCGGAAACATGCTCACGACGCGTCCTCCCTCGGCCACGCCGTCGCGCACAACGCGCTCACTGGTTACTACGACCGCTTCACCGCGGGCGTCCGACTCCGAAACGAGGCCGCCGCGGGCATCGAACACCATCTCGATAGATTCGCCCGGCAGGAGCGGTACCCGCGGGACAGCATCGGTAGAGGAGTCGCTGATCATCAGGCGGTTAGGATACGGGCGCGCTGGAGCATTATCAACGAGACAAGCCTGCAGCTATTCCCGCACTCGGATATGGCCGCGCACCTTTTCGTAGGTGCCGGGCCCGATGCCTGAGATGGCCATGATCTGGTCGGTGCGCAGGAAGGGGCCGTTCTCCTCACGGTGAGCGACGATGCGCCCCGCGAGTGTCTCGCCGATGCCCGGGAGTGTCATCAACTCCTGCACGGACGCGGTGTTGAGGTTCACCGATAGCGCCGGCTCGCCGGTTGGCGATGCCTCGGCGCCGGAGGCGTGCGATGCCGGGGCGTCGGCGGCAGGTGTTGGCCGGGTGATCTCAACGCCGGGGCTGGGCTTCGGCGCGACGACGAGCCAGGCTGCGCCCGCGAATGCGAAGAGCGCAATGAGGCTGAGGGCGATGCGGTACGTGCTTTGCCAGTCCATGTGCCGATACGAGTGTACCAGCACGGGAGCGCGACATTCTAGCGCCGGAAGTTGATGCGCCGGAAGAGCTCCGCGTAGGTCAGATCGTAGCCGTGCTCCGCCGCGCGTTCGGCGGCTGTCTCGGCGCGGCGCTTTACGAAGCCCTCGATGCGCACAGGGTCCGATGACAACTGGCTCTCGTGCGCGGCGAGCGCCTGCATCTTCGTCTCGATGGTGTCGGCGATATCGACGACTACGTCAGGCTTCTCCGAGCCCCAGAGCAGGATGGAGCCGACCTTGTGCGTCTCCAGCCCCCGCACGATGTGTTCCGGGTAGTGCAGGTGGTCGCGGGCATAGGGGAAGCAGGCGTCCATCGCCGCCTGGCCGGAGATGCGGTGGTCGTGGTGGCCGTGCGACTCCAGCCGCACCGGGTCCATCGCCAGCACCACGTCGGGCTTCCAGCGCCGCACCTGCTCGACGAGTCGTCCCCGGAACTCGCGCGTGTCCTCCAGCTCGCCGTCGCCGTAGCCGAGGAAGACGACCTCCTCGGCGCCCGCGGTCGCAGCCGCCTTGCGCTGCTCCTCCTCGCGGATCGCGGCGAGCCGTTCGCTCGTCATCTCCGGGTCGGACGAGCCCTTGTCGCCGTTGGTGCAGACGACGTAGAGGATGCGGGAGCCGTCGCGCGACCACTTGGCGACGCTGCCTCCCGCGCCGGACTCGCCGTCGTCGGGGTGCGGTATCACGAGCATGGCCCGTTCGGGCGTGTCGATCGTTTCCATGCGCCTCCGTGGGGTGAGTGGGGGTCTGCTAAGATGATACGCGTTCCCCCGCGCTCATGCCGAATCCTCCGACCATACGCTCCTACACACCCGCCGACCTGGAGACGCTCGCCGCGCTCCGGCTCGGGCACGCGCCATCGCCCGCCGAAGCGGCAGCGCTCGGGCGCTGGCTGGCGCAGCCCAACATCGACCCCGGTCGCGACTGCATGCTCGCCTTCGATGACGACGGCGTGCCCGCGGGCTTCGCCTGCCTCATCCGCGAGCCCGCCATCGGACGCGGCGTGCTGGAGATGCGGGGCGGCAACCAGCACCGTGGCGGCGGCGCAGGCGACGCGCTGCTGCGGGAGACGTCGGAGCGCGCCCGCGCTGCCGGGCTGGGCGTGCTGCAGCTGGACGCGCCGGAGTCTCACGAGGCGCAGCGCAACGCGCTCGTCGAGCGCGGCTGGACGCACGTCCGCACCCACCTCCACCTGCGGCGCGAGGGGACGGAGCGGGCCGATGCGCCGGCGCCGGACGGCATGACGCTCCGCCTCGCCGGGCCGGCCGACGCCCCGGCGGTGACGGACGTGCAGAATGCGGCGTTCACCGGCAGCTGGGGGTACGCGCCCAATACGCCGGAGGAGATCGCCTACCGCATCTTCGAGCTGCCGGACCTCCGGCCGGACCCCGTCGTGCTGCTGGAGGAGGACGGCGTGCTCGTCGGCTACTGCTGGTGCCACCGCGAGTCCGAGGACGCGCCGGGCATCGTCGGGATGGTCGGCGTGCTGCCGGACCGCCAGGGGCGGGGTCTGGGCAGGGCGGTGACGGCTGCGGGCATGGACGCACTGCTCGAGCTCGGCTCGCCGGGGCTGGAGATCACGGTCGACAGCGAGAACCCGCCCGCGATCCGGGTCTACGAGGGCCTCGGGTTCGTGCTCGACTGGCGCTCGTTCTGGTACGAGCTGAGGTTGTGACCCTCACCCCCAGCCCCTCTCCCAGGGGGCGAGGGGAGCAGACCGGGCGCCCACGAGGGACGCCCCTACATCAAGCACCGCCGCCTTCGCCGGTTCACCCTCTCCCGCGCTTTCAGCGCGCCCTCTCCCCTCGAGGGAGAGGGGTGCCCCGAGAGATGTTTCGACTCCGCCTCCGGCTGCGCTCAACATGACAAGTCCGCCTCGCGCCGCGTCCGCCGGTTCACCCTCACCCACACGCTGTCGCGTGTTGCCCTCTCCCAGGGGGCGAGGGGGGCAGACCGGGCGCCCACGAGGGACGCCCCTACATCAAGCACCGCCGCCTCTCGCCGGTTCACCCTCTCCCGCCGCTGTGCGGCGACCTCTCCCCTCAAGGGAGAGGGGTGCCTGAGAGGTGTTTCGACTCCGCCTCCGGCTGCGCTCAACATGACAAGTCGGCCCCACGCCGCGTCCGCCGGTTCACCCTCACCCGCGCTTTCAGCGCGCCCCCTCCCAGGGGGCGAGGGGAGCAGACCGGGCACCCACGAGGGACGCCCCTACATCAAGCACCGCCACCCCCGCCGGTTCACCCTCACCCGCGCTTTCAGCGCGCCCTCTCCCCTCGAGGGAGAAGGGTGCCCCGAGAGATGTTTCGACTCCGCCTCCGGCTGCGCTCAACATGACAAGTCGGCCCCACGCCGCGTCCGCTGGTTCACCCTCTCCCGCGCTTTCAGCGCGCCCTCTCCCCTCAAGGGAGAGGGATCAGACGTCGCGGGCGCGGAAGCCGTAGAAGCGCTCCGCGTTCTCGTGGAGCACCATCGCCTTCTCCGCAGCGGTGAGCTCGGACTCCAGGACCTCCTCGATCTCGTGGCGGACGCTTTCGCGGTTCACCTCGTGCGGGAAGTCGGACGAGTACATGAACGCCTCCGGCCCCGCCGCCTTGATGGCGTACGGGAGCGAGAACTCCCCGCCCTCGCAGCCGACGTAGATGCGGCCCTCGCGCACCTGCCGCACGGTGTAGTCGAAGATCGACTCGCCGTTCCGCAGCCGGATGTACTTCGCGTCCGGGTCGAACGGGATGTGGGTGGCCCAGGACTCGTCGAGCCGTTCGAGGCAGAGCAGGAACCAGGAGACGCCGCCCTCCAGGAAGCCGACTCGGATGCCGGGGAACTTGTCGTAGATGCCGTTCATCAGGATGCCGGCGAAGGAGATCATGATGCCGAACGGGTGGCCGAGGCCGTGGACGGCGGGGTAGATGTTCATGTCGTCCAGGCCCATGCCGCTGTGGCAGCCGCCGTGCACGCCCAAGCAGCAGCCGAGGCGCTCCGCCTCCTCGAAGACGGGCCAGTACTCCGGCGAGCCGACGTGCGCCTTGAGGCCGGTGGACGGCAGCATCGCGCCGACGAAGCCGAGCTCCTCCACGGCGCGGCGCAGCTCGGCGACCGCGGTGGCGGGGTCCTGCATGGGGATGATCGCCATGCCCTTGAAGCGCGGGTCGTTCTGCATGTAGGCGTCGTAGACCCACTCGTTGTAGGCGCGGCAGACGGCGATGGCCCAGTCGATGGAGACGATCTTGCCGTAGGAGAGGGCGGCGGTGGGGTAGAGGACGGAGGAGCTGATGCCTGCGGCGCCCATGAAGCGCTTCCAGCCGTCGGTGCCGGAGCGCTCGAACGAGCCCGGCGGGAGCTGGACGAGCGTGGCTGAGTGGAGGTGGTCGAGGGGCGGGAAGAGCCTCGCCAGCGGGAACGGCCCGCGCTCGCGATAGCCGGGCGGCATGAGGGCGCTGATGCCGTCCGGGTCCTCGAAGAGGTGCCCGTCCGCGTCGATGATGGTCTCCAGGTCAACCGCGACCATGGTGCGTCCTCCTCTCATGCGATCCGCTGCGGGGGAGTATAGGCCAGTGCGCCAGCCCGCCGCGAGACGGTGGTGTGCCCTCGCATCCAAGATCCGATTCAAGATCAGAACTCACGAGTGCGTCCGGGGCGTTTTCTGCTCTTGGATCCTTGCTCGACAAGGCCGTGGCCTGCTTCCACGTCCTTCTGTTCAAGATCCGCAGCCGGTTGGGGTGTGTAGCGGTCCGGGCCGCATGCCCCGCCCCGTGACGGGGAAGGCCCACCGGCTGCGCGATGCCGCCACCGACCAGCGTACGCAATCGCGGCGCGACCGCGAAAGTGGCGGGTGTCAGCAAGTTGGGGGAGGGAGTAGTTAAGGTGGTCTGCCACTCAACAGCATGGTATGTTCACACTCAGTCGGAGGTTGGTGGATTGACTACTGCGAGACCAAACCAGACTGCCTTGCGTGAGGCGGTGGACATCTACCGCGACGCGATGCGTCCGTTCCTTATCCGCGAACTCAAGAAGCAGCGTGGAGTGAAACCAGAGGAGGCGATACGACAGTCGCTTCCTCCGGCCAGCCAGGACCAGTTCACCAAGAATCTCCAGGCAGACGGGATTCTCGAAGCGGCGATAGACGTGAACGACTTTCCGCATGTCGTGCAGCGCAACAGGGACGCGTTCCAATCATGCCTGGAACGGGACAGGTCTTTCACGAACAAACTGTGGCTCGTTAAGGACGGGCGGGACAAGGTATCTCACCCCAGCCCTCAAGACTTGGACAGTGAGTACGTCCGCACGCAGTTGTTTCTCATCGCAGACGCGCTCAATGTGATTGGCATGGCCACGCAGAAGGCAAAGGTTGAAGAGGTACGCGATCGGCTGATCACGCCGGATACATCCGGTGCGCCACCTTCTTCGCAGGAATCTGAACCTAGCAATGGCAAACCCTCGCAACAGCGTGGCGCTTCTGGGAACCTCAAACCGTGGCGCGAAGTCATACGGCCACGCCATGACGTGGTGCAAGGCACGTACTCGGAGGCGGAGTTCGCTGCCGACCTCCAGCAGGTGCACGACGGGCGCGCCGCCAACGAGTACGGCAACCCGGTGAGTTTCTTCGCTCACACCTACATCACCCCAGGTCTGCGAACGCTGCTCCTGAACTCGATTAAGCGGATAGGCGGCAAGGGCGGGGACCCGGTCATCCAGACGAAAACGGGGTTCGGCGGCGGCAAGACGCACAGCCTCATCGCGCTCTATCACTTGGCCTCCCACGCAGAGGCGCTGGTGAACGCCGCCGACCAGAGAGACGGGGAACGTGTCAGCGCAGAGATGCGCGCCATCATCAGGGATGCGGGGCTCGATCCCGACCACCCCATCGAAGCGAAAGTGGCGGTGCTGGACGGCACCTACCTCTCTCCGACCGACGCGACAACCACGCAGGAGAAGGGAGACCCGCTCAACACCCTGTGGGGCGTTATGGCCTACCAGCTCGGCGGGCAGGACGCTTACGACATCATCGGCGCCTCCGCCCGGGAAGGCATCGCTCCCGGAGGGGCGCAGCTCGGTGAACTGTTCCGAAGCGTTGGCCCGTGCGTGATCCTGATAGACGAACTCGTCGCCTACGCGCGGCAAGCCGATGCGGCCATGCAATCGCGCATCTTCACCTTTGTCCAGGCGCTCACACAGGCGGTCAGGTCCGCCGAGAACGTGGTCCTCGTCGTCACCCTGCTGGAGAGCGAGCGGCAGGCCGGGGGACAGGCCGGCATGGACGCGCTCGCGTCGCTCGAAGACATTCTCGGCCGCATTGAAACCGTGTGGCAGCCGCTGCGCGTGGATGAGGCGTTCGAGGTCGTCCGCCGCAGGCTGTTCACAGCCGATCTGGACGAGGCCGAGCGTGACCGGACCTGCCAGGCGTTCGCAAACATGTACCAGCGGGCGCGTCCGGAGTACCCCGCGCAGATGGGGGAAGGGCGCTACGTGGAACGGCTCAAGGCGTGCTACCCCATCCATCCGGAGGTGTTCGACCGCCTCTACGAGGACTGGTCGGTCATCCCTGAGTTTCAGCGCACGCGCGGCGTGTTGCGAATGATGGCCATCGCCATAAGCCGCCTCTACCTGGCGAACGACAGGTTCCCTCTCATCATGCCTGCCAACCTTCCACTGGACGACCCGAAGCTGGGCGATGAATTCGACAGGCTCCTCCCCGGCAACTGGCGGCCCGTCCTCTCCGAAGTGGACAGCGACGGTTCCAAGGCGGACGAGATAGACCGCAGTTCTTCGCGTTTCGCCAACGTCGGCGGCGCGGCGCGGCGGCTGGCCCGTGCTGTTTTCCTGGGGAGCGCGCCGACCGGCGCGGCCAAAGGCATAGACATCCGCCGCGTCCACGCCGCCGTCATGCAGCCCGGGCACGGCGTCGCCGACTATAACGACGCCCTGCGCCGCATGGAGAGCGATCTCTACTACCTGTACAGCGCGAACAACCGCTACTACTTCCACGCCGAGGAGAACCTCAACAAGGTGGTCAGCGACCGAATGCGCGACCTCGACACGAGGCGCGACGTGGACGCTCACATCACCGGGGGGTTGCTTGTCGAGGCGCGTGGGCGGGGCGGCGACGTCATCGTCTGCCCTGGACACTCCGGCGAAGTGCTGGAGAACGATTCTGTTCGTCTCGTGGTGCTCCCGCCGGACAAGTCTCTGCCCAGCCGCTCACAGGAGGCGGACGACGCTGAGGTGTGGGCGCAGGAGATACTGCGGAACCGCGGCGAAGCAGGGCGCGTGCGGCGCAACACGCTCTTGTTCCTGACGGCGAAGAAGGACGAGGTGCGCAACCTGCGCGAGGCGGTCAGGAAGTACCTCGCGTGGCACTCCATCCTGAACGGAGACCGTAGGTTGACTCTCCAGGGCGAGCGTGCAAGCACCGCCCAGGCGAGCCTGCGCGGCGCGGAGAGCGAGATGCGGAACGCGCTCACGGATGCCTACCGTTGGACGCTCGCGCCCGCCCAGGACGACCCGCAGAAGGCCGAGTATCGCATGCACATTGTGCAGGCCTCCCGCTCGGAGGGCGACATCGTCGATGCGGCGTTCCGCAAATTCGTCGAAGAGGAACAACTGGTCACTCGGATATCGCCGTCAGCGCTCAGCACCATGCTGCAGCAGTACGTCTGGAACAACGATGCGTACGGCGAACACATCACCGTCAACACGCTCTGGGAGATGTTCACGAACAACGTCTACCTTCCCCGCCTCCGGTACAAGCGCGTCTTGCGGCAGTGCATCGAGGAGGGCGCGGAGCAAGGTGCGTTCGGCTATGCCGACGCCTACCGCCACGGGGAGTATCAGAACGTCAGTTATGGGCACCCCCCACACATCCTGGGAGGCCTTCTCGAAGACCAGGATGCCGTGCTCATACATCCGAGCAAGGCGTCCGAGTTGGCAGCTCAGGCGTCCACTGGCACCGGGGACGACGGTGGACCTGACTCGCCTCCGGCCCATGACGGGCCAACTCCCCATCCGCCCGACGCCCCGCCCTCTCCGCCGTCCACTGGCCCCGCACGCATCTCCGCACGCAAACGCATCACTGGCGACATCTCCCTTGACGACGTCAGCCAGTTGCGCGAGGAGATCATCGCCAATCTCCAGCGCGACGGCGGTGAGGTGACTGTGGAGATCACCATCACCGGACGCAAGCAGGGCGGCTTCTCCGAAAGCACGCGCCGCGCCGTTCGCGAGAACAGCGTTCAGTTGAGCCTCGATTTCGACGAGGGCAGCGATGCCTGACGCGTCCCCTGCCTACCGTCGCAAACTGATTGAAGTAGACCTGCCGCTGGACGCCATCAACGATCAGTCGGCGCGTGAGAAGTCCATACGGCACGGCCATCCCTCCACGCTGCACCTCTGGTGGGCGCGTCGTCCGCTTGCCGCCTGCCGCGCCGTCATCTTCGCAAGCCTTGTGGACGACCCCTCCGCCTGCCCCGATGAATTCCCCACCGAAGGAGCGCAGGCCGGAGAACGGGAGCGGCTGCACGACATCATCCGCCGCCTCGTCGTCTGGGAGAACAGCAACGATGAACGCCTCCTCAACGAGGCGCGTTACGACATCGCTCGCTCCGCTGCCCGTTCGCGCGGCGAAGCGCCGCCCTCGGAACCGGACGCCGTGCTCCGCTATCTGCGCGAGCACGTTCCGTCCGTGTATGACCCGTTCGCAGGCGGCGGTTCCATCCCGCTGGAGGCGCAACGGTTTGGCCTCCGCGCCGTCGCATCCGACCTCAACCCCGTCGCTGTCCTGCTGAACAAGGCGCTCATCGAACTGCCGCCCCAGGTCGCGGGCAAACCACCTGTGAATCCCGATGCAACCGCCCGTATGGCGGATGGCGCGGAGTGGCGCGGCGCGGCCGGGCTCGCCGAGGACATCCGCTGGTATGGCAACTGGATGCGTGATCGTGCATGGGAGCGCCTCGGCCACCTCTACCCCAAGGCGAGACTGCCCGACGGCGGCGAGGCGACCGTCATCGCGTGGCTGTGGGCGCGCACCGTTCCGTGCCCCAACCCAGCTTGCGGCGTGGCGATGCCACTGATGAAAACATTCGAAGCGTCCAAGAAAAACGGGAATCGCCATTGGTTGCGCCCTGTTTTGAACGGAGATTCCAAGCGTATCGCGTTCGTAGTGCAGAGTCACGACGAAGGCGTACCATCCGAAGGAACAATCGACCGGAACGGTGCTCATTGCATTGCCTGTGGCGCGTCTGCTCCGCTTGAGTATGTGCGAGAACAATCAAGAGCAGGCAGACTTGGCGAGCAAATGACAGCGGTCGTTGCAGAAGGTAATCGTAAGCGCTTGTTTCTCTCACCAACAGAGGACCACATCAAGGCTGCGTTGGCGGCGGAATCGACTTGGCGACCTACAGGTGGCCTCCCCGATAAGGCGTTGGGATTCAGAGTGCAGAGGTATGGGATTACTCGCTGGCACCAACTGTTTACCGAACGTCAAGTGATGGCACTCACAACGTTTGTTGATCTTCTGAGCGATGCGCGAGCTGTACTAAGGCAGGATGGAGGGAGTCAGGAATACGCAGATATAGTGGGGACTTACCTAGCATTAGCTGTTGGAAGAGCTACAGACAGTGGATCCAGTTTTGCAATTTGGCGAAACGTGGGCGACTTTGTCGCCCACGTTTTCACCCGACAGGCAATCTCTATGATCTGGGATTTCGCAGAAGTAAACCACTTCTCCAATTCATCCGCGAATTGGATGGGACAAATAGAATGGATAGCCACGGCTGTTCAGAATCTTCCTGTAACTCCTCAAACAGGTTTAGTTCATCAATCTAATGCTGCCACAAGATCAGCAAGGCATAGCGAATCTATAATCATTACAGATCCACCCTATTACGACAACATAGGCTATGCAGACCTGTCAGACTTCTTCTACGTATGGCTACGTGCTGCTTTGCGGGATACCTACCCTGATTTGTTTGCTGGGATACTTGTTCCAAAAGACGAAGAAATGATTGCGAATGGATTCCGCTTCAAAGAGCCGCGTCAACGATTTGAGCATTTGCTTGGCGAAACACTGCAGCAAATGCGCAAAACCTGCACCATGGACTACCCATCCTCCCTGTTCTATGCTTATAAACAGCAAGAAGAAGAGCGTGAAGGTAGGGCATCTACAGGCTGGGAGACGATGCTTTCTGCTATCGTGTCAGCGGGATTCCAGATTGTGGGCACTTGGCCCATGCGTACTGAACTGTCAAACCGACCACGAGGCATTGACTCTAATGCCCTCGCTACCTCTGTCGTCCTTGTCTGCCGTCCACGCGTTGAAGATGCGCAAGTTGGGACACGTGCACAGTTTCAACAGGAGTTGAATCGAGAACTTCCCCGGATGCTTGACGCCATAACACAGGGCGGGCACATCGCACCGGTTGACCTCGCGCAAGCGGCTATCGGACCGGGGATGCAGGTGTTCTCACGATATTCCCGTATCGAGCGAATGGACGGCACACCCTTCACCGTACGGGATGCCCTGCGGGAGATCAACGAAGCGATTGCAGCTTACGACGGGAGCCTGGAAGGTGAACTGGATGCTGAGAGTCGCTTCTGCTTCAGGTGGTTGCAGCAATATGGATTTGACCGGGGTGCATTCGGCGACGCGGAGACGCTTGCACGGGCAGTGAACGTGTCCGTAGATGCACTGCATGACATTGGCTTGCTGGATGCTGACCGCGGCGAAGTGCGGCTGTACGAAGTGACCAACTTTTCACCGGACGACCTGTCTCGCGGGCCGGTGACCGCATGGGAGGGCTGCTTCCGCTTGGCGTATCACTTTGCGGGCGATGGCGGTGAGGGAATAGACGGCGCTGCAAGGGCTATGGCAAGCGTGGGCGGGGCTGCGGACGGCGCGGCGCGCCTCGCGCGCATCCTCTACAACCACTTCGACCGGAAGAACGACGCCCGGCGCGCCGCGCCGTTCAACGACCTCGTCACCGACTGGGAGCGGATCACTGCTGCTGCACAGAACTTGGCGAGGATGGGGCAGCAGAGGCTGCTCTAGATGGCTATCGGCGAAGAAAGCGGCACGCCGCTGCTCGCGTTGCAGTACCGTCTGGACCATGAGCGCCAGTCGTTCAATCGGAATGAAGTACGTCGGCTGCCGAAGGGTAGGACGGGCGTTTATGCGTTCTGGCTTCCGGCGGGTACGGCGGGCGCACACGATTGTCTCTACGTAGGTATGTCGGAGACGTGCGTTCGCACTCGCCTCATGCAACACATCACGAACGAGACCAACCCGGGCCTGCGCCGCGAACTCGCCATGTTCCGAGACGTAGTGCTCTTCTCGATTGCGTTCACGCGTGACGTTGGCGAGACGCGCGCGTTGGAGTCCGCAGTCATCCGCGCCTGGCGACCCCGGACGAATCGCGCGGGAATCTGCTGACGCAGTCCAACCAGAGGGGCAAGGGCGCCCTACACCAGGCAACCCGAGAGATGCCTCGACTTCGCTCGGCATGACAGTAGCCCGCCTCACTCCTCGATGGGTAAGACGCACGGGATGGGCGTGGCTGTGGTACACATAGAGCCTCATGTGTTTCTTCAAGCGTCTATCAGGCCCCCGGTACGTCATCATCGGATCGGTCAAGTCCACTGAGGACGAGCGCAATGCAGCCGACTACCACGGCGCTTATCTGCTGCTCCTGGAGAACGTTCGCATGCGGTTGACGATCTCCACCTTGCGGCCGCGCCGCATGCATGAACTGGGGTACCGTCCTCGCGTTGCGTCGCGTGTCCGGTACACGACCGAGTCGCTGGGCCCGCACGGGATCACGTCGTTCGAGGAGTTCGAGCAGCACACCCCGCACCAGGAGGGTTGGGTGGTGGTGAACAGGCTCGCGGTGCACCCTGACGATCTGGATAAGGCGATCGACGTGCTGGGGAAGGCCGGTATGGAGGCGGAGAGGCTGCGGACGAACGGCTGGCAGTATTAGGGCATCCCGCCGGTCAGGCAGACCGGTTCACCCCCGTCCTAACCTTCTTCCCATCGAGGGGGGCGCTTACGCAGAGAGCGGCTCGACGGCGACCTCTCCGTCCTCGTCAGCCATTCTCGTCCAGCCTGAGCCCGCCGAAAGCGTGCACGGTCTGGTAGCCCACGCGCTTGAACCAGATAACGGCGTCCGGCCTGCGCGCGCGGAGCCGCTCCCAGGCCGCCATCTCGTCGTTGTCCATCTCGTATTCGCCGCTGTCGACGTCTATGGCGAGCACCTTCCCCGTCTCCTGCGGGTAGACGCGGTCTCGTATCTTCTCGCGGTAGATCCGCAGCCCGCGGGCTTCGATCTTGCGCTCAGCCGGAGAGAGATCGGTTTTCATGGCGCTCCTCCCGTCCCTGCGCAAGTGTATCACGCCTGGGGGCCTTCACAGGCAGCGATGTGACACCCGCCTCTTCCGCAGTCGAGGGGTGATCTCGTACGCTGGTCCCGTGACCGTTTCCCATGGCCCGCCGCCGGCGCGACGCGACACGATGCAACGGAATGAGCCCCGGTGAGCGCCGCCAAAGTTGAAAAACATGGTCATCTTGAGATTCTTGATGCTGCAACGCCCGGGAAGCAGGCCACAGCCATGGAAACGCTCCGATCAAGGATCTCAAGGCGGCCAGATCGCGCGGACGGTTCACTCGTAAGTCGGGGATCAAGGTGGCCAGAAATCCGGGATGTTGGCCCCCTTGATAGCGCCATCCGGGCAGTACCCCCTCCACCTGCCGCGTGTGGTGTAACCTTGCGCCGGTCCTCCGGATGAGAGGGGAGAGCGGGATATGCCGAAGTTCGACCTGACGGACCGGGTCGCCGTCGTCACGGGCGGGAGCCAGGGCATCGGGCGCGGGATCGCGCTGGCGCTGGCGGAGCACGGGGCGCACGTCGTCGTCGTGGCGCGCGAACCGGAGGCGGTCGCGGGCGGGACGGAGCGCATCCACCGCCCCGTCGACCCGGTCGTGCAGGAGATCGAGGCGATGGGTCGCAGGTCGCTGGGCATCCTCGCCGACGTTCGGGACCCGGAGCAGGTGCAGGGCATGGCGGCGCAGGCGGCCGGGGCGTTCGGGCGCGTCGACATCCTCGTGAACAACGCGGGCGCGACGTGGGGCGAGACGTTCAAGATGGCGCCGCTGCTGGAGCTGACGCCGCGCGACTTCCAGGAGTGCCTGCGGCTGAACCTGGTGAGCCAGTTCCTGTGCAGCACGGCGTTCGCGCCGGGGATGGTGGAGCGCGGCGAGGGGTGCATCATCAACCTGGCGTCGATATCCGGGCAGGGGCCGAGTCCGGGCAACGGCGCGTACGGCGCGGCGAAGGCGGGCGTGCTGTCGCTTACGCAGACGATGGCCGTGGAGTGGGCGCCCGTGCGCGTGAACGCGATAGCGCCCGGCAGCGTGGAGCACGCCGACCGCGCCGCCGTCCACCCGTACGCCCGTGGCCGCGCGCCGGTCGCGCAGACGACCGCGGTGGGCCGCGGGGGGACAGTGGACGACATCGCCGCCGCCGCGCTGTATCTTGCGTCGGACGAGGCGTCGTACGTCACGGGGACGGTGATCGACGTGAACGGGGGACGGCGTCCCGGGTAAGCAGGAAGCGGAAGGAGCAGCCATGACGACCGAGACCAAGACGCTGGTGGTGGACGCGGACGCGCACGTCGTGGAGTCGCCGCGGACGTGGGACTTCCTGGACGCGGACGAGGAGAAGTACCGCCCCGCGCTGTTCAGCTCGCCGGACCGTCCGCAGCAGGAGTTCTGGGTGATAGACGGCAAGCCGCGCGGCACGAAGCTGCCGACGCTGGCGGAGAAGCAGCTGGAGGAGCTGTCGAAGCGCTCCGGCTACAACGTCGTGACCGCGGTCGCGGCGCGCGAGATGGACGACGTGGAACTCCGGCTGGACCACATGGACGAGCTCGGCGTCGACGTGCAGGTGCTCCACAACACGCTCTGGATCACGAGCATCGCCGAACTGCCGGACACGGAGGCCGCGCTGACCCGGTGCTGGAACCGCTGGATGGCAGACGCCTACCACAAGGGGCAGGGCCGCCTGCGCTGGTCGTGCGTGCTGCCGACGATGACGATCTCCGAGGCGATCGTGCAGATGCGCTACTGCAAGGAGAACGGCGCTGTCGCCGTCTGCCTGCGGGCGCACGAGGCGAACCGTCACCTGATCGACCCGTACTTCTACCCGCTCTACGAGGAGGCGCAGCGCCTGGACCTCGCGATCGTGGTGCACGTCTCGAACGCCGACGTGCGGCTGTCGGAGCGGCTGAAGTCGCCGTACGACATGGGGTCGAGCTTCTCGAACCTGCGGGTGCCGACGGTGACGAGCTGCCACGAGTACATCATGAG
>DAOUJK010000058.1:0-32716 GCA_034422795.1 Dehalococcoidia bacterium | reverse complement strand
GTCGCGTTGCCCTGTCCGTGCGGCGAGATGTCCGTCGTGAGCCGGATACGGCCGTCCGCGCTTACCTCCACCGCTGCCGCGCTGGAGCGCGCGGCAGCGCCGCCGGTGCCCCCGGAGCCCTTCGTGGAAAGCGCGATGCCGAGCCCGACGGTGCGCCCCTCCGCGCGCTCGAGGTCACGCCGCGCCAGCAGATCGGCGTACCCGGCGACCTCGAGCGCGCGGTCGAGCACCGGCTCGTAGTCGCCGTCCACGTACGGCGTGCCGGAGGCGGTCGTATACGGGAACCGGTCCGGCGGGATGAGGTTGCGGCGGCGCAGGTCGACGGGGTCGATGCCCAACTCTTCACCGATGAGGTCGAGCATGCGCTCCATGCAGAACGTGGCCTCCGGCTGCCCCGCGCCGCGGTAGGAGGTGATGGGCGGGCGGTTCGTCATCAGGCAGACCTGGTCGCCGTCGTACGCGGGGATGTGGTACGGGCCTGCGAAGCGTTTCGCCGCGTTGTCCGGCGAGGTGAACGCCCCGCTGATCCAGTATGCGCCGAGGTCCGACAGGAAACGCGCCTTGACCGCGAGGACGGTGCCCTCGTTCGTGACGGCGGCCTGCACGTGCGCCTCGAGCCCGCGGGCGTGTGACGAGTGGATGTTCTCGCTGCGCTCCTCCACCCACTTGACGGGGCGTTGCAGGCGCATCGCCAGGAGGATGGCTGAGACCTCCTCCGGGTAGACGTGGTGCTTGTGCCCGAAGCCGCCGCCCACGTCCGGCGTGATGACGCGCACGTGGCCCGGCAGCGTGATCGCCTCCTCGATGTGGTGGGCCGTGTCGTGCGGGGACTGGTTGGACGACCAGAAGGTGAGGTCGCCGGACTCCTCGAACCTGGCGATGCACCCTCTGCCCTCCATCGGCATCGGCGCGAGACGCGGGATGACGAACGACCCCTCGACGACCCGGTCCGCGGCTGCGAACGCGCCGTCCACGTCGCCGTCGCCCGTGCGCTGCGACGCTCCGACGTTCGACCCGATGGCGGGGTGCAGGGTGGCGTAGTCGCCGTCCGCGGCGCGCCGCAGGTCGTTGACCGCCTCCAATGGCTCGTAGACGACCTCGACGCGGGCGGCGGCGTCGGCGGCCTGCGCCGCGGTCTCTGCCGCGACGGCGGCGACGGCCTGTCCGGCGTAGAGCGCGCGCCCGATCGCGAGGATGGGGTGTGCGCCGCCCCGGTTGACCTGCAGGCCCGGCCTGCCGATGCTCTCCAACACCGCGCCCTCCTCCACGTCGTCGGCCGTGATGACGGCGAGCACGCCCGGCATCGCGAGCGCCGCGCTCGCGTCGATGCGCTCGATGCGGGCATGGGCGTGGGGGCTGCGGACGACGGAGGCGTGCGCCATGTCCGGCAGCGTCATGTCGGCGATGAACTCGCCGTCGCCGCGCAGGAGGCGGTCGTCCTCGAAGCGCAGGATGCTCTGTCCTGTGTAGGGGGTGCTGGCGTCAGGTGTCGTCGTGCTCATGCGCGGATTCTAGCCTCCCTCCCGTTATTCCTGCACCTGCTCCGTCGTCCCTGCGGAGGCAGGAACTCCGCCCCCATTCCCACACCGTCCCGTGTGTCTGGGGGGCACGCTGGTTGCCGCTGTGGCAAAGGGCGCGGCGCGCGGATAGCATCGCGCCATGGTCGAGGAGCAGCAGGAAACTCCGGGCGTCGAGCGGGCGGGACGCCGCCGCTGGCCGCGGACGTTCGACGCTCTCGCGGTACCCGCATACCGGAACTACTTCATCGCCATGTCCTTCTTCCTGGGCGCGATGCAGGCGGGGATGCTGGCGCGCCCCCTCCTGGCGTACGACCTTGCGGACCGCGCACCCATCGTCCTGGGCATCGTCATCGCGGCGAACAACGCGCCGTCGCTCGTGCTATCGCCGTTCGCGGGCGCGCTGGCGGACCGGGTCTCCATGCGGAACATCCTCATCGTCGCCGCGGGCCTCATGGCGGCTTTCGCCGGCATCACGGCGCTCGGCGTCGTCCTGGGCGTGCTGGAGTGGTGGCACGTCACTGTGATCAGCGTCTTCCAGGGCTCCGTGATGGTGTTCATCACACCGGCGCGCCGCGCCATCATCGGCGGGCTCGTGGACGAGCGGCTGCTGCTGAATGCCACCGGCCTTCACACGATGGCCCATAACGCGACCCGGACACTGCTGCCGTTCGTGACCGGGATCATCTTCGCGCGGGCGGGGCCGGAGTGGGCGTACCTGCTCGTGGTCGTGCTGTACGTCTTGGCGCTGGGGCTGCTGTTCCTCACGCCCGTTCGGGGCGCCGGGGCCACGCGGCGGCGGACACGAAGCGGCTCGACGCTCGAGGGCTTCCGTTACGTGTGGGAGGCCCCGGTGATCCGCACGCTGCTCATCGTGGGCTTCGTCGTCACCGTGTTTGGACAGCCGTTCCAGAACCTGCTGCCCCTGGCCCAGGACTTCCTGCAGATAGAGGCGGACGGTGTGGGCCTGTTGTTCACGTTCTACGGGCTGGGGTCGCTGCTCGGCTCGACAACGGCCGCGTCGCTGGGGGACTTCCAGCGGAAGGGCCTGTTGCTGGTGGGGTTCTTCATGCTCTTCGGCGCCGGGGTCGTTGCGTTCGCGGCGTCGAGCTGGTACGTGCTGTCGCTCCTGCTGATGCTCCCTGCCGGCGTAGGCCACTCCGGGCGGATGGTGGTGCACCTCGCCATGCTGCAGACCTACTCGGAGAACGAGATGCGCGGGCGGGTGCAGGCGCTGAACGCGATGATGGGGGGTCTGATACCGCTGGCGGTGCTCGGCATCGCGGGGCTGGCGGAGCTGTTCGGCGGGCGCGTGGCCCTCGGGTCTACAGGCGCCATCATCGTGGCTTACGGCCTGTGGGAGTTGCTTTTCGCCCGCACTCTGCGCGCGCTGCGGTAGGGGGCGGGCCTATCTGGAGCGGGGGAGGCGCCAGGCGCGGGTGAGGCTGTCCCAGCCGAGGTGGCCGTAGAAGGCGTGTCCTTCCTCGCTGGAGTGGAGGATGACGGTGCACTCGTCCCCTGCCTCCTCGCGGAAGCGCCGCAGCAGTTCCCGGCCGATGCCCATGCGCTTGTAGGGCGCGGCGACGGCCAACTCGGTCACGAGGGCGTAGACCGCGTAGTCGGCGAGGCCGCGCACGATGCCGACGAGTTCGCCGCCGTCCCGCGCGGTGACGATGACGTCGGCGTTGCGGAGCATGCGCTCCACGCGGGTGAGGTCGTCGAGCGGGCGATTGAAGCCGCCTGCGCGCAGGAGACCGGCCACCTCGGCCGCGTCGGGGGTCTCGTTGGTGGAGTAGATGATGGTCATGCTTCTGTGCTCTTCCGTCCAGCCGGTCACCCTCACCCGCCGCGCAAGCGCGTCGACCTCTCCCAGGGGGCGAGGCGGGCAAACAGCCCGAGAGGATGCTGCGCGCTAAAGCGCGGGCCTCGCTCAACATGACAGGCCTTACGCCGCCACGGTTCACTCCCATCCCCGCATCAATCACGGGGCAGGCTCTAACCTTCCCTCACCGAGGGGGAAGGGTACCGGACAAGGCTGCGAGGTACTGCCTCCGCGCGCTGAAGCGCGGGAACGATGGGACGCCGCGTTCTCCTTGACACTTCCCCTGGCTAATCCTACGATGCAGCGGAATCTGGGTGGAAGGCTTGAATGGTGCGAAAGGAGCGGAGTCATGCCGGAGGAGAACGTCCGACAAGACAGGCTGGGAGGGAGAGCGCGGCGGCGTAACATCGGCGATCGCGACCTGACCGGCGAGGGCGAGATCGATTACAAGTACATCTCAGCGGACAATCACATAGACCTCGTCTGGTATCCGCACGACGTCATCCAGTCGCGCATAGAACCGGAGTTCAGAGAGAAAGCCCCGAAGGTCGTCGAGTCGCACAAGGGCACGGCGTGGGCCTGGGAAGACGACATCCACGCGTTCGCCGCCGACGGCAAGGACTGGGCGACTCACGCCAAGCGGTTCCTGCCGATCGAGGTCGAAGAGGGCCGGCTGCCCCCGTCCGACCCGGAGATACTGCTCCATCACATGGACATCGGCGAGTTCTACGCGGGCGTCTACTACGGCAACACGCGCAAGTGGGTGTTCAAGGACAAGGAGTTGGAGAAGGCGGTCTACCGGGCGTTCAACGACTGGGCGGTGGAGCTGTGCTCCTACTCCCCGGACCGGTTGATCGTGCTGCCGTGGTTGCACGCGGCCTTCCCGGAGACGTGCGCTGCGGAGCTGTACCGGCTCGCCGACCAGGGCATCCGCGCCGTCGAGCTCAGCCCGAACGACATGGCCGAGGGCGTCTGGTCGCCCGTGTGGGAGCCGGTGTGGGCCGCGGCGGAGGAGACGGGTACGGTGATCTGCGGACACATCGGCGACGCGGCGGGCACGCCGTACCCGCCGAACGAATACGGGCAGTCGCTCGCGCACTTCTCGCAGGTGCCGTTCAACCCGGCAGGCAAGCACATCGCCCAGTACGTGTTCAGCGGGATGTTCGACCGCCACCCGGACCTGCACGTCTCGATCGCGGAATGCCGCATCGGGTGGCTGCCGTTCCTCTTCCAGTGGATGCGCCGCTGCTACAGCGACCGCATCCCCGACACGATCCACCAACTGGAACAGGAACCGCTGCACTACCTCAAGAAGAACATGTCTTTCACGTTCGAGGAGGACTACATCGGCGCCAAGATGATTCCCGACCCCGAGTTCCTGATCCGGGACAGCGTCATCTGGGGCTGCGACTACCCGCACGAGCAGGGGCAGACGTGGCCGGACGCGACTCCCGCGATGGAGCGGATGTTCAGCGGCGTGGACCCGGACCTCGTGCACGAGGTCGTCTGGGCACGGTCTCAGCGTATCTTCCGCATCCAGGGACCGAACGGCGGGAACGGGGGTTAAGCGCTTGGCCGAGAACCGTCACAAGAAAGAGGTGCTGCTCGGCGACGAGCGCAACCGGCAGATGGCCGCCGTACTTCGCTTCGGCCCCTACGTGTTCCTCTCCAGTTCCGACGGCTACCGCGACATCGAGACGCAGCAGGTAGACACGGAGTTGGACGGGCAGGCGATACCGCAGTGCAACAACGCCTACGGGCGGCAGGCGCGGCGCTTGGAGCAGGTGGGCTACGGCGGCGACGCGGCGGTGTGGATAGAGAACTTCACGTCCGGCCAGTCGTGGCGCCTGGAGCGCATGGCGACTTGGCCGGACCACTTCGGCGAGGAAGGGCACAAGCTCGCGGTGAGCTTCGGCGCGCAGTGCAAGATGGCGGGCGTGAACATGCTCACCGCCGTCGTGATGGCGATGACGCCCGACCTGGAACGGGAAGTGTTCGTCCACCAGCCGCACCGGGGGCGGGCCTCCCGCATCACGCGCTGCGGCGACTTCACGTACGTCATCGGCGTGCGCGGCCGCTCCAACCCGTTCACGGAGGCGGAGGCCGCCGAGGAGGTGCCGGAGCAGTTCAGCACAGAGCTGTTCTACACCTACGAGTGGCTCCGCTCGCACCTGGAGAAGGGGGGCGGCAGCCTGGACGACCTCGTGCGGACGGACTGCGCGCTGAAGCGCATCGGCGACGTGGGACCGTACTACGACCAGTTGAAGGAGCGTTTCGGGGGCAAAGTGCCGTTCGCCGCGTACTCAGTGGGGACGCTGCTCGGCGGTCGCGGCGTGATGGAGATCGGCGGCGTCGCCATCAACCCGGGCGGGGTGAAGGAGACGGCGTGGCTCCCGGAGGACCCGGACCGAGCGCAAGCCGTGAAGGCCAACGGGCTCGTGTTCGCGTCCGACGCGTCGGGGCTCGCGGACGAGCAGACCGGCGCGGTGAAGCAGGAGCTGTACGGGGACCGCGCGGGACAGGCGCGGCAGGCGCTGCGCCGGCTGGACGCGGCGCTCAACCGGTTCGACACGTCGCTGGAGAACGTGCTGCGGCTCGACGTCTTCCTCGACGACATCTACTTCGAGGACGAGTTCGTGGCGCTGGCGGCGGAGCACTGGGGCGGCGACCCGCCGACGATGAACGTCGTCGGCGTGGACCTGCACGGCAACGCAGAGGTCGAACTCTCCTGCATCGCGGGAGCGTAGGGCATGACGGAGGCGAAGCCGGTCGCGGTCGGCGTCGAGGCGTCCGTCATCATGGCGGAGCTGCGCTCGCTGGGGATAGACCACGTCATCTGCATCCCGGACTCGTACCAGAAGACGCTCATCGCCGCGTTGCAGGACGAGCCGTCCATGCGCTTCATCACGGCCTGCACCGAGGACGAGGCGATGGGCATCAACGCCGGGCTGTACATGGGCGGCAAGAATCCGATGCTGGTCATCCAGAACAACGGGATCTTCGCGTCCATCAACACGATCAAGGCGATACCGCTGGACGCGCGCATCCCCACGTTCATCTTCGTGGGGCAGTTCCAGCGCGACCCGATGGTGGCCATAGAGGAGAGCAGGTCCCGCGCCGTCCGCATGGTGGAGCCGACGCTGGACGTGTGGGGCGTGCCGCACTGGCGCTTGGAGGGGCCGGAAGACCTGGGCAACATACGGGCTGCCTACGAGCGAGCACACGAGACGCTGGGCCCGTCGGCGCTCATCGTGGGAGCGCCGACGCTGTAGCCATGGAACGCAACGAAGCCATTGAGATACTCGCGGAGGGACGCGGCGACGCCGTGTCCGTCGTGACGATGCAGTCGATATACCCGTGGCACCAGGCAGGGCAGGGGGAGATATTCCACGTCGACGCCTCGCAGTGCATGGGCAGCGCGTCATCCATCGGACTGGGGCTGGCGATGGCGCGTCCTGACAAGAAGGTGATCGTGCTCGACGGCGACGGCAGCCTGCTGATGCAACTGGGCTCGCTCGTCACCAACGCAGGACAGTCGCCCGCGAACCTGTACCACTTCGTATTCGCCAACGGCCTCCACCAGAGCACGGGCAACCAGCCGATCCCCGCCGTCGGGCAGTTCGACTGGGTCGGGCTGGCGAAGTCCTCAGGGTACGCGGACGCGCTCCGCATCGAGGCGGCGGAAGATCTGCTGGAGCGCCTGCCGGAGGTCCTTTCGATGACGGGTCCGGTGCTCATAGAGCTCGTGATCGAGCGGGAGGACCGGGACCCGCTCTGGGCGGGCGTGCCGATGTGGAAGCAGACCGCGCTGCTGAAAGAGCAACTGGAGGCGTCATGAGCGATGGTGGCTACTGGCGGCTCTCCGCCACGGAACTGCTCGAGGGCTACCGCAGGCGCGACTTCTCGCCCGTCGAGGTGACGCGCGAGGTGTTCGAGCGCATCGAGCGGCTCGACCCGAAGCTGAGCGCGTTCCTCGCGCTGAACACGGACGACGCGATGCAGGCGGCTGAAGCCGCGGAGGCTGCCTGGCTGGGCTCCGGCGAGCGCGGGCTGCTGTGCGGCGTGCCGATCTCGCTGAAGGACAGCATCGAGATGGGGGGCCAGCCGACGACCTACGGCTCGCTGCCGTTCGTCGATAACCGGCAGCCGGACTCGGAGATAGCGCGGCGCATCCGGCGCGAGGGCGGGGTGCTCATCGGCAAGACCAACCTGCCGGAATTCGCGCTGCACGGCGCGGTGGACAACCGCATCAGCCCGGCGGGACGGAACCCGTGGAACCTGGACCACACGTGCGGCGGCTCCAGCGGCGGCGCGGGCGCCCAGGTAGCGGCGGGACTCGGACCGCTCGCGATCGGCACGGACTCCGGCGGCTCGATCCGGATGCCCGCCGCAATCAACGGGGTCTTCGGCATCAAGCCGACCTATCAGCGCATACCGGCGGCGCAGACGTGGCGCGCGGCGCCCGGACGCTCGCACAACGGCCCGCTGACGCGGACCGTTCGCGACTCCGCGCTCGTGCTGCAGGCGCTCGCCGGCTACGACCCGCGCGACGGCGAGTCCAACCTGCCGCCGGTGAGCGACTACTTCGCGTTCGCGTCGGGTGACCTGCGCGGGCTGCGCGTCGCGGTGAGCTACGACTTCGGCAGGGGCTTTCCGATAGACGGCGAGGCGTTGGAGCTGGTGCGCGACACGGCGCGCTTCTTCGAGGACGCGGGCTGCATCCTGATCGAAGCTGACCCGCCGACCATCGACGAGCCGGAGGAGTTGGAGCCGGGCATCTGGGCGTACTCGGGCGACCACTACGCCGCCGCCGAGGCGATGATCCCGAACTTCCTGGAGAAGCACCTGGACGACCTGAGCGACGTTGCGCGCCCGGTGTACGAGGCCGGGCCGCATGCGAAGGCGTGGCAGTCCCGGCGCATCGTGCGGCGAAACCGGGGGTACGGCTTGCGCGTGCAGGAATGGTTCCGCAGCTACGACCTGCTCCTGAGCCCGCTGATGGGCCCGGCGCAGCGGATAGACGCCGTGCGTGTGCCGGACCGGTCGCGCATACCGCAGAGCTTCAGCTCACCGTTCAACCACGCGTACAACCCGGCTGCTGCCGTCCCTGTGGGGTTCCACTCGAACGGGCTGCCGCTCGCGGTGCAGATCGTGGGACGCCTGTACGACGACGTAGGGGTGCTGCGGGCGTCTGCTGCTCTGGAGCGGGCGCGTCCGTGGAGTCACCGCTGGCCGTCGCTGGCGGAGGAAGCGTAGTTGTACGTCTCTCCTCGGGGCAGAGCCAATCTTCTCGCAGGTGTATTCGTCACATACATACTTGTGGAGATCCTGCTTATAGCTGCAACCTATGCAGATCTCTCTCTTCTCCTGCGCGTAAGGGACGGTGGGGTTTTCACATATGAAGAGTTAGCAGCCAATGACGACAGGCTAGCCATTACAGGCCTCCTGTACTTGTTGGTATTCGTTGTGTTGGTAGTCGTCTTCCTCATGTGGTTACACCGAATCAGGAAGAACGAATCTTACCTGGACATAACGGGGACGAGATTCTCAACCGGATGGTCTATCTGGGTCTGGTTTATTCCCATCATGAATCTATTCAGGCCCTATCAGATCGTAAAAGAGGCATGGCAGGCCAGTGCTCCCGATGCATCCGCAGACGAATGGAGACAGTCGGCTGTCTCACCCCTACTAGGCTGGTGGTGGGCGTTGTGGCTCATCGGCAGCTATGTCGCGAACATCTCGACAAGGCTCTTCTTCCGAGGCCAGGACTTGGAGGCGTACATCACCTCAGACCGCCTAGACCTAGTGAGTTCCGGGCTGCTTATCCTGTGCTCACTGCTCGCCATCATGATCGTGAGAGGGATCTCCGAGCGACAAGACATGCGTTATAGGCGCCCGCAAGGAGTTCCGAGCGGGCTATTCTCATAGATAGGCCTCGCGGGCGGAGCGGTAGTCGGCGGTTCCGGTAGCGATGCCCATCATCTCCGGCGTGGGCTCACGGTCGGCGAGTTCGGCCGACGGCGCGCCGGACAGCTGGTGCTCCAGCGATTCGTAGACGGTGCGGACGGTCTGGGTGAAGGTGCCGTGGCCGCGCAGGACGATCTTGACGCCGTAGGGGGCCAAGACATCCATGGTGAGCGACTCCGGCGTGCTGCCGAGCATGAAGGGCAGGCTGGTGACCGCGCGCACAGCCTGCAGGTGAGCCTCCTCCCGCACGCCCATGAGGAAGATGCCGTCCACGCCGGTCTGCGCGTAGGCGGCGGCGCGCTCGACGGCGTCGTCGAGGTTCGTGGCGTTGATGGCGTGGGTGCGTCCGAGGATGACAGTGGCGTCGTCCTGGCGGGCGGCGACCGCGGCGCGCAGCTTGCCTACCATCTCGTCGAGCGGGATGAGTTCCTCCCTGCCGCCTGAGCCGTAGCGGCTGGGAAGCGACGTGTCCTCGATGGTCATGCCGCTGGCGCCGGCGTCCTCCAGCTCGCGGACGGTGCGCATGACGTTCAGCGCGTTCCCGTAGCCGTTGTCGGCGTCGATCATCTGGCTGATGTCGGACGCGCGGGTGATGCGGCGCACCTGGTCGGCGAGTTCGGTGAGGGTCATGACGGCGACGTCCGGGGCGCCGAGGATGACGGCGCTGGCTATCGAGCCGCCGAGCATGCCGACCTCGAAGCCGAGGGCGTAGGCGGTGCGGGAGGAGACAGGGTCGAAGACGGACGCGGGACGTATGCAGCCGTCGCGCTGGAGGTAGTCGCGCAGGCGTCGTCGGCGGTCGGTGACGTGCATGTCGTGGCTCCTGTGACACCGGCCCGTTGTGCGGTGGCGAGGGAGGCCGGTAGGTTGGTTCAGGAGGCGATGATAGCCCATCGGTTCACCCCCATCCTAACCATCCCCCCATCAAGGGGGAAGAAGCCAACCATACATCGGCCTACGGTGGTATCATTGAAAGGACAGAGGCAGGATGACACAAACGACCTACGCGATAGAAGCGACAGACATCTACAGGCGGTTCGGCGAGGTACGCGCGGTTGAAGGCGTCAGCCTCGCGGTGAGTCCGGGCGAGGTATACGGCTTCCTCGGCCCGAACGGGGCCGGCAAGACCACTACGCTCCGCATGCTGACGACGTTGCTGCTCCCGTCGAGCGGCAGCGCGACGGTTGCCGGGTTCGACGTGGTCTCGGAAGCGGTGCAGGTGCGCCTGAAGATCGGGACGGCGCTGCAGGAAGTGGGGCTGGACCCGAAGCAGAGCGGGTTGGAGCTGCTGCGACTGCAGGGCGCCCTGTACGGCCTGTCCCGCAGGGACACGAACCGGCGCATCGAGGAGCTGGAGCACCTGGTCGACATCGGCGACGCGATCAACCGGCAGATCGGGACGTACTCCGGCGGCATGAAGCGCCGCCTGGACCTCGCGGCGTCGCTGATCCACGCGCCGGAGGTGCTGTTCCTCGACGAGCCGACGACGGGACTCGACCCCATCAGCCGCGCCCGCGTGTGGGAGTACGTGCGGGCCATCAACCGGGAGATGGGAGTAACGATCTTCCTGACGACGCAATACCTGGAGGAGGCGGACGCGCTCGCCGAGCGGGTGGGCATCATCAATCGCGGGGTCGTCTCCGCGGAGGGGACGCCCGCGGAGCTGAAGCGGTCGGTCGGCTCGGACGTGATCGTTGCGGAGGTCGGCGAACCTGAGCAGGGCCGGGCCGCGCTGGAAGGGGTGTCGTCCATCCAGCAGGTGGACGTATACGAGAACGAGGTCTCCGTCTCCACGGCGAACGGGGCGGCGCTGATCAGCGACGTTGCGCTCGCGCTGAACCAGGCGGGGGTGACGGTGCACTCGCTCACGCTGCGCACGCCGACACTGGACGACGTGTTCCTCCACGTCACCGGCGCGCGCATGGAGGCGGAGGCGGAAGAGCCGTCGCAGGACGCAGCGGCGCAGGGGGTGGCCTCGTGACCACCGTAACGCGGTCCCTCACGCCGGTAACGGCGCGACGCGCGGGTTTCCTGCGCGACGTGATGAGCCTTGGTGGTCGCGCGCTGCGCTCCATCCCGCGCGACACGGAGACGCTGATCCCTGCACTCATCATCCCGGTCTTCTTCTTCGTCATCAACGTGGGGGCGCTGCAGGACCTGACGGAGATACCGGGTGGGGTCGTGGCGGCGGGGTTCGACTACAAAGCGTTCCAGATCCCGGTCGCCATCCTGTTCGCGGTGACCGGTCTGAGCCGCGCGAATATCCTGGTGCTGGACATCCAGAACGGCTATTTCGACCGTCTGGCGCTGTCGCCGGTGAACCGCCTGGCGATGCTGCTGGGGTTCATGGTGGCGGACATGGCGCTGGCCGTGGCGATGTCGGTGCCGGTGTTCATCCTTGCATTCGCCATCGGGGTGGACTTCACAACGGGGCTGCTCGGCATCGTGGCGCTGCTGGCGCTCACCATCATCTGGGCCATCGTCTACAACGGCTTCCCGTATGCGGTCGCGCTGAAGACAGGCAATCCGGGGGCGGTGAACTCCAGCTTCATCATCTTCTTCCCGGTGGTGTTCCTGAGCCCGGTATTCGTTCCGCAGGAGGCGATGACGGGCTGGATGGAGACCATCGTGCGGTACAACCCGGTGACGTACCTGCTGCGCGGGATGCGCTCGCTCATCAGCGACGGCTGGGTGCCGGAGGACATCCTCGTCGCGCTTGCCGGGATCGCGGCCATCGGCGTGGTGTCGATCCCGCTGGCGGCGCTGGCGCTGCTGGGGCGGGTGCGGCGGTCGTAGGGGGGCGCTCCCGCCGCGCTGAAGCGCGGGCCTGCGCAGGAACGACGGAAAGGCGCGGGAATGACGGGTAGGGGGTGTATGGTAGGGGCCTGATGGAGAGCGGCCCCGAGCGCATACAGCAGTTGCCCCGGTTGTGGCCGTCCCGCGCCTACTACGGCTGGGCCATCGTCTTCACCAGCTTCTTCATATCCGTAGCTCAGGTGCCGATGTACGGCCCGGTCTTCTCCGTGTTCATGAAGCCCATCGAGGACGAGCTCGGCTGGTCGCGTACGACCATAACGGTTGCGTTCACGGTGGGGAGCCTGGGCGGGGCACTGCTGGCGTCGATCGTCGGGCCCATCGTGGACCGCTACGGGGCGCGGGGCGTGATGAGCGTAACCGGCCTGCTGGTGACGGCTGGGCTGCTGGGCATCGCGGCCATGAGCGAGCCATGGCAGTTCTGGGTGGCGTACGGGGCGGCGCGGACCGTGTCGGTCGCCGGAGTGGGGCTCGGCACGTCCGTCGCGATCGCCAACTGGTTCATCCGCAAGCGGGGGCGCGCCATCGCGATGCGGGCCGCCGGCCAGCGCGCGGGGCAGGCCATCGTCCCGCTGCTTATCCTGCCGGTGCTGCTGACCCTGGGCTGGCGCGAGTCGTTCGTGGTGCTCGGGGTCGTGGCGGCGCTGTTCATCACGGCGCCGTCGCTGGTGTTCATCCGGCGGAGGCCGGAGGACTTCGGACTGCGCCCGGACGGGGACGGCGGTGCTCCGGTCCACTCCCATCCCAACCCGAATCACCCTCACCCGCCGCTGCGCGGCGACCTCTCCCCGCAAGGGAGAGGTGGGACACAGCAGGGGGAGTACTCGTGGACGCTCCGACAGGTGCGGACGACGCGTACGCTCTGGCTGCTGACGGTGGGGATGGCGGCGGGCCTTGCGGCGCAGATCGCCATCAACGTGCACGCAGTGGCGAACTTTCAGGACAAAGGGATCCCGCAAGGGCTGGCGGTGACGGTGGCGAGCATCTTCACGGGCGTGGCGGCGGTCTCGATGATCGGCTGGGGTTTGCTGGTGGAGCGTATCCACGTGCGGTACGTGAGCATGGCGGCGATGGGGCTGTTCCTCCTGGCGATGGGGGTACTGCTCATTGCGGAGACGTATGCGATGGCAGTGCTCTTCGCGTTGCTGTTCGGCCTGGGGACGGGCGGATGGACGGTGGCCCAGATGATCATGATCCCGAACTACTTCGGGCGTCTCCACGCGGGAGCAATAAAGGGGTTCATCTCGCCGGTCGAGGGTCTGCTGGGCATCAGTGGGCCGCTGGTGACGGCTGCCGTATTCGACGCGACGGACAGCTACGACATGGCGTTCGTTGGCGCGGCGGCGACGTTCGCCGTGGGCATCGCAGCGTTCTATCTCGCGAAGCCGCTGCGGGCGCCGTCCATGGCGGGAGCTACCGCCTGATGCGCGAACAGCAGCACCAGCCGCTTCCCCGGCTCTGGCCGTTCAAGAACATCTTCTACGGCTGGGCGATCGTCGGCACGTCCGTGGTGGTGACGTTCGCGCAGGTGCCGATGTACGGGCCGGTGCTCTCCGTGTTCGTGACGCCGATCGAGCAGGAGCTGGGTTGGGCGCGGTGGGAGACCGCGATGGCGTTCACCATCGGCAGCCTGGGAGGCTCCATAGGTTCGGCGGCGGTGGGACACCTGCTGGACCGGTACGGGGCGCGGACGGCGGTAGTGGTCGCGGGGATGCTGGTGACCGGAGCGCTGCTGGGGCTGGCGGCGATGCAGGAGGTGTGGCAGTTCTGGGGGCTGTTCGGGCTGGGCCGGACGGCGGCGCTGACGGGCGTGAACCTGGGCGTCACGGTTGCGCTGGGGAACTGGTTCATCCGCAAGCGAGGCCGGGCGCTATCGTTCATGACGGTGGGACTGCGAGCAGGGCAGGCCCTCGTGCCGTTGCTCATCGTGACCCCGCTCATCCTTGCCTATTCGTGGCGGCACGCCTACGTCGCGCTCGCAGTGATGGCGTTCCTGTTCGTCGCGCTCCCCGGCTGGTTGTTCATCCGGCGCAGGCCGGAGGACTTCGGTCTGCGGCCGGACGGGGCGCCTCACAGAGACGCCCCTACGGGGGGCGAGGTCCCTGCCTCCGCAGGGATGACGACAGAGGGGACAGGAACGACGACCAGCGGGGCAGGAACGGCGACCAATGCCGCAGAAGGGACGGATGGCGAGGTGTCGTTCACGCTGGCGGAGGCGAAACGCACGCCCGCCTTCTGGCTGCTGACCGTCGCCACGATGACGGTGATCTTCGCGCAGACTGCGGTGAACGTGCACGCGGTGCCGAGCGTGGAGGACAGGGGCGTGAGCCAGGCGTTCTCCGGCGCGTTCGTCTTCATCATCATGGGCACGGCGGCGCTTTCGGCCTACGGCTGGGGCGCGCTGATGGACAAGATCCACGTGCGGTGGGCGACCATCATCGCCACGGTGTTCTCAGCGGCTGCGATGATCGTCCTCATCTTCACCGACAACATCCCGATGGCGGTGGTATTCGGCGTGCTGTTCGGGCTCGGCACGGGAGCGTGGACGATCTCGCAGATACTGCTGTTCGCCAACTACTTCGGCAGGCGGCACCTCGGCGCGATACGCGGGCTCTCGCAGCTGCTGGCTGCGCCGCTCTCGTCGTTCGGGGCGGTGCTGGCGGGCCTGATCCGCGACGTTACGGACAGCTACACGCTGGCGTTTCTGATCTTCTTCGGGGCGCTGGTGATCGTGGTGCTGTCGCTGCTGCTGGCGACCCCGCCGCGGAAGGCGGCGCCCTGAGGGGACGCCCGTCGCCCGGTCAACCCTCACCCGCCGCGCAAGCGCGTCGACCTCTCCCCCGGGAGAGGTGAGGAAAGGGCGCCCAGGAGGGACGCCTCTACACCAGGCCAGGCTCCCTGGGTTCGCAGGAACGGCGGGGCTGCGGCTGATTCCTTCAAGGGAGCGGGCGGGGTGCTATGCTCGCGGCATGGTGACGGGTAACGCATGAGCGCGTCAGGCCGGCGGACGAACCCCGCCCTTACCCATGCCCCCATCTTCTTCTCGTTCTTCACGTGGGGGTTCGGCACGGGCGCTCAGAACCTGGGGCGCCCGCTGTTCGCGCTGGCGGTCACGGGGAACGTGTTCCTCGTGGGCGTGCTGCTCGCAGCCAACGCGGTCCCGCGCGCCTTCACCGGGCCGATCACCGGCTTCCTCACGGACAGGCTGGGACGCAAGCCGATGGTGCTGCTGGGCCCCATCGTGCGCGGGATCACCAACATAGGACAGTACTTCGCGGACGACTACCTCACGTTCCTGGTGCTGGAACTCATCGGGCAGGTGGGCGTCGCCATGTGGGCGACGAGCTCCAACGTCCTGCTCTCCGATGTCACGAAGATCGAGAGCCGCGGCCGCGTCCTGGCGCTGCGCAATATGGCGACGCGGCTCGGCTTCGTGGCGGGCCCCGCGGTCGGGGGCGTGCTGGCCGCGACATACGGACTGGAGTCGGTGTTCCTGCTGAACGGGGTGAGCAAGATCGTCATCGTGATAGTCGTCATCACGATGGTGCGAGAGACGCGCCCTCAGGAGTTGGCTGAAGCGGGCGCCGCGGGCCGGCAGAGGGCGCGGCTGTCGCTGGAACCGTTCCGGGACCGGACGTTTGCGGTGGTGGCGGTGGCGACGGCGATGTTCGGGATGAGCAATGCAGGCATCGTGCAGACGGTCCTGCCGGTCTATGCCGTGGACGCGCTGGAGCTGGACGAGGCAGTTGTGGGATTCCTCATCAGCCTCACGTCCGCCGCCACCTTCCTGTTCGCGTTCCCCAACGGGATGATCGCGGACCGGTTCGGGCGTAAATGGTCGCTCGGGCCGGGGCTGGTGATGATGGCCGCGTCGGCAGTGGCCCTTACCGTAGGCGACGTATATGCGGCGCTCCTGGTCGCGGCGGTCTTCATCGGGATCGGCGAGGCGGCGGGGATGGGGACATCGCAGACCTTCGCGATGGACCTGGCGCCCCCGGAGAAACGCGGGATGTACATAGGCCTCTTCATGCTGGCGCAGTCGGCGGGTGCGACGGCAGGGCCGCTGCTGCTGGCGGGGCTTTACCACTTCGTCCACCCGGACGTGTCGTTCGTCACGATAGCGGTGCTCCTCCTGCTTGCTGCGGTGCTTCTGATGGCTGTGGCGCGGGAGACGGGCGGACGCGCGCGGCTGGGGCAGAGGTGACACAAGGCAGGTAGGGCCAGCACGAGAGTGCTATGGTAGGATGGGCGGGGAGTACAGTTATGGTAACGCGCATGGAAGAGCCTATCGGGCCTGACGCCCGGGCGGAGGAGCGGTCCGTGAAACACCGAGACCGTGCAGACGGTCTGCTCGGCCACGCGGAGGAGCTACTGACCAAGACCCCCATGTCGGCAGCGGACAGGCTGCAGGTGTCGGAGAAGATATGGGGCGCGGTGTCGCACACGCTGAAGCGATAGCCGCGGACAGAGGCTGGGAGTCCCGCAAGGCGCGGGCGCTGGACTCCATGAAGTCGTACCTAGCCAGACAGTCCGGCGACCAACGCATCGTCGACCTGTACCTCGCCGTGCAGGCGCTCCACGTGAACTTCTACGAAGACCGCCAGACCAAGGATGTTCTGGAGAGGGGAGTCGGCATCGCGCGCGAGCTCAATCGCAGGATGTGGGCGGCTGCACAATCCATCCCTCCCGGAACTGCACCACCGCACGGACTGGCGTCGATCAGACGCGGCGTGCGCCGCTAGCCGATTGACCCGCGCCGTGGGGACGGCGCATCATCATTGACATCGAAACTCAGGTATCATCCCGCCCTGTTCCGGCCTCTGCTCCGCTGTACTCGTTCGTCGACGAGCAGCGGGCGCTCGACAACGCAGTCGAAGCGCTGGCGTCGTCCCCCATCGTTGCCGTCGATACGGAGGCGGACAGCCGCCACCACTACCCCGAGAAGGTCTGCCTGGTGCAACTCTCGGACGGCTCGCGTTCGTATCTCGTGGACACGCTCGCGGGGCTGGACTACGACGCGCTGGGCCGTCTCTTTCTCGACGCGTCGGTGCAGAAGGTGCTGCACGGCGGCGACTTCGACCTGCGCGGGCTGCACCGGGACTTCGGTTTCACGTTCGCCAACTGCTACGACACGTCGATCGCCGCGCGGTTCGCGGGCATTGAGCGCTTCGGTCTTGCCTCGCTGCTGGAAGAGTTGCTGGACGTCCGCATCCCGAAGGACCAGCGGTTGCGACGCGCCGACTGGTCGCGGCGTCCGTTGGAGGACGAAGCGCTGGCCTACGCTGTGGCGGACGTGGCGCACCTCCCCAGGCTGCGGGACGTGCTGGACGAGCGCCTGTGCGCGCTCGGCAGGGAGTCGTGGGCCGGGGAGGAGTGCGAACGCCTCACGGATGTGCGGTACACACCTCCCGACCCGGATACGGCGTGGCTGTCGGTGAAGGGCGCGCACGTGCTGGACGGCAAGGGACTCGCCGTGCTGAAGCCGCTGTACGAGTTCCGGGAGGCGGAAGCGCTGCGGCTGGACCGCCCGCCAGGATACGTGCTTCCGGCGCAGGCGCTCGTGTATCTGGCGGCGCACCCTGATGCGGCGCTGGAGCGTGTGCCGGGACTGGGCCCGATGCTCGTGCGGCGGTACGGGCGTGGCATCCGCGCCGCAGTCAGGGCGGGCATGGCGTCGCCCCCGTTGCAGCGTCCGCGTCCGCCGCAGCCGCTGTTCCCGCGCATGACGAAACCGGAGACGGCACGGTTGACGCGGCTCAAGCGGTGGCGCGCCGGCCTGGGGGACCAACTGGAGGTCGACCCGTCCATCCTCTGGCCGATGCGGAGCCTGGAGCGGCTGGCCCGGGCGCCGGGGTCGGTCGATGCGGAGTGCGTGTCGGCGGAGGTACGGGGATGGCAGCGGGAGCGGTTCGCCGAGTCGCTGCGGCGGGAGCTGGCAACGTGATACAGCCGCCAACGATACGGGACGTCTACGAGGCGCGGGAGACCATCGCCCCGTACCTGGCCCGTACACCGCTGCTGTACTCGGCGGGGTTGAGCCGGTTGTTCGACGCCGAGGTGTACCTGAAGCACGAGGAGCACCACCCATTGGGTGCGTTCAAGGTCCGCGGCGGCATCAACCTGCTGGCGCACATGAGCGAGGAAGAGCGGGGCCGGGGGCTGATCACGGCCTCCACCGGCAACCACGGGCAATCGATAGCGAACGCCTGCCGGACCTTCGGGGCAAGGGCGCTGATCGTTCTGCCCGAGAAGGACCCCAACCCATCGAAAGTGGCGGCGATGGAGGCCCTGGGCGCGGAGCTGGTATTCCACGGGGAGAACTTCGACGAGGCGAGGGCGCACTGCGAACGGCTGGCCGCCGAGGAAGGCTACCGCTACGTGCACCCCAGCAACGAACCGCTGCTCATCTCCGGCGTGGCGACGCAGGCACTGGAGATCATCGAAGACCTGCCTGACGTGGAGGTGCTGTACCTCCCGCTGGGAGGCGGCAGCGGCGTGGCCGGCGCCTGCGTGGTCACCGGCGCAATAGCCCCGGACGTCAAGGTGCGGGCCGTGCAGTCGGAAGCGGCGCCCGCTGGTTACCTGTCGTGGAAGCAGGGCGAACTGGCGCAGGCCCCGATGAACACGTTCGCCGAGGGCATAGCAACGATGTCCGGCTACGACCTTCCGCAGCAGATCATCCGCAACGCGCTGGACGATTTCGTGCTCGTGAGCGACGACGAGATACGCCACGCCATGGGCCTCCTGGTGGAGAAGGCGCATACGCTGTCGGAAGGCGCGGGGGCCGCGGCCACGGCGGGCGCGTACAAGCAGCGGGAGTCGCTGGCCGGCAGGAAGGTGTCGATCACGGTCACCGGGGCGAACACGACGGCGGTGCAACTGGGGGCCGCGCTGGAAACGTACGGGAGGATGCAGGGGTAAGTGCGCCAGACGGGCGCCGTGGGGCTCCGTGCTATCCTTGGCCCATCCCCTGTTCCCGGAGTTTGCAATGGTTGCTCAACCCACCGGGCGCGCTATCGGCGTGCCTACCCCACGAGTCGACGGCGTCGATAAGGCCACGGGCCGGGCCGTCTACACCGCAGACGTCCAGTTGGAGGGGGCGCTCTTCGGCAAGACGCTGCGCTCGCCCTATGCCCACGCCCGCATCCTCTCCATAGACACGTCCGCCGCAGAGCAGGTGCCGGGCGTGCACGCGGTCGTCACGGGCGCGGACATCCATGACGGCGCCCGTCACGGGCGCGCCGTGCTGGACATCCCCGTGCTCGCGCAGGGCGTGGCGCGATTCATCGGCGAGCAGGTCGCGGCAGTGGCCGCCGCCGACGAGGACATCGCCCAGCGTGCGCTCGACCTCATCCAGGTGGAGTACGAAGAGCTGCCTGCGGTGCTGACGATGGACGAGGCGAAGGCGGAGGGCGCGCCGCTCGTTCACGAGGACATGCTGGAGGTGAAGGGCTACCCGAAAGAGGTGACGGAGCCGAGCAACGTCTACACGGTCTGGGAATGGGCGAAGGGCGACGTCGAGGCGGGCATGGCGCAGGCCGACGTGATCGTGGAGAACACGTTCACGACGCCGCGCCAGCACCAGGCGTACCTGGAGCCGCATACGTGTCTGGTGGCGGTGCACCCGTCCAGCAAGGTGGACGTGTGGGCGGGGAACAAATCGCCGCATCCGGGCAAGCGGATGGTGGCGATGGCGCTGGGGCTGGACGCGGCGGACGTGGTGTTCAACCCGGTCACCATAGGCGGCGACTTCGGGGGCAAGGGCTCCGCCATGGCGATCCCCATCGCGTGGATGCTCTCCACGCGCACCGGCAGGCCGGTGAAGATCGTGTTCGACTACTCCGAGGACCTGACGTCCGCGAACCCGCGCCACGAGTCCCGGGTGACGGTGCGCACGGGTGCTACGCGCGGCGGCGTCATCGTCGCGCACGAGGCGCTGGTGGAATACAACAGCGGCGCCTATGCGGGGTTCAAGCCGGGCGGGCACCTGGGCGGCGCGAGCGCCGCTGCGGGGCCGTACAGGGCGGCGAACACGCGCATCATCGAGCACCAGGTCTACACGAACAACGTGCCGTGCGGGTACATGCGCGGCCCGGGGGAACCGCAGGCGATGTTCGCGGTGGAGTCGCAGATCGATTGTCTCGCGGCTGCGCTTGGGATGGACCCGGCGGAACTGCGCCGCAAGAACCTCGTCGTTGAAGGGGAGGAGGACTCGCTAGGCACGGTGTTCGAGCAGGTGCGCTCCATCGAGACGCTGGACGCCGCGCTCGCCGCCGCGGGCTACGCCGACCCGGGCCCCTCAGACGAACGCTTCGCTTACGGCAAGGGTGTCGCCATCGGCGAGCGGGTGCAGGCCGGGGGCGAGACGCACGCGGGCGTCACGCTGCACCCGGACGGGTCGGTCACGGTGAACACGTCCGTGTTCGAGCAGGGCACCGGCTCCTATACCGTGATGCAGCAGATCGTGGCGGACGAACTGCGGATGCCCATCGAACAGGTGCGCGTCGCTGTGTGGGACACGGCGAGCACGTCGTTCGACTCCGGCATCGGCGGGGCGCGGGTGACGCGGATGGCGAGCGCGGCGGTGTGGAACGCGGCGCAAGCCGCGAAGGACGAGCTGTTCAAACTGGCGGCGGACATCCTCGGCTGGCCGGAGGGATCGCTGGAGGTGGACGGCGCTGCGCTGCGCCGGACCGACACCGGCGAGAGCGCCGAGTGGGCGTCGCTTGCGGAGCGCACCGGCGCGCCCATCGTGGGGCTGGGCGACGTGCAGGACACGGCCCGGAACCCGTACACGGCGTTCACGGCGCAGGTGGCCGAGGTGGCCGTCGACCGCGAGACGGGGCAGGTGAAGCTGCTGACGATGACGACGGCGCACGACACCGGCAAGATACTCAACCCCATAGGCCACCAGGGGCAGGTGAACGGCGGGCTGGTGCAGGGCATCGGCTTCGGGCTGCAGGAGGAGCTGGCGGTTGAGGACGGACGCGTCACGACGGCGTCGTTCGCGGACTACAAGATCCCGACGGCGGCCGACCTTCCGGAGCTGCGCACGGTGCTGCTGGACGAGGAGCAGGGCGGCGGCTGGGGCCCGTACCAGATCAAAGGTATCGGCGAGCAGTCCAATTCGCAAGCCGCTCCCGCGATAGCGAACGCCGTCGCGAACGCCGTGGGCGTCCGTGTGCGCGACCTTCCCGTGACCGCGGAGAAGGTGTACCGGGCGCTGCGCGGCGAATGAGGCGAGGGGCGGAGAGCGAGGAAGCGCCACCCAACGAGGAGGCGGCTACCTCAGGCCGTCGCCTGCGCACGTTCTCCGCGCTCGGTTACGCGCAGTACCGCCGGCTGTGGGGCGGCACGTTCTTCACGTTCGCCGCAGGACAGATGACCATCATCGCGCGCCCGTGGCTCGCCTACGAGCTGACAGGTTCCGCGTTCTGGCTGGGCGCCGTTGCGCTTGCGCAAGGCATCCCCATGTTCTTCATGTCGCCGCTTGGCGGGGTCGCGGCCGACCGGCTCTCCAAACGTACGGTGCTGCTGGTATCGCAGTCGGCGCTGCTGGCCATGGCGCTCGTTCTCGTCGTGCTGCTCTACCTCGATATCGTGGAAGCCTGGCACCTCGCGCTGCAGGCGCTGGTGCACGGGACGGCGATGCCGTTCAACATGCCGGTACGCCAGTCCTACGTTCCCCTCCTGCTCCCGCGGCGGCTGATCCCGAACGGCGTCGCGCTGCAGGCGGCGGGGCGGAACGTCAACCAGGTCGCCGCTCCGGGCGTCGCCGGCATCCTGCTGGGGATAGACCCGCTCATCGCGTTCGGCACTGTGGCGTCGTTCCACGTGCTCTCGATGGCGATGTCGCTCACCTTCCCGGCGGGCCACCCGGAGCAGCGGCGCAGCCGCGGGATGCGGGGCGAGCTGCTGCTGGGCTTCCGCTACGTGTTCTCGACGCCGCTCCTGCGGCTGCTGTTCGGGATGCTGCTGATCATGCTCGTGTTGGGCATGCCGTACGTCCACCTGCTGCCGGTGTTCCAGGAGGTGTTGAGCGTCGGGCCGGAGCTGCTGGGGTTCATGTACGCGGCGATCGGGCTGGGCGGGTTCTGCGGCTCGCTGACGGTAGCGTCGTTCACGCGGCTGGCGAGCGGCCTGCCGCAGATGATCGTCGGGGTAGGCTTTGGAGTGGCGCTGGCCGGCTTCGCGCTGTCGCCTTCCTACGCGCTCAGCATCGGGCTGCTCTTCTGCACGGGCTTCGCGCACCAGGCCTACACGACCATCAACCAGACGCTCATCATCACGCGGACGGACCCGGCGCTGTACGGGCGGGTGATGAGCATCAACCTGATGCTGCGCTCGTTCATCACGATGGCGATCCTGCCGTTCGGTGTGCTGGTGGACCAATTCGGGGCCCCGGCCACGTTCGCGGTCACGGGCGGCGTGCTGGCCGGGTCGCTGCTGCTCATCGGCGTCGTGCGGGGGACGACGATTCCAGAGGGTGTGCGGGGGGTGTGAGGGGGTGGGTACGATTCGTGGACATATTCAACGACCGGTCACATAAGATGTCCATGTACAGGAAGGAGGCGCCGCCATGAAGACGATGGGAGCCGCGAAGTTCAAGGAACAGTGCCTGGCGCTGCTGGACCGGCTCGACACCGACGGACTGGTCATCACGAAGCACGGCAAGCCTGTCGCCCGCGTCATTCCCTACGACCGCCGGGACGCCGACCTCATCGGGAGCCTGCGGCACAAGATCGAGGTGACGGGCGACATCTTTACGACCGGCGTCCGCTGGGGTGCAGATGCTGAATCTTGACAGGCGTTCCGCTGCTGACGCGCGGCCTCGTCATGAGGCGCTTGAAGGCCGTTCCCCTGGCCTTGTAGGGGCCGTTCCGTGCCAGGCTTCACGGCTGGCTCTGTCGTTGCCCGCGCGCGCCGTGCTTCGGTAGACTGCTTGGCAGGAGAACGTGATGACGACGGACGACCGCAATTCAGAATCTATCCGGGCGATGGCGGCGGCCATGGAGGAGCTCGCCTCGGGGCAGGTGCGCCTGGGCGCCGCAGCAGAGCAACTCGCGGACCACCAGCGCTCGATAGTGACCGCCATTCAGGGGGTGGTGAATGAGCAGTCCCGGATCGAGACGGCGGTGCAGGAGTTGGCCAGAGCACAGGCCCGCACCGACCAGATCGTGCGGGAGTTGGCTGTTGGACTGGTGCACATCGAGGAAATGGTGGTGGAGTTGGCCGCCAATCAACGCCAATTGGCCAGTACACAGCAGTCGATCATCAAGGTGGTCAGCCAGTTGCAGGTAGACGTGGCGACGTTGATCGAGCGGGAGTGACAAGAAAGGCGGAATGACGATGGACGAACGTATCCGAGACCGCATCGAGACTGCGCTGAAGGACGCGGGCGGGCAGTACGTGGAGGTGCACGTGGAGGAGGCGTCTTCTTCCACCATCCGCTACCGGGCCCGCGACCTGGAGGAGATCGGGCGCGGCAGCGCGATAGGCGGCAACGTCCGCGCGCTGGCGGGCGGCGGTTGGGGGTTCGCGTCGTTCAACGACCTGAACAGCCTGGAAGCCAAGGTGCGGCAGGCCGTCGACCAGGCGCGCGTCACCGGCGGGGAGCGCGTCGAGCTTGCGGAGACGCCTCCCGTGGTGGACCACGTCCCGCCGGTGCTGGGGCGCGACCCTGGCGCGCTGTCGCTCGCGGAGAAGAAGGCAGTGCTCGACGAGTACGCGGACGTGATGATGGGGACGCCGGGCGTGCGGTCGGCGACGGTCGGCTACACGGACGCGCGGCGCCGGATGGTGTACGCGAACTCGGAAGGTTCGTACATCGACCAGGAGCGCGTGGACGTGAACCTGCGCCTCAATGCGCAGGCGCAGAACGGCGCGGACGTGCAGCAGTACGGCGTGAGCTTGGGCAGCCTGGGCGACTTCGAGTTCGTGATGGACCTGCGCGAGAGCGCGAGCGAGGCGGCGCAAAAGGCCGTCGCGCTGTTGAACGCGCCGGAGGTGAAGAGCGGGGAGTACACGGTCATCCTCGACCCCATCCTCGCGGGCGTCTTCATCCACGAGGCGTTCGGTCACCTCTCCGAGGCGGACCACATCTACGCGGAGCCGCGCCTGCAGGAGCTGATGCAGCCGGGCAAGCGTTTCGGCGGGGCGCACCTGAACGTGAAGGACGGCGCGACCATCCCGCGCCCGACGCTGCGCGGCTCCTACCTGTACGACGACGAGGGCGTGCAGGGACAGGAGACGGACCTGATCCGCGAGGGCGTGCTGGTAGGGCGGCTGCACTCGCGGGAGACGGCGGCGAAGCTCGGCGAGCGTCCCACGGGCAACGCGCGGGCGCTGAACTACCGCTTCGCGCCCATCGTCCGGATGACCAACACGTTCATCGTCCCCGGCGAGTCGAGCGTGGAGGACCTGTTCGCGGACGTTGAGGACGGTCTGTACGTGAAAAATTGGTACGGCGGGATGACGGCGATGCAGATGTTCACGTTCTCCGCGGGAGAGACGTACCGCATCCGCAATGGGAAGATCGCGGAGCTGTGCAGGCCGGTGAAACTCTCCGGCAACGTGTTCACGACGCTGCACAACATCGACGCCATCGCGGGTGACCTCGAGATGAACGAGGGCGGCGGCTGTGGCAAGGCGGGGCAGAGCCCACTGCCGGTATCCAACGGCAGCCCGCACATCCGCATCCGCCAGTGCCTCATCGGAGGAGCGTAGCCATCGTTTCCCCGGAGCAGGCCAGGGCCGCGGCTGAGCGGATACTCGAACGAGCGCTCCGTTCCGCGGGCGAGGCGGAAGTCTTCTATGCGGCGTCCGAGAACACGTCCGCCGGCTTCGAGGCGAACGCGCTCAAGGGCGTCGACGCGAACGACGCGATGGGAGCGGCGCTCCGCATCGTCAAGGACGGCCGGGTGGGGTTCAGCTCCACGTCCAACCTGGACGACCTCGACGCGCTGGTGGAGGCCGCGGTCGAGACTGCGCCGTTCGGCGCCGAGGCGCAGTTCGAGTTCCCGGGCGCGCAGTCCTACCCGGACGTACACCCGTACGATCCCTCGGTCGAGGAGTCGACGCTGGAGGAGATGGTTGCGCTGGGAGAGCGCGCCGTCGCCGACCTGCGCGCGTACTCCACCGAGGTGCAGGTGGAGGGCGGCGTCGGCAAGTCCACGTCCACCATCGCGCTGGTCAACAGCCGGGGCGGGAGCGTCGCCTACGAGCGCTCCCGCTTCCAGATAGGGTTCGAGGGCACGGTGATACGCGGCGAGGACATGCTCTTCACGCCGGAGAGCGAGAGCAGTGTCGGCGCCCTGCGCGATCCCTCCAGCGTCGTCGCGTCCATCATCCGGCAGCTGGAATGGGCGAAGGAGACGGCGACGGCCGAAACGAAGTCGATGCCCGTGATCCTGATGCCGACCGCGGTGCGGGGGCTGCTGCTTGCGCCGCTGCTCTCCGGTCTGAGCGGCAAGTCCGTGCTGCATGGCACGTCGCCGCTGGTGGGACGGCTGGGCGAGCGCATCGTGGACGAGCGGTTCAGCCTGACCGACGACCCCACGCTCGCAGGCCCCCCAGGCGCCCGTCCCGCGGACGACGAGTGCGTGGCGAGCCGCCGCCTGCCGCTCATCGCGACCGGCGTCGCGTCGGCGTTCTTCTACGATCTGCAGACGGCGGGACAGGCGGGCGCGGCGAGCACCGGCGCGGGCGAGCGCGGGCTCGGCTCGCTGCCGGGGCCGTCAACGAGCGTGCTGCTCGTGGACGAGGGCGATACGGCGCTGGAGGACATGATCTCGGGCATGGACGAGGCGCTCATCGTGGAGCGGCTGCTCGGCGCGGGGCAGAACAACGTCCTCGGCGGGGACTTCAGCGCGAACGTGCTGCTGGGGTATAAGGTGGAACACGGGAAGGTCGCGGGGCGCGTGATGAACACGATGGTATCCGGCAACGCATACCGCGTGCTGAACGACGTGCTTGCGCTCGGCAGCGAGGGCCGCTGGATGGGCAGCCTGTTCGCGCCCCCCATAGCGGTCGGCGGCATCTCGGTCTCCAGCAAGGGATAGGCGGCATGGCGCTTGGCGAGGTGATCCCCCAACTGCTCGACGCTGGCTGCGAACTGAAGCCGTCGCTGCTTGGACGGCTCAGCGGTCTGACCCCGGAGGAGCACCGGGAGCTGCTGGAGGTATGGGACGATATCCCCACGTCCAGGCGGCTCATGATCATCCGTGCCGTGACCGGCATGGCCGAGGACAACATCGAGATGGAGTTCACGGGGCTGCTGTGCGCCGCGCTCGAGGACGACGACGCTCCCGTACGGGCGAGCGCCGCCGCCGGACTATGGGAGACGGGCGACCGCGCCGTCATCGCGCCGCTTGCTGCGATGCTGGCGAACGACGAGTCTCACGAGGCACGTGCGGCGGCGGCCGCAGCGCTTGGCCATTTTGCCGAGCTCGCGGAGGATGGAAAACTGATCGAACGTGACGCGGCACTGGTGCGGAACGCGCTCCTCAGTGCGCTCGAAGACGGTGAGGAAGAGACTGCGGTGCGCCGCCGCGCGCTGGAATCGATAGCGTCCCTGGGCGACCCGGACATCCCCGGCTGGATCCGCTGGGCCTACCGGAGCGGCGAGCCGCTGCTGCGGCAGAGCGCGGTGTACGCGATGGGGCGCACCTGCAACCCCGTGTGGTTGCCCGTGATCGAGCATGAGTTCGGCAGCAGCGTGGCGGCGATGCGTTTCGAGGCCGCGAATGCAGCCCGCGAACTGGCAGACCCGAAGACGCTGCCCCACCTTCACGAGCTGGTCACCGACGACGACCCACAGGTATCGCTCGCGGCGGTGCAGGCCATCGGGGGCATCGGCGGAGCCGCGGCGCGCAAGCTGCTGAAGCACTACGTGGAGCAGGGCGACGCGACGCTGAGCGAGGCCGCGCAGGAGGCGTTGCGGGCGCTCGAAGCCGACGAGGGCGACTTCTCCATGCTGACGCTGCGGGAGGACCCGTAGGCATGGCGGGCGGTCTGCGGGTGGCACAGGCGGTCTCCGCCGGGGGCGTCGTCTGGGGGGAGCGGGACGACGCCGTGATGGTGGCGCTCTGCGGCCGCCTGAAGAGCGGGCTCTGGGCGCTGCCCAAGGGCACACCGGACGACGGCGAATCCCTGGAAGAGACAGCGGTGCGCGAGGTGCGGGAGGAGACGGGACTGGAGGTGGAGATAGCAGCCCCGCTGGGACACATCGAGTACTGGTTCACCCGCGACTCCGAGCGCATCCACAAGCGCGTGTACTTCTACCTGATGCGCCCGTGCGGCGGTTCGTTCGACGACCACGACCCGGAGTTCGATGTCGTGCAGTGGGCTTCCCCGGAGGAGGCGCTTGGTATGCTGACCTATCCCTCCGAGCGCGAGGTGCTGCGGCGGGCGATGGCAGCGCTCGAGACCGGGGAGGCGGTCGTATGACCGAGACCGGCATCCACGGGCAGAAGGTCGTGCTCCGCGAGAAGCGGATCGAGGACGGCGAGGACGACCACCGCTGGCGGTCCGACCAGGAACTCGCCGAGCTCGACGCCGCGCCGCGCCTCCGGCAGCCGCTCGCCGACTTCCTGCGCGATTACGCGAACGAACTGAAGTACCCCACGCCCTGGGTGCGCCGCTACGGCATCGACACACTGGACGGGCTGCACATCGGCAACTGCATGGTGTACGACATCGACACCATCAAGGGACAGTGCGAGGTCGGCATCCTGGTCGGGGACCGGAACTACTGGGGAAGAGGCTACGGGCGCGAGGCAGTACAACTGCTGGTGGCGCAGTGCTTCAAGAACGCGGCGATGCAGCGGCTGTACCTGCATACGTTGGAATGGAACGCGCGTGCACGCCGTGCGTTCGCGATGTGCGGGTTCCGCGAAGTGAAGCCGGTGCGCCGCGCGGGTTACAACTTCATCCTGATGGAGCTGACCCGCGAGGAGTGGGAGGCCGTGCAGGACGGAGCGGTCTAGCGCGACGGCAGCGCGACGACCGCCTCGCCGGTGGTGGTGCGGACGCCCGCGCCGTTCTCGATCCAGATGTCGCAGCGCACGGAGCCCGCCGCCTCGTCCCGCTCCACCACCGTGCCCTTACACGTGAGCACGTCGCCCGGAACGTCCATCTCGCGGTAGCGCACGGAGAGCGACAGCACACGCCCCTCCGCGCCCGCCCAGTCCGTGACGAGTTGGCCGAGGAAGGCGCTCTTCAGGGCGCCGTGGAGGATCACGCCAGGCAGGCCCTGCTCCGCAGCGAAGTCCTTGTCGTAGTGGATCTCGTAGAAGTCGCCGGACGCGCCTGCATACATCACCAGTTGGCGGGTTGTCGGCTCCTTCACCAGGGCGGGAAGCTCCGTACCGACTGCGGCATCGTCCAGGTAGTGTTGCGTGGTCATGCGGCGGGCATCCTTATGAGAGTGTTGCGCTGGGTGGCGGCGAGCTCGCCGCGCTGGTTCGTGTAGCGGGTGAGGTAGGTGGCGATGAGCATGGCTCCCATGCGGCCTTCGCGCTCGATCAGCGTCTCCATCCGCGTAACGAACGTGATGGCGTCCCCCGGACGCACCGGCTCGCCGTACGTCCACTCGCTGCCGCCGTCCAGCACGCGCGGCACAGCCCCGCTGTCGGGAAGGGGAGGGATGGCGAGTCCCACGGAGCGCAGGAAGGTTGGCGGCGCCACGTCCGGGTAGGCGGGGTTGTCGTCGCCGATAGCTGCTGCGAAGCGCTCGATGGCGCCGCGTTCGATGATGGCGGTGCGCGCCTCGCCGTCGCGTCCGACGGCGGCCTGCATCGCGGGGGTAAGTATGGGCACGCTCCTGCTCCGGTGTTGGGGTCGGCGGGGAGGCTAGTGGCGCGGATAAGGAGTGTCAAGCCGTGCGCGGGAGTCCGATACGTGGGGCGCGTTCCAGGCGCATGCTGCCGGAATCCTCTGAATATTCTGCTCAGCGATCCGTATTCCGGATGTATTGACAACGTACACGGCGAGTATTAACGTCACGTACTCACGCGGCTATGGCCGTATACGTTTGTGATTGATGACGGTACGGGTTGCCGGGCCCCACCAGTCCCAGCAAGGCCTACCGCCCTTCAACAGCCCCTCCTGAGCGGAGGGGCTCTTGCTTTATAAGCAGGCTGCGCAGAGGGATGTCTGCGATTGACCCTCAGGAGCGGCGAGTGCTAGCCTTAACGGAGCGCAGGAGTGTAGCTCAGCCTGGTAGAGCAGCGGTCTCCAAAACCGCCGGCCGAGGGTTCGAATCCTTCCACTCCTGCCAGTGACCGGCCCGGCGCAGGTGGTGGAATAGGTAGACACGCTGTCTTGAGGGGGCAGTGGGAGAAGTCCCGTAAGAGTTCAAATCTCTTCCTGCGCACCAACCCCAAATTACGTCCATTGAGAGGTCCCGGCAGAACGCCGGGGCCTCTCGCGTTCCGCTGCCCTCACCCGTCGCAGCGCGGCGACCCGTTCCAAGGGAGAGGTGGGGAACGCTCCGAGGGCTGCTGCGCGCTACAGCGCGGGCTGCGCTCGGCATGACAGCCCGGTACAATCCGCTCCGCACGTCCACAATCCGCGGAGGAGCCATGCCAACCGTTTCCCACGACAGACTGCAGACCATCGCCGACCGCCTGCTCCAGTGCGCGGGAGCGAGCGCGGAGGAGGCGGAGGTCATCGCCCGGCACGTCATCGGCGCGAACCTCGCGGGACATGACTCCCACGGCATCATCCAGGTGCCCACATACATAGACCGGGTCAAGCGAGGGCATATCGTCCCCGGCGCGCCGTTCGACATCGTCAACGAAACGCCTTCGACGCTCGTCGCTGACGGTCATTGGGGGTTCGGTTACGTCGTATCCGAACGCGTGATGGGCCTTGTCATCGAGAAGGCGAAACAGCAAGGCGCCGCTGCCGCTACGGTCTACCGCCAGAGCCACGTCGGACGCGTCGCCGATTACCCGTTGATGGCCGAACGCGCGGGCATGATCGGCCTGATGACCGCCGACTCAGGGAGGACGACGAAGAACGTCGCTCCGTTCGGCGGGCGGGAGCCGAGGCTTGGCACGAACCCGATCTGCGTTGCTGTGCCGAGCGACCTCGAGGGGCCGCTGTTCGTCGACATGGCAACGAGCGCGGTGGCGGCGGGGAAGATCGAACTCGCCGCGGCGCGGGGCGTATCCATCCCGGAGGGGTGGGTCGTCGACAGCGACGGGAACCCCGCGACGGACCCGAACGTGCTGCGCGGCGCGGGCGGCGCGCTGCTGCCGCTCGGCGGCTCGGAGGGGTACAAGGGGTACGGCCTCTCGGTGATCGTGGAGATACTCTCCGGTTTGCTGACGGGCCTCGGCTTCGGCCACGACCCGCGCGGGTTCCACAACGACGGCTGCTTCATGGCCGTGTTCGACGTTTCCGTATTCCGGCCGCTGGACGAGTTCAAGCGGCAGGTCGCCGAGCTTGCGGGCTACCTGAAGGCGTCCAAGCGCGCGGCGGGGTTCGACGAGATCCTCTACCCAGGCGAGATCGAGCACCGGAATACGCAGCGCCGCCTACAGGAAGGCATCTTCGTGGAGGACGCGACGTGGGGGAAACTCGAGGCGCTCGCCGGGGAGTACGGCGTCAGCGGGGAGCTGGGGCTGTAGGGGCTGGACGTTCCGGACGAACGGCGGTGCGGCGAGCGGGCCGTTTCCGCGAGGAGTAGGCACTTGCGTACGGAATGCGGGACCTGACGCGGCAGGCCGGGTACGTGCGCGTTCGCGCCCGCCATTGCAGTTGCCGTGTGCGCGCCGCGTAGCCGGTCAGTTCCTCGTGCCGCCGCGTCCGGATGGTCTCCAACTCGCGGCGGGCCTTCCGCACCTTCCTGACCTCCCGGACGACCGCCCACGCCAGCAGGAGTGGTCCCACGATGATGGCGGCGATGCTGACGACGCCGAGAGCGAACCGCAAACTTATGCCGAACGCCAGTGAACTGGTTGTTCCGACCGCCGGAGCCGCACCGGGGAAGAGGGTCAGCAGCTTCGCTCCCACCGGACGCACGAGGTTGAGGATCGTTGCCGACCACACCTTCCAGACGGTGCCGGCGGCGAAGCCGGCTCCATGGCGCCCGATGATGCTGGCTCTGGAGTGAGGAGAGCCGTCGGCGACAGTGCGCTTCCGGCGTCTGAGGAACCGGCGCCATAGCGGTGGCGGAAGGGGAGGTTCCTCATTTGCCTGCAGGGAAGCGGGGAATTCCGGTCCAGCAAGCCCCAGCCGGCGGCAGAGCCCTGCCTGTCGTTCGTAATGCAGGAGCATCTCGTCCCGGTGGTGCGACTCCAGTTCCTGCAGCTCGGCGCGCAGGGCGTTGAGCCGCTCGTGGCTCTTCAGCTTCGCGGCCGCCTGGGCGACAGCTGAGCCACCGGCGATGGCCAGGGGGAGGAGCAGGGCGGGTAGGGGCATGAGAACATTCTAGCAAGCGAGGAACCGGGCTCAGCGCCCCAGGAGAGAGCGAGGGTCCCTTCAGCGCGAGCTAATGGGAGGTGGAGTGTGGCCCCTCGATGGGCTGGCCGCAGTGGGAGCAGACGACACTGGTGTCGGTAATCAGGGTGGAGCGCACCCAGTAGCTGCTCCGGCGGATACGCGGAGTGAACCGGTGCTGGCACGGCTCGGCGGACGTGTCGCCGTCCAGGGCCTGTGAGGCAGGACGCTTCCAGCCGAGTCTCACCGCGCGACTCCCACGGGGACAGCTGCGCACTCGGCAACGTCTACGAGTTCGTCCAGTTCGTCCACGCAGCGGCCGCAGCACCTGTCGTCGTAGAGCCCGAGCCTCTCGGCCAGACGCTCCATGTCGGGATTCGTCTCCGCCCAGGAGGCGGCCAACTGGCGGATGGATATGCGGTTGCATACACACACGTACATAGGCACTCTTCCTATGGCAGCATCGCTACGTAGTTAGTACACCCTAATGGGCCGGCTTGTCAATACTTAGATTTACCCTCATTGCATGTACGACCACCGACTCATTGCGTACCGAGCCTGCTTGTCCTATGGTTCGTGCGCAGCACATGCCGCAACAAGGAGGATCCATGAGAGCCAAAGAGGGTGTGGTCGACCGTCTCAACGCCATCCTGACGATCGACCTGACGGCCATCAATCAGTACTTCGTCCAGTCCGAGATGGTGCGTAACTGGGGTTTCCAGCGCACCGCCGAGCATCTGCGCGAAGCCAGCATGGGCGAGATGCGGGACGCGCAGCGGATCGTGCGGCACATCCTCTACCTCGAGGGCCTGCCGAACCTCCAGCGCCTGGGCTCGGTCAAGATCGGGGAGAGCGTCGAAGAGAACCTGCAACTGGACCTCGAGGCCGAGGTCGCGGCGCTGGAGACGTTGAGCGAGGCAATCGCGCACTGCGAGCAGGTGGGCGACTTCGGCACGCGCGAGATACTGGAAGAGATGGTGCGTGACGAGGAAGAGCACGTCGACTGGCTGGAGACGCAGCAGGAGACGATCCGCCAGGTCGGGATCGAGCACTACCTGGCGCAGAACATCCGGGACTAGCCCTGGGCAGAGGGGTCTCCTCTCTGGACTCACCCTTTCGCCCCCCCCCCCCCCCCCCCCCCCCCTCCCCC
>DAOUJK010000057.1:0-14089 GCA_034422795.1 Dehalococcoidia bacterium | reverse complement strand
CCGATGGGGTATTCGCGGGAACATTCCTTACAGCGCAGAGCGGCGACGTTCACCATGTGGCAACCTCCTGCGTGCGATGCATCACGCGCGCGGCGGTTCGCCTACTCCGCGCGCGCTGTCCCCGTTTGGTTTGCCGTTCGAGGCGTGGGAGCGCATCTGGCACACTCATAAAATCGTATCACTCGGCGGCGTTGAGCGTCAAAGGCGCGGCGGCGCGGTTGAGCCCTATGCGCTCGTGCGCCAGAGCCTCTGTCCCGTGGTGGCCAACACCAGCGGGATCATCATGGCGACCAAGTCCCAGATGACGTCGACGGGTACGCTGGCAGATTCGCCGGCGTCCAGTGCCAGCAGGTATATCCAGTTGCGGAAGAACCAGACGGCAAGCGCCGCGTTGGCGTAGAACAGCGCGTATGCTCCCAGCCGCGCCACGGTGACCGGTCCGTCGCCGGACTGCGAGCGCATGTGCGCGAAGTTCACGATGAGTGCGATGAGGATGCCTGCGCCCGAGACGAAGTTCATCACGTCCCAGACCGGCTGCGGGTTGTCGTAGAGGGAGCTGAAGAGGAACTGCGCGAGGTAAACCCCCGCGTATACCATCATCAGACCGCCGACCAATCGCAGCAGCATCGCCATGACAACTCCTCCTTTCGCTCGCGTGATGCAGTCGGGCAGGCGTCAGTATAGGCTGACCGGAAGAGGTTGACGATGAGAGACCGGCACGGCGTTGTGCTGATAACCGGAGCGTCGAGCGGCATCGGCATGGCCACGGCGCTCTATATGGCGGAGCGGGGCTACCGCGTGGTCGGCACGAGCCGTTCGAAAGACCGGCTCGTCGGCCTGGAAGCGGAGGCCGCCCGTCGAAACCTGCCTGTCACCGGCATCGAGCTCGACATCAACAAAGAGGCGGGCATCCCGGAGGCGCTGGCATCCATCGCGGAAGAGCACGGCCCCATCAGCGTACTGGTCAACAACGCCGGGTACGGGCTGTTCGGCCCGGTGCAGACGCTCGGCTCGGACGAACTGCGCGCGCTGTTCGAGACCAACGTCTTCGCCGTGGCGCGTCTCACCCGCGCCGTGCTGCCGGGCATGATCGAGCAGGGCGGCGGGACGATCGTGAACGTGAGTTCCATCCTCGGCCGCATCGGCACGCCATTCCACGGCGCCTATGTCTCGTCGAAGTTCGCGCTCGAAGGGCTCAGCGAGTCGCTGAGGACGGAGGCGTGGCCCCTCGGTGTGCGGGTCGTGCTCGTCGAGCCGGGCCTGGTCCGCACGGCGTTCCCGGACAACCAGGCCATGGCCGAGGGCATCGACGGCGACGATGGCGCCCCGTACGTCCCTCATATACAGAGCTATCGGAGCAGGTTCGGCGACGTCTTCCAGCGGGGCAGGGACCCTCTCGTCGTTGCGAAGGTCATCCACGGTATCGCCCGCTCCCGGCGCCCCCGCTTCCGCTATCCCGTGGGCCTGGACTCGCGCTTCGGCTCTCTCGGGGCACGGGTCCTGCCGGAGGGCGTCTTCCTCTCGCTCCTGGGCCGGGCGACCCGCCTTTAACACCCCCTGACGGGGAGCCCTCGTCGCCTCAAGTTGATAACGGTCCGCTCAAGTTTGCTATACTATGAGTAGAGCGACTTGCTCGCATCGAGCGCTGAGATGGCGAAGAACTACTACGAGACGCTCGGCGTCGCGAAGAACGCCACCGAGAAGGAGATACGCTCCGCGTACCGCCGCCTCGCGCGCAAGCATCACCCGGACGTGAACCACGGCGACAGCAGCGCCGAGGCGAAGTTCAAGGAGATCAACGAGGCGTACCAGGTGCTCTCGGACGCCGACTCCCGGAAGAAGTACGACCGGTTCGGCGAGAACTGGCGGCACGCCGACCAGATGCACGGCGGCGGAGGCCCTGGGTCAGGGGCGTCGCCGTTCACGTTCTTCACCAACGCTCGCACGCGCCGGGGAGGCCCCGCCGGGTACAGCGCGTTCACGGACGCGGACGGCCTCGGCGACTTCAGCAATCTCTTCGACGGGTTCGCCCACATGCGCTGGAGCGGCGGCCCGCGCCGGCAGACCGCGCCCCGTCGCCTGGACGTGCCGGTGACCGTCACGCTGGAAGAGGCGTACGCGGGTTCGACCCGCACGGTGCAGCACCCCGGCGGCAAACGGCTGGAGGTGCGCATACCTCCGGGCGTCGAGAGCGGAGCGCGCATCCACGTGGACCCGAAGCGCGACGGCGTCGACGAGTTCTACCTCGTCATGACCGTCGCGCCGCATGGGGTGTTTGAACGCGCGGGAGACGACGTCCGCTTCACCGCGCGCGTGCCGTTGCTGGACGCGGTGCTCGGCGGCGAGACGCAGGCCCCAACGCTCGGCGGGAAGAGCGTCGCGGTGCGCATCCCGCCAGGAACGCAGAACGGCCGCGTGATACGCCTGCGTGGGAAGGGGATGCCGAAGCGGAGCGGCGGGCACGGCGACATGCTCGTGACGGTGATGGCGGTGCTGCCGGTGGACCTGACGCCGGAGCAGCGCGAACTGTTCGAACGGCTGCGCGATGCCGAGCGCAGCGCGCAGGCCGGAGTGTAGGAGGACGGCATGATGGAACGGACGGTCATTGCAGAGGCATGGGGCCGCCCCCCGCGCGCGGACGGCGTGAACGACGACGAGCCGTGCTACGTCATCAGCGTCGCGTCCCGCATGGTGGGTGTGCACGCGCAGACACTCCGGACGTACGAACGCATCGGGCTGCTCGCGCCGAAACGCTCTCGAGGCAACATCCGCATGTTCTCGCCGGCGGACGTCTCACGGGCGCGCTGGATCAAATCGCTCATGGAGGACCTGGGCATCAACCTTGCGGGTGTGGAGGTGCTCATGCGCATGCAGGCCCGGTTGGTGGAACTGGAGCGCCAGGTACGCCGTTTGGAGGAACGTCTGGGCAACCGCTAGAGCGGGTCGTCCGGGCTGATCGGAGTAATCGTCATGGTATTCAGGCAGGAAGATTTCACGGAGCAGGCGCAAGCCGTCATCGGGGCGAGCTACGAGGTTGTTCGGAGGTTCCGCCACTCGCAGTGGGACGTGGAGCACGTGATGCTCGCGCTGCTCGAAAGCGCCGAGTCCGTGCCCGCGCGCATACTGACCGGTATGGGCGTCAACGTCGACCGTACCCGCGGGGAGTTGGAGATCGTACTCAAGAAGACGCCACAGCTCGCCTACGAGTCCAACCAACTGCACCCCACGCCCCGGGCGATGGCCATGCTGCAGGCGGCGAAGGATGAAGCCGAGCGCCTGCACGACGAGCACATCGCCACCGAGCATCTCTTCCTCGCCATCCTCTCCGATACTCAGGGCGATGCGGCGCGTATCCTGGCGGACCACGGCGTCACGAAGGAGCGTGTGTACCAGGCCCTCGTGAATGTGCGCGGCGGGCGCCGCGTCACCGATCCGCGCGCCGAGCACCGCTACCAGACACTCGAACGCTACACGATAGACCTGACCCAACTCGCCCGCGAAGGCAAACTGGACCCCGTCATAGGCCGCATGGACGAGATCCGGCGCGTGATGCAGACGCTCATCCGCCGCACCAAGGACAACCCGGTCATCATCGGCGGGGCAGGCGTTGGCAAGACGGCCATCGTGGAGGGTCTCGCGCAGCGCATCGTCGCGGGCGACGTGCCGGAGTCGTTGCGGGACAAGCGCGTGCTCGCGCTGGACATGGCCGGCCTCGTCGCCGGAGCGAAGTTCCGGGGCGAGTTCGAGGAGCGGCTGAAGTCGGTGATCGACGAGATGAAGGAGGCGCGCCGGGAGGTGGTGCTCTTCATAGACGAGCTGCACACCGTCGTGGGCGCCGGCGCCGGCGAGGGAGGGCTGGACGCCGCGAACATCATGAAACCCGCTCTTGCGCGCGGCGAACTCCAGGTCATCGGCGCAACGACGCCGGACGAGTACCGCAAGCACATCGAGAAGGACGCCGCGCTGGAGCGCCGCTTCCAGACGATATGGCTGGAAGAGCCGACGGTCGAGCAGACCATCGAGATACTCCGCGGCCTGCGCCCTCGCTTCGAGGCGCATCACCGGGTGCAGTTGGACGACGCCGCACTCATCGCCGCAGCGCGCCTGAGCGCCCGCTACATATCGGGCCGCAACATGCCCGACAAGGCGGTGGACCTGATCGACGAGGCCGCGGCCAAACTGCGGCTGAACGTAGAAAGCCTGCCCCCGGAGCTTACCGCGCAGGACCAGCGCATACGCGACCTGCTGGAGCAGGAGGAATCGGCTGCCCAGCGGAGCGACTACGAAGGAGCGGCCAGCCTCAAGATGGAGCGCGTTCGCGTGGAGGAAGAGTTCAACCGCGCGCGGAGCGAGTTCCTGGGACGCGACCACACCGACCTCGTCGTGCGGACCGAGGACATCGCCTCGCTCATCGCGACGTGGACGGGCATCCCCGCCGCGCGGCTCATGGAGGAGGAGGCGGAGCGCCTCCTGCACCTGGAGGAGCGCCTGCACGAGCGGCTCGTGGGCCAGCACGATGCGGTTGTCGCTGTTGCCGACGCGATACGTCGTGCGCGCGCCGGCCTGCGCGACGAGAAGCGTCCGGTGGGCTCGTTCATGTTCCTCGGCCCCACGGGCGTCGGGAAGACGGAGCTGGCGCGTGCACTTGCTGCCTGCCTCTTCGACGACGAGGAGAACATGGTCCGCGTAGACATGTCCGAGTACGCGGAGCGCCACACCGTCTCCCGCCTCATCGGCGCGCCGCCGGGCTACGTCGGCTACGACGAGGCGGGACAGCTGACCGAGGCGGTGCGCCGCAGGCCGTTCCGCGTCGTGTTGTTCGACGAGATCGAGAAGGGCCACCCGGACGTGTTCAACGTGATGCTCCAGGTCCTGGAGGACGGCCGGCTGACGGACGGCCATGGGCGCACGGTGGACTTCAGCCACACCATCATCATCATGACCAGCAACATCGGTACTGCGGAGTTCAGCAAGGGCGGCATCGGCTTCCGCGCCGGGCAGCCCACGACCGAGGAGGAGCGGCACCGCCGCGCCGTGATGGAGGCGCTCAAGAAGCACTTCACGCCGGAGTTCCTCAACCGGGTGGACGAGTACATCGTCTTCCATCCGCTGACCCGCGAGGAGTTGCACCAGATCATCGACCTGATGGTGCGCAACGTGCAGGAGCGGCTCGAGGAGCGTTCCATTGCGATACACCTGACCGACGCGGCGAAGGAGTGGCTGGAGGACGAGGGGTTCGACCCGGTCTACGGCGCGCGTCCGCTGCGCCGCGCGGTGGAGCGCCACGTGGAGAACGTCATCGCGCGGGGCATCCTCGCCGGCGAGTACGTGGACGGCGACTCCGTAACCGTGGACGCGAGCGGCGGCGGCCTCACCTTCACCACGCAGCCAGCCACTGAACCGGCAGCCGCGGGAGTGTAGGGACGCCGGTCAGCAGATCACGTGGGGCCTCGGGCCGCCGCGGGCGTGGGCGCCGCCCTCCGGGACGCCCGCCCGCAGTCCGGTTTCATCCAGATTGACGCCGGGTGTTCCATCTGATATGGCTTGGCCGCGCGCAACGCAGGTCAGGGCTGTTGGTTCCTTCGCGAGATAGGATTCTCAGGGTTCTGGGTGTTGCAGCAGGAAAATCGACGCAGTGGGAGGCTGCAATGAGGAACCTGAGTGGAACCATGACGGCTAGATTAGGGGCGTTGCTCCTTGTCGGTATGCTCGTCGCCGCGATAACCGCGGCCTGCGGCGCTGATCCGACGCCAACGCCTCGACCGACCGCGACATCCGTCCCGCCGACGGCGACGCCCGTTCCTTCGGACACGTCCGAGCCGGCGCCGGCCCCCACCGCTACCCCCACCCCCGACGCGATGATGATGTTCGAGTCGGAATGGGCGGATCTGATCGCGAAGGCGCAGGAAGAGGGCGAGGTCGTCATCGTCATGGGCGGCTCCGCGAGCCGCAACTACCGTCCGGTGGCGGCAGCGTTCGAGGAGGAGTTCGGCATCACGACCACCGTCTCAACGGGCAGCGGCGGGGCGCAGACGGACCGCGTCCTCGCGGAACAGTCCGCCGGCCGCTACGACGTCGACGTGATGATGATAGGCGGCACCTCGGCCTTGCGCCTCATCGCAGCTGAGGCGATTGTCCCGATACCTCCCCTCCTCGTCCACCCGGATGTCACGAACGGCGACGGCTGGTTCCAGGGCCGGGTCTGGTACTCGGATGCCGCGACGCAGCAGTACGTGCTGAACCACGGCGCGGCTGCATCGCCCGAGAACCTGGGTATGCGCTACAACACCAACCTCGTCAGCGAGGCCGACATCGACGCGATGAACTCCGTGTTCGACTACCTCGACCCGAAGTGGGCGAATAGCATCGTCTCCATCCCGCCCATCGCTGAGGGCGCCGGTGGCACTTACTCCACCATCATCAGCCACCCGGACATCGGCGAGGACTTCATGAAGCGGTACGTCGATCCCGAGTTCGGCGTCACGTTCTCCACGGACTTCCGGTTCATCACGGACAGCATCGCGGGCGGCAAGTTCGCCATGGGTATCGCCATAGGATCGGCCGGCCGGGACCTGGACGAACTGGCTGAACAGGGCGGCCCGTCAGACCGTCTGATCAAGCCGTTCGCAGAGGCGGACACGCTGAGCGGCGGAGGGGCAGGGGACAACGTGCAGATGCCCATCAATGCCCCCCACCCGAACGCGGCGAAGCTGTTCCTCAACTGGTTCCTGAGCATCGAGGGCCAGACCGCCAAGCACGAGCTGAGCGAGGGCACTCCGAACCCCAGCCTCCGTGACGACATCCCGTGCACGGGCACAGTGGACCCGCGCGAGTGCAGGGAAGCGGGGAAGACGTACATCTACCTCACCGGCGACCCTGTATACACGCAGCGGACAGAGGAGAGCCTGGAGCGTGCCCGCGAGATCTACCGCGCGGCGCGCGGCGGCTAGACGGTCAAGAGCAACCGGGGCGCTTCCGGCGACGGAGCGCCCCGGCTTTTAGGCTAGAGGAGGCAGGGCATGCAGCTGGCAAGGCCGCGACCCCGGGTACGCGGTTTGAGGATGCCCCCCACGAACGCCTACATCATGGCGGTCGTCCTCCTCGTACTGGGCTTCTACCTGATCTGGCCCGTGCTCCTGCTCGTCGTCAACAGTTTCGATGCAAGGGCCGACTGGTTCGTGGGCGAGCGCCAGTGGGGGCTGCAGCACTGGCGTGACGCCTGGTCCACGCCCGGCCTGGTTGTCTCGCTGGGCAACAGCATCATGATCTGGGCGTTCGTCGTCGGCATCAGCTTCCCCATAGCCGTTCTGATCTCGTGGGTGCTGGCGCGGACGAACATCCCGTTCAGCCACTCTATCGAGTTTCTCTTCTGGGTCTCCTTCATGATGCCGGGCATCGCCACGACGATCGCATGGATCACGCTGCTGGACCCGGACATCGGCCTCATCAACATCGGGCTGGAGAAGCTGCCCTTCATCAACGATTCGCCGTTCAACATCTTCAGCGTCCCCGGCATCGTCTGGGCACACCTGATGGCGAACGGCATCTCCATCAAGGTCATGCTCCTCACGCCCGCCTTCCGCAACATGGACGCCAGCATGGAGGAGGCCGCGCGCGTGAGCGGCGCGTCCAACGTCCTCACGATGATGCGCGTGACGCTGCCGCTCATGATCTCGCCGATGGCGCTCGTGTTCGCATTGCAGTTGCTCCGCATCTTCCAGTCGTTCGAGACCGAGTTCCTGCTGGGCCTTCCGTTCGACTTCTTCGTCTACTCCACCAAGATATTCGAGCTCGTCCGTCAGCCCGTGCCGAACTACGGCGTCGCAACGGTGCTCGCGAGCCTCACCTTGCTGGTCATCGCGATCATCATCCCGGTGCAGCGCTGGATCATCCAGCGCCGCCGCTACACCACCATCACCGGCAGCTTCAAACCTGGACTCATCGACCTCGGCCCGTGGAAACTTCCCATCTTCGGCATCATCGGTTTCCTGCTCTTCATGCTGACGATAGGCCCGGCAATCTCCCTTCTGTTCGGCAGTTTCATGACGCGAGCGGGCTACTTCTACCTCACTCCCACCTACACGCTGGAGCACTGGCAGCTCGTCCTTACGGACAACCTCTTCCTGAAGGCGATGCGCACGACCCTCATCCTTTCCGTCACCGCCGCGATACTCAGCCCGTTGCTCTTTTCACTCATCGCCTACATCCTCGTCCGCACGCGCTGGACCGGGAGGTGGGCGCTCGACTTCATCATCTGGGGCTCCGGCGCGATCCCCGGCATCCTCTCGGGCCTCGGCCTGCTCTGGCTCTTCCTTGGAACGCCCATCCTCAGCGCCCTCTTCGGCACCATCTACGCGCTGCTGCTGGTCGTCATCATCCAGGGGAACACGACCGGAACGAACATCATGAAGGGCGTGTTCGTTCAGATCGGCGCGGACATGGAGGAGGCCGCGCGCGTCTCCGGCGCGGGATGGGTACGGACCTATTTCCGCGTCTGGATACCGCTCCTGATGCCCACGCTCATCCTGCTCGCGACCCTCAACTTCGTTATCGCCGCGGGCACCACGAGCAGCATCGTCCTGCTTGCCTCGCGTGACACCATCACCCTGTCACTGCTCGCGCTGGAGTTCGCCTCGCCAGGCATCGGGCAGCGGGAAGAGGCGAGCATCGTCGGCCTGTTCATCATCGTCCTTACCGTGGGCCTGGCATCGCTCGCCCGCGCGTTCGGCTTGCGCCTCGGCGTGCGCCACGAGCAACAGGCAAGCGCTCGCCAGGTCGGGGCAAGCCAGGCAGGCGCGTCCGCGCCGTCGCGCCCGTAGCGCCCAGCGCGCGGCGGGTAACGCAGTGACAGATCGGGGCGCTTCGGTAACGAGGCCCGGTCTTTGGTTCAGGAGGAAGAGCGTGCAACAAGCAAGGCCGCGCCCTCGGGGCCGCGGTTTCAGGATGCCTCCCACGAGTGCCTACATCATGGCGGTCGTCCTCCTCCTTCTGGGCTTCTACCTGATATGGCCCGCGCTGCTGCTCGTCATCAACAGCTTCGACGCCGGAAGGGACTGGTTCGTGGGCGAGCGCCAGTGGGGGCTCCAGCACTGGCGGGACGCCTGGTCTACGCCTGGTCTGCTCGTCTCGCTCGGCAACAGCATCATGATCTGGGCGTTCGTCGTCGGGATCAGCTTCCCCATCGCGGTCGTCATCTCCTGGGTACTGGCCCGGACGAACATCCCGTTCAGCCGCTCCATCGAGTTCCTGTTCTGGGTCTCCTTCATGATGCCGGGCATAGCCACGACCATCGTCTGGATCACACTGCTCGATCCGGACATCGGTCTCATCAACGTCGGGCTGGAGAAGCTGCCGTTCATAAACGACTCGCCATTCAACATCTTCAGCGTGCCGGGCATCGTCTGGGCGCACCTCATGGCGAACGGCATCTCCATCAAAGTCATACTGCTCACGCCCGCCTTTCGTAACATGGACGCCACCATGGAGGAGGTGAGCGGCACCTCCAACATCCTCACGATGATGCGCGTGACGCTGCCGCTCATGATCTCGCCCATGGCGCTCGTGTTCGGGCTGCAGTTGCTGTATATCTTCCAGTCGTTCGAGACCGAGTTCCTGCTCGGCCTCCCATTCGACTTCTACGTCCACTCCACCAAGATATTCGAGCTCGCACGGCAACTCGACTACGGCGTCGCGACGGTGCTCGCGAGCCTCACCCTGCTGGTGATCGCGGTCATCATCCCGGTGCAGCGCTGGATCATCCAGCGCCACCGCTATACCTCCATCACGGGGAGCTTCAAGCCGGGACTCATAGACCTCGGCCCGTGGAGGCTCCCTGCCTTCGGCTTCATCGGATTCCTGATCGTGTTGCTCGCTATCGGCCCGGCGATATTGCTGCTGTTCGGGAGCTTCATGACGAAGTGGGGCCACTTCAGCCTCGCGTCCTCCTACACCTACACGCTGGAGCACTGGCAGCTCGTCCTGACAGACAACGTCTTTCTCAGGGCGCTGCGCACGACGCTCATCCTCTCCATCACTGCCGCGATTCTCGGCCCGCTGCTCTTCTCACTTGTCGCCTACATCCTCGTGCGGACGCGCTGGGCGGGCAGGTGGGCGCTCGACCTCATCATCTGGGGTTCGGCCGCGATCCCCGGGGTCCTCTCCGGCTTCGGCCTGCTCTGGCTCTTCCTGGGCACGCCGTTGTTCAGCGCGCTCTACGGCACCATCTACGCGCTGCTGCTCGTCGTTATCATCCAGGGCACCACCACCGGGACGAACATCATGAAGGGCGCGTTCGTCCAGATAGGCGCGGATATGGGGGAGGCCGCGCCCGTCGCAGGCGCGGGATGGATATCCACCTACTTCCGTATCTGGATACCGCTCCTGATGCCGACGCTGCTCCTGCTCGCGACCCTCAACTTCGTCATCGCCGCGGGCACGATCAGCAGCATCATCATGTTGGCTTCGCGCGACACTGTAACGCTCTCGGTGCTGGCGCTGGAGTTCGCCGCCACCGGGCGGCTGGAGCAAGCCGGCATCGTCAGCCTGTTCATCATCCTCCCCACCGTAGGACTCGCTACGGTCGCCCGGGCGTTCGGCCTGCGACTAGCCAGGCCACCACGACAGAGACGGCAAGAGTGAGAAAGGCGACATGATGACCGACGCTGAGATGAGACGGGCCGAGATGCCCGACAAGCTGGAGGCATTCCCGGAGCGGGACGCTTACCTGGACTGGCAGCGCGACGAGGGCGTGAAGGTCATCGTGGACTTCGCCTTCGATGACCTGTCCCGCATCGAGCTAGGGGACTGGAAGCGCAAAGGCGGCAGGGGCGCCATCATCAACATCCCCAATCCCCTCCTGTTGAACGACTCCCATCTCGTCGAGATCAGCCCCGGCGGCAGTTCGGAGCCGGAGCACCACCTCTACGAAGAGATGGTCTACATCGTCGCTGGGCGCGGCGCGACGAGCGTCTGGCTGGAGGGCGGCGCCGAGCAGACGTTCGAATGGCGCGCCGGCAGCCTCTTCTCCATCCCGCTCAACGCGTGGTACCGCCACTTCAACGCCAGCGGTGCGGAGCCCGCGCGCTACCTCGGCGTGACCAACGCTCCGCCCGTGCTCCGGTGGTGGCGGAATCGCGATTTCGTGTTCAACAACGACTTCCGCTTCACGGACCGCTTCGGCGGGAACGGCGACTACTTCAGCGGCAGCGGCACCCTCTACCAGAGCCGTAAATGGGCCAGCAACTTCATCCCCAACGCGCCCGACATGCAGCTCTACGACTACTTCACCCGCGGCGCAGGCGGCGTGAACGCCAGCCTGGAGATGGCGGGCAACGTCACCAAGGCGCACATCTCCGAGTTCCCCGTCGGCACCTACAAGAAGGCCCACCGCCACGGCCCCGGCGCGCACCTCGTGATCCTCAGCGGCGAGGGCTTCTCCCTGCTCTGGAACGATCCCGAGCAGGCCGACCTCCGCAAGGCGGACTGGAAGAAGGGCGGCATGGTCGTCGTTCCGGCCGACCGCACCTTCCACCAGCATTTCAACGCCGGGTCGACGCGGGCGCGCTACCTCGCGCTGCGACCGGGCACAGGGCTCGTCAATGGGCCGCGCTCGTCCGACCTCAGCGTCAACGAGGGCGGTGGCCAGATCGAGTACGAGGACGAGTCGCGCCGCGTGCACGAGATCTTCGAGGCGGATCTGGCGAAGAACGGCGCGCCCTGCCGTATGAAGGCCTTCATCCCGTGGTGCACCGGCGAAGTGGGCCCCACCCGCGCGCGGGACACCTAGGCCTGACTCCCTCTCCTGAGGGAGAGGGCTGGGGTGAGGGCCCAGACGGGTGGATGGGCCCGTTCGTGGTGGACCTTTCGAACCGCGGACCCTCATGTCCCCCCGGCGTGGTAACCTGCCCCGCATGGATACGAAACCGCTGGGTAAGAGCGGCGTTGCGCTGCCGGAGATAGGCCTCGGCACGTGGGAGTTCAGCGGCGATGCCGCCGTCATCCATCGCGCTATCGAGCTCGGCTCGTTTCTGCTCGACACCGCCGAGTCGTATGGCACTGAGGAGCGTGTCGGCAGGGCGATCGCCGGCAGGCGGAACGAGGTCTTCGTCGCCACAAAGGTCTCTCCGTGGCACTTCCGCCACGAGGACGTGCTCGCCGCATGCGACCGCAGCCTGAAGGCGCTGGGTATCGAGACGATCGACCTTTACCAGCTGCACGCCCCGTCCGCCGACGTCCCCATCGAGGAGACTATGAGCGCGATGGCCGACCTCGTCGCGGTGGGCAAGGTGCGCCACGTCGGCGTCAGCAACTTCTCCGTGCGGGAGATGGCGGCTGCTGAGGCGGCGCTCGGCGAGGACCTCGTCGTCGAGAACCAGATCAAGTACAGCCTGTTCGACCACCAGTTCGCCGACACCGTGATTCCCTGGTGCGAGGAGCGCGGCATCATGGTGCTGGCGTACAGCTCGCTGGAGCAGGGCGCGTTCCAGCGCGAGATGCGCCGCAACAAGCGGCTCGTCGAGGTCATGGAGAGCGTTTGCGCGGAGACCGGGAAGACCGCAGCGCAGGTGCTGCTGAACTGGACGCTCCGCTCGCCCGTCGTCATCACCATCCCGAAGACGAACACGCTCTCTCGTGTGGACGAGAACTGCGCTGCGTCCGGCTGGCGGCTCACCGACGCCCAGTGGCAGGCGCTCACCGACGCCGCAGGCGCGACCCGCTCCTCCTACTGGTGGCGGTGAGCGGAAGCCCTATCCGCCGCCCAGCGGCATCGCCGCCGGGACTCCGCACTCCGCAAGGACGACGGCTATCGGCCCTCGGTGACCACGGCAGTAAGGAAGCGCTCGACGTTCAGCGGGACCCCGATGGCGGTCAGCCCGTCCGCGACGCAGGCGGCGGCTTCCTCGTCCACCCCGCGCACTTCGGCGAACCCGGCAATGAAGGCGGCCTGTTCCTCGGGTGAGGGCGGTGTGAACGTGGAAGTGCCGTCGTTGGGATTGGAGGCCGTCCCGTCTGACAGGCTGGGGCTGCTCGGGGCGGGCCCGGGTTCAGGCGTGGGCGTGGCCGTCGGGACGGGCGTGGGCGTTGGTTCAGGCGTCGCCGTCGGCGTTGGGGTCGGCGTGGGGGAACTGCACGCGGCCAGCGCCGCCGCGAACGCCATCGCCCCAAGGGTAACCTCCAACCGTCTTCTCATCGTGTGCTCCTGCTCGGACCTCTCCGCAAGATACTATGCTTGGTCGTGGCGTTACGTTCCGTGTAGTAGCATCCTCCCGAGATGACCGCTGATCCGGCCACCCTCAACGCAGGCGCCGTCATCGTCGCCGCGGGCGCGAGCACCCGGATGGGCGATGCAGGCGACAAGACGCTCGCCGACATCGGCGGCGAACCGCTCATCGCGCGCACCGTCGACGTCTTCGAGCGGTGCGATGCCGTCACTGCGATCGTGCTGGTCGTGTCGGAGCGCAACCGGGAGGCTGTCGCTGCTCTGCGCGAAGCGAAGGGCTGGCGCAAGGCGCTCCCCCCGATCGCCGGCGGAGCGCGTCGACAGGACAGCGTCCGCGCCGGGCTCGATGCGCTGCCGCCGGAGTGCGACTGGGTGCTCGTGCACGACGGCGCACGCCCGTTCGTCACGCCGCGCATGATCGAGGACGGCCTCGCCGCAGCTGCTGCGACCGGTGCCGCCATCGCCGTCGTGCCCGCGTTCGACACCGTGAAGCGCATCGCCGGGGACGGGCGCGTCGTCGAGACGCTCGACCGCAGCGAACTGGCGATGGTGCAGACGCCGCAGGTCTTCCGCCGCAGTCTCCTCGAACGCGCCCACGCCGAGGTCGCGGACGACGTGACCGACGACGCCGCGATGGTGGAGCGCATCGGCGTCGAGGTGCGCACCTTCGATGGTGCCCGCAGCAACATCAAGGTCACGACACCCGAGGACCTGGTTATCGCAAGCGCGCTGCTGCACGACTCCTTCCTCCCTTGATGGGGAAGGCTAGGTGTACTTCTCAGACACGTTGTTTACAGTCGCGAGGCGGGTGGGACCCAGCCGATGCCACTGTGGGTACGGTGATTATTGTAGCGGTCGAGGAACAGGGGG
>DAOUJK010000056.1:0-27111 GCA_034422795.1 Dehalococcoidia bacterium | reverse complement strand
GCCGCCGCCTATAGTAGCGTTACGAAGACGGTTCGATACGATACCGATGCTCCGCCGGAGGCCCGATCACCCATGTCCGTAGCAAGCGCCGCGCCTCGCAACGCTCGCCTCGTGTACCTTTCGCTCATCATCCTTGGAGTGGTGGCGGCGATAGTGGCATCGACGGTCATCGGCGTTATCTCCTACAACTACGTGACCCGCGACGAGTTGCGGAACCCTGTCCCCAAGGAGAGCGACCACGGCGGTGGACATGCCTCGCTCCCGGCCGGGTTCACCTACCTGTAGGACAGCGCGTATCCCTGCGCCTATAATCCGCCCATGACCACGGGGCCTTTCAGACTGGACGGCATGGTCGCCGTCGTGACTGGCGGGAGCCAGGGCATAGGCGGAGCCGTGAGCACCGCGCTCGCGCAGGCGGGCGCGACCGTTGCAGTGACCAACCTCCCGGACAAGCGCCCGGATGTCGACGCCTTCGTGCAAGAGATCGAGACTGCGGGCGGCAAGGCACGCGGCTACGCTCTCGACGTGAGCGTTGCCTCTTCCATAGCCCCCGTCTTCGACGCCATCGCCGCCGACCTCGGCGGGCTGCACATCCTGGTCAACAATGCGGGCGTGAGTTCCCGGATGAGCGCCCTGGATGTAACCGAGGAGCACTGGAACGCGGTGCACGGCGTGAACATCAAGGGTGTGTTCTTCGCGGCGCAGGCTGCCGCGCGGCACATGCTGAGTGCGGGCTACGGACGCATCGTCAATATCGCATCGCAACTGGTCGTAACCTCCGGCCCGAACCGCGCTGTGTACGTGTCGGCGAAGGGCGGTGTGGTCGCGCTCACCAAGTCGCTGGCCACGGAATGGGCGATGCAAGGCATCACGGTCAACGCCGTCGGGCCCGGCCCCACCGACACGCCCATGACGCGGAACCCGGACTCCGCTCGCAACGACCCCGACTTCCTGCGCCACTCCCCCATCGGCAGGCGGCTCCAGCCGGAGGAGATCGCGGGCGCGGTTGTGTTCCTCGCGAGCAGAGAGGCAGGTGCGGTCAACGGCCATCACCTGCTGGTGGACGCTGGTTGGAGCGTCAGCTAGGCGCGTATACCGAAGCCGCCGGGTGGAACGCCGACCAGCAGGACCAGAAGCTGTTGATGTGCGGAAGGATGTCCAGTCGACTGCCTGCGAGCGGGCCGCTCAACGCCTCTCCCGTGATGCTCCATGTCGAGCCCGTCTGCTCATCGACGAATGAGCCCCTCTCCGCTCGGAACGCGAGTGTCCGGCCCTCCAGTCGGGCGTCGAACCCGACCGCCGCGCCCACGTCCCTCCCCTGTGCAACGTTCGCGCTGCTCAGCGGGGACGTTGTGCCCCGCTGCCAGAAGACTGTTGCCGGCTCCCCGCCAATCATGAGGTTCACTGCCCTGGAGAAGTCGAGTGCAGAGAACGGTACGGCGAGTGCATTGCCATCGTTCTGCAGGCCCAGAACTCTCGCTCGCGCTGGAAGCCTCCGGTCGACCTCGCCGGCGGAGGGGGGCGGCTGGGTGAAGTCGGCGTTGAAGTAGGGGTTGAAACCGTAGTCCACGTCGAAGCCCGACGCCCGGGATAACACGGTCCCGGCAGGGTGGGCGCGTTTGAAATCGTCCCAGGAGATGACTGCGTTTGCTACCAGCGGAAGCCTGAAACCCGCGAACTCGCCCGCGATAGATTCGCCGCTCGACTGCTGCCACCAGGAATCCGTTGTCTCGTCGAACAGGACACGGTTCTCGGAGCGCAGCACGCTGGCCGCGCGGAACTGTAGCGTGAGCGTACCCGCCGTGCGCTCGTACACTGCTGCGCTGTTGCAACGCGGACAGTACGTGGCCAGGAGCGGCAGGCCGCCCAGCCAGTCGTTTGCCGCCTCGTGCCAGAGCAGGAGGCGCAGCGGGTACGCCCGCGCCTCGCCCCCGGCGAACGCGGCCAGCACTGGCTCCCTCCCGCTCAGCCATTCGTCGGCCTGGTCGATCGTTTCGTAGCGGGGCTCGGTGATGACGGGGATAGCCCCGCGCCCACCGGCAACCACGACCGCATCGCTGAGGTCGGCCGTTACGCGGGAGAAGTCCGTACTCCACGCGTCTGCCGCGATGGCAGCCGCCTCCAGCATCAGCGCTGTCTCATCGGGTTCGAGGTCGCGCACTGCGGGAGGGCCGTCGCCTTCTATCGTCGGCAGCCGCCACCACGCGAGCGCGTCGACGCGCATACCGGGTTGCGTAAGCGTCCACGCGAGCCGTGGAGCGGGGTCGTCCGCCGCAACGAGATAGTGACCGCTGATCAGTTGGCACGTCACTCCGGTGTGCTCCGTGCCGGGGCAGATGTCGGTGCTGACCGGGCCCGACTCGCGCAGGAACCAGCCGTCGAATGATGCGGAGTGGAACCTCAGCGGAAGGTCGAGTTGCGAGCCGTCCACGGATTCCACCCGCAACTCCGCGTAGGCGCGCTCGTATTCCGGCTGGGGGGGCGCGGGGCTCACGCCGCGTTCCGCCCTTACGAGCGTTACCGTAAGTGTGCGTCCTTCAGGCGTTACCGCACCAACTGGCGTTCCGGGTGCGAGCGGGCGTTCAAACGAGCCGCCTTCCTCTGTGGCGTAGCTGGAGAGAGCGGGTCCCTTTTCGCTGGTTTCACCGCCGCAACCGGGCGCGACGCTTTCCGGGTCCAGCCACCAGGCGCCGTCCGCTACGAACCAACGGTCCACGCGCGTTAGTGGCGGTGCGCTGGGCCTCCCCAGTGCGTGCGCTTGGCGCTGGACCGTGGCTTCATCACCCTCCACGTTCATGTCGGCGATGCGCCACTCAACGGAGGGTAAGCGGACCAACTGGACACGCCCCGCGTTATCACGAGCGATGGCAGCCTCGATCGCCTCCGCCGCGTCGCGCTGCGCCGCTCCGGCGTGGATGGCAAGCGCCTCGGCTCCGCAGGTCGTCTCACTGCCCGGGAGCAGCGAGAGCGCGAGCCCATCCCAGTCCTCTTCGGCGAGGTCCGCGTATGCGAACCCGGCGAACTCGCGCAACAGTTCGGAAGAAACGAGCACCGCCGCCCGGGGTGGCGTGATGGGGAGACGCTCCCCTTGCGGTTCGTCCACCACCGCAACCAGTGCGGCGATGAGGCTCAGCACCAGCACAGCCAGGAGAGCGGAAGCGAGCAGGCGGCTCTTCATCACCTGTTTTTGCCGTAGCGTTGCAACTCCTCGACCAGCGCGGGCACGAACTCCTGCCAGTCCGCCATCACCCCCACGTCCGCCTGGCCCCTGAAGAACGCGGCTCTCCGGTCGTTGTTTACCACCAGCACAGTGCCCGCGCGCTGTATCCCCACTGCGTGATTGAAGTCGCCACGCACGCCGATGCCGATGTACAGGCGTGGAGCGATGGATCGCCCGGTCAGCCCCACTTGCCGCTGCCTCGGCATCCACCCTGCCTCCACCACGTCCCTCGTGCAGATGAAGTCTGCACCCAAAAGTGCTCGCAGACCGTCCAGTTCCTGGATGCGCTCCGGCCCCCCGACTCCCATGCCGATGCATACGACAGCCCGGGCCTTGTCCAACGAAGCCGCATCGTCCTCCGGCGCGGCGCGGAACTCCACTCGCGCCGGACCCTCTATCGGCGCTGAAGCGACGTCGACCTCGACCAGGGGTACGCTCCTGGTGGGATTCGGGTGCAGCGCACTGAACACACCGGGGCGCACCGTCGCCATGTTTGGCAGCGTGCGCGAGTAGATGGGCGCGACGATGTTTCCCCCGAACGCCGGCTTGAGCTGCGCCAGCCCCGACGCGTCCACATCCAGTCCGATGCAATCGCCGGTAAGACCGAGGTTCAGCCGCGCTGAGGCGCGTGCAGCGAGGTCGCGCCCATTCGGCGTGGACGGCAACAGCACGGCGAATGGTTGCCTCTCGGCGATCGCTGCCGTAAGCACTGCCGTGTGAGCAGCCGTGGAGTACGCCGAAAGCCCGCTTGCGGTCGCAACCATAACTGCGTCGGCGCCTGCCTCGCCGAGCGCGGCCGCGTAACCTGCGGCTTCCTCTTCTCCGATGACGAACGCGATGACGCGGCCGCCCAACGTGTCAGCGACAGGCTGTGCCGCTGCGAGCATCTCGAGCGTGACCGGCCGCAACCCGCTCTCGTCCGTCTCAGCCACCACCCACAGTTCCGGCCCTCCTGCGGGGCGCGGAATGTCTGCTGCTGCTGCACCCGGGGCGCCCGTGACGTCGGAGTCGGAGTCAAGGGCGCCCCGTTCGGCGAGAGCCGCAACCGCCTCTCGTGCCATCTCTGCCGCGCTGCCTTCCGCGATGAGTCTGCCCTCGCGGGAAGGCTCGATCTGGCGTACCTCCGCGACCCAGGTCGGGGAGCCTGCCGCTCCGAACCGGGACACGTCCTCTGCGAGCATCGCCGCAGTCAGCTCGGTTATCTCCCGCTCCTCGGCGGCGCGCACCGCATCCCGAGAGGCTTGCGTGTCATGCGAGACACCCTCCGCAACCGAGACGAGCAGGGGAAGCGCACCCTCTACCACCTCGGTGCCGTTCTCCAATGCTCGCTCCGCTCGCACTGTGCCGTCGGCGGTCACGTCCAGCCTGCTCACGCTTGTGATCTGCGGGATGTCCAACATCTCCGCGACTTCCGGGCCAACCTGTCCCGTCTCCGCATCGACGCTGTTGTTGCCGAACAGGACCAGGTCGTAGCCCTCGCGGGAGAGTGCGCTCGCAAGCGCACGGGAGGTGGCGAGCGTATCCGCTCCTGCGAATGCCAAGTCGTTCAGGTGAAACGCCTCGTCCGCTCCCGCTGCAAGGCAGCGGACGAGGCCGCGCCGCGCCTCGGGTGGCCCCATCGTGTACACCGCCACGCTGCCACCGAGCGCCTGCTTCAGTTCGACGGCCCGGTTGACCGCGAGTACGTCATAGGCATTCAACTCGCTCGGCACACCCTCCCGGACGAGGCGTTTCGTCTCCGGGTCGAGGCGTATGCGGGATATCGCTGGTACCCACTTCACGCAGACGGCTATCCTCACGCTCCCTCCTGTCGGTGGCGTATGGCCTGTGCCCCGCAAGTTTAGCGTTGTGCGCTCGCTGCCGTCCGACATCCCGCGTCTACTCCGCTCCACGCTGACGGTACTGAACGGCCTCCGCCAGGTGCGGCATCCCGATGACGTCTTCGCTGCTGAGGTCCGCGATCGTGCGGGCGAGCTTGAGCGTGCGATGGAACGCCCGGGCGGAGAAGTGCATGCGCTCCATCACGGCCCGCGCCAGGCCCTCGGCTTCGTCGTCCAATCGGCAGTACTTCCACACGTCGGACGGTCCCATGTCCGCATTGGCCTGCACGCACGACTCGCGGAACCTGGCCTGTTGCACCTGCCGCGCCTGGCAGACCCGCTCCCTGATGCGTGCCGACGGTTCGCCTGTTGCGTCCCCCGTCAGCTTGTCGTATTCCACCCGCGGGACGTCTATGAAGATGTCCATCCTGTCCAGAAGCGGGCCGGAGATCCGCTTCTGATAGCGGCTGAGGAGTTGGACCGAGCACGTGCACGCCTTCCGTGGATCACCGTAGTTCCCGCAGAAGCAGGGGTTCATCGCGGCGACCAGCATGAAACTGGCTGGATAAGTCACGGAACCGTTTGCCCGGCTGATAGTGACGACCTTGTCCTCTATCGGCTGTCGCAGCACCTCCAGGACGCTGTGCCCGAACTCCGGCAGTTCGTCGAGGAAGAGCACACCGCGGTGGCTGAGCGACACCTCTCCCGGCTTGGGGATCCTTCCGCCGCCTACAAGCCCCGCGTGGGAGATGGTGTGGTGTGGCGCACGGAACGGACGTGTCGAGACCAGCGGCGTGTCGTCGCGAAGCATCCCAGCGATGCTGTAGACCTTCGTCGTCTCCAGCGCCTCGGTTGAGGTGAGGGGTGGCAGGATGGAGGCCATCGCCCTGGCGAGCAGTGTTTTGCCGCTGCCTGGTGGGCCGGTCATCAGCAGGTTGTGTCCGCCCGCGGCAGCGATCTCCAACGCGCGCTTCGCCTGTTCCTGCCCTCGTATGTCCGCCATGTCGATGGCGTACTCCTCCGGCGCGATGCGGGACAGTTCGATGGTTGGCGTGTGCGTGAGGATCGGCGCGTCTCCTCTGATGTGCTCCACCAGTTCGCGGAGCGTACGTGCGCCGAGCACGTCCACCTCCTCCACGAGCGCAGCCTCATCCGCGTTCGTCTGCGGGACGACCGCCGTCCGCATGCCTCGGTCTCGCGCGACGCCGACCATGGGAAGGATGCCGTCGGTATGCCTGAGGTTTCCTTCCAGCGACAGCTCGCCGATAAGCACCGTCTCGCCCAGCATGATGTCGACCTGGCCGCTGCTGGCGAGGATGCCGACCGCGATGGGCAGGTCGTAGGAGGGCCCTTCCTTCTTGATGTCTGCGGGGGCGAGGCTCACGGTGATGCGGCGCATCGGGAACTCGAACCCGGAGTTGCGTATCGCTGCCCGCACGCGCTCGCGGGACTCCTGCACTGCGGCGTCCGGCAGGCCCACCACGACGAAGTGCGGCAGCCCGGGCGCGACGTCCACCTCCACCTCGATGATCTGTCCGTCGAGTCCGGTCAGCGCACACGTGTTCACTTTGGTCAGCATTCCAGATCACCTCTCTTATTGCCCGATTTGACTGCTACGGGCGTGTCAGGAGAGGGTAGGGATTGAGCGGTCGATCGCGGAAGGGGCGGATGTCACACATTCTGCTGGAGGCCGGTTTTCGGGACGGAGAGCGTGAGCCCTGCGGGTGGAAGCGCGCTGTTCCGAACGTTGCTGCCCCTGAATAGCGGTGGTAGATTGCCGATGTCATCGTCGATGCGGGCCTAGTGGGAGGAAGTCATGGAAACGCAAGAGATGAATGACCTGATGACGCTCGTGGGACCAGGCCAGCCGGCAGGCGAGTTGCTGCGGCGCTACTGGTATCCGATTGCGGTCGCGCGCGAGCTGAGTGACGAGCAGCCGACTAGATTCATTCGACTGCTGGGTGAGGACCTCGTCCTGTTCCGGGACAAGTCAGGCCGGGTAGGACTCCTCGCGGACCACTGTGCCCACCGCAGCGCGTCGCTCCTCTACGGCCGGGTAGAAGAACGCGGTATAGCCTGCGCCTACCACGGCTGGCTGTACGACTGCGAAGGCAACATCCTCGAGACCCCGCCGGAGAAGAACGAGGCCATCATTCACTCGGTCAAGCAGAAGGCGTACCCGGTGCAGGAGATGGTGGGGCTCTACTGGGCTTACCTGGGGCCCCTGCCTGCGCCAGTCATTCCGAAGTACGACGTCTGGGCGAGGCGCGACGGCACGCGAAAGATATGGGTACAGCCCATGCTGGACTGCAACTGGCTTCAGCCCACGGAGAACTCGATGGATCCGGCGCACACGCACATCCTCCACCAGGGGTTCCGAAAGGTCGTCAGCACCACGCGCGGCACCATCGACGAGGTCGCGCAGTTCGACTTCTACGAGCTCTGGTACGGGCTGATGAAGAAGCGCGTTCTCAAGAACGGGGTCGTCGACGAGCACCCGCTCATCTTCCCCAACATCCTCAGGCACTTCCGCGAGACGCAGATACGGGTGCCCATCGACGACACGCATACGCAGATATTCATCATCGACTTCTATCCCACGGAGGACGGGAGCGAGCCGGACGATGAGCCGGAGGTGGAGTACGTTCACCCGTTCAAGTCGCCTGCGGATGCATTGCATCCCTTCACGCGATTCGAACTGAGGCCCACGTGGCTCAAGGGCCACAACGCCCAGCCCGAGGACCACATGGCGTGGGAGACGCAGGGCCCGATAGCCGACCGGACCCGGGAGCACCTGAGCTACTCCGACAAGGGCATCTCTCTCATGCGCAAGGTGCTGCGGGAGAACATCATGAAGGTGCAGGCGGGCCAAGACCCCAAGGGAGTGGTGCGAGACCCGGACCATCCGATCATCGACACCAACCTGGACGAATCGCTTAGATTGGAAGGTAGGCAGGCCCCTGCTGGTATCGAACCGGTGGCCGTGCCCGCCGGTGTGGCGGGGCCCTTCCAGTGGGAGCAGAAGGGGTCCTGACTCCTGCACGGAGGTCGGGCGGAAGTACGCCGCGGCTGCAGAAGGCGAGGCTGAGTATGGCGCCTCTATCCCTGAGGATGGCGACGGGCGATTACGGACACACGCGACCGCTCAAGGATGGCACCGTCGCTTCAGAGCGCGTTGAGTTCGAGCACGTCGAGGTGCCGAACATCATCGATGCGTTCCGTCGCATGATCCGGGACCTCGAGTTCGACGTCTCGGAGATGGCGCTTTCAACCTACCTCTGCGCTCGGGCCCATGGGATACCGATAACCGCGTTGCCCACCTTCCTCGTACGGGCCCTTCACCATGGCTCGATCGTCTACAACGTCAGGTCCGGGATCCGGAAGCCGGCGGACATCCAGGGCCGGAGAGTGGGGGTACGGGCTTACACGGTCACAACCGGTGTCTGGACGCGCGGTATCCTCCAATCGCAGTACGGTGTGGACCTCAGCGAGGTCACGTGGGTCATAAACAGCGACGAGCACGTTGCTGAATACCAGGCCCCACCGAACGTCGAGTCAGTGTCGTTCGACCGCAGCCTTGCCGATCTGCTTAGTGACGGAGAGATCGACGCGGCCATCGGTGTTGCACCCTCGGAGGAAGCCGGGTTCGCGCCGCTGGTCCCGAATGCCCGGGAGGCAGCCTTGTCGTGGCTGCGATCAGCCCGGGTCCATCCGATCAACCATACCCTTGTGGTGCGCAACGAACACCTGGCAGCCAATCCCTGGCTTGCCGGCGAGCTGTTCAGGCTGTTCAGGCAGGCGAAGGAGTGTTTCCTCCCGACGCTCGATGCGGCGACAGATCTGGCGGGCGAGGATGAGCGTGCCAGGGAGATCAGGGAGGTCCTGCAGGGGGACCCCCTTCCGTATGGAGTGGAGGCCAACAGGGCCTCGCTTGAAACCTTCATCGGCTTCAACGTTGACCAGCACATCATCCCTGAGGCGATTCGCCCCGAGGAAGCGTTCGAACCGAGTACGCGAGGACTCGAAGGGTAGGTATGGCCGGATGGCCTCCCGTGCGGAAGGCCATCCGAGGGAGATTACAGGAGGAGGTAGAGCCATGGCAGACCTGCGATTGAGGATCGCCACCTTTCCTCATGGTCAGTGGGATGGGCTGAAAGATGGGCGCGTCGAACCGGAAGGCATAGAACTGGAGCACGTTCAGGCCAGCCCGAACACCTACCGGTTGATGGTGCGGAACCTCGAGTTCGACATAGCCGAGGTCGCGCTCACCACCTTCATCGCGGCCAAGTGGTTCAAGATCCCCATAACCGGTATACCGATATTCTCGAACCGGGACGTGACGATGAGCCCCATCACGTACAACGTCCACTCAGGCATCAAGGCGCCGAAGGACCTGGAAGGCAAGCGCGTGGGGTTGCGCTCCTTCACGGTGACGAACACGACGCAGTGCCGCGCGCTGCTCAAGTCCGAGTTCGGCGTGGACACAGACTCCATCCGGTACTCGGTGAGCGAGGACGCGCACGTGGCGCAATACGAGAACCCGCCGAACGTCACGCAGATCCCGGACGGCAAGACGCTCGAGCAGATGCTGGCGGACGGGGAGCTCGACGCCGGACTCCAGCTCGCGAACGAGCCTGGAGGAGACATCGGCTTGCTGTTGACCGAGGAGGAAGCAGACGAGGTGGGACTGGGGTTCTTCAGGAGGACGGGCGTCTATCCGATCGGGCACGTCATGACGATCAAGGACTCGGTGCTGCAGGAGCATCCGTGGGTCGGGCCGGCGATGTTCAAGGCCTTCGCCGCGTCGAAGGACCTCTACGTGGACTCGCTGTCGAGCATCGCCGAACCGGCCAGGCGTGACCGTCAGGCGATACGCAACCGGGACCTGGTCGGGGGAGACCCGTTCCCGATGGGGATGGCGAAGAACCGCCAGGCGATGGAGGCGATGATCCGGATAGACGTCGGCCAGCACATCATTCCCGAGCCGATGGAGGTCGAGAGCCTCTTTGCGCCGAACACGCTCGATCTGGAATAGCGGAGACGCCCGCTAACCAGGGGTGGTGAGTCCGCCGCCTGCTGCAGGCGGCGGACTCGGCGGGCTATCCGAACTGCGCACCCAGGCCGATGGAGTCGGCCCGCAGGGCGCCGTGCTCGAGAATGGCGACCAGCCCATTCCAACCGCCTTCGCGGTCGCCGCGCGAGGACTCCCGGTCGCGCCGAAGCCACTCCGCCTTGTCCTCGTCGGAGATGTCGGGTGCTCCACCCCCCAGGTGCGCGAGCCAGTTGAGCCGTGCGAGGCTTTCGAGCGTCAGGGCGCGTGAGGTAGCCTCCTCGACCGTCCTGCCCGCGACCACGATGCCGTGGCCTCGCATCATCACCATGTTGTGCTTCGCCATGAGGTCGAGGAACGGCGAAGTCTCCTCACGTGTATGCAGAGTGATCGAGCGGTCGTAGACGGGCGCCTGGTTGTAGAGCGCGATGCGCATGGCTCCCGGCTCGTAGCCGCTGAAGATGGGCCGCAGTTCCACTCTGTTCATCGTGCAGAGCAGGACGCCTGGTGGGTGCGCGTGGATCACTGCGTTGACGTCAGGGCGGTACTTGTAAAGGTCGGTGTGGAGGTAGATCTCACTGACCCGGTTGACTTCTCCATTGTCTCCGACAGGTGTTCCTTCTAGGTCGACGCGCATGACGCATGAAGGATCGGCGAAGCGCAAACCTCTGTCGCCGCGAGGCCGACCTCTGATGAGGATGTTGTCGGTGCCGGGCTCCCGGGTGCTGACGTGGCCTGTCGAACCTTTCACGAGGCCGTGCTGCGCGAGGATCTGGCACGAGAGTGCGATCTTCTCTCGTAGCTCGTCGATGCTTGGCGGGCCGGACGCTGCCTGTGTCATTGGGCTCCTCCCGGTTCAGGTTTGTGCCCTGTTCACGCTGGCCCATCGTGGCGCACGAGATACCGGGCACGCGCAGTGTATGCCTGCAGTCGGGGCCAGCCAACCCCGCGACGCGCAGGAAACGGAACCTGCTGACGAGGCATTGACTGGCTTAAGTACCCTCACTATGATTCCCTACGCAATAGTGGATGTACGCATCAGCGGCGGATAGGTTGTGACGATTATCGTCGCAAATCGGAGATGAGCGGATGCTGACTGCAGAACAGAACGAGTTCTTTACGCGTGTGGGGGCCGGGTCTCCCATGGGTGACCTGCTCCGTCGCTACTGGCACGCAGTCGCTCCATGGAACGTTCTGGAAGAGCGGACCACCTATCCGACGCGGGTCCTGGGCGAAGATCTGGTGCTGTTCAAGGACAAGAGCGGCCGCGTCGGCTTGCTGGCTGATCACTGCTCTCACCGCGGCGCTTCCCTGAGGTACGGCCGCGTGGAGGAGCGTGGCATCGCCTGCGCCTACCACGGTTGGCTGTACGACTGCGAGGGCAACGTCATCGAGACGCCCGTGGAGAGCAACGACGCCATCATGACGTCGGTCAAGCACACGGCCTATCCCGTTCAGCAGTCCGCCGGGCTGTACTGGGCGTATATGGGTCCGCTGCCCGCCCCGGCCTTGCCGCGCTTCGATCTCTGGGTGAGAAAGGACGGCGTGAGGCGGATCGTCGTGACGCAGCAACTCGACTGCAATTGGTTCCAGGTTGTCGAGAACATGACGGACGTGTGGCACAGCGCGATCCTCCACCAGGACAGCCAGGGCCGCAGCGAGCCGAACAGCACGCGGGGTTCGGTCGACGAGATCGACCATATCGAGTGCTGGGCTACGTCCTACGGCATCATGAAGCGTCACTACTACAAGGCCGGATGGACACGCGAGCATCCCATGCTCTTCCCCAACATCCTGGAGGTCGGTAACTGTCACCAGATCAACGTTCCCGTCGACGACGAGCACACCAATCGCATACGGGTCTACTTCGACCCGACACCCGACGGCGCCATCGTCGAAGATGAGGGCCCCATCCCCGTGCTGTACGAACGCCCTCGGAAGGACCCGCCGGACGGTGTCCACCCGTTCACAACGTTCAAGTGGGAGAGCAACGACCACCAGGACGCGATGGCGTGGGAGACGCAGGGGCTCATCGCGGACCGGACGAGGGAGCATCTGGGTGGCTCGGACCGGTGGATCGTCTGGATGCGGGAGATGTTCAAGGAGAACGCGGAGCTCGTGCGAGAGGGTCAGGACCCGTTCGCGGTCATCCGGGACCCGGACCACGAACCCATCGACACAGGGTTCCAGGATCAGGTCGATTCGATGAGAAAGAGAGGACTCGCCGGCCGCGATTCAGCCCGGGAATACGCCGGAGTCTGATAGGCCCGCCGTGCAGGCATCGTGCAGGGAGGTGCACTCATGAAGGTAGCTCGATGGTCAGTGATCACTGCCCTACTGCTGGGGCTGACGGCGGCGGTCGTCGCATGCGGAGCGGACCCGACCCCAACGCCAAGACCCACTGCAACCCCCACGCCGGAGCCCGCGCCCACGGCGCCGCCGGAGCCGGGGGCAACCGCGATGCCGGCGCCGGAGCCCACGGCGACGCCTACTCCGGACGCTATGGCCGCCTTCCAGGAAGAGTGGGACGCTCTGATCGCAGCGGCCCAGGAGGAAGGCGAGCTCGTCTTCATCGGAGCCTGGGGAGACTACCGGCCCGCCATACTCCACTTCGGGGAGACGTACGGCATCAACATAGTGGAAGGCCCGGCCAGCGGCAGGCAATCAGCCGAGCGGCTGCTTGCCGAGCGTCAACGCGGCGTATTCGCGGCAGACGCCTACAACCGAGGGGGAGGCACGTTTGCGCGGCTTGCGGAAGCAGGCACCTGGGAGGCCTACAGCAACGTTGAAGAGCTGTTGATCCACCCGGACGCGTTGGACGTCAGCAAGCAGCGATTCGGCAAGTTCTACTGGACGATCCCTGAGGGCTACACGGACGCGGACGGCAAGTCCGGAGCGACCGGTCTTCGGTGGCAGTTCCAGGTTACTGAAGTGGCCCCGATCGCATACAACACTACGGCGGTGAGCCAGGAAATGCTGGACAGCATCCAGTCCTACCGCGACATGCTGCGCCCCGAGATCGTCGAGCGCACCGTGATGGACAACTTCTTCATCGCAGCCTCGACCGGCAGGCGCGTGCGGATGTGGCGGATCATGGGACCGGAGTTCCTCGAACAGCTGTTCACGGCGTACTCCGAGGCGGGGAACCTGCTGCAGGAGGGCGACCGCGGGCTGGTCGATGGGATGGCTGCAGGGAAGTGGGACATGTCGATGGCGTCGTCCGGAAGCGTGGATGACGTGATCGACGCAGGTCTGCCCTGGGCATACCTCGTCCCCGATGAACGGCTGCTCGAAGGTGGGCTGCTCCCGGACATCGGCGGAGGCGGCGCCCGAATGGTTGGCGTTCCCACCAGCCCCGCAAACCCGAACGCAACCAAGCTGTTCTTCAACTGGCTGCTCACGCAGGAGGGACAAACCGCGATACACACCATGTACGACGGTAACTTCAGCAACCCATCGCTGCGGAACGACGTTCCGCAGGGCCAGATCCGCGACAGGGTGTGGAACGCCGTCGGGATGAGCGGAGGAGAGGCAGAGATCGGTCAACCGCTGGCTCCGGGGCTCGAGTACCAGAAGGACCTCAGGGACTCCCTGGAGTTCGGACAGCAGCTGCTGACGAGACTGGGAATAGCCTTCTAGCCGACTCGCATCAGGCGACGGGCGGGCGAAGCTACGGCTGAGCCCGCCCGTACTCTTCTCCGGCAGAGGCATGTGAGTGATTCAACCGGTGCGGCGCTGCCTGCGCTCAGCAGTGAACCCGGACAACGTGTCGGGCAGGCAGTCGCTTCAGCGGGGGTAAGGAGACAACCCCTCGAGAGGGGAGCATGGCGCGACTCACCCAGGCCAAACTGAGACTACCGGTCGCATTTCGGAGGCCCGGGACTGGATCGTTCATCATGGCCATGACGATCCTGATCCTAGGCTTCTACCTGATCTACCCCGTCATCATCATCCTCATCATGAGCTTCAACACGGTTGAAGACGTGTTGATCGGCGCGCCGGTGTGGGGGTTGGAGAACTGGACGACGGCTTGGGACAACCCCCTCGTTTTCGAAGCCCTCTTCAACTCGTTCCTCATCTGGTTCCTCGTCGCCGGGCTCAGTTTTCCCATAGCGATCTCCATCTCCCTGATACTCGCCAGGACGCGCATACCCTTCAGCAACAGCTTTGAGTTCGGGTTCTGGATCGCCTACATGTTCCCGCAGCTTTCCACCACTATCGGATGGATACTCCTTGCCGACCCTGATGTCGGGATGCTCAACACGGCCTTGAAGGCGCTGCCGTTCATCGACGAGGGGCCGTTCAACATCTTCAGCATACCGGGCATCATCTGGGTCAAGCTGATGGGCGACGGCATCGCCTTCAAGGTCATGCTCCTGACGCCTGCATTCAGAAACATGGACGCAGCACTGGAAGAAGCGGCGAGGGTGTCAGGGGCCAGCAAGATAGGCACCATGCTCAGGGTCACGGTACCGGTGATGGTATCGCCCATAGTGCTGATTCTCGCTTTGCAGCTCGTCCGCATATTCAGCGGATTCGAGACCGAATACCTGCTGGGAAGGCCGTTCCAGTTCTTCGTCTACTCAACGCTGATCTACAACCTCATCTCGACGCCCACCGGCTTCCCCAACTACGGCGATGCCATCGTGCTTGCAAGCGTCACGCTCGCCATCATCGCATTCATCATCCCGTTCCAGCGGTGGATCATATCGCGGCGTCACTACACCACCGTCGTCGGGAGTTTCCGGCCAGGGTTGCTAGACCTCGGGCCGTGGAAGGCCCCCATCGTCACCGGGCTCATCGTCCTGCTGGCGTTGATGACCATAGTCCCGGCCATCATCCTGGTGGTGGGCAGTTTCATGACGTTATCAGGCATCTTCGCTGCGAAACCGCTCTGGACCACCAACCACTGGGTCTTCGTCCTCACTGACACACGCTTCCTGACCGCAACGCAAACGACGCTGATCCTCGCCGTCGTGTCGGGCGTCGGCAGCCCTCTGATCTTCTCGCTCATCGCCTACATGATCGTCCGAACGCAGTTGACAGGCCGGTGGATACTGGACGTCATTATCTGGGGCTCTGCTGGGATCCCGGGCATCATCTCGGGGCTCGGCCTGCTCATCTTGTTCCTCGATACGCCGGGGCTGTCGTTCCTCTACGGGACGATTTGGGCCCTTATCATCGTTGTCCTGATCCAGGGGAACACCACCGGGACCAATGTGTTCAAGGGCGTGTTGGTGCAATTGGGCAAGGATATGGAGGAGGCATCCCGTGTCAGCGGCGCCGGTTGGACCCGGACATACTTCCGTGTCGTATTGCCGGTGATCATGCCGACGATGCTGCTTATCGGAACGTTGAATTTCGTGACGGCAGCATCGACTACCGCAAGTATCATCCTGCTGGCTTCCAGGGACACGATAACCCTTTCGATCCTTGGGCTTGAATGGGGGTCGGGAGACCAGGGAAGCCGCAGGGAAGCGGCCGCCATAGTGAGCCTCATCATCATGGCTCTCACCGTGGGAGTTGCTCTGACTGCTCGCTCGTTCGGACTGAAGCTTGGCGTGAGCCACCGTGACAGGGCGTGAGCCGCCGCGGCAAACAGGCGGCCGCTGGGGAGGAACCATGCAGCAAGTGAGGAGAGATCAGGCTGAGGGCGAGACACAGGTGCGTAGCGGCCGGCCGCCTACGGCCTACAGCCAGTGGATGAACGGTACCGGCGTGCCGGTCCATAGGGGCTACTATATCGGTGACCTCCGCGATATCGAGCTCGGAATGTGGGCCGAACGGGAGTGTCGAGCGGCCTTCCTCGAACTTGCCGGACAGGAAGGGATCTCGGAGGCACGCGTTACTGAGATCGCTCCGGGTCAGACCCTTCCACCGATGAAGTTCGCGCTGGACGAGGCCGTCTACGTTGTCGATGGGCGAGGGTTGGCGAACGTCTGGCTGGGAGAAAACACTCAACCGCGCACCTTCGAGTGGCAGAAGTACAGCCTCTTCATGCTGCCCCGTGGCTGCTCGTACCAACTGGTGAACACCAGCGGTACCGACCGCGCCCTCCTCCTCCAGTACAACTACCTGCCGGCGGCTATGGACCTGAACCCTGACCCGGAGTTCTTCTTCGACAACCCGTACACGTCCCGGAGGCCCCTGCCGGACGACTTCTACGCGGAAGCTCGCACGAGCGCCGTTCCGGGTGCGAGCGGCATGCGCAACGTGTGGTACGGAAACTTCTTCCCTGACATGCGGGTGTGGGACAAACTCGCGGCGCAGAAGACGCGCGGCGCAAGCGCCAAGTCGGTGTCGATGCAGTTTCCGGACTCGCCCATCTGGTGTCACATGGCGACCTTTCCTCCGGGTACGTACAAGAAAGCCCACCGGCACGGACCGGGAGTATTCATCATCATTCCGGTCGGGGAGGGCTACTCCATCATGTGGCCGGAGGGTAAGGAGAAGGTCTACCTCGAGTGGCACGAAGCCAGCGTTTTCGTGCCGCCGAACCTCTGGTTCCACCAGCACTTCAACCCGAGCGAGGGCCCGGTGCGCTACCTGGCCTTCCACGCCCCGCGCCACACCAGGCCGAGCCGCGACCGCCCCGACCCCGCGAACCAGATCGAGTACCCGGATGAGGACCCATGGATCCGGCAGACGTTCGAGGAGGAGCTCGGGAAGCGAGGCCTTGCGAGCCTCATGCCGGCGGGAGCCTATATTGACGCCGACTACCAGTGGGAAGGCGATGATGACGACGACTAGTCGCAGGCTGTGAGGGGGAGAAGCGGCCATGGCTGAGATAGTGCTCGGGCTTGGGACATCCCACGGGATGCTGGACTGGCCGTCGAACGAGTGGCTCGAGCGGGGACGCGGCGACAGGACGAATCCCCGCATGAACTACGACGAGCTCCTGAAGGAAGTGAAGCCCGGGATCGAGAAGGAGTTGACCCCGGAGAAGATCCACGACAGGGGCGAGGCGGTGGTCCGGGGGAAGGAGGCGGTCAAGGAGGTGCTGAAACAGGCGTCTCCCGATGTCTACCTGATCCTCAGCAACCCGCATGGAGTGCCGTCGGGCAGTCGCTTCAACCCGGTGTTCGGGATCTTCCTGACCCACGACGCATCACGGATCAGGCGTTCGGGCCACGAGACGGGTGGGCGTCGGCGTGCCGAAACGCTGGAACAGCCCAGGTCCATAGACGAGGCCGCCCGCTACACGCCGATGCCGGAACTTGCCGACCAGCTCATGGCCGGTCTCATCGAGCAGGACATCGACGTAGCGTGCCTCTATGAAACGGAACCCGGCGAAGCTGTCGGCGCGCACCCCTACACCGACCTCTACAAGGACTACGGACTGGACCGGAGCACGCCGATCGTGCCCTTCGTGATCAGCAGGTATCTCCCCAACCAGGCCACTCCGGCGAGGTGCTACGCGCTGGGCGAGGCGGTGCGGAGGGCCATCGAGGAATGGGACTCCGACGTGCGCGTCGCCATCGTGGCCTCCGGGGGGCTCAGTCACCAGATCATCGACGAAGAACTCGACCGGCAGGTCGTCGCTGCTCTCGAGAAGCGGGACAGTGCCGCGCTGTGCGCGCTCCCCAGGGACCGCCTCAACCGGGCGAACGGCACGGCCGAGATCCTGAACTGGGTCGCCCTGTCGGCGGCGATGGGCTCACGCCCCATGACGCTGATCGACTACATCCCGTGTTACCGTTCCGAAGCCGGCACCGGGGTCGCGGTGGGGCTTGCATACTGGGCCTGAGTGGTCCCGGCTGCTCTGGTCAGCACTCCTCCACGACGTAGGACTCCATCGGAGCACCGATCGCGTCTGCCAGGCTTACTGCCATCTCTTCGTGGGGAAAGCCGTCCGGCAGCTCCAGGTATGTGCGGTTGGGACGGACCAGGCTGAGCGTCGTGTTGATGAGACAACCGGGGCTCGTGACGTCCCCCACTTCCCGCCTGATCACGCTCAACTCCAGCCTCTCAACCTCGTCGAACGCGATCGACGCGGACTCTGCGGCGTAGAGCCATCTCTGTTCGATCGCCACCAGTTCCCGATCCCTGTCCAGGACGATACTCGTCGCCGACGGAAACACGACGGGAACGACCAGTCCGATGGCTATCACGAGGAGTCCCACGATCTGCCAGGTACGCTTGCACGGGGGTGATTCGTACTCGAAGCGTCCTGCCATGGACAGGGAGAACACGCCTACGACCCCGATGACGACTCCCGCACCTGCGGCCGTCCAAGCCCTCCAGGCGTCGCTTGGGGGCTCGATGAATGAGGTCACCGTGCCGCTCGACCCGGCGTACAGCGCGTTGAGGAGTACGGCGTTCCAGAGGAATGCCCATGCGAGCCCCCAACCCAGCAGGAGCAGGACCAGGCCCCACCACGTTCTGACAAGCTTCGGCATGACTCTCCGGTCAGGGTCTCGTTTTCGTCCAGGCGTTCCGGCTACGGTCTATCCCGTTTGACCCGGGTCCCGGCCGGATGCAATGTATCATCCGGTTCGAGTGTTCACGCTCACTCCGTTCTGTGATAACACACAACCAGCATGATCGAAGGAGGGGACCATGGCAAAGCTTGCGATCAGTGACCTCCAGGAGATAAAGGGGCGTGGTGAGAAAGTCGTCGCCATCATCGTGTACCACTACCAGATGGCCCGCATCGCCGATCTGGCCGGCGCCGACGTGCTGACCGTGGGCGACAGCCTGGGCAGGAACATCCTGGGCCAACCGGACGTGGAAGATTGCACGGTCGATGACATGATGCCCTTCGCACAGGCGGTGGTGAAGGCCAGCGAGCGGGCGCTCGTCAGCATAGACATGCCGATGACCCCAAGCCGGGCTGGCGCGAAGGCGGTGGCGGAGGCGGCCCGGCGCTTCAAGGACGTGGGCGCCGACATGACCAAGATCGACATCCGGACGAAGGAAGAGGAGCTCTTCGACGAGGTCGAAGCGGTGGTGAACGTTGGCCTGTCCGTCTTCCCGCAGATTGGCTATCCGACCCAGGGAGCGGAACGGGGCATACGGACGGGGCCTGAAGTCCGCGACCACGTGTTGAAGTGGGCGCTCCGAATCCAGGACGCGGGCGCCGCGATGATCGACATGACCAACGTCACCCCGGAGATATACGGTGAGGTGAGCAGCGCCCTCCGCATCCCCGTGATCGGCGGTCAGGCGACGCCTGAGGCGGACGGCAGGATCACGGGTTTCGCTCCTCGGGCCGAGGACATCGGGCGCGAGCTCAGGGGGCGTGCGAACGTTGGACAGTTCGTCTACGACTCGGCGGTCGAGGCCATCGGGAACATCAAGGCCGGCAACTACTAGGCGCAACAACCCCCGCCGTTCCCACGGGACCTGCGCTCAGGAGGAAGCCATGACGGAGCAGCACGGACACCCGAGACAGGAAGTCGCAACCGCTTGCCGTATCGTCGGCAGGAAGCTGGGCTCGACAGGGCACGTCAGCGCTCGGATAGACGACAGGGAGATGTACCTGCGGTGCCGGGGAGAGAACGAGGCCGGGCTTGCCTATGCTGATACCCCTTCGGTCAGGCGTATGGACTTCGACGGCAACGGGCCGCTCGTCGGCACGTACCGGCTCCCGCATGAGCTTCCACTGCATGGCGAGGTCTACAAGGCGCGCCCCGATGCGCAGGCCGTTGTCCATGCCCATCCCTACAGCGTCCTGCTCTGCGGCTTGGTCGGCGTGGAGTTCCGGCCGGTGTTCGGCGGATATCAACCGCCTACGCTCCGCATCGCACTGAACGGTGTGCCCGTCTACGACCGGGTCACCCAGACGATCACGAACCGCGAACTTGCGCTCGAGATGCTGGATGCGATGGGTGACCAGGATCTCGTTCTGCTCAGGGGCCACGGGGTCGTCACCACGGGCAGGAGCATCCGGGCGGCCACGCAACTCGCCCTCAGGTTCGAGCACCTTGCGGAGATCACGTGGCAGCTCGTCCTCTCCGGACGGTACGGCGACGTACCCGATATCCCGGATATCGATCGTCGCCGCTATGGCCCGGAGAGGGAAGGAGCGCCGGTTGAGTCCGGCGTGGTGGAAGTCGCCGAGGGCGGCGAGTGGCTCCGGTACATACGCGAACTCGAGGCTGGCAGCGGCCTGCCGTCTGCTGTCTCGGGCGACGATTAGCTCTCGGTGCGTCGCGAGCGGACGGTAGCTGCTCCTAGTACAGGCACGGCACCTGGTGGGACAGGGTAACCTCGCGGCCCGCGTCAGACGATTCGCGCATCGCCAGGATCACTTCGAGCGTCGCCATGCCCCAGCGTGCGTCCGGAAAGGTTGCGCGCTCTTCCATGAGGGCATTGCGCATCTCTATGAGCTCTCCGCGTCCGTGTCCCTTCGGGGGCAGGGGGATCTCCTTCCTGCCGTCGTGGTCGTACAAGTAGAGCCCGTCCGGGGATTGTCGTACGTCCCCTCTCTCGCAGCTTGCTACGGTGAGGCCATAGAACGGCTGGTACTTTCGCTCTTCCATCCGCTCCCGGTGGTCGTCGCGCATGGCCCAGTCGTACTTCACGTCGCTCTCCACGGCGCCGGTGAAGTGCTGCCGTGGGGACTCTCCGGTGCGCATCTGGCCGCCTTCGCCGATGCCCCAGGTCAGCTCCGTGATGTCCATGTACCCGTATCCGTTGAAGGCCATGGTGGCGACTGCGCCGTCCTCGAACTCCAGGAAGGCGCTGAAGTTGCCTTCCGCCATCGGGAAGTCCGGGTTGTGCCGGCCCACGGTTGCCCGAACGCTCTTGACCATGCCCCCGCCGATCCCCCGGACGACGTCGGTCTGGTGCGGGCCCTGCCGGTAGAGCGCCCCGCCCCCGATGCGGAAGTCCACCTCGGTGTCGAGGCGCGGCTGGCCGGAGACCCACGGCTTGTACGTCCAGTTGTTGAGCTGCACCAGCCGGCCCAACTCCCCGCTTGAGACGATCTCCCGCATCCTGCGGACCGGAGGGTCGAAGATCTTGGAGTGTCCCTGGACGTACCGGACGCCCGCCCGGTCAACCACGTCGACCATTTCCTGCGCCTGCTCGAGGTTGATGGCCATCGGCTTCTCGCAGATCACGTGTTTCCCGTGCTCCGCGGCGATGATGGTGTGCTCAGTGTGGAAGAGGTTCGGCGTGCACACCCAGACGGCGTCGACGTTGGGGCTCTCGCACATCGCCTCGACGCTGTCGTACGTCTCGACTCCGTACTGCGCCCTGGCCCGTTCGAGCGGCTCCGGGCGGACGTCCGCGACAGCGGTGAGCCGTACGTTCTCAATGGTCTGGATGTTGTACAGGATCGTTCGCGAAACACTCCCCAGGCCAGCCAGCCCGACTCTCAGTGTTGGCTCCATGGACCACCTCCGCATACCGGCTCGATGGACTCCGACTTCCGCAACCTGCGACCGGTTGGACGATAGACACGCCGCCCTTCTTTGTAAAGGGCGCGCACTCGTTCGCGAGATGGCCTGGAGTGCTACACTCCGGGCTGTCGATGTGCGGGATATTCGGATACACCGGCCCCCGGGAGTCAGCCAGCATCCTGTTGGACGGCCTGACCCGCCTCTCTTACCGCGGGTACGACAGCGCAGGCCTTGCGGTCGTGGACGACTTTGGGCACCTTTCGGTCAGGCGTGCTGCGGGCAAGCTGGACAATCTGCGACGGCTCGTGGAGAACGAGCCTGTCATCGGACGCCAGGGCATCGGTCATACACGGTGGGCCACGCACGGCCCCGCGTCCAACGTCAATGCACACCCGCACACGGACGGAACGGGTGATGTCGTCGTCGTCCACAACGGCATCGTGGAGAACTACGCTGAGCTCAAGGCGCGCCTGACCGCGAACGGCCACCAGTTCCTCTCCCAGACGGACACGGAGATCATCCCGCATCTCGTGGAGGAGTTGCTGGCTGGTGGGCTGGGGCTTGAAGAGGCCGTGCGACTCGCGGCGGGACGCCTGCGTGGCGCGCACGCCATCGCCTGCATGCACGCGCGCACCCCGGAAACGCTCGTCGTTGTGCGCATCGGTAATGCAGGCGGCATCGCCGTTGGAGAGGGCGATAGTGAGATGCTCATCGCGAGCGATCTCCCGGCTCTCACGCCCTACGCGTCCACTGCGATCTTGTTGGAGCCGGGTGAGACCGCCGTGGTGCGGCCGGAGGGGTTCGAACTGCGGACCCTGGACGGCCGGCCTTCCACACGCACGCTGCATCCGGTGGGCGTGAGCGGCGGCGCCGCGGCGAAGGGCGGCTATAAGCACTTCACGCTGAAGGAGATACATGAGCAGCCTGAGTCGGCGATGAGTGCGCTGCACGGCCGCATCGCGTTCTCACACGGCCGGGCGCAACTGGACGAGATGCCGTTGCCGTTCACGGACGCAGAAGCGATGGCGCTGACACGCGTGGTGTTCCTGGGGATGGGCACGAGCGTTCACGCTGGCATGGTGGGCGCTCGTTACATAGAGACGCTTGCCCGCATACCCGCGTCGGCGGAGAACGCCGCCGAGTTTCTCCACAGGGACCCTGTGCTGGACAAGCACACGCTGATCGTTGGCGTCACGCAGTCCGGGGAGACGGCGGACACGTTGCAGGCGCTGCACGAGGCGCGGATACGTGGCGCTCGGACCGCCGTCATCACCAACGTGCCGGAGAGCGAGGCCACGCGCGCCGTTGAACACTCGTTGCTCATGCACGCAGGCCACGAGGTCGGCGTTGCGTCGACGAAGACGATGGTCAACTCGATGGTCGTCATGTACCTCGCCGCCTGTGCGCTGGGCCAGCGGCGGGAGACCCTTGGCGCGGAGAACGTCGCACGCTGTGTGGAAGAGATTACGCGCCTTCCAGCCTTGCTCGGGGCTGCGATCGAGATGACCGAGCGCGATGCCGAGGAAGTCGCGCGGCGTCATCTGAACGCGAGGCGATTCCTCTTTCTGGGGCGCGGGCTCATGGAGCCGATCGCCCGTGAGGGCGCCTACAAGATGAAGGAGACGAGCTACATCCACGCGGAGGGCATGTCCGCTGCGGAGATGAAGCATGGCCCCATCGCCCTCATCGACGAGGATACTCCGGTGGTCGCGGTCGCGCCCCGCAACGCTTTGTACGACAAGATGTTGATCAGCATGTCGGAAGTGCGGGCCCGCGACGGGAAGGTCATCGCTGTCGCGACGGTAGGGAGTGTGGAGATCACGGCGTATGCGGACGACGTGCTGTGGATGCCGGAGTGCCCGCCCTTGCTGCAGCCTATGGTGGCCGTCGCTCCGCTGCAGCTCCTCGCGTACCGCACGGCGGACCTCCTCGAAAACGACGTGGACCAGCCGCGTAACCTGGCGAAGAGCGTTACCGTCGAGTAGCGTGGAACGGCGCGGCGGTGCGGGTGTGAAACTGGGTGTCACGTATCTCGGCAATCGGTTCGTCCGCCACTACGCGGAAACGGACCTTCCCGAGATAGTCCAGGCCGGATGCGATTACGTCGTTCACACCTTTAGCGAGTATGACTTGTCGTTCCATTCCGGCGAGATCGGCGCTCTGGTGGACGCCACACATCGTGCCGGCCTTGAGGCCTGGTTGGACTGCTGGGGCCTGGGAAGCCTCTTCGCAGGCGAGGCGTTCAGCGACTTCCTGCTTCGGCGCCCGGAGTCCTGGCAGGTCAGGCCCTCCGGAGAACGCGTTCCCGTGGCTTGCCCGAACGCCCCCGCGTTCCGCGACCTGCTCCGGACCTGGGTCGAGGCCGCTGCCGGGGCTGGCGCCGACGCCGTGTTCTTCGACGACCCGTTGGTCCCGGCAGGGGCGACCTGCGCTTGCGAGAGCTGCCAGGCTGCGGGACCGGCCTTTCTCGAGGCGCAGGATGGACGGACGTTTCAGCAGTGGAGCCTCGCCCGCTTGATGGAGAACGCGTGTCGGGATGCTCGCGGGCTTGGACTGCGCACGGCGATCGGTGTGCTGCCGGGGCCAACCCTCCCGGAGCAGTTGGCGGCTGCCCGTGCGGCGGACGTGATTGCGGTGTCGCCCCTGTGGCGGGCGCACGGACGACCCGTCTCTCCGTACGTGTTCGACGCCTGCGCGGCGGTCGCGGCCGCGTGCGCTCACTCGGGGCAGGAGCCCATGTGCTGGCTGCAGGCCTTCTCGATACCGGCGGGGCGGGAGAGCGAGATAACGGAGGCTGTGGAGGCGATGGCAGCGGCCGGCGTGAACAACGTCTCGACGTGGTGCTACCGCGCGGGCGAGCAGATGACCGCTATACGAGCCGGGCAGCCGCAGCTCGCGTGGGAGACCGTCGTGGCGGCCTATCGCTCGCTCAAGGCGGCCTCTTCCGGGGGATGACGCTCGCTCAGGGGCGCGCCAGCACCAGCGCGAACATCTCTTCCGGGTCGGTGAACCAGCGCACGTTGCCGAAGCCGGCGTCATGGAGTGTCTCGGCGAAGCCGTCCTTCGTGAACTTGTAGGAACTCTCAGTCCAGATCGTCTCGCCAGCGCGGACACGGACGGTGTCGCTGCTCCCGGGCAGCGTGAAGGCGACGTCAGCGGTCGCCTCCAGATGCATCTCGATCCGCGAGTGCTCGTCGTCGAACACAGCGCAGTGTCTGAACAGGCTGGTGTCGATGTCGATGTCCAGCAGGTCGTTCACCGCCTTCAGCGAGTTGAGGTTGAACAGTGCGGTCACGCCCCTTGCGTCGTTGTAGGCCGCCTCGATGACGCGCGTGTCCTTGATGAGGTCCGCGCCCAGGAGCAGTGCGTCCTCGCTCCGGGGCATCAACGCTCGGACCTCCCTGAGGAAACGGCTCCGTTCCTCGGGATGAAGGTTCCCGATCGTCGATCCCAGGAACGCGATGAGTCGCGTCCCCTGTGGCTGGGGGATGGCGGAGAGGTGGCGCTCGAAGTCGCCCACGACGGCGGCGATCTCGGCGAGGTTCGGGTACGCCTCGAACAGCGCTTGTGCCCCCTCGCGGACTGCCGACTCGCTGATATCGAACGGGATGTAGCGTTTCAGAACTCCCGCTTCCAGGGCGGGGCCGACGAGCGTTCCGCTCTTGGCGCTGTTGCCGGGCCCCAGCTCGACGATCTCGTGAGGCCGGACTTCTCGGACGATCTCGGCCCCGAAGCCGTCGAGCAGCGAACGCTCGATACGGGTGGGGTAGTACTCCTCCAACCGGGTGATCTCGTCGAACAAATCGGAGCCCTCCTCGTGGTACAGGAATTTCGGGCTCAGCGTCTTCGGCTCCCCGGTCAGCCCCCTGACGATCTCCTGCACGGCGGAGACGCGCTCTTCATCAGCGGAGGTGCAGACGGTAACGGTCAACGGCTCGGTCATTGAAGCAGCCTCTGTTCTATAGTCTCGCGTCCCTTTGCCAGGCGTGCCAGCACCCAGTCTCCGAAGGCCTGGGCGACGGAAGAGTCGAGCGATGTCCGCCTGACCATATACAGGCTTCGCGTCGTGTCGAGGCCGGTCAGCCGCGCCGGATAGACCTGGTCGAACTCGTGCTCGTGCACCGCCAGCGACGACACGATGCTGAACCCGAAGCCATTGTTTACGGCTGCCAGGGTTGCGTGAGTTGAGTTGACGACCATGACCGGCGTGTAGCCCGGCTCCCTGGTACCCGCGATGTCCAATGCGCGGCGGAGACCGGTCCATGTGCCGGAGCCGGGCTCCCGTTCGATGAACGGTAGCCCCTTCAGTTCGCTCACGTCTACCGACGCTCTGCCCGCGAACGGATGCCTGCCCGGCACCGCGAGCACCAACTCGTCCTCGGCGACCACCGTCCATTCGAGCGATGGGTGCGCTGCTCGCATCCCCGTGAACCCCAGGTCGGCGTGACTGTCCGCGACCTGCGCGATCGCCGATGCCGAGTCGGTGACAGCGACGCGAGGCCGCACTCCTGGGTATATCTCTGTGAACTGCGACAGCAGGCCTGGCAGCAGGTACTCGCCCGGCGCGGTGCTCGCCGCGATACGGAGCTCGCCCTCCACCACCGCGTCGTCGCGCGCAAGCGACTCAATGACACGGTCGTGGGCGGCGATCGCGTCCACGGCATACGCGAACAGCCTGCTGCCCGCCGCGGTCGGCACCACCCGCTTCCTGTTGCGCACCAGTAGCGCCAGGCCAAGCTCCGTCTCGAGCCGCTGTACGTGCCGGCTCACGCCCGGTTGGCTGACGTGCCGTTCGCGGGCCGCGCTCCGGAAACTCCCGGAGCGGCACACCGCCACGAAGCTCTTGAGGGCGCTCACGTCCATGTGCTCGATGATAATTCGTAATCGACATCACCGCCAACCATCACGAGACGGTATCATCCCTTACATCCCAGTCCCGACCTACGGAAGACCATGCGAAAGATACTGATTGCCCTGACCGCCCTCATGCTTGCGGTGTTCGTTGGATGTTCGAGTGAAGAAGAGCCGGAGTTGCTCATCGCAGGCATCCCCGATCAGGACGTCAGCCTGTTGGAAGCGCGCTTCAATAACCTCGCCGAGTACCTTTCCGAGGAAACGGGCTTGAAGGTCCGCTACGTGCCGCAGGCGGACTACGCCGCCGTCGTCACCTCCTTCAAGCAGGGCGACATCCATCTCGTGTGGTACGGCGCAGTCACCGGCGTGCAGGCGCGGATCGCCGTCCCCGAGGCCGACGCGATCGCGCACCGCCCGCGCGACGGCGAGTTCCATTCCGTCTTCGTCGCGGCGCCCGGATCGGGCATCAGCAGCCTCGAGGACCTGCGCGGCAAGACGGTGACGTTCGGCTCCGAAAGCTCCACCTCCGGGCACCTGATGCCCCGCTACTACCTGAGCCAGGCGGGAGTCGACACGGAGACGGAGCTCGGCGCCCTCAGCTTCAGCGGCTCACACGACACGACCTGGAAGCTCGTGGAGGCTGGCTCGTTTGACGCTGGCGCGCTCAGCGAGGCCGTTTGGGAGAGACGCGTCGCGAACGGCGAGATCGACACGTCCAAGGTCGACGTGTTCTACCGAACGCCGGCGTACGTCAACTACCACTGGGTGGCGCACCCCTCGATCGGCGAGGAGTTCGGCGAGGACGCGTTGGACAACATC
>DAOUJK010000055.1:0-8949 GCA_034422795.1 Dehalococcoidia bacterium | reverse complement strand
ACGAGGCGAGCGTTGCGAGGCGCGGCGCTTGCTACGGACATGGGTGATCGGGCCTCCGGCGGAGCATCGGTATCGTATCGAACCGTCTTCGTAACGCTACTATAGGCGGCGGCGTGCCGCAAGGCGTTGAGCGTGATACGCGGGCCCCGGTTCCGTGGAAGGGCGTATCATTACCATCTGCACGGGGCGGGAACCGGAAGGTATCGTTACAAGCGACCGTGCTCCCGGGTGAGACGTGCCTCTCGATCCACTGACAACCGACCTCCAGATCCAACGCTTGATCGCCGGCAGTGTTCTGGTCGGCTCTCTTCTCGCAGCGTTTGTCTTCTACCTCGTCACGCGGTTCATCACCCGCAAGTACCTCATCGGGGCGAGCGGGCGCACCTACCGCTTGGCGCACTCCACCACGCGCGCCACGTCCAGACCCGGGGCGCTCTTCCTCCTCATCCTGGGAGCAATGATCGCCCTGCTCCTCTGGCCGGACGCGGAACCCTTGCACGGCCAGATCACGACCATCGGCGGGGCCGCCCTCGTGATCGTGGGCGCCTTTGCCCTCTCCAATGTCTTCATAGCCGTTGCGAACTGGTACAGCCTGACCGTAGCGATATCCACCAAGACCAACCTGGACGACCGGATACTCCCGGTAGCGAAACGGGTGATCCCCCTCTCCGTCTACGCCATCGGGGGACTCATCATCCTGGACATGCTGGGCATAAGCATCAGCCCGCTGCTGGGCGGTCTCGGCATCACAGGTCTGGCGGTCGCGCTGGCATTGCAGCCGACGCTCAGCAACTTCTTCGCAGGAACGAACATCCTCTCGGAAGGAGTGTTCTCGGAGGGAGACTACATCGAGTTGCAGGGCGGCCCCGCAGGGTATGTGCAGTCGGTGGGGCTACGGAGCACGAGGGTACGCACATGGTTGAACAACGACGTCATCATCCCCAATTCCGTCCTATCCAGTTCGATCATGGTGAACTACAGTCGCCCCGACCCGCGGATGAACGTCCTCGTCACCTGCGGTGTGAGCTACGACAGCGACCTGCAGCATGTCAACGTGGTCGCGCTGGAGGTGGCGCGCGAAACTATCGCTGCGAACCCCGAGGCCGAGAATGAAGAGCCCTGGTTCGGCTTCGAGCGCTTCGGGGACTCCAACATAGACTTCTGGGTATTCCTGCAGGCGAAGGACCGGGTCGGCTCGTTCATCGTGACGAACGACCTGATCAAACGGCTGCACGCGCGCTTCCGACAGGAAGGGATAGAGATCAATTACCCTGTGCGCAAAGTGGTGTTCGATTCCCCTCTCCTATCCGACGCGCCGCCGGGACTGGCGGGTCCGTGAGCGGTCTACCAGACCTGCTCGCCCACAGGGATGCGGCACTCGCGCTGCTGGCGCACCGTCCCGCCTGCCTGTTCACCGACATAGACGGAACGCTCTCCCCCATCGTCCCCGATCCCGCCGACGCCACGGTACCGGCCGCGACACGCGTCGCACTGCAGGCCATCGCCGAGCGTATCGCAGTCGTCGCTCTCACCGGGCGAAGCGTAGCGGACGCACGGAAGATCGTGGGCCTCGACACGCTGGTCTACTCCGGAAATCACGGCGCGGAGTGGTGGGAGGACGGTGCCGAGAGCATTGAACCCGCGGCCGAGCCGTACGTTCCGCTGATGCGGGAGATAGCGCAGGCGGTGGAGCGCGGCATCGCCATACCCGGCGCCCTGCTGGAGCACAAGGGAGCGAGTCTCTCGGTCCACTATCGGAACGCACCGGAACCAGCCTCTGCGCGCTCGGTCATCCTCGGTTTCCTGGGGACCCACGCCGAGGGCATGGCTATCCGCGAGGGAAAGATGGTAGTGGAGGTGCGCGCGCCGACCCCGCTCTCGAAGGGAGAGGCGGTGCGCTCCTTCGCCCGAAGGAAGGGGTTGGCGTCGGCGCTCGTACTCGGAGACGATCTGACGGACGCGGAGGCGTTCGCGGTGGTACGGGATATGCGTGAGGCAGGCGAAATTCGAGGATTGTGCGCGGCGGTCGCTACCCCGGACGCTCCTGCTGAGCTGCTGGCGGCGGCGGACTATGCGGTGGCAGACACCCTGGCGGTCGGGCAACTCCTCGCAGGGCTGACCCTGGATCCGTAGCACGGGGACGCAGGGATGAGTATCATCCGGTCGATACCCCGATGTTCATGAGATACCTCTGCCTGCTGCTTCTCCTCGCCGCCACCCTGGCTGCCTGCTCCCAGGACGACGAACCCGATCTGGACGCCACGGCCAGTGCAGTAGCGGCAGCAGCAGCGACCGCAGATGCGGAGCAGGAGCGCAGGGACATATCGGCCACGATAACCGCGGCGGCCCCGACACCGCGTCCCTCCCCCACTCCCACAGCGACGCCTGCTCCGAAGCCTCCCGCGACCGCAACCCCCATCCCCACGGCGACTCCAGAGCCAACACTGATGGCGACTCCACGGCCCACGGCCACCCCCACACCCCGGCCAACCGCTACCCCCACTCCCCGGCCCATCGTCACTCCTGACCCATCGAGGCCGCACACCATCAAGCTCGCGGAGCTCCTCAACGAGAGGAACCGGCTGCTGGACGACATGCCCGACTTCTCGGGCGAGCCATCGTCCCAGACGTGACCGCCTGGCATATCCGACTGCGTAACTGGTGGGGGGCGCAGGAAGGCTACTGCGGCGACCGGACGAACTACGATCTCGAGCGAGCGCACTGCAACGAGATGGTCGAGGACGGGACGCTGATGCTCAACGCCGTAGCGAACTGGCAGCGGCGCTCTCCCTAGCAGCCCCACATCCTCCTCATTCCCCTACAGGCTGAGTACGCTCGGCGCGAACAGGTCCTCCACCTTCGGCTTCTCCTCTATGAGGTGCTGCTCATGGAGGAAGTCGATGACGGTGGTGAGCATGGGCCGGTTGGCTTCCACGCCATATGCGAACGGGTCCCCGTCCAGCAGTTTCCGAGTCTGGGCCATGTACTCCCGGCCGAACACCATGAGGGAGGGGATGCGCTCATTGAGCGTCTCCTCCGCGCGCCGCTTCGCCCGCACGAAAGCGTCGTACAGGTTGAACGCAGCCCAGGGGTACTTGTCGTAGGTCGACTTCCTGATGGTGTACATCTGGGTCGCCGGGATGAAGCCGTACCTCGCGTAGAACCGGGACCCTTCCTCGATGAGGCTGGGGAAGAGCGGCTTCACCTTGCTCCAGTCGCCGCTCCCCCGGATGCGGGAAGAGCGGTCTATCACGTTGCCCTGGGAGCCGGCGCCAGCCCCCAGACCGGACACGGCGTCGATCCGGTTGCTCAGGACCATGGAGGCCAGGCTCTCCGTCTCCGGGATGCGTGCGAACGAGACGCCCTCCGGCGGCTCGAAGCCCGTAACGCCGCCGTGGCTGAACTCCTCGCTCCGCTCCATGAACCAGTGGATGTCGTACTGGGAGACGCCGAAGTCGTGTTCGAGGACGCCGCGCAGCCACACGGACGCGGTCATCTGGTATTCGGGGACCCCGACGCGCTTGCCCTTCAGGTCTGCAGGGACGCTGATGCCGGAGTCCGCGTGATGCCTGAGCTCTGCGTGCATGAAACGGCGGGACGCGAATACCGGCAAGGCCACCGCGTCGTAGCCCCTGCTCCGCGCGATGATGTAGGACGCCACGGACAGGGATGAGACGTCGAACTCGTTGAAGGTGAACTGGCGCCAGTAGCCGGTGGAACCGTCGGCGCGCGTCGCCGTGAGCTCTATCCCCTCCGGCTTGACCTCGCCCTCGAACAGCGGGTTGACGATATCCGCGGGGCTCCCGATAAGGCTCATCTGAATGTCCGGCATAGGGGCACCTCCCTCTGTACAGCCTTCCGGCGCACCGTGTTCAATGGGCGAGGTCGGCGGGCACCGGCACCTGGTGCTCCAGCAGCACCTCGCGCCGCTCGCGGGCCGACTGCATCAGCGCGAGCTGCACTTCGAGCGTGGCCATACCCCAACGACCGTCGTGGAATATGGGTTCGCCCAGCACGATACCGTTGTACGCCTCCGCGACCGTCGGGTCGCCGCCGCCCCGCAGCGCGTCGATCGGCTCCTCGCGGAGACCGTCGTCGCTGTAGACGTAGATGCCGTTCGGCGACTGGCGTAACAGGCCGCGCTCGCAGGTGACCAGCAGCAGGCCAAGGTCGCTCTGGAAGCGCTGCCGTGGAGGTCCCGCCCCGCCCCCGCCGTCCGGCCCGATGCGTTGCCCCTGCATGCTGGCGGTCCGCATCTCGTCCTTGGCTTGAGACTGGTCCCAAGTGCCGGTGTTGATGCCATTCCGGATGCGGGCGCGGTCCTCCGCGTTCGCCCCCGCCTCCATCTCCCACGGCAGCAGCTCCGCCGCGAGGAAGTAGCCGTAGGCGTTGTAGACGATGGTGGCCGGAGTGCCGTCCTCGAACTCCAGGTAGGCCGAGTAGTACCCCGGCGCACCCATGCGCCCCTCCATCCAGATGCCCGTCGTGCCCCGTACGCTCCGGATGAGCCCGCCGCCGAGGAACCGGAGCGAGTCTATCTGGTGCGGGGCCTGCCGGAACGCTACCCCGCCGCCGCGCACGGCGTCGACCTCCTCCGGCATACGCGGGCGGAGCATCCAGTCCGTGAACGACATCACGTTCATCGCCTTGATCGCGCCGACCTCGCCGGAGCGGACGATGCGCCACATCGTCTGGACGGGCGGGTCGAAGGCGCGGGTATGGCCCGAGAGGAGTTTGACGCCGTTCTTCTCAGCCGTCTCCACCATGAGCGAAGCCTCTTCGAGCGACAGGCACATCGGCTTCTCGACGACGACGTGCTTGCCGTGCCGGGCGGCGAGCACCGTGTGCGGGCAGTGGAAGTGGTTCGGAGTCGCGATCCAGACCGCGTCCACGCCGGGGTCTTCGCACAGCTCCTCGACGCTCTCGTACGCCCTTCCCCCGAAGTCCCTCACGAAGGCCTCGCGGGCCTGCGGCCGGAGGTCTGCGGCAGCCACGACCTCGACGTTGGGCTCATCGCGCATCATGTGGAGCACGCCGCCCCCCGCGTTGCCGACGCCGACGACGCCGAACCGCAGGGCCGGTTGTCCGTTCGAGGAAGAGCTGATCACGATGGCGCCTCCATTCTCAGTTGTCGAGCGAGTTGAGGTCCAGGAGCTGGCGGCGGAGCCAATCGGTGATGTCCTCGCGCTCGATGCAGTCCTTCAGGAGGTCCGCTCTGCGTTTGCGCTCTTCCTGGGGCATCGAGAGCGCCTCATCCAGCGCGCGGGCCAGGCCTTCGACATCGGCGGGGGCGACCGGGAGCGCGCCGACGCGGAGCTGCTCGTAGGCCCCTGCGGACTCCGAGAGGATGAGCACTCCATCCTTCCGGTTCACTACGGGGCCTTCCTTGGCGACAAGGTTCATGCCGTCTATCACCGCGTTGACGAGGAGCACGTCGTAGAGGCGCATCCCCGCCATGGCCTGGGTGTAGTTGTTCTCGTAGAAGACCTGGATGGGGGTCCAGTCATCCGTGCCGAACCGCTCGTTGATCCGCCGGATGGCGGTGTCCACTTCCTCCACGTACCGCTGGTACTGGCGGATGTGCGTACGGGAGGGGACGAGGAAGGCGAGGAAGCGCACCTCACCCCGGAGGTCGGGGCGTCTGTCCAGCAACGTCTCGTACGCCGAAAAGCCCCGAACGATGTTCTTGCTGGGCTCGGCGCGGTCGACTCGGACGATGGTCTTCCAGCCGAGCATCGGCGTGAGCCGCTGTTCATACTCGTCGGCGCGCGCGGAGTTCGCGATGTCGCGCACCTCGTCCACGTCTATGGAGATGGGATAGCAGCGGGCGAGAGTAGTCCGTCCCCTGTAGCGGACGGAGGAGGCCCCGTAGTCCACGACGGCGGCGTCGAGGAAAGCGTCACAACTGCCGAGGAAGGCGCGGACGTCGCGCGGGGCCTGAAAGCCGACGATGTCAGCCTGGCAGAGGCTGTCGCAGATGGCAGTTCGGATCATGGCGGGGAGGAGTTCCCAATAGCTTGCGGAGGGCCAGGGGATGTGGACGAACTCGTGGATGCGGGCGTGGGGCAACTGCTCCCGCACCATTCCCGGCACGAGGTAGAGCTGATAGTCGTGCACCATGACGAGCGGGCGCGCATCGGTCCGGCCGGCCTCCTCCACGACGGCATCTGCGAACTCGCGGTTCACGTAGACGTAGCCGTTCTCCCAGGCGTCGTAGACGGCGGCGTCGACGCGGGGGGTGTACGGGGAGCTCCACATGTAGTGCTGGATGAACCAGAGGAGCGGATTGCAGATGACGTTGTAGTGCTTGTGGTAGGCGCGGCGCGGCGTGTTGACGAACCGCACGGAGACGCGCTGGCCCGGCAGCGGAGAGGGGACGGCCCTGCCCTCGTTCGCCCGCGCCGCCCGGCGGTCGCCGTCGCTCATGGCGGAGGCGATCCAAGTGAAGTCGACGTGGTTGGTGAGGCCGCTGAGCGCGGTGACGACGCCGCCGCTGCCCCGCCGCGCCTGCAGCTCTCCGCCGGGGGCAACGTGGTACTCCATGGGGCCGCGGTTGGAGACGAGGATGAGGCGCTGGTTCCGGAGGAGGTCGCCCGCAAGGTCCTGCAGGGAACCACGGGCATTCGATGGGCTGGTGCTTTGCATAGGTAGCCTTTTCCGCGCGCCATGTGCGCCCGTAACCCGCCGCCCATCATGTGGAATCCTGCCAGGGAGAAGGAGCGCGACCGCGCGCCGGCCAAACGGTCTGAACGCTCCCACAGAGGCGCATCCGAGCGAACGCACGCTAGCATACGGTATGGGGAGGGTCAAACGAACTGGCACGTTCGCACGGTGTCCGACAGGGCCCTCACCCCAGCCCTCTCCCTCAGGAGAGGGAGTCAGACACCCCACCCTGCCCAGCCTCCCTTGCGACCTAGTGGTCGCGAGGGAGCCCCACTTTCGCGGGAATGACGAACCCGGCTGCTCCCCCTTCATCACGGCCCATGGAAGGGGTTGGGTCTGGACCGCCCCCGCCCGACCAGCGGACGCTTCGCGGGGCAGTGGCAAGTCTTCTCCATGTTCTCAAACGGTCTGCTCTCCGCATGGGCATGGGCGATGGCCAGCACGATGCGCTCTTCTTCCGGAATGTCCCCTTTCCTCGCGCAATGCTGGAGGTAGCTGGTGACGGGGCCGGGGTTGAGGATGGGGACGTTCACGGCAGCCGACGCCATGAAGAGGTCAGTGGGGTCCGGCGGGGGCCAGCCGCTCTCCACCGCATCTATCCACCGCTCGACGTAGTCCTCGGCGATGGGTGCGAGCTTCGCCTGGGCTGCGAGGCAGCCGAGGTAGCGATCGAGCGCCCTGACGCGGGCCCTCATCGCTGCTGCCTCATAAGGGTGATGGCGTTCTCCAAGGTTTCGAGTTGCCGGCTCAGTTCCCGCTGTCCGCGGAACGACTGGGACATGGAGAGCGCGGTCTTCGACGCGCGGTGGACGATGCTCTCGTTCTCGCTGTCCATCAGTTGAGCGATGCGGATGACGCCCTTGAACGTGAGCCCTTCCAACTCCGTGTAGGCGAGGTCGGCGATGTTCCTGCGGACGCGCTCCAGTTCGGCGCGGAACGCGGGCTCGTTCATCCAGCGCATGAGGGTGCTCTTGGCTATCTGAGCGGCTTGTGCACCACGTGTGAGGGTCGGCTCTGATGCGATGTAAGGAAGAGCCGCAGCCTGCCGGGAGCTGATGAAGTTTTTTCTGACGGTCTCATTTGGTCTCATTCGGTACCACGCCTCCTCTACGGATTCGGCCCGGTGCCCTGCGATGCTAAGGGCGGCGTTGGGCCGTCCAGAACAAGGTAGCGAGGGGTGGCTCGTCCGTGCAACGGGCGGATGTCACAAACGTGACGGAGAGGGCAACAGGTGAGAGGGCGGGGATGCAGAAACCCGGTGCTATGCTGTATGGGCGCAAGCGGAGGCAGAGATGACAACCGAGGCGACTATCACAACCATGGTGGACCGCATCGTCGGGCGGTTCCAGCCCTCGCGCGTCGTGCTCTTCGGTTCTCACGCGCGGGGGGTTGCGAGCGAATGGAGCGACGTGGACCTGCTGGTGGTCATGAGTGACGTATCCGACAAGCGAGCGGCTGCAGTCGAGATACGGCGGTCGCTCGGCGACATGCTGGTGAGCAAGGACATCGTCGTCACCACCCCCGACGAGATTGCCCGTCGTGGTGATGTGGCTGGCACTGTCCTCCACGCGGCATTGCACGAGGGAAGGGTCGTGTATGAACGACCCTGACGCGACGGTCTCCGAGGCTCTCCGCTGGCTCCGTTTCTCCGGGGAGGATCTCAGTGTCGCCCAACACCTCCTGACGGCTCTGCCCCCTGCTCCGCGTCATGTCTGCTCGCTCGCTCAGCAGGCAGCGGAGAAAGCGCTGAAGGCGGCACTCGTTCTGGAGAGGATAGAGTTCCCGTTCAGCCATGATCTGGATGCCCTTCGCAACCTCCTCCCGGCGAGTTGGGCGGTGCAGGCAGAGCACCCTGACCTGGCAGAACTGACCGAGTGGGCCGTGGAAACGAGGTATCCAGGCAACTGGCCGGAACCCAGTGATGCAGACGCAGAGCGTGCCGAAGCAGAGGGGCGCGCGGTACATGATTCTGTAGTGTGGGAGTTCAAGCGGCGCGGGCTGCTTCCTGAGTAGGTTGCGTACCAAGCCCGTAGTGAATCCGTTGAGCCACGAACCAGCAACGGGGCATCCCCGAGAGGATCCTGGGCGCTAAGCGCGGCGTTCCGCTGCCCTCCGCTCGGAATGACCGTACCCCGCTTGACTGCCCTGAGCGAGTGTACGATAATCTGCGATTGGGCGGGCCTGCGGGCCGTCTTTTTTGATTGAGGCGAATGCCGTCCCGGCCCGAGTGGCGCAACGGCAGCGCAGCCGATTTGTAATCGGCAGGTTGTGGGTTCGACTCCCTCC
>DAOUJK010000054.1:0-79239 GCA_034422795.1 Dehalococcoidia bacterium | reverse complement strand
CCGCCAGCGCACGCGGTACCAGACCCGGCCCGCGTCCTCCACTGCGCTCCATCTCACCTGGATGGCGGGAGTGAGTCCTGTTCCCGGCTTGGTGGGCGTCAGCGTCAACCCCGTCGGCGCGGGCGCGAGACTCAGCGTGGTCACCTGCGCCTCGCCGCTGGACCGGCTGATGACGGTCCGGGTGAGGTCCGTGACCGGCCCGCTGAGCTCGACCAGGTGGGCGCGCACCTCGTAGTCCGTGCCCACCGCCAGCCCGGTGACCGTGATGTCCCTGAACGTCGATGTGTACGCGCCGGCGCTTGCGCCCGCGGGCAGCTGGTTGCTCTCTGCGGCGTCAGGCCAGGGATCGGACGTGGACTCCCGCACCTGGACCCGCATCTCCTGGCTGGTCAGGGGCTGGTCCGTCAGCGTGACCGTGATGGCGGGGCCTCCGTCCCGCGCCCCCCGGGTCACCGTGACCGCTGGGGCGGGCAGCAGCCCGCGGGTCACCGTTACGGTGTAGGTGGAGGTCCTGTCGTACTGCGTCCTCTGTATTTCGATGACGTTCTCCCCGTCCGAGAGGGTGATCGGCTGGCTCAGCGCATTGCCGTACTGGATGACGCTGGGCTGCTCCAGCGAGCCCTGCAACCCCATCTCGATGCTGCCCCTGTCCACTCCCCCGGTGACGAACAGCGTTACATCCTGTATTTCCGGGTTCGCCCGAGCCTCGTATTCGTAGGTGAGGCCATCGAAGCTCGGCGTCAGCAGCAGATTCGGGAGCCGGCCGAAGTCGCCGTCCGCCTCGATGTCGGAGCCGACCAGGACGTGTATGCCGGTCAGGAGCGGCGTGTCGTCGTCGACCAGGGTGAAAGTGACGCCTTTCGCGGCGACGCCCGGCGCATTGACGGTGGCGTTCAGGACGACGGGCTTGTCCGGCTCGACGGCCGGGTTGTCCAGGATGGTGACGTCCGCCGTCCCCACGGTGTCGTTCTCGGCGATGGTGAAAGCGGGCGGCAACGAGAAGTCGTAGCCAGCCCTTGCCCGGGAGCTGATGGGCCGCGAGGTCAGCGTCACCCGCACTCCGCCTGCGGGCGCAGGCCGGTCCAGTGTGGCGGTCACGGTGACCGTGCCGGCGTCCTCGCTCACCGTGCCGTTGTCCACCGTCAGCATCAGGGTGGTGGGGGACTGCGCCGCGGCGGACGGGATAACGAGCAGACCAAGCGCCCCGGCGATGGCGGCGACCGCCACGGCCATGATGAATCGTCCCGGCCATCGGACGTTCGGTCATCACACATCAGGCGGAATCTGCGCCTCATCCCGCTTTGCCCCCAGCCCTACCCGTCCCGGCTCCAGCCCGAACCGAACACGTAACCGAAGTGAAGCCGTTCCCCGGTCCCGCGGTTGTCCCACGACTCCACCCCGCCCCGGCTCCTCCTGCGTGGAGAACAGCACGGAGACGAGCAGCAGCAGTGTTGCTTCCGGTGTCGAACATGGCGCCGTGCCTCCTTCCAATGGTGTTTCGCTCTGCCGGTCAGAACTCTCTCAGTCGAGACCAGCGTCCGACGGGGACTATCCCGGGGGCGCTTCCGGCAGGGTGACTCTGGCCTTCGCACGAGGCCCCTTGCCCTCTGCGTTCTTCGCACGCACGAAAACCCTGTAGGTCTCACCGGCCTCCAGGCCGCGGAACGTCACGGAGGTCCGCTTCGCCTTGGGCTCCTTGGTCTCCCCCTTGCCCCCGCCAACCGGCGCGATGTGCACGATGTAGCGCGTCGGCGCAACGCCGGTCTCCGGAGGCCTCCAACTGACGGTCAGGCTGTCCGAAGTCGCCGCCAGCCGCACCTCCACCACAGGGCCGGGCAATGGCGGCTGCACCGCCACCGGTTCCGAGCCTTCTTGCGGCGAACTGGGCGACTCCTGGGCCGACTTCTGCTGTGCAGGCACCGAGACGGCCACCTGTTGCAGGACCAGCGGATCGCCCGTGTAGGCCGGGTCGGTGCCTGAGACCGCGTGCGTGATGGTCACGTTGCCGGCCGACACGCCGGTGACGTAGATGGTCTTGGGGTCACGGATGAGAGCCTTCCCGCTGATGCTCGCGCTATGCTTGGCGGCTGCTTGCGCCGCGCCGACCCCCTCAGCAACCCTGACACCACCTACCCCCACGGCCGCTAAGGACCCCATCGTCTTCAACGACCTTGGCTGGGACAGCGCACTGTCACAGAACCGCATCGCTCAGTACATCGTGGAGAAGGGCTATGGGCATCCTACGGGTGTGATCGAAGGAGGCACGACAGAGGCGGTCCCTGCCCTGAGACGGGGCGACAGCGACGTGATGATGGAGCTCTGGCTGCCCAATGCCAGCGAAGCCTGGGAAAAGGCCACGGTGGCGGGCGAGGTGGTCTCGTTGGGCGAGAGCCTGAGCAGACTCTCGCAATCGGCGTTCATGATCCCCGCGTACATCCAGGAGAAGCACCCGGGGTTGGACAGCGTTGAAGACCTGAAAGAGGAGCAGTACCGGCAGCTGTTCGCGACCCCTGAGAGTGGCGGCAGGGCCAGGCTGGTCTCCTGCCCCGACGGCTGGGCCTGCAACGTGGTGAACGCAGTCCAGGTCGATGGCTACGGCCTCTCCGAGCACGTAGCGATCGTCGTCCCCGAATCTGAAGCGGCGCTGCACGGCGGGCTCTTCGCCAAGTACGAGCAACGGGAGCCCTGGCTGGGCTATCTGGACAGCAGCATGGCCCCCGCGCTGAAGCTGGACATGGTCCGGTTGGAGGAGCCGCCCTATAGCCACGCGTGTTGGGCCACGACCAAGGCCTGCGCCTACGACGAGACGACGCTCCTGATCGCCGTGCGCCCCGAACTGCTCATGCGCACTCCCGACGTGGCCGCCATGCTGCGGAAGTGGGACCTCAGCATCGACCACTACGCTGCCATGACGGTATGGCGGCTCGACAACGGCGCCAGCCATGCCGATGCCGTGATCTGGTGGTTGAACGGCAACCCGGGCGTCTGGCGCCAGTGGGTGACGGATGAGGCCGCTGCCGCCGTGCAGGACGCTCTAGACGCTGGCGAGCGCGCCGATGGCTGGCCTGATCGATAGGCGAGTGGGCCGTCTACGCGGAGCATCGCGCCCTCAGCTCCTTCTCGGCGTGTGCTGGAGATTGAGGATGGCCACCAGTTCCTCACGCTGGCCCGGCGGAGGGAAGAGGGAACGCCTCCGATTTCAGAGTCGCGCCGCCGTGGTGCTGGCGTCGGCCCTGGCGCTCTTCTCCCTTGCGGCCGCGGGCTGCGGCGACCCGCCGGCGCCGAACATGGCCTATCCGCTCACGTCAAGGGCAACGCCCACTCCGCTGCACACGCCTGTCCCTGGGCCAACTCCCACCTCTGCGGCAACTCTCACTGCGGCTGCAACGTCCACGCCAACTGCCATCGCTGCACCCACTCCAACCTCCACCCCGGTTCCTCCGTCTTCGCCAACGCCTGCCGCTGTGCTTGCGTCTCCCACTCCGGCGCCGGTGCGGGAGTGGGAGTTCCACCGCGTGGCCGTCAACGGGTCCACGGTCGTCGTCGAGTTGCGGGCGCCCGCAGGAAGCGGCGTCAGCGTCAAGCTCAACGGTCAGGAGCCCGACGAGGTCTCCCGTTCGGACGGAATCATGACGAACGTATTCGGAGGTGTCGAACCGGGGAGTACCTCCGTGCTCGTCTACGACGCGGCGGGCCTTTCGGGGAGCAGGGAGATCGAGGTGGCTGCGCTGGCGCCGACCCCAGCGGCAGAGACAACGCCCGTTCCCGGCCCAACGACGACGCCGGCGCCCATGCCGACGGCAACGGCGCCCTCGTCAACGCCAGGCGCAACGGCAACCATGGAAGAGGCTATCGCCGAATACGTCCCCTGGTACAGCGACCCGCCATACCCGCTGGCGGTACAGCCGATACGGGAGGTATGGCAAAGGGACCCGGAGCTGGGCCGCGCGGTGGCGCAGGCGCCCTGGATCGCCGACGGCCTCGACCCGCTGGAGGACGACGCGGTCTATGGATTGGGCCACCTGGCCGACCATGATCCCGCGCTGGCGCGCCGGATGCTCGCCTACACGTTGGAAGAGCCGGTGCGGTCCCGGAACACCTGGCTGCTCCATACGCTGGGACGGATGAACACGGAGCACGAGGAATCGTTCGAGTTGCTCATCGGACAGCCCTGGTTCACGGACGGGCTCGACGCCGGGGAGCGCGCATTCATCAGCGCGGTGAGCCACACAACCGGGATCGACGCCCTGTACAGGCGCCTGCTCGCCGAACGCTTCACACGCTCGGCAACCATCTCGCTGCCCCTGGCGGGCGAGGTCGATCTGTGGGTCTTCTCCAACGATGCTCCGTCACCGGACGAGGATGTCCTGGCGGTGGTGGAGCGCGGGACGCGGGGCGCCGAGAGGCTCATGGGGGCACCGTTCCCCTGGACAGACCTCATCGTCCTGTCGTTGAACGTCGACGCATACGACATCTGGTACGGCGGAGTGAACTGGGGTGATTCCCTGGTCTTGCTGAGGGGGGCTGACCTGAACCTGTCCGGTGGCAGTTCGACTCTCTACCACGAGATAGCGCATTTCTGGCTGAACGGCGACATCGGGCCCTTCTGGCTGTACGAAGGCGGGGCCAACATGGTTGCCGAGTATGTAAGCGCTGGCGATCAGGCCGTCGCGGGTAATGAAGGCGTGCTTTCGTACTGCCGGGACAACGGAGTCCCGAACCTCCACACCCTCAGCGACCCCAATCATCCGAACCCCGTGGCGCAGAGCACCTGCGGCTATGGGATGGGCCACCATTTGCTGGCCACCCTGTTCAATACCATCGGGGAAGCCGCTTTCTCATCGGCGATGCGGGAGATATACGAGCGGTACTTGGAATATCAGCCCTACCTGACAGACGAGCAAGTCTACCGGGTATTCCTCGGGCACACCCCACCGGGCCGCGAGGCGGCATTCCTCGACGTGTTCCGGCAGCTCCATGGCGGGCCCTTCCTCGACTAGCCCGGTGCCAGCTCAACCCACGTTCGCACGCGCCATCCCCGGCTTACACGGTTCCGTGGGCAATGACTCTCCCTTGGCGTCCTGCTCCGAACGATGCCGGAACCCTCATAGTTCATTCTCCGGTCTTTGTCTGTCTCAACCGTTTGATGACTGATGCCTTGTAGGAGGGGGATGGGGATATCCGCTCCAACTCCGGTGCGACCAAGCGGTTCGCCGCGACTCCCGCATAGAGCACCTGGTACGGCCATGGGAACAGTTCACACAGCGACTCCATGAGCGAAGCCATGAGACACACTTTGTTCGCTGTGTGCTTTTCCATCCCCCCCGGAGTGTCGATGCACTCGGCCAGCCGGATGAGGGCAGTGCGGTAATCGCCCAAAAAGAACTTCTCTTGGGACAGCAGCAACAGATACGACTGCTCAAGAGTGAGGAGGTGTCGCCTATTCCACAATCGCTCCCAGAACCCAGGAGCCAGCAGCAATGAGTACTGTTTGGTGAGGAACGAAATCCGATTGTCTTTCTGTTGCTTGTTCCGCATCAGACACACTCCGCGGTCGGCCGAGCATAGTGCTCCACATTCTATCTGCTTACACCAAGTGCCGTCGCTCCCCACTGTAAGTCCTGCCGGTTGACAGAGCCTCTCCGTCACGACCCACCGGTCAGCATCTGCCAGACCGTGGGGAGATTCGGCGCAATGAGGTCTGGCCATGCTGCCCACAGGATGAACACGGAGACAAGGACTTCGGCAATGAGCCCTATCGTGTTCTTGTCTCGCCTATTCATCCGCGCACCAATGAAACGGGCCAGGCAGCGTAGACTGCTTGCCGGGTGGACTCGCCTACGTCGATGCTGAGTGTACTGCGTACCCGCATCGTAGTTCTACGAATGTCAAGTCGCCATTATTCGAGGAAGTGGGTGTTGCTGTATCCTGATGGGTGATGAGAGCCGGAGGGGGCCGCACGCGAGTGAGGCACCATGGACCACCTACACGGACCCCACAACATCTAAGCGATTGCAGATGCAGAGCCTAAACGAGAGCGCATGTAGGGGACTGGTACATGCCCTAGTAACAACCTGCCAGCCAAACATGAATAATCCCTTGCCACTTCCACCTGCAAGGGGTCAATGGGGTCACGCCAGCTCGGAAAGCAGGAACGGATGGTAGCTGACGCCACCAAGAACGAGGCGGTTGCTGCGCTCGAAAGCCTTGCTGCCCGGTTGCAGAAGTTCAGGCCGCGGATACGTACGAACGACGGAGTCCAAGCGGTCGACGATGTCCGGTTCCGAATCGAATATGCAGACAACCGGCTAAGGGTCTCTCAGGCATTGCTGATTCCAGTTGCAGTTCTGTCTGAGATCACAAACTACGTCTACGACGCCAACCAGACCTTGGAGGATGCTGACAATGAGATCAGCCAGTTTCCGCCTCAGCGAGGCATGGCCACCGAGAGACTAAGAGACCTATCAGAAAGATCGGAAGGGTTCCTCGATGCTGTGGGACGATTGCCGATGCCGCTTACCCAAGAACCGCTGGTCGAACAGGTGGTGTCGGAACTGGTGAGAGCCAGACAGGATATCTCCAGCTTCAAGACGGCGACCGAAGCGCTGGATGAAGATAAGAGAAAGCGGCTGGCTTCGCTGGACTCGCGATTCGACGGCATCGACAAGAAGGCGGGGAACGTTGAGAGGCGCGTGGACAAGATTATCGGAGACCAGCAGACCACCTTCGGCCAGTCTGAGTCCGAGAGGTCACGGTCATTCGAGAACCAGCAGCGGCAACAGAGAGCGACGTTCGACGGGGTAGTGGATGGATTGAACCGCGATTCGGACCAAATCCTGGGAGAGTTCAGAACCAACGCGGAAGGCATCCTGGGAGAAATGAAGGGGCACCTAGACAGAACCGAGAAGATCTTGGGGGTAACCGCAACTGAGAATGTGGCCGGAGCGTGGATGCGGGAGGCCACCCGCCAGGCATGGGTGGCCAATATCTTGCGAGCGGTCGCGGCCGTCTTCGCCATAGCAGCAGTGGTGATCATAGTTTGGTTCTTCCGAGACTTCGAGAACGTAAGTTCTTCCCTAGCCGATAACGTAACGTTCAATGTCACTCGTATCTCTGTGCTGGTGCTGCTGTCGGGGACGGCGTTTCTCCTGTTCGGCCAGTCCAACCATCACCGGGATCGCGAGCGCGATGCTCGGTCGATCGAGAACCAGCTGAAGACCTTCCGGCCCTTTATCGGAGAGTTGGACGAGCCGACCCAACACCAGCTTATCCAGCAGGCCAGCCTCAGGTTCTTCCCGGGACTCGCCCCCGAGGGGCATGACGTGGGTGGCGACGGTTCATCGACCAAGACGGATTGATGATCGGGAACGACACCACCTGCCCCTGACCGCTCAACCCACTTGAGCACGATTTGCGAGTGATTGACCCGTCGGCTGAGCATCACTCCACTGTGCTGCCCCGGCAACAGTCATGTGGTAGCAGGTTTTGGCGAGCCTGACAGGACCAGCCACATTTCAAAGACAGTTCTGTGTATCGTCAAGTTTGGTGGAGCCGAGGGGACTCGAACCCCTGACCCCCTGCTTGCAAAGCAGGTGCTCTCCCAACTGAGCTACGGCCCCACGTGTACGGTTGGGTGCGGTCAGGATACCATCCGGGGCTTACTGCGAGCCGGGCTCTGGCAACGACAGCCCCTTCATCGTCTCCGGCACCACGCTGAAACGCTCGAACGGCGGCATGAAATACGCCCCCGCGATGCGCCCGGAGAGCGACGTCAGAAGTTCACGGCTCAGCGCGATGCCCTCCTTACCGCCGGCGTCGCCCCGGTACTCGGCGAGATCCATGCGCCGCATCACGTCATCCGGTACCACGATGCCTGGGACCTCGTTGTGCAGGAAACGCGCGTGACGCGCGTTCCGAAGCGGCAGCACTCCCATGATGACCGGAAGCGGGAATCCTCCCAGTAGTGACCACACGCGCTCCACGTGCTCCGCCGCGTACACCGGCTGCGTCAGCAGGAAGTGTGCCCCGGCCTTGACCTTGCGCTCCAGCACGCGAAGTTCCCTGTCCAGGTCCAGCGCGTTGAAGTTCAAGGCCGCGCCGATGAAGAACGACGTTGGTTGGCCGATCTCCCGTCCGTTCCCATCCACGCCCTCGTTGAATCCGGCCATCAGTTGGATCAGCCCGGACGCTGTAACGTCGCTCACTGCGGTCGCGTAGGGATAATCGCCCGTGAGTGGAATGTCGCCCATTACCGTGAAGACGTTCCGCAACCCGAGTGCATGCGCCCCCAACAGGTCAGAGTGCAAGGCCAGCAGGTTGCGATGACGGATGGCTATGTGCATCACCGTCTCGACACCAAGCCGCGACTGCACGAGGCTTCCTGTGGCGAGTGCGCTCATCCTCCCCTGCGCGCGAGGGCTGTCCGCAACGTTCACTGCGCTGACACTCCCGGCGACGCCCCGTAACTTGTCCAGTGTTCCGCTGATGTCGAACCCGCGCGGCGGCGCCAGTTCCACTGTGACGACGAACTCGCCCCGCGTGATGCGTTCCGCCAGTCCCGTCGGTGGAGCAGCCGGGGCCTCGACGCGCTGCGTTCGCGCAATGGCGGGAGTGGCGGTACGGCGTGCTGAAGACTGCAGGGCTCCGCGCACCGCGTCACGGGCAGCGGCGACATGCGCAGGCGTCGTCCCGCAGCACCCGCCGATCGCCGCTGCTCCGGCGCGCGCGATCTCGCGCGCTGTCTCCGCGAAGTACTCCGGGGAAGCGGCGTACTGTAGCCGCCCCCCCACGTAGGCAGGCAGGCCCGCGTTCGGCTGAACGATGAGTGGTACGGCGGCCGTCGCCGCCATGCGCTCAACGACACTCAGCAGCAGGTCTGGCCCCACGCTGCAGTTGGCGCCCAGCGCGGCCAGTCCGGCGTCGTTCAACGCTGCAGCAACCTCCTCCGGAGAGTCTCCGCCCGGTGTCAGTCCGTCGCCGGTGAAGGTCATCTGGGCGATGACCGGCAACTCGGACACGGACTGCACCGCCTCGATGGCTTGCCTGAGCTGCGGAAGTGAGGTGAACGTCTCGAGCAGGACCAGGTCCGCTCCGGCATCCGAGAGCGCAGCCGCCTGCTCCGCAAACACGTTCCACGCGGATGCCGGAGAGAAGAGACCCGCCCCGGTTACGTCCGGCGGCAGCGGGCCCATTGACCCCGCAACCCAGACGTTCTGACCGTGCAGCCGCACCGCTTCCTTCGCCAGCGCAACCCCGGCGTGGTTCAGCTCTTCCACGCGCGAGGCCATCGTGTGCGCGCCGAGTTTGGCGGCGTTCGCGCCGAAGGTGTTCGTCTCTATGAGTTCCGCGCCTGCACGAAGATAGGAGAGATGCACTCCCTTCACGATGTCCGGCTGGTCGACGTTCGCCGGTTCCGGCAACGCGGCGGTGAGGCCATGTGCGTACATCTGCGTGCCGGTGGCGCCGTCGCAGAGCAGCAGACCGCGGGATAAGCGTTCGGAGAGCGAGAGAACCATGAGCAGGAACCTCTTCGGATTGTACCAGCGCCGCCCTGCCGCCGTTGTGCGGAGCAGGCAGGACGGCTATCCTGCGCCTCTCCATGACAGGCCCTGACCTCACGCCCATCAACTGGCTGCTGGCCGCCTCGCCGGTCGTCCTCCTCGTCGTCGCCATCATCTGGCTGAACTGGAGCGCGCCGCGCGCCGGGGCCGCCGCATGGCTGTTGGCGCTCGCGCTGGCGCTGCTCGTCTTCGGCGCGATGCGGGACCACGTCGCCATAGCGAGCGCCAAGGGGCTGAGCCTCGCTGTCTTCGTGCTCACCATCGTCTGGACGTCCGTCTACCTGTTCAACATGGTGGACAGGCTCAAGGGCATCGACGCCATCGGACGAACGATGGCCCGGCTTGCCAGTGACCGCCTCGTGCAGGCGCTACTCATCGGGTGGGGGTTCTCCAGCTTCATCCAGGGCATCACCGGGTTCGGGGTGCCCGTGGCTGTCTCTGCCCCGCTGCTCATCATGCTTGGCTTCCCACCTGCCCGCGCCGCAGCGATGGCGCTCGTCGGGCACGGCTGGGCCGTGACGTTCGGCTCCATGGGCTCGTCCTACTACACCATCCAACTGGTCACCGGCATTGAGGGCGAGGTCATTGCTCCCCACATGGCGTTGCTCTTCGCGCCCATCATCGTCGCGAGCGGCATGCTCGTCGCCCACATCCAAGGCGGGCTGAGCGCGGTGCGCCGCAGCTTGCCGCTCGTTGTCGTCGTCGGCTCAGTCATGGCTGCGGCGATGTACGCGCTCGCGTGGGGCGGCGCGCCGCAGATAGCATCCACCGTTCCGGGGATCCTCGGTATGGTGGCGCTGGCCATACTCTCGCGCACGCCGCTGCTGCGGGGTGCCCCGCAGACGCAGCCCCTGCCCGACACGCCGCCCGCCGGAGCGGCAGACGAGCCCGACGCTCGGCCCATGCCGTTCATCCTCGCCTTCATGCCCTATCTGCTGCTCATCACGTTGAGCGTCATATCGCAGATCGGCCCGGTGAAGGAGGCGGTGCGCGGCATACAGTGGTCGCTCGACTATCCGGCGTTCACGTCCGCCCAGGGATTCGCCGTTGCCGCCGCAAACGACTATGCGCCGATACGCGTGCTCAACCATCCCGCCCCGCTCATCTTCTATAGCATCGTGATCAGCGCGGTCGTGTACGTCCTCGCGAAGCGCTGGCGGAAGGGTGTCGCCTGGGAGGCGATGAAGCTCACCTACGGGCAGAGCCTCAGCTCCTCCATCGGCGTCACAACCATGGTGATGATGGCGGTCGTCATGGCGGACACCGGCATGACCGTGCTGCTGGCGCAGGGCATCGCGAACGTATCCGGCTCGTTCTTCCCGTTCGTCTCGCCGTTTATCGGGCTGCTTGGCTCGTTCATGAGCGGCAGCAACACCAACTCGAACGTCATGTTCGGACTGCTCCAACTGGAGACGGCACGGGAACTGGGTATCGGGACGGTCACCATCTCCAGCATCCAGTCCATCGGCGCGTCCGTCGGCAGCCCCATGGCCCCGGCAAAGGTGCTCGTGGGCGCGGCGGTCGTCGGTCTCGCGGGCAAGGAGCGGGACATCTTCCGCATCGTCATCCCGTACATCCTCGGCCTCGTTGTCCTTGCAGGCATCGAGGCCATCATCATCATCGAACTGCTACCGACGCTATCGAGGTAGGCCATGCTCTCAGCCGCAACGAAACGCAAGCTCCGCCACGTCGTCCTCGCAGGCACCATCGTCAGCTTTCCATTGCTCTACCTCGGCCCCGTAACGCTGGAAGAGGCAGCGGTAACGCTGGCAGGGCTCACCGTGGGGATCGTGACCGCGGTGCTCGCCTGGCTCGCTTTCTAGGAGAAGAACGCCCGATGATGAATGCACAGCCGGACAGAAGCTCCCAGAGCCAGTTCGGACGGCTCGCGAGGGCCTACGGCGCGAGCAGGACGCACGCGCAGCCCGGCGCACTCGCCTCCGCCGCGTCCATGCTGAGCGACCGCCGCTACCGGACGGCCGTGGACATCGGCGCGGGTCCGGGCTTCACCGCGTTCGCCGTCGCCGACCACTGCGACCGGGTCATCGCCACGGACGTGACGCCTGAGATGCTCGAACAGGCGCGTTCACTGCGTGTCGAACGAGGGGCCCCGCAGACCGAGTTGATGCTCACCGCAGCCGAGTCTCTGCCCTGCCGGGATGGCAGCCTGGACCTCATCACCTGCCGCACCGCCGCGCACCACTTCCTGAGCGTCGACGCCTGGCTCAGGGAGGTGCATCGCGCCCTCGCGCCCGGCGGAGAGCTCATCCTCATCGACACGATCTCGCCTGAAGACCCCGAGGCCACCGCCTGGATGCACGATATCGAGGTCTGGCGTGACCCGTCCCACGTGCGGAACCTCGCTGAGGCCGAATGGGTCGGCGCCATGGAACGCGCGGAGCTGAGCATCGCGCAGACCGACCTCTCGCGCGTCGACCTCGAGTACCCGGATTGGACGGAACGTGCCGGGATGCCGGAGGAGGAGGCCGTCCGGTTGGAGCAGGCGCTGAAGGATGCGCCCATGGCAGCGGCGCAAGCGTTCGGCATCACGCCCCGAATGAACGGCACGATCGGGTTCTACTGGCCCATACTGAGCGTGAAAGCGGTCAAGCCGTAGTCGCTAGTCAACCCCGCGCAGTGTTCGCTGCGCCGCCGCGACACCCGCCCCGGCCTGCGTTTCATATCCCTGGTCGCCCATCGCTTCTTCGAGCGCGCCGAGAACGGTGAGCACATTCGGAGTGGTGCTGTTGTGGCCCATCAGCCCGATGCGCCACGCCTTCCCTGCAAGCGCTCCCAGGCCACCGCTCAATTCAACGTTGTGTCGGTCCAACAGGTAGCGGCGTGCCTGGGCTTCGTCGACCTCGTCAGGCGCGTGGACCGCGGTAAGACTCGGTAGTTGTACTTCCGGGTCTGCCACGAGGCTCAACCCCATCGCCTGCAGTCCGGCACGCAGTGCTGCCCCATTCCTGCTGTGACGCTCCCAGCGCGCCTCTATCCCCTCTTCCGCGATCAACCGGAGCGCCTCGCGCAGCGCGTAGATCATGGATATCGGCGCAGTGTGATGGTACGCCCGGCGGTCCCAGTAGCTGCTCAGTTCCGTGAGGTCGAGATAGAAGCTCCGCACTTTGCCGGTACGGCTCTGCAGCATCTCTACCGCTCGCGGGCTCAGCGTCAGGGGCGCAAGTCCCGGAGGCGCTCCTACGCACTTCTGCGTGCAGCTGTAGCAGACGTCCACTCCCCACTCGTCCACGCGCAACTCCACGCCACCGAGCGACGTGACCGCGTCCACAACCAGTAACGCCCCCGCCTCATGGGCAACGTCTGCTATCTCCTTAATGGAGGTGGCCGCGCCAGTGGACGTCTCTGCATGCACGACACCGACTCCCTTCACCTTCCCGGCCGCGCTGAGCGCTGAGCGCAAGCGATCGGCGTCCACGGGTTTGCCCAACTCGTGCTCGACCCTGATGACGTTCGCCCCGCTGCGTTCCGCGATCTCCCCCAATCGCTGACCGAAGTACCCGTTGATGCCCACCACGAACGTGTCGCCGGGTTCGATGATGTTCACCATCGAGGCTTCCATGCCTGCAGTGCCGGTACCGGAGATCGGCAGCGTCACCGCGTTCTCGGTCTGGAAGACGTACCGCAACAGAGCGCGTACGTCGTCCATCACGGCGAGGAAGTTCGGGTCCAGATGCCCGAGAAGCGAGGAACTCATCGCCTGCAGTACGCGAGGGTGCACGTTGGACGGTCCAGCTCCCATGAGCAGCCGGTACGGAGGCGTGAAGGCAGCAGTCTCTTGCGTCATACGGCATTCTCGACAGCATGGAGTAGCCCTGCGGCAGCAGATGCCCGGGCGCAGGGCGGAGTGCATTATAGCAACTGCTCTGTTGCCGTAGAAGAACCTGGCGGCGTTTCTAAGAGAAGTCTGAGACTTACCTACAACATGTTGTGGCCGCGTTCGTCACAGCCTGTGTCCATAGCGCAACTGCTCCCCGGTTCGCATGGTAATCGCCTTATGGATGCCCTGGCTCGAGCCGCATAAACCCGATTGAATGCTATGCAAACGCATTGATTCAGTCTTAGACAACGTCTAACGTTTTCCTGCACGTTGCCACCGGAGCAGAAGCAGCCTGATGCCCGACAACAGCCACATATACCACGAACCAGTCATGACCGCCGAGGTCATCACTGGGCTCGCCGTTCGCCCGGGCGGTGCCTACGTTGACTGTACCCTCGGCGACGCGGGACATGCCACCGCCATCCTGGAAGCGTCCGCTCCGGATGGACGTGTTCTCGGCCTCGACGCAGACCCGGAGGCCGTCCTCCCCGCAACTGAGCGGCTGCGCCCCTTCGGTGACCGCGCCGTTGTCGTCAATGCCAACTTCGGCACGGTCGCCTCCCAGGCCCGCACTCACGGGTTCGTACCCGCCGACGGCGTCCTGTTCGACCTGGGACTCTCATCTCGCCAGCTCGACTCCGAGGAGCGCGGGTTCAGTTTCCGCCGTTCCGCTCCGTTGGACATGCGGTTCACGCCGGAAGGACCCTCCGCCGCAGACCTCGTTAACGGCCTGCCGGAGCAGGAACTCGCAGACCTGATCTACACGCTCGGCGAGGAGCCGCGCTCACGACGTATCGCACGCGCCATCGTCGCAGCCCGACCGTTGACTGATGCCGTTGAGCTTGCGGAGGTCGTTGCGCATGCGTCCGGTTACCGCAAGGGCCGGACTCATCCGGCCACCCGAACATTCCAGGCGCTCCGCATGGCCACGAACGACGAAGTCGGCAACCTCCGGCTCGGCCTCAGCCAGTCCGCCTCCGTCCTGAACGTTGGGGGGCGCCTCGTAACCATCGCCTACCACTCTCTCGAAGATCGCGAGGTAAAGCGATTCGTCAGCAGCGGTGTGGTCCGCCCCCTGACGAAACACGTTCTCAGGCCGGGGGCCGATGAGGTCGCCCGCAACAGGCGCAGCCGTAGTGCGCGGATGCGCGTTGCCGAACACGTATGAGGTCAGAAGGGGTCAGATGACAAACTCGCGTGAACAGCTCTATACCGCCATCGATGTCGGAACGACGAAGGTTGTCACACTCGTCGCAAGGGTCGGCATGGAAGGTGGAGTGGAGATCGTTGCCAGGGGCCACGCGGCTTCGGCCGGCATGCGCAAGGGAATGGTCGTTACCCCGGATGCGATGAAGGAGTGCATCCGGCTTTCCGTGAGTGAGGCGGAGAAGACGCTTGGACGCAAACTCCCCCCTGCCATCGCAGGCGTCACCGGCAGCCACCTTCAGTCGCACAACGTTCGCCGCGATGAGACGGAACACGGCATCGTCAATGGCGAGGGTTACTTCACTCAGTCCAACGTCGACGGCCTGATGCAGTCCATCGCTCACAACCCCATCGGCATGCGGATCATTCAGACCGTTCCCCGATCGTTCGAGGAATCGCACGTCATCATGGGCGACTCAGTGCCGGTGGACACCCTGCTCGCCACTATCTCCGCAGCCGGCGTAACCCTCCGCGGACTCGTCGCTGAGCACCTCGCCAGCGGCGAAGCTGTCCTCAATCCGGACGAGCGGGTCCTCGGCGTTGTCCTCGTGGACATCGGCGGGGGCTCAACGGACGTTGTCGTTTACCGTGAGGGGTCTGCATGGTACACGTGCAGCATCCCGATCGCGGGGCAACACTTCACAACCGACATTGCAACCGGGCTCGGCCTGCTGCCTATCGCCGCCGAGCGCGCCAAGATCTCGAAGGGGTCCGTCTGGTTCGAGCATCTCACCGAACGCGACACCGCTGAGGTGAAGCCGGGGCTGGGCAGTAATGTCACTTCCGTCCACGTCAAGAAGCTCAACCGGCTTTTGCATGACCGGGCCGTGGAGCTCGTACGGCTCATGATGCACCGCCTTGCCTCCAACGGACTCACGCATATCCCATCCGGCGGGATCGTGCTGACCGGGGGTGCATCCGTGCTGCCCGGGCTCGTGGACATCGTCGCGGATTATGGGAAACGCCCGGTGCGCATCGGAACTCCCTCACCCACGCTTGGGTTGCCGGATGAGTTGATGGACCCCGCCTACTCCACGGCCGTTGGACTGGTGCTGTGGGCCATGCGGCAGCGGCACGTGGACGCACTCGCACCACTCGGGCCCACCGCTCCACCTGGAGGGCGGTCCCGCGGCTGGCTGTCCCGCTTCAAGTCAAGGGAACCAACGGGAGCGGGTGTATGAGCCGACAACACAGGGCGTTCCCACAGCGGGAATAGCAGGGCAACAGAGCGGAAGAGGGCGTCTCAGCAGAGGACAACACCATCAGTCCAACACAGGACCAGGCAAAGGGGTAACGGTTATGACCATGGAACTTTTCGGCAATGAGCACAAGGCGGACATCGACGGTATCGCACGCGTAAAGGTCATCGGCGTAGGTGGCGGTGGCTGCAATGCCGTCAACCGCATGTACCGCGAGCGCGTCCCGCACGTTGAGTACCTGGCCGTGAACACGGACGCCCAGCACCTCGTGCGTCTCGATGTGCCGGTCAAGATACGCATCGGCGACACGATCACGCGCGGTCTCGGCGTCGGCGGCGACCCTGAGATCGGGCGCACCGCAGCCGAAGAGTCCCGCGAAGAGATCTACGAATCGGTCCGTGGCGCCGACATGTTGTTCATCGCCAGCGGCATGGGCGGCGGCACCGGGACCGGCGCAGCCCCGGTCGTCGCAGAGGTTGCCCGTGAGACTGGCGCGCTTACCATCGCCGTCGTAACCAAGCCTTTCCGGTTCGAAGGCCGCAAGCGCAGCAAGAATGCGGACGACGGCCTGACCCGCCTGCGCGAGGCTGTGGATACCCTCATCGTCGTCCCGAACGACCGCCTCGGCGCAATGTGCGACGACGACCTCTCTGCCGAGGATGCCTTCAAACTGGCTGACGACGTGCTCCGTCTCGGCGTGAAGTCCATCGCGGAGCTGGTGACGATCCCCGGTGAGATCAACCTGGACTTCGCCGACGTTAAGACCATCATGACCGGCGCGGGCCCGGCCTGGATGTCCATAGGCGCCGCGCACGGCGAGAACCGTGCCATAGAGGCCGCGAAGAGCGCCATCCACAGCCCCATGCTGGATGTCAACATCGAAGGCGCGCGGGGCGTTCTCCTCAATATCACAGGCGGCGCCAACATGACCCTCAAGGAAGTGCAGCGCGCCGCCGACGTCATCGCCAACTCCGTCGACCCGGACGCCAACATCATCTTCGGCATGGTGACGGACCCCAAGATGGAGGACGAGATGTGCGTCACCATCATCGCTACCGGCCTCCCCAGCATTGAGCAGATGAGCCTCAACGACGACGGCATCGCCGAATTCCTCCGCCGCGCCATCAGCGACGAGGCCGACTTCGACCTCCCGCCGTTCCTCCGCCCCACCAACCGGCGGGCGGAATAGAAGACCATCCAGACAACCGAACTCCGCCGCTTGTCCCCCACAGCGGCGGAGCGCGGAGCAGGTTTCCCCAGGCCCGCTCCGCAGGTTTTGCGATTAAGCCCCCCGGGAGGACCTTCCCGGGGGGCCTCGCATGTCCTGCTCGAGTGCCCCATTAACGCAATATATGCCAATGCCGCGGCTGCTTCCTCCGGCTATTGGTAGAATCTCGAAAATTGCCTATTGACTTTCTGCGCGCGCTGCAAAAGAATAGCCCTTGTCAGTCAAAAGGGCTTTATCTGGTAGCCCGCGCACCTTAAAATCCTCTATATTGTTGTCCAAGGCATGGACGGTGCCCCCTCCATAGGGACACCGCACGATTCCAGCCGCGAGGGTCACGATGCACTGTCCGAACTGCGGAGACCCCAACACCCGGGTAACCGACTCCCGGGACACCGGCCAGGACATCCGTCGGCGCAGGGAGTGCGTCAGGTGCGGCGTACGCTTTACCACCTACGAGCGCATCCAACACGCCGCTCTGCAGGTCATCAAGCGCGACGGTCGGCGCGACGAGTTCGATAAGCAGAAGCTCCTCCGCAGCATCCGTCTCGCATGTACCAAGCGTCCTCTTCCCAGCGGCACCCTGGAGAAACTCGTCGGCGAGATTGAGAACGACCTCCAGGACCTCGGCAAGGCCGAAGTCCCGGCTTCCGTCATCGGCGACCTGACGCTGGAACGCCTACGCCAGCTCGACCCTGTTGCCTATGTCCGCTACGCCAGCGTCTACCGAGACTACGACACGCTGGACGGGTTCATCGAAGAGATTCGCGAGTTCCAGTCCACCGGTGCCGCGTCCTCCGACACTGGCGTAAGCCAGCTCACCCTCATCCCCAACGAGTTCGCGTTGCCCGTCAAGCGCACCGGACGACGGGGCCGCAGGCCGAGTATGACGAGACCGCTCGACGGCAGTCCCGCGCGCGGCTGATCCACTCCTCCCCCTTGGACGACATATCGACGCTTACGTGCTCCGGCCTTCGGGCCGAAGCGACCGGAAGTGCGCTCTCCCCTGCGCTCTTCCACGTCTCCCTCCTCCGCAGGCCCCTCTCGACGCGCCACGGGAGTGGGCCATCGGGCCCCGTTGGGTATGTTCCCACGGGGCCCGCCCTGTTTAACCCGCTATAATCGGTGCCAACTTCCTGCAGACGGACACACCGTATGGACGCACGCCCGCGCATCGCCATAACTCTCGGCGACCCCACCGGTATTGGGCCGGAGGTCGTTGCCAGGGCGCTCGCCCAACCTGGTATGGAAGAGGATGCCGCACTGTTCGTCGTCGGCTCCCCCGCTGTACTTGACCGGGAGTTCGACCTCATCGGCAGCGACCTCCGCGCCCGGAGCGTCGACGGCGTCGGCGACGCTCGCGCGCCGGGACTCGTGAACGTCATCTCCCCGCTCGACGACGACAGTCTCGCCGCCCTGCCCCATGGTGAGACCTCGCCGCGCGCAGGGGCTGCAGCTGTCGAGTGGGCTGCGGCTGCGGCCCGCCTCGCGATGGAGGGCGTGGTTGACGCTATCGCCACAGCTCCCATCAGCAAGGAGGCCGCCCGCCTTGCCGGCCACGAGGACTTCGGCCACCAGGAGATATACCAGCACCTCGCCGGCGTCCCCCGCGTCCTCACTATGCTCCTCACGAACGGCCTCAACGTGGTGCATCTCACCACGCACTACCCGCTCCGCGAAGCCGCCCTCCACGTCACCCGCGAGCGAGTGCTCGAGGCCCTGCGCCTCACGCACGGCTTCTTCACCTCGCACGGCATTCCCGCACCACGCATCGGCGTCGCCGCCCTCAATCCGCATGGGGGTGAGGCCGGGCTCATCGGAACGGAGGAGATTGAAGAGATACGGCCCGCCGTCGAGGACGCGAATGCGGAAGGTATCGCCGCCATCGGCCCCGTTCCCGCAGATTCCATCTTCGGACACGCCATCGAGGGCCGCTACGACGCCGTGCTCGCCATGTACCACGACCAGGGCCACATCGCAGTCAAGGTGCACGACTGGGCGGCGAGCATCACGCTCAATATCGGCCTGCCGTTCCTGCGGACCTCCGTCGACCACGGGACTGCGTTCGACATCGCCGGCAAGGGTGTCGCCGACCCACGGGGCATGATCGAGGCCATCCGCTACGCGGCGGAGGTTTCACGCACCGGCCGCCTCCCCTCCCCTCGCAACGAGAGTTGAAGCGCGTCCGGTACACCGGTGGGTCAGTGTGTAGGTTGTCATGTTGAGCGAAGCCGGAGGCAAAGTCCGCGATTTTAGCGCGCAACATCCTCTCGGGTTCGTGCCCTCAGCTGAGGGCGAGGGCAACCCGCTTCAGCGCGCGGTGAGGGCCCTGCGGGGGCTGGGTGGAGCAGTGCTCCCCTTCTCGTTCTCCCTCTGATGCTATACTTTCCACACGCGCCGGCACGGACATCGCTGGCGCTTCGTTGTACGGGAGAGGAGCGCATGCGCGTCGGGTTCGCAGGCGGCGGCATCATGGCAGAGGCGATGCTCAGCAGGGCGATCGCTTCCGGGCTGTGTGTGGCGGGCAACGTCAGCGTCGGCGAGCCAGTCCCTGCCCGGCGGAACGACCTCGCGGAGCGCTACGGCGTCGCCGTTCATGCAGACAACGTGCCCGCGGTCAAAGGCGCGGAGGTCGTTGTCATCGCAGTCAAGCCGCAGCACATCGGTCACGTCTACCACGACCTGCACGGCGCGCTCGACGCCGAGCAGACTGTCCTCTCCATCGCCGCCGGAGTGACGATACGGTCGCTCGCCGAAGGGCTGGGACACGAGCGCGTCATCCGCGTGATGCCTAACACCCCCGCCCAGATCGGCGTGGGCGTCTCCGTCTGGACGGCGACGCCCACGGTGCCGGACGCCGCGCGGGAAGCCGCCGCAGCGCTCCTCGGCACGCTCGGGCGCCAGTGGCGCGTCGACAGTGAGGACTACCTCGACATGGCGACCGCCGTTTCCGGCAGCGGTCCCGCCTACGTCTTTGCGTTCATCGAGGCGCTTACCGAGGCAGGCGTATTCGTCGGCATGCCGCGCGACATGGCGCAGACCCTTGCGGTTGAGACAACCCTCGGCTCGGCCCGGCTCGCCAGCGAGTCCGGCGAATCGCCCGCCATCCTGCGGGAGCGGGTCACGTCCCCCGGCGGCACGACAGCGGCTGCGCTGCGCGAGATGGAGCGCAAGGGCTTCAAGAGCGCCCTCATCGAGGGGGTGTCTGCCGCGTTCCGCCGGTCGCAGGAGTTGGGGGGCAAGCGTTGATTGCATCCCTCGCAGAGAGCATCATTACGCTCCTCCTGCTGACGATACTCGCTCACGCGCTCCTCTCCTGGCTCATCATCATGGGCATCAGGAACGACGCAGTCATGCGCCTCTACGTAGTCATCGGTATGGCGCTCGACCCGCTCTACCGCCCCCTGCGGCGAGTCATCCCTACGGCAGGGATGCTGGACCTTACGCCGCTGGCAGCCATCATCGCGCTCGTCGTCCTTCGTTCGATGATCCGCAGCTTCGGCTGAAGCAAAACTCACGCACCGCTCACCTTCTCGTCGTTCTTGTGAAGATAGCGTTACGCCGGCACACTTCCGTCATTCCCGCACCGGCGGGAATCCCAGGCGACCCTCGGTCGCACGTGCGCAGGGCAGCGGCACGCGGTGGCGGGGCTGGGGTGAGGGCGCCTCTCGTTTTCATTCGCTTGCGCGGCCTGACAAGGCCCCCGGGGCATTCCTGCGAAGGCAGGGGTTCGCATCCCGGGTTGGAGTGCGGTGCCGAACACGGAACGCGCCGCGTCCTATAATGCCGGACGCTCATGTCCACAGCCGTCGTCTCGGATTCCAACGTATCACTGCCTGCGGACGTCACTCGCGGGCTCCCGCTCTTCTTCGCACCGCTTGAGGTGCGCATCGGTGGACGCGTCTACGCCGACGGTGTGGACATCGCTCCCGCGGACTTCTACGCGCTCCTGAAGTCGAGCGGCGAACTGCCCACCACCGCAGCGCCATCGCCTGGTGCGTTCCTGGACGCCATCCGTCGCGCGAGCGAGACGGCGGACGAGGTCGTATGCCTGACGCTCTCCGCCGAGTTGAGCGCGGCGCACAGCGCGGCGGCGGAAGCGGTCAGGCTCACCGAAACGCAGCTTCCGAACTTGCGCGTCTCTCTGCTGGACTCCCGGAGCGCGGGCGCGGCGCAGGGTCTCATCGCGCTGGACGCCGCGCGGCTCGCCGCCTCCGGTGCGTCGACAGGCGACGTGGTCGCCCGCATGAAGCAGCTCATCGGCGATACCCACTTCATCGGCTACCTCGATACGCTCTACTACCTCTGGCGCGGCGGCCGCGTTCCGCGGCTGTTCATGTGGATGGGGAGCGCCCTCAAGATGAAACCCATCCTCCAGCTCTCCGCCGGGCGCATCGGCATGGTGGAGCGGCCCCGCACCGAGGCGAAGGCGCTGGCCCGCCTCACTGCTATCGCCCACGAGCGGACCGGCGGGCGCCTCACCCGCGCCGCCGTTATGCACGCCGCTGAGCCGGAGAAGGCCGAGATGCTTGCGGAGCAACTCCAGGCGCGGCTGCGCATCGAAGAGCTCTTCATCACGGAGTTCACTCCCGCCATCGGTGCGCACACCGGCCCGGGGCTCGTCGGCTGCGCCTTCCACACCCTGGACTGAACCCCGACGTCCTATCGTCGCGCCTGCTCACAACGCATTCCTTTGTGAGAATGAGCATCCGTCATTCCCGCACCGGCGGGGATCCAGGGCGTGCGGGCAGCACGCGCGGTGGGGTTGATGGGAGGAGGCGCGTCATTGTTGAGCAGGGTGCTGCCGCTCAGGACCGGCGCGACGGAAGGGGAGTGGGGCGCCCTCGCTGTGGTACGCTAACGCGACCCCCGAGAAGCGAGGCAGCGCGATATGACCACTGTGCGAGTTGAGGAAGGCTCGATCACGCGATACGAAGCGGACGCCATCGTCGTCAACCTGTTCCAGGGAGTGACGTCGCCCGGCGGCGGCACCGGGGCTGTGGACCAGGCTCTCGACGGCGCTATCTCCGCGCTCATCGCGGACAAAGAGATCGTCGGCAGAGAGGGCGAGACCGTCACCATCCATACGTTCGGTAAACTCCCCGCCAAACGCGTCGTCGTGGCCGGGCTTGGCAAGCGGGAGAAGTTCAACACCGACGTCGTGCGAGCGGTCTCCGGCGGCGTGGCGCGGCGGCTGCGACAGTTGGGTGCGAAGCGCGCCGCGGCCATCGCCCACGGCGCGGGCATCGGTGGCTTGGACGCGGGCGAGTCGGCCCAGGCGATGGCGGAGGGCACCCTCCTCGGCCTCTACGAGTTCAAGCGCTACCGCTCGAAGTCCAACGGCAGCGACGGGGACGACGGCAAGTCGCTCGACGAACTCATCATCGTGGAGCAGGACGCGGGCCGCATTCAAACGCTCGCTGCGGGCGCCGCGAAGGGAACGCTCCTCGCCGAATGCGCTGCCATAGCGCGCGACCTCGTGAACGAACCCGCGAACGTCGTCAACCCCGCGCGCATGGCCGAGGTCGCGACCGAGGTCGCCAACGACGCCGGGCTGCCCATCACCGTGCTTGGACGGGAGGACATGATGGAGCGCGGCATGGGCGCGATGCTCGCCGTCACGCAGGGCAGCGCCAACGAGCCGCGCCTCATCATCATGGAGTACGCGGGCGACCCGGAGCATCCGGAGAACAACGTCGCCATCGTCGGCAAGGGCATCACGTTCGATTCCGGCGGCATCTCCATCAAGCCCGCCGCCAGCATGTGGGAGATGAAGGGCGACATGAGCGGCGGCGCGTCCGTCATCGGCGCGATGAAGGGCATCGCGGCGCTCAAGCCGAAGATCAACGTCTTCGGCGTCGTCCCCGCCGTCGAGAACATGCCGTCCGGGACTGCCCAGCGCCCCGGCGACATCATCCGCGCCATGAACGGCAAGACGATCGAGGTCGACAACACGGACGCGGAAGGGCGGCTCATCCTCGCGGACGCCATCTGCTACATCAAGGAGGTGAAGCAAGCGCGGCGCGTTGTGGACATCGCAACGCTGACCGGCGCGGTCGTCGTCGCGCTCGGCCACGTCGCGAGCGGCGTCATGGGCACGTCCCAGGGACTGGTTGATTCAGTGCTCGCCGCGTCGAAGGCCACTGGCGAGAAGATGTGGCAGCTCCCGCTGTTCGAGGAGTACAAGCGGCAGAACCGCTCCGACTATGCGGACGTGAAGAACACGGGAGGACGTCCGGCGGGCAGCATCACCGCGGCCCTCTTCATCGGCGAGTTCACGGAAGACGTGGAATGGGCGCACCTGGACATAGCCGGGACGTTCATGTCGGAGCGCGCCAGCGGCCACGTCGTCAAGGGCGCGACCGGCGTCCCCACGCGCACCTTGGTCAAGTTGGTCGAGGATCTGGCGCGGGTAGCCTGACTGCGCGGGTGGATCAGATGACAACCATCCCCGGCGTACCAGGCTTTCCTTCCAACTCCCGCATCTGGCTGACGCGGAGGACCTGCAGTGGCTCGTCGCTGATGCACTCGAACCCGTAGCGCGTATAGCGGGGCGTGTAGATGCCCTCCATGGGGCCGAGGTCCCCGAAGTGCGTGTCGCCCTCGCCGAAGAATCTCGCCTTGCCGGATAGCACCAGCCAGTAGCCGTCCTCATCGTTATGGTAGTGCAGCGCGTTGCCCTGCCCCTTCTGCATGATCTGTACAGTGCTGATCATGCTGTCGTTGTAGAGCAGGTCGTACGAACGGCCCTTTTCCGGGCCCCGGTCGCGTGCCCTGGAGTCCTCGGGGCCTGGGTAGCTGAAGCGTTTCACTTCGTTCGGCATGACTGCTCCTCCCATCGTGCGTACCCGCTCGCGTTGGGAGCGGCCATTACGCGCGTGCCTGCTCTGGCCTTTTCGCTTGCGGCTTGCCTTCCACCGGGCGCATCTGGCTCACCCGCAGTATCTGCAGCGGCTCTTCGTCGATGCTCTCGAACGAGTAGCGGGTGTAGCGGGGCATGAAGATGCCCTCCATCGGGCCGAGGTCCCCGTAGTGCGTATCGCCCTCGCCGGAGAAGCGCGCTTTCCCCGCAAGCACCATCCAGTAGCCGTCCTGGTCGTTGTGATGGTGGAGCCCGGTGGTCTGACCTTTCTCCATGACCTGCACGGTGCTGATAACCATGTGATTGGAGAGCAGGTCGTACGAACGGCCCCGCGTGGGACCGCGGTCCCGTGCGCCCGGGCCTGCCGAACCGGGGTACTTGAACCGTCTCACCTCTTCTGCCATGACCTCCCTCCCTTCGAGCTGCTTCGCTGTGCTCACCCAGACTATACCCCTCTCTTTCGCATCTGGCATGCACTCCCGGAGGGGCGTCCATTGGAGTCGGCGCTCCTTCTGCTACAATGGGCCTTCCGTGGTGGGCGTGGTCGAGGGGTTAAGACGCCAGGTTGTGGCCCTGGAGATCGAGGGTTCGATTCCCTCCGCTCACCCCAGTTCTCCTTTCCGATTGAATCTTCTTCACACTACTGTTGACAGGTAATATATGTACAATTGTACAATCGTTGTATGGATTTGGTAATCGACACTTCCGCGATCATCGCCGTCATTGCGGACGAGCCGGAACGTAAGGCCATCATTGCACACACGGTCGGGGCGAACCTGATGGCGCCTGCCTCCGTCCATTGGGAGGTTGGAAATGCCTTCTCGGGGATGTTCAAGCGGCACAGAATCACCTTGTCCCAGGCGCAGCGAGCAATCAGGAGTTACGAGCGGATGCAATTCCGGTTCCTGGATGTGGACCTCGGTCAGTCCGTCCGGCTTGCGCACGAACTGGGTCTCTATGCTTACGACGCTTACGTGCTTGCTTGCGCCTTGAACGTGCACTTGCCGCTACTCACATTGGACTCCGAACTTGCGACGAACGCCGATGCTGCCGGAGTCCGCGTTCTGGAGGTCAAATCATGAAGGTCTACACCTACTCGGAAGCGCGACAGCGGCTCGCAGCCGTGCTGGACGCAGCCCAGCGCGACGGCGCGGTGAGGATACGCCGCAGGGACGGCAGGACGTTCGTCCTGCAGCCGGAGGCTTCCACTCGTTCACCGCTGGACGTTGAAGGCGTCGACCTCGGCATATCAACTGGAGACATCGTCGCGCTCGTCCGGGAGAGCCGCTCCCGCTACGCCTGATCGCCCTGCCCTTCCCCCCTTAAGCCCGTTCGCATAGAATCCCGCGGGGCGCGGTGTGCGTCCCCAACCACGATGCAGAAGGTGCAACATGGGCAGGCTCGACGGCAAGGTCGCGGTGATCGTGGGAGGTGGCAGGAACATCGGTCGCGCTTCCTCCAGGCTGTTCGCCTCCGAGGGCGCGAAGATCGCCATCTTCGACATGGAGGAGAGCCGCGCCGCGGCCGTAACCGAGGAGGTTGCGGAGCAGGGCGGCGAGTGCATGTACGTCGTGGGCGAGGTGCAGAAGGTCGACGACGTCAAGAACATGATTGCGAAGGTCGTCGGCCACTACGGTCGCATCGACATCCTCCTGAACTGCGCCGCCATCTCCGACCGCAAACCGATGCTGGAGTTGGACGACGAGGACTACCGGAAGATCATCGAGGTGACCCAGAACGGCACCTACTTCACCTGTAAGTACGTTGCGGAGCAGATGGTGAAGCAGGGCGACGGCGGGGCTATCGTCAACTTCTCGTCCGGCTCCGCGTTCAACGGCAACAGGCAGCGCGTCGCCTACGACATGGCGAAGGGCGCCATCGTCACGCTGACGATGGACATGGCGGTGCAGTTGGCGCAGTACGGCATCCGTACGAATGCCATCGCGCCGGGGATCACCGGCTCCCAGGTGGGCGGCATGATCGCCATGGAGGACCGGCAGACCAACAACCTCGTCGGAGGGCGCCCGGGCTACCCGGAGGAACAGGCCAGCGTAGCCCTCTTCCTCGCAAGCGACGACGCCCGCCACCTCTACGGACAGACCCTCAGGAACGACGGCGGCGGCTCCGTCCTCTAGCGGAGCGAAGCAGATTACACAGGAGAGTGCGACATGCCGGAAGGCTACGAACGCGTCGCGGCGCGCGACGAAGTGTCCGCCAGCGAACTGAAACTGGTGCAGGTGGGAGAGAACCAGGTCATCCTCACCGAGTTGCGGGGCGAAGTCATCGCATTCGATAACATGTGCACCCACGAGGAGTGCGACCTCTTCTACGGCGCGGTGGACGAAGACGACGAGATCGAGTGCGACTGCCACGGCACGCGGTTCAACGTGCTCTCCGGCGAGGTCACCGCGCCTCCCGCCGAGATCCCGCTCCCCATCTACGAGGTGAGCGTGGAGAACGGCGAGGTCTCGGTCGGCCCCCGCAAGAACTAGGCCCATCCGGCTGGACCTCTTCCCCCTTGATGGCGGAAGGTTGGGATGGGGGTGAGGGCTATGGGGCGTGAGGCTTCCCTTATGCACGCCCTCCCGAAGCGCCCACTGTAAGGAGGAGGCCGCGTGCAGGCCTACCACGTGATCGGGACTGCAGCCCCGCGCGTCGACGGCGTTGCCAAGACGACGGGCGCAGCCCGCTACACCGCTGATGCCGACCTGCCCGGCATGCTGTGGATGAAGGCGCTCCGCAGCCCCTACCCGCACGCCAGCATCGTCTCCATCGACACATCCAGAGCCCGGCGGCTCCCCGGCGTTCACGCCGTGCTGACGGGGGCCGACGTCGCAGGCGTCCTCTATGGGCGGCGGCTGCGCGACGTTCCGGCGCTCGCCCAGGAGTATGTCCGGTTCGCCGGCGAGCGCGTCGCAGCCGTCGCAGCCGTCGACGCCGAGACCGCACAGCGGGCCGTCGACCTGATCGATGTCGTCTATGAGGAACTGCCCTCCGTGCTGGAGCCCGAGGACGCTCTCGCCGACGGCGCGCCGCTCCTGCATCCGGACCTGCAGACCTACGACGGCCTGCCGGCGCCCCTGCCCCAACCCACGAACGCGTTCGTCAGCGACGTGTGGGGGCGCGGCGACCCCGAGCGCGGGTTCGCCGAGGCCGACCTCGTCGTGGAGGGCGTCTACACCACACAGCGCGCGCACCAGGCCTATCTTGAACCCCACTCGTGCGTCGTGTGGATCGATGACGACGACCGGCTGCAGGTATGGGCGCCGAACAAGGCGCCCCACCGCCTGAAGCTGAACCTCGCCGACGCCCTCGGCCTCGACGCTGAACGCATCGTCGTCCGGCACTCGACCATCGGAGGCGACTTCGGTGGCAAGGGTTCGCCGATGGACATCCCCATCTGCTACTTCCTGGCCCGGAAGACCGGCCGGCCGGTCAAGAGTGTCATGACGTTCGCCGAGGAGTTCTCCGCAGCCAACCCGCGCCACCCCAGCGTCGTGCGGATGCGCACCGGCGTGAAGCGCGACGGCACGCTCACCGCCCACGAGGCGAAGGTGCTCTTCAACAGCGGCGCCTACGGCGGCTTCAAGCCGGTGCCGGGCGTCAACCTCCCCGGCGCGAGCCACGCTGCCGGGCCCTACCGCATCCCCCACACCCGCATCGAGGCGGTCCACGTCTACACCAACACTGTCCCCGGCGGCTTCTTCCGCGGGCCGGGCGCGGTGCAGGCCAACTTCGCCGTCGAGTCCCACATGGACGTCATCGCCCAACGACTCGGTCTCGACCCGCTCGAACTGCGCCGAAGGAACCTCGTGCGCGGCGGTGAGGAGCTCGCCAGCGGCATGCCGGGACTCATCATGCGGCCTGAGGAGACCGTCGACGCCGCCATCCGCGCGTCCGGCTACTACGACCCTAAACCGCCCCATGTCGGACGCGGCATCTCGCTCGCCTACAAGGACCAGGGCGAGGGGGTGTCGTCTGCGGCAGTGACGTTCCGGCCCGACGGCACGGTGCTCCTGCACACCTCGGTGTTCGAGCAGGGCACCGGCTCGTACACCGCGCTCGCTCAGATCGTCGGCGAAGCGCTGGGCGTGGCCCCCGGACTCATCGAGGTGCAGGCGTGGGACTCGGACGACGGACCGTTCGACAGCGGTGTCGGCGCGAGCCGGGTCACCCGCGTGGCGGGGCCCGCCGCGTACGAGGCGGCCACCCGCGCAAGGGCCGCGCTGCTCCAACTCGCGACGCGCCTACTCGGCTGGCCCGCTGAGCGCATCGCGTTGTCCGGCCCCACCGTGAGGCGGACCGACACGGGTGAGTCGACGCCTTGGGCGGGGCTCGTCGCCCAGACCGGCGCCCCCGTCACGGGAAGCGCTACCAACAACGAACACGAGCGCTCTCCCGTAGCCTCGGCGATGGCGCAGGTCGCCGAGGTGCGCGTCGACCCGGAGACCGGCGAGGTCGAACTGCTGAAGCTCACCAGCGCCCACGACGTAGGCGTCATCATCAATCCCGTCGGCCACCAGGGGCAGATCAACGGCGGCGTCGTGCAGGGCATCGGCCATGCTCTCACCGAAGAACTCCTGCTCGAGGGCGGCCGGGTCGTCAACCCCACCCTCGCCGACTACAAGCTGCCCTCGATCGCCGACCTCCCCGAGTTGCGCACTGCGCTCGTCGAGTCCGAGGAGGGGGTCGGCCCGTATCGCACCAAGGGCATCGGGGAGTACGCGATCGAGGGCATCAGCGCTGCGGTGGCCAATGCCGTGGCCGACGCCGTCGGCGTCCGCATCGCCGATGCGCCGGTTACGGCAGAGAAGGTGTACCATGCGCTGCGGGAGCGCAACCGTCAGGAAACCGCCTGATCCCTTCCCCCTTGATAGGGGAAGGCTGGGATGGTGGGTAGGTCGGCGGGTCGCGCCTAGTACCCGCCCAGCGCAACGCTCACGAAGCGGCGCTCCATGCGCAACGCCAGGTCCCGCGCCGTCGAGAGGTGCTCGCTGCTGCCCAGCGCAACAACGAACGCGACTCCCAGCAGCCGCCCGAGCGCGAAGTCCACGATGGTGGAGCCGATGACGCCCACCGGCACGTCGTGCACCGCGAAGACGCTCGCCGCCTTGCCGTGGAAGCCGGACACCGGCACCTCTTCCGCGTGGAGCAGTTCATGGCCGTTGTCCAGCACGCGGCCGGCGTTGCCGACGAACTCCGTCAGGAACGTCTCGTCTATCCAGCGCTCGACCGACTCCCCGTCGCGGAAGAGGTGCGCCACCATGCCCGCGCTGACGATGAGGCCCGTCTCCGGCTCCTCCTCCAACTCGCGGCTGGTCTCGCGCAGGTAGCCGCTGATGCGCCCCGCGTCCCGGATCGACTCTTCCGTCTGCCCCGGAAAGCCGTGCTCGGCCATCGTCTCGTTGTCCAGCTCGCCCTCGCGCGCAACAACGAACCCGGCAAGCTCAGGCGGCATGTCGTCGGGGTCCAGGAGCATCCGCTCCAGGTCCGTCTCCGACACCGCGTCCGTGGCTCTGCGGAATGCATCCTTATGCTGATTGGGACTGGTCATAGCAGCCTTTCCTGGGAGAATCCTACAAACAGCCTACCAGAGCAGCCAGCGCTCCGGGCATAGTACAATCGAAAGAGGCGCCCGCCCGTAGCTCAGCGGATAGAGCATCGGTCTTCGGAACCGAGTGTCGTGGGTTCGATTCCCTCCGGGCGGGCCAGAACGCCTGGCATCGTGATAGATCCGACTTCCGCCGCACGGCGTAATTGACATTGACCATTGACATTGACCGCCTGCTCCATGGGGTTGGTATCCTTAAGCTGCTACCGGTAGACCAATGCCTGCAAGAAGCCTGCACGGACCCGCAGTCGACGCCCCGGAAGTGTCTCCTGCTCCCGTTGCGGAACCGGGAGTAAGGAGACGCGAGTGAGATTCCTGACATCCGCGGCCCTGCGTCGCCCGACCGTGACGGTGCTTGCCATACTGCTCGTCCTCGTCTCGGGCGTCGGCGCCTACCGGTCCCTCCAGGTTGAGCTCTTCCCCCAGATCGACTTTCCGCTGGTAGCTGTGTTCGTGGCCTACCCCTCCGCCGACCCGGAGGCCGTCGTCCGATCGGTTACCGACCCCATCGAGCGCGCCATCTCCGATACGCCGGAACTGGAGTCGATACAGTCCACCTCGTCCGAGGGCAGGTCGGCGATATTCGCGAACTTCCGCTACGGCACGGACATGGCGGAGGCCCAGGCGGCTGTCGAGGCCGCCGTGAGCGGCATCGCCTTCCCGGATGGTGTGCAGGAGCCGGACGTCGGGCGCTTCAACCCGGACGATTTCCCCGTCATCCAGTTCAGCGCCATATCGGACAGGCCCTTGCCGGAGATACAGGAGATCGTGCAGTCGCGCATCGTGCCGGAGATATCCGGACTCGACGGCGTCATGGACGTTTCGCTTACCGGTACGGTGGACCGCAGTGTGCGCATAACGGTCGATGCCGAGAAGATGGCGGCCAACGACATCCCCCTGTTCCAGGTCGCGGGCGCCTTGAGCGAGAACAACCTCACGCTCCCTGCCGGGCTCGTCTTCGACGGCTCCCAGGCCGTCATCGCGAAGACTACGCACACGCTGCAGTCCGTGCAGGACATCGAGGACCTCGTCGTCGGTGGGTCTGCAACCACCGGCGTCGTGCGTCTTGCCGACGTGGCGACCGTCACCCTCGGGAACGGGACGCCGGAGAGCATCGACCGCACGAACGGCAAGCCCGGTATCGGCGTGTCCGTCACCAAGCAACCGGACGCCAACACTGTCGACGTGACCACCGCGGTCAACGAAGCGCTGAACGGCATCAAAGGACTGCCGCCGGATGTCGAGATCGTCGTGGTCGCGGACCAGGGCCCCGAGATACAGCGGCAGATCGATACCCTCGCCAGGGAGGCGATCTTCGGCTTCTTCTTCGCCGTCTCCGTGGTCTTCGCCTTCATGTTCACCATACGGCCGACGGTCGTACGCGGGTTCTTCAACACGCTCCGCCCCACCGTCGTCATCGCCCTCTCCATCCCGCTGAGCGTCCTCACCGGCATCCTGCTCATGTTCTCGCAGGACATGACCCTCAACTTCATGACGTTCGGAGGACTCGCCATCTCCGTGGGGCGCGTCGTGGACGACTCCATCGTCGTGCTGGAGAACGTCTACCGGCACATCCAGGGAGGGCGCGAGCGGTGGCGCGCGGCGCTGGAGGCCACCACGGAGGTCGGCCCGGCCATCTTCGCCTCCACCATGACCACCGTCGTTGTCTTCCTCCCGCTGGCGTTCATCCCGGGCCTCTTCGGCGCATTCTTCTCGCCCTTCGCGCTCACCGTCACCTTCGCGCTCATCGCGTCCCTGCTCGTGGCGCTCACGGCGGTCCCCGTCCTCGGCGCGTACCTCCTCCGCCCCGGCGACCTCCCGGAGGGAGCGGGCGATGAGGGCGACCTCGTGCTGCCGGAGACCGCCCTCCAGCGCGTCTACACCGCCATCCTGCGCTGGGTGCTGCGGCGCAAGCTCATCACACTGCTCGCCGCGTTCCTGATCACCCTGTCGAGCCTCGGTCTGATGGCCGTCATCCCCGTCAACCTGTTCGGCGGAGCGACCGACAGCCTGCAGATCGAAGTCACCGTCCCCCCGGGGACCGCCCCGGAGCAGACCCTCGCGACCGTCGTCGAGATAGAGGAGCGGCTGAACGACGTCTCCGACCTCTACTCCGTGACCATCGGCGCGTCCGAGTTCGGCTTCACGGGTGGCGGACCAGCCCGGCGTGCCGAGTTCTTCGTCACCCTCAGGGACGACGCGCCGGAAGACATCGCCCAGGTCCTCAGGGAGGAGCTCGACAAGCCCGGTCGCACCGTCAGCATCACCGAGATCCAGAACGGCCCTCCGGCGGGCGGCGTGGACATCGTCGTCACCGGGCCGGACTACGGCGACATCGCCGCCGTCTCACGCGAATTGACCACATCCCTCACCACGATCGAGGGAGTCATCAACCTGGAGAACACTGTGACCCAGGCCCGTCCCGAGGTCGCCATAGAGGTGGACCCGGAGAAGGCCGCCTTCCTCGGCCTCACCACGCGCCAGGTCGCCTTCCAGCTCAGCCTCTACCTCATCGGCCAGACCGTGACGACCGTGACCATCGACGGCCTGACGTACGACGTGGTGGTCGCCGGAGACCCCCGCGCCACCGGGCAACTGGGCAACCTGGGCTCCCTCATCGTCGCCGGACAGGTCGGCTCGGCGCCTCTGGGACAGATCGCCGACCTCGCCATGCGCGAGGGCCCCGTCGAGATCAGCCGCACGGACGGGGTGCGCTCTGCCAGCATCACCGGCGACATCATCGCGGACGACGCGCAGGCCATCGGGGTCCTCGTTCAGGAGAAGATCGAGGCCTTGCAGCTCCCGCCGGGGGTGAGTGTCGAGAGCGGCGGCATCTTCGCCGACATCGCGGAGGGCTTCCAGGCCGTCTTCATCTCCATGGCCGTCGGCATCGTCCTTGTCTACCTCGTCATGGTCGCCAGCCTCGGCTCCCTGCGGAACCCGTTCGTCATCATCACGACGCTGCCCCTCGCGCTCATCGGCGTGTTCGGCGCGCTCGCCATAACGGGACGCTCGCTCGGGCTGCCCGCCATGATGGGCATGCTGCTGCTCATCGGCATCGTCGTGACCAACGCCATCGTCCTCATCGCGTTCGTTGAGCAGCAGCGCGCCAGGGGCATGGCCGTCTACGACGCTCTCGTCTCCGGCGCGCGCGTCCGCCTGCGCCCCATCCTCATGACCGCCCTCACCACCAGCTTCGCCCTCCTGCCGCTTGCCGTGGTGAGCGAGGGCAGCGGCGGCATCATCAGCGCCGAGCTGGCAACCGTCGTGATCGGCGGCCTGATGAGCTCGACGGCGCTCACGCTCCTCGTCCTGCCCATCGTCTACATCCTCTTCAACGACAGCATCCCCAGGCTGTGGGGCAGGCTCCTCCGCCGTCCGCAGCCCGTGCCCGACACGGTGCCCGCAGGCTGACGTGAGGGTGCGGTGCGCCGCAGCGGGGTGTTTGCTCCCCTCTCCCTCGAGGGGAGAGGGTTAGGGAGAGGGTGAATCCGGAGCGGGATGTTTGCTCCCCTCTCCTGAGGGAGAGGGCAACGCGCTTTAGCGCGGCGGGTGAGGGCCCTCGGGGTGGAGTGAGGGAGGATGAATCGGAGTGCGGGGTGTTTGCTCCCCTCTCCTGAGGGAGAGGGCAACGCGCTTTAGCGCGGCGGGTGAGGGCCCTCGGGGTGGAGTGAGGGAGTGGGTGAATCGGGAGCGGGATGTTTGCTCCCCTCTCCTGAGGGAGAGGGCAACGCGCTTTAGCGCGGCGGGTGAGGGCCCTGCTGGGGTGGAGTGAGGGAGAGGGTGAACCGGCGGGGCGGAGTGACTCCCCTACGCGCGCTTCGCCAACTCCCACACGATCACGATCGGCAGACCTCTGACCGCCGTGTCCAGCATGTCCGGGAAGTCGTCGGCGAACTCGAACGTCGCGATCTCCTCATCGCCCCAGAGCGGCTCGACGCAACGCACAACCTCGAGTCCCGCGGCCCTGAACGCCGTGAGGTAGTCCGATACGAGGTGTACGTGGTTGCGGACGAACCCCCGCTCGGCGGCACGGTAGCGGGCCTGCCCCCCGAGGCTCACCGAGAACGGGTGTACGTCTGAGATGACGACGTGCCCACCGGGCCGCACCACGCGCGCCAGCTCGCTGACCGGCGGGCCGAGGTCGACGCAGTGCGTGAGCGCGAACGAGCAGACGGCGAGGTCCACCGCATGGTCCGGGAGCGGGAGCGCGGCGAGGTCGCCCGTCTCGAAGCGCGCTGCGGGGACCTTCGCCCTCGCCTGCTCCAGCATCTCCGGCGTGGCGTCGATGCCGACCACCCGGTGACCCGCTGACGCCAGGTGCGCGGCGTGCCGGCCGGTGCCGCACGCCGCGTCGAGCGCGTCCCCGACCGGATAACGCGACACGATCTCCCGCACGACCGGTTCCTCGGCGAGCACCACCGGGTTGTGCTGGGCGTCGTAGACTGCCGCCCATTCCGCATAGCCGTCCTCGACCGTTCGCTCGCCCACGGCAACGGCGCTCGACCACGGCTCCTCGTCGAGGCGGCCCGCCATCTCGACGATGCCGCGCACACGCGCCTTGACCCCCGCCGGGTCCACCGTCCAGGAGCGCATGATGCCAAGCCCCTCGAAGCCGAGGATGAAATCGCCAAGTGTGGGATGCTCAGTCACGGTCAACTCTCCTTTGGTGTCAGCAGTCGGGCCACTCGCGGTGAGCATGGGGCCACTCGCGGTGAGCATGGAACCGCTCGTGGTGAGCTTGGAACCGCTCATGGTGAGCCTGTCGAACCACGCTGTTGATAGGATACCCCCACGGGACCGCCTGCTTCGTGGCCTGTCCCGCGACGCGAAAGGACCCCTCATGACCGCAACCGACCCGCACCCCCGCCACAAGGCCAAGGTTCTCGACAGCGAGATGGCGTACGTCGACACCGGTGACGGCGACCCTGTCGTCTTCCTGCACGGCAACCCCACCTCGTCCTACCTGTGGCGCAACGTCATCCCGCACCTGTTCGGGCAGGCGCGCTGCCTCGCCCCCGACCTCATCGGGATGGGCGACTCCGGCAAGGCGCCCGACGGCTCCTACCGCTTCGCCGACCACGCACGCTACCTCGACGCCTGGTTCGACGCCCTCGGCCTCACCGGAAGCGTCGTGCTCGTCGGCCACGACTGGGGATCGGCGCTCGGGTTCGACTGGGCATGCCGCCACCCCGAGCGGGTGAAGGGCATCGCCTACATGGAGGGCATCGTGCGCCCGATGCGGTGGGACGAGTGGCCGGAGCAGGCGCGCAACATCTTCCAGGCGATGCGCTCCCCCGCGGGGGAGGAGATCGTCCTCCAGAAGAACGTCTTCGTAGAACGAGTGCTGCCCGCCAGCATCATGCGGACGCTCACCGACGAGGAGTTCGCGGTCTACCGCCGCCCCTACCTCGAGCCCGGCGAGTCGCGGCGTCCGACGCTCACGTGGCCGAGGCAGATACCGCTCGACGGCGAGCCCGCCAACGTGGTCGAGCTGACGCAGCGCTACGCCGACTGGCTCTCGACGAGCGGCCTGCCGAAGCTGTTCATCAACGCCGAGCCCGGCATCATCCTCACGGGTGCGCAGCGCGAGTTCTGCCGGACGTGGCCCAACCAGCGCGAGGTCACGGTGCGCGGCCTGCACTTCATCCAGGAGGACTCGCCCGACGAGGTCGGGCAGGCTCTCGCCGCATGGTACGCATCCCTCTGAGTCCTCGACGCCATGGCCCTGCGGGCGTAACGTAGCCCCGTGCGCGATTTCCTGGCCCGACGCTTCGAGTTCGTCTCCGTCCTCCGGCGGCGGGACTATCGCCGTTACTGGCTGGGTCTCGTGGGAAGCGTCACGTCGCAACAGGCGCTCCTCGTCGCCCAGGGCTGGCTGCTCTACGACATCACCGGCGAGGTCGTCGTCCTCGGGTACGTCGCCGCTGCACAGGCCGTTCCCGCCATCGTCTTCAACCTCGTCGCCGGCGCGCTCGCCGACCGGCTGGACCCGCGGCGGCTCATCGTGATCGGCGAGGGCGTCGCCGCGCTGGTCATCGCGGTCCTGGCGACGCTCGTGCTGGTGGGGCGGGTCGAGGTCTGGCACGTCGTAACCTCCGCGTTCCTCATCGGCATCTCCACGTCGCTGGACCAGCCGGCGCGCCGCGTCGTGTGGCCGGCGCTCATCGAACGGCGGGAGTTCATGTTCGCCACCGCGCTGAACCAGGGCGTCTGGAACGGAACGCGCGTCTTCTCCCCGATGGTCGGGACCATGCCTATCGCCATCGTGGGGGGCATCACGGGCGACTTCCACCTCGGAGCCGCAGTCGCCTTCTACCTGATCGCGGCAGGGTTCGCCGCGATGGCCGTCGCCATCGTCACCATCAGGCTGCCGGAGCTGCCGCGAGCCGCGGGGCGCACCGTCCTGCACGACATCGCGGACGGACTGCGGTTCGCGGTCACGCACCGTATATTCCTGCTGCTCCTCATGATGAGCTTCTCCATCGGCTACTTCGGGCTGTCGTACCAGTGGCTGCTGCCCGCGTTCGCTAAGGACGTGCTGGGCCTGGGGCCGGAGGGGCTCGGCCTGCTCCAGACCGCCAGCGGCATCGGCGGGCTCACCGGCGTCTTCCTCTCCGCCTCATTCGGCCAGCAGCAGAGCAAGGCCTGGATGCTCGGCGGCGGCGCGGGGCTGCTTGGACTCTCCGTGCTGCTGTTCGGCGTCAACGGCGAGATGCAGTGGTATTGGCTGGCGCTCGCGATGGCGGCCTCGAGCGGCGGGCTCTACGCCGTCTTCCAGACCGCCTCCAACACCCTGCTCAACCTGCTCATTCCGACGGAGTACCGCGGACGCGTCATGGGGCTGCGCGGCGTGATGTGGAGCCTCGCGCCGCTGGGCGCGCTGCAGGCGGGCTTCATCGCCCAGTACACCAGCACGCCGTTCGCGATAGCGCTCGGCGGCGGCGCCGTCATCGCCGTCACCGTTCTCGCATTCGCCTTCAGCGCGCAGGTCCGGGGCATCCACCGCCTCGTCGAAGAGGCCAACGCCCGCGAGGCCGCGAACGCCTGAGGGTCTCTTCGACGAGATCCTTACCCCAACATCGGCCGTGTACGGGGGCATTGTCATGTTGAGCGGAGCCGGAGGCGAAGTCGAAACATCTCTCGGGGATAACGTGCCGCAGGTGTCTGGCGACCTCTCCCTCGGGGAGAGGTCGCCGCGCAAGCGCGGCGGGTGAGGGCGAACCGGCGGGGCGTGGGGAGCGCGGCGTGGGGGGTGTCATTTCGAGCGAAGCGAAGCGCAGTCGAGAAATCTCTCGGGATGCCTGGTCCCTTCCCCTCGATGGGGGTTAGAGCCGTCCCAGCACTTGATGCGGGGATAGGGGTGAACCGGCGCGGAGCGCCCGCCTGGTCCCCTCTCTCTACAAGGGGAGAGGGTTAGGGAGAGGGTACTGCTGGGGCGTGGGGTAGTGCGGGGTGTTTGATCCCCTCTCCTGAGGGAGAGGGTGTCGGCGCTACGCGACGGCGGGTGAGGGCCCTGCCGGGGGTGGAGCGCAGTGCTCCTCCCCCACCGCGATCTCCATCGGCGTCGAGATGATGCCACCCTCGACCCGCTCCTCTCCACTCGGCTGGAAGCCGACCCGCGCGTAGAACGGCGCCGCGTACCGCGTAGCGTTGACTGTGACGCGCTCGGCAGCCGGATCGTTCTGACGAGCGATGTCCAGCAGCCGCCTCACGATCTCGCGCGCGATACCCTGCCCGTGCATCTCCTTCTCCACGAACAGCAAATCGACGTGAGGGGTCTCGTTCCGTCGCCCGACGCGGCCCACGCCCACCGGCCGCCCCTCGCTCACGACGACGACGGTCTCCTGCCGGCGCTCCGGAGCGCCCAGCCGGGCCGGAGACGCATACTCGTTGAAGTGCTCCCTGCCTCCCTCCGGCAGGTCCGGTGCGACGAACTCATCGAACGCGCGCATCACCAGGCGATGTAGCTCTTCCGCTTCTCCCGCCTGCATGAGTCTGTAGGTCATTTTCAGCCACGCTCTCACTTACTGCGAGGTCCATCTTCCTGAAGAGATTCAATCAACGCGGCCAAAAAGGCAGCAGTTTGTGCAGGGGTACACCTATTCACGACTCTTCGAATGACCTTCCCCACAACTGCATCATTGGCCCGATGTCGCCACAGATAGTCAACCATGTCTTGGAACGCTTGCTGACTAACTATGTAGTTAGTTCTCGTAGGATCTTGGTCATGCCCAAGACTAAGCCCTACATCGTCCAAATGATGGCGTTCAACGATCTTTCCGATTGTTTCGTCCTCAACAATATCAATTTGCTTACGGCGCTTAATAAACAGGGTTTGGCCTAGTTCAAGTTTGACCCATTGCCACATAAAGGCTTGATCTCTCGATAGTATGGGGTCACCCTGCAAATGAGCGGGACCCAAGCCGACTACATGGTATTCTCCGCGCTGAGAGCGCACCAAAGCATCTGCGCGCGTCTTAGGGGCCGACCATCCCAGCAAATCCGGATATTGATGCACTGGCGATGTCTTGCCAAGTGCGATGCTCGATAAACGAACAGCTTCCAATCGAAATAAATCTGCGTCCAAGACCTCAACAGGGGGGTCTTCACTCGCATTGATGCCCAAGATAGCGCCTGCCATACTAGCAATAGTGTCAGTGTCACTTCCGATAGCATTGGCTGCGATTGCAAGGGCTGCCTCAGGTCGCGGCTCACACCAAGCTAAGCTTGCGGCGGCGATGGCTGTCAGCATGCCACTACCACGTTTGGAAGGATCGCGAAGCATCAGTCCATCGAGAATAGCATTGAAACGAACAGCACCATCAGGGTGATGCGTAGTCGCAGCGATATGGACAGCTTCCTTAGCTTCTCGCACCGTCTCCAGCCAAGCATGGTCGATTGGGTAACCATCGCGCTCCAGGACCCTGCGCCAGTACGAGTGTAATTCCATATCATCACGAATCAAATCGAATAGATTAGCCGCAATATTCAAAGCTTCCATCAGGTCATTGGGCGTTGGGTTATCTCTCGCGGTTCTCGCCTGCGCGAGTGTAAGGGCATGCAGGATTGCACCCATGACACCGTGTGGATGAGAGTGTGAACAGACCGCGTTACGAATCACATCTAACAGATATGACTGAGGTCGTCCAGGCGTAGGAGCTGCCCAAACGTGTGGTTGAATTCGCATGGCGGCTCCGTTGCCTCCAGAATTAGTCCACCCTATAAAATTGTTCGCAAACCATGGCACTCTAGTCTTTAGTAAATTACCAGCTGCCGCTTTAGTCGATTTGCCTCCTCCCAGTTCGTAGCTAAGCCAGACCGGGAGTTCTACTCTGGCAAAGGCTTCCACGTCAAAACCATCTGCGCGAATTGACCTACCTGTAGCGAGACGAAGCTGCGAATCATCTGAATAACATCCTCGCGGGAGCACTGCCATAACACCGCTAATTCCTCCAACACGACGCAACCATTCTACGGGACGAACTAGTGGCTCTCCTTTCGTGCGTCTCTTCAAACCAACTTCATCAGTTAGTTCACTAATCCACCCCAATGCGTCACCGTATGCGGCCCACAGCGACGACCGCTGAATTCTCTGGGACAAGTCTTGAGGGTCTCTTGCCAGCGGTCGGACAGCGTTCGAGGCCTGCGCACCCGACATGGGTTTGTCGTCATCAAACAGACGCCGTTCCATCATGCGAACACCTCCGGTGCATGGCGAGTTGGGACATCTATCTGAAAAGCACCAAGTATTCCAGCCACCACATCCAACGATTCCTCCTTTAACACATCAATGCGCTGGAGATGGTCACAGGACAGTTCTCCTGGATACAACACTTCTGCTTGCCGATCCGTTGGCCAAGATTGCAATTTACCATTCCGGTTATGGCGGGTACTGTATCGTCCAAAGACTTCCTCAGTGAAGAGTCTACGCAATCCCTCCAAGCCCATTTCACGCTGGCAGGCGGGGTATATGTTGTTCGTAGTTGCGAACACAACGCCTTCGTGGGTTAGAATACTCGGCTCAAAAGAAAAGACCACCCACGGATTATCGTCTCCGTGGTGCCATCGTGACGTTTCAAACATCCAATCATTGATTCTTTCAATAGACATGTTTACGTAGTCAAGCTATTGAATATCCTTACGGAAGTTTGCATTAGGCATATAGACATGTTCCAGAAATTTGTCCTCCTCCAAGCGCGCACGGCTCTTCACAGCCCTTGATGCGAGTATGCCTATTGCTCCACGCATTGTAGTAAAATGAACTACTTGAGTTATGCCTCTCAGTTCGATTTCATTCCGAATGCCAACAGGAGATTGCCAGTCTTCAGGATTCTTCCATTCTGGTTCATCATTCAATGCCTCATTGTTCTCAATGTTCACTCAGGCACCTCTCTCATTTCATACGTGCTAGGGTCAATCCATTCAAAGACCGACGACATCTCTCCTTTCTTATATCCCATAGTGACAGTCTTCCTAGCTCGGCCTACCCCCATCGCAACCAGCCGCCTTAGTGCATCGAGAGTACCATCTCCTTCACCTTCTCCGTGTGGGGTCACTTCGTCGCTGAGACCTGGCATAAAGACATGATCAAACTCGAGACCCTTCGCAGAGTGTATCGTCGACAGGGCCACCAACTCTGGACCAGCTGGCCATTCGTAGGCACGGCTTATGCTACAATACTCGATACCTCTGGCGCGCAATGCCGCCTCAGTAGAGGAAAACCAGCCTCCTCCTTTCGCGTGGAGAATAGCGACAGTTTCTCCAGCCACGATAGCGTCGTCAATCTGTTCCAACATATGCGAAAGCTGTGCGCCGTATTTGCCCACAATGACCTTTGGCAACGGACCGGTTCGTTCGCAAGAGGTCTCGTCAGGTGCCACGCCATCCGCGTCGGCTGGCAAACCCACGAGGAGCGAAGCAGCCAAGCGAGCAATTTGCTTTGTATTACGATAGTTGGTATGGAGTGTATACACCATCTCTGGGCGTACACTAACGCCAAGCTCCGACCATTGGAATCCTTGCGGGTAGATTCGTTGAGCTGCGTCGATGACAAATGTTGTAACGTGGTTTGGGTCAAGGTGTGCCAAGATAGCGCGCATCTGATTAGACGAGAGATCCTGTGTTTCGTCCACAATTACGACGTCGTACACACCATCAGCTGTTTCAGCAGCTGCAAGAGCAACGTCATTCCAGTCAAGGAGGGCCTGCTTCCGCTTGTATTCTTCGTAGCGACTGACTACCTCCTCAAGTAATCTCTCCCGCAGTGGCTGAGATACTTGTGGTGTTCTACCTCTCCCAATACGTGTCGTTTCTAAGTATCGATTGCGCTCATTGGGCGGAAACCTGCCTTGGATGTATTTGATTTCATCAACAAAGTAGTCTAAGTTCGCTGAAGTCACACCCAAGTCCGTTAGTAGGGAAGCAATATACTTCCGACCTTCATCAGGAATAACTCGTGGTTCTCCAACTAGGTTATGAGCCCAATGGCCAAATGTGTCAACCGTTACTGCCACTTCATCAATAGCATCCACATCATTGGCCAGTTCTTGGATGTAACCGCGTAGTGTCCGGTTAAACGTCAGGACCAACACACGGACAGGTTCAGCCGAGGCCAGCCGCATACGCCGAGTGATCCGCGATTGACAAAGTTGGCGCAGCCGAAGGAGCGCTACGGTCGTCTTACCGCTACCGGCTGCACCACGAATCACTCGGATTCCTTGGCCAACATCAGCCAGCAGAGGAAGTTGCTCGGGTGTCAGGTCGACCGTTTGCAGTGCACGCACTCACTCAACCTCAGCCATTAGGGCAGGTTCATCATCCCTATCATGGCTATGCGCAGAGATCATCGGGCCACCGTCTTCTGCACACAAGCAGGATAGCACTGCTCTTGTCCCACCTCCACACACGCATCCCCCGCTCGTGGTAAAACAGGGAGGCCGTCACCGACGGCACGACCACCCCAGGGAGCACGAGCACATGATCCTGATCATCGGCGGGATGGGTTTCATCGGACTGAACACCGCGCTGCGCCTGCTGGACACCGGCGAGAGCGTCGTCATCACCCAGCACAGCACACACCGCGTGCCCGACGCGCTGACGCCGTACCTGGACGACCGCGCGTTCGTCGACCGCATGGACGTCACGAAACTATACGAGGTGATGGACGTCGCGAGCCGGCATAAGGTGGACAGCATCATCTCGTTCGCGGCGCCGCCCGCCCGCGGCATCAGCCCGCAGGAGGACTACCGCATCTACACCGCCGGGCTGCAGAACACGCTGGAGGCGGCGCGCATCCTCGGCATGCGCCGCGTGTCGCTCGCCAGCTCCACGTCCGTCTACGGCAGCATCCCGGAGGGGCCGTTCCGCGAGGACATGCCCCTGCCCGTCCACTCCGGCACGCAGGTGGAGGCGTTCAAGAAGGGCATGGAGATACACGCGTTTCACTACGCCGCGCGCGCAGGCGTCAACGTCGTCTCGCTCCGCATCGGCAGCATCTACGGCCCCTACTACTACAGCATGTTCAACCCCATGAGCCGCATGTGCCACGCCGCCCTCAAGGGCGAGGACCCCGACTTCTCCGACAGGCCCGGCGGCGGCATCAACGAGGACGACGAGGGCGACTGGACGTACGTGGGCGACCTCGCGCGCGGCATCCAGCTCGTGCACACCGCCGACTCGCTCCCGCACGACACCTACAACATCGGCTCCGGCGCGGCCACGTCGACGAAACGCGTCTTCGAAGCCGTCCAGAAAGCGCTGCCGGACGCGGTCTGCTCCGCGCTCAAGCCGGGCCGCACCCCCTCGAACGCCCACAACCCTGTCATGGATCTCTCCCGCATCGGCGAGGACGTCGGCTACACCCCCGAGCACGACATCGACTCCGGCATCGCCGCCTACGTCGAGCACCTCCGCCACCACGCCCAGTAGGGGTGCAGCCCTCACCCCCAGCCCCTCTCCCAGTGGGCGAGGGGAGCCTGACCCCACCTCTCCTGAGGGAGAGAGCCTGCCCTGAGCCTGCCGAACGGGTCGCCGCGCTTGCGCAGCGGGTGAGGGCCCCCGGCGAGGCGTGGGGTTGTCATTTCGAGCGAAGCCGAGAAATCCTCTCTGGGAGCTGCCCACCTCTCCCTCGGGGAGAGGTCAACGCGCTTGCGCGGCGGGTGAGGGCCCTCCGGGTGTGGTGAAAGGTTGTCATGCTGAGCGGAACGCAGCGGAGTCCCGCGCTTCAGCGCGCAGCATCCTCTCGGGCCGGCCCGGTGTAGAGGTGTCCCTTGTAGGCGCCCGGTATCCCACCTCTCCCTCGGGGAGAGGTCGACGCGCGATAGCGTGGCGGGTGAGGGTAATCCTGCCCGGTCTAGGGGTGTCCCTTGTAGGCGGCCTTCCACGCTTGCCGCGGCGGGTGAGGGTTGCCTTGTCATATTTGTGACATCCGCCCATTGCGTCAACGATATCGCCCCTTCTACCCTGTGACGGTGCCCTGTGAGGGCGCTGACCACACGCCGATGGGAGGAGTGAGCGGAAATGAGCGGAAAGAAGCATAAACAGATGCGGAAAGAGCAGCGAATGAGCAGTAATGAGCAGTTGGACTATTCATCCGAAACCCCGGATTCACGAGTGGAAAACTACCCCGTGAGCAGAAATGAACAGCAGTTCCCCCCGGAACTTTCCGATCGGCAGGTTTCCGCGCTCCCCTATCTCGCCGCTGCCGCCACCAACGAAGAGGGCGCGAGGATGGCAGCGATCAGCATCTCTACGCTCACGCGCTGGCGGCAGGACCACATCTTTCGGGAGGAACTTCGGCGCTTGCGTGAGGACGCGGCAAGCCTCGCCCATGCCGAACTCAACGGACTCGCCCTCAAGAGCATGGCAGCCCTCACCTCTCTCCTCGAAGACCCCAACCCTCGTGTCAGGACCCAAGCCGTCCGCATTGCCCTCGATACCGGAGTCAAGGTGGGAGAAACCGCCAGGAACACCCGCCGCCTCAACCAGCTCCAGAAAGCCCTCACACTCCTCAAGAACGTCAAGTAAGGAGGCCCCTGATGCCCAACGGACTGGATGCGCTGGAACGATACCTCGTCTGCCAGCTGGCCCAGGTGACCCTCGTCCCCATCGTCCAGGACTACGTCGACCGCTGGCGTGATGCCATGGAGAGCGGCGCCCCTTTGCCCGATGTGCTGGAGATCGTCGAGGCTGCCGCCGCGGAAGATGTTCCCATCCTCACCATCGCCTCCGTGGACCCTTACCTGCGGGGATGCGCTAGGGGTGGCCGTGTCCCTGACCCCGCCCGCGTAGTGACCGCCATCGTTCACGGCTTCGCCGAGGTTCGCTTAGCCCACGGCAGGACCTGCAGCTGCCCTGCCCGCCAGCCGCTTGGGGAGGCCCGCATCCTCCCGTCCGAACGCCTCGCCTTCTTCGACGATGCCTGATCCCTCTCCCTACAAGGGGAGAGGGTTAGGGAGAGGGTACTCCGGGGTGGGGCGTGGGTTGTCCCCCACCTCTCCCTCTGGGAGAGGTCGACGCGCCTGCGCGGCGGGTGAGGGTGGCCGGACGCGGGGCGCAGCCCCCGTCATTCCTCCGGAGACAGGAATCTCGCCCCCCCCCACCTCTCTCCCTGGGAGAGGTCGACGCGCTTGCGCGACGGGTGAGGGTGGCCGGACGCGGGGCGCAGCCCCCGTCATTCCTCCGGAGACAGGAATCTCGCACCCACCTCTCTCCCTGGGAGAGGTCGACGCGCTTGCGCGGCGGGTGAGGGCGCTACCGGTCCGAGCGGTACACGTAGCGGTCGTCCCAGAGGCCGTAGAGCGTGGGTGTGACGTTGCCGAACACGTTGCGCACTGCGGTCAGCCGCTCCGGGAGCGCCGTGTAGACGACGGGCGTCTGCTCGGCCGCTATCTCCTGCGCCCGGCGGTACATCAACACCCGCTCCACGTGGTCCAGCTCCTGGCTCGCCGCGGTGTACAGCTCGTCTATCTCTGCCTCCCACGCCGTCGCCGGCTCCGGCTGGTTCGGGTACCACAGGTGGAAGTCCGCGTCGCTGCGCCAGAACGATATGGCGCCGTACGGGTCCGGCCCGCCGGTGAAGCCGATGACCATCGCCTCCCAGTCGTACGTGGCGGTCAGCTGTCCGACGAGCAGGGCGAAGTCGATGACCTGCACCTCCACGCCGAGGCCGATGCTCCGCATCCCCTCCGCGAGGATGCGCGTCGCCTGCTCGCGCACGGTGTTGCCCTCATTCGTGACGAGCGTGAACGCGATGGGGTTGCCGCCTACGTCCTCGCGGACGCCGTCGCCGTCCGTATCCGTCCAGCCGAGGCCGTCGAGCAAAGCGTTCGCCGCGTCGAGGTCGTGCTCGTAACGCCGGACGTCGGAGTTGTAGAAGTCACCGGTGGAGGGGCTGAGGGACGACCACTGCGGGTAGCCGAGCCCGCCGAGCGTCTCCTCGACGACCCGCTCCCTGTCCACGGTGTGCGCGACCGCCTGCCGGAACTCGAGCGTGTTGAACCACGCCCGCGCCTCGGGCCGGACGAACGGCTGCCCACCCGGGCCCGTGCCGGGGTTCACGTTGAACGTCAGGAAAGTCGTGCCGAAGCCGGGGCCGCGGCGGTAGATGGTGAAGTCGCCCTCCTCCTGCAGCGGCTCCAGCACCGGATACTCCTCGCCCAGCACGCCGTGCGCGTCCGTCTGGCCCGCCTGGAACAGCGCCAGCTCCTCCGCGAGGGTGTCGACGAGGAGGTAGACGATCTCGTCGATGTACGGAAGGCTGTTGCCCGCGCTGTCCCTCATCCAGTAGTCCGGGTTGCGGCGCAGCGTGACCCGGTCGTCCGGCGTAAAGCCCGTGATGGTGAACGGCCCTGTGCCGATGACCTCCGACGGGGCGGTATCGACGTCCCACACCTCCGTGAACGTCCCCGCCTCCACGTACGGTCCGAGGACGTGCTCCGGGTAGATGGCGGCGCTCATCGAGCGCAGGAACGGCGCGTACGAGACGGGCAGCACGAACCGCACCGTGTGGTCGTCCAGCGCGGTGACGGTCATGCGCCCGTCCTTCTGCTCGCCGGTCGCCTCGTCGGTGTAGGCGAAGATGAATGCATCGCGGCTGGGAGTGGGGATGTCGTCGTTGTAGATGATGCGGTTGAACGTGAAGTCCACGTCGCGCGCGGTGAACGGCTCGCCGTCATGCCAGGAGACGTCGCGCCGCAGGCGGAACGTCCACTCCAGCCCGTCCTGCGAGTGGTCCCACGACTCCGCCAGTCGAGGCTCGATCGCGTCGTTCAGCCACGAGGTCTCGGTCAGCCCCTCGAACACGTAGCCGAGGTAGCCGGACGAACTGGCATCGGCCGCAAGCACCAGGTTGAACGTGAGCGGTTCCCCGATCGTCGAGTACGTGATCGTGCCGCCGTGCGTGCCGACGGCGTACTCGAAACTGTCCGCGTTGCCGCGCAGCCGCGCGACGATCTCTTCCTGCGTCTCGACGTCGCTGCCCCCGCAGCCGCCCAGCGCGAGCGCGCTGAACAGCGCCGCAAGGATGAGGAACGTCGCCGTCCGTGTCCGTGTCATGCCATCCTCCGATACGTGTGTTCGTCGCTCCCACACCGAACCGGGCGCGCGGGAGCGGATACAGTATAGTGGAGGCGCACCGGCGGACTGGTCTCATTTACGTCCGCCAGGGTCCATAAGGGGGAGAGAGCGATGGCCATCGAGATCAACCCGTTCCAGCTGCCGGACGACCAGAAGGGCTGGCGCGGCATGGAGGTCCACGGGCGCCCTCGGCGGCGCGTCTACACCGTGCTGGAGACGGACCAGGTGCTCGTCACCGCGCTCCTCCAGATCCCGGGCGAACCGGGCGTGCGCCACAGCCATGAGACCGGCGAGCTCTCCTTCCGCTGGGGCGGCGACATGACGCCGTTCATCACGTGGCATCCGCCCGGCGAATGGCACGGCGGCATCGCCGAGGTGCAGGCGAGCAAGGCCCAGGAGGTTGCGGATGGCGTCGCGCTGCTGCGCTCGCAGTTGAAGAGCGGCGCCGCGGAGGTGGAGTCGCTCCTCCGCATCGCCGAGACCCTGCAGGAGCAGATAGACGCCCTCCAGCACCAGGCGCGCAACGCCAAGGGGCCTTCGGGAGGTCCGGGCCTGCTGATAGACCTCCTCTTCCCGCCGTTCAAGACCACGATAGACGACCCCACCTACCCCGAGGTGCGCACCATCACCGGCCAGTGGTACGACTGAGCGGCACGCCCGAATGGCCGCATCTGTCCGAAGCCTCCTCGCCCTGCGACACCGCATCTTCTACGGCTGGCGCATGGTGGGGGCCGCGTTCTTCAATCAGATCATGCAGTCGTCCCTGCTCTTCCTCTCGCAGGGCTTCTACCTCGTCCAGTTCGAGGCCGCGTTCGGATGGAGCCGGGGCGCGGTCTCGTGGGCGTTCGGGCTGCTGCGCATCGAGACCGGCCTCCTCGGCCCCGTCCAGGGCTGGATGCTGGACAAGTTCGGCCCGCGCCCCGTCATGTACCTTGGCACGCTCCTGTTCGGGGCCGGCTTCATCCTGCTCGGACAGATACAGGAGCTCTGGCACCTGTTCGCGGCGCTCACCATCATCGCCATCGGCACGAGTCTTGCGAGCTTCCTCACCATCAACACCGCCATCGCGCACTGGTTCGTCCGCAAGCGCGCCCGCGCCATGTCCTTCACCTCGATCGGCTTCGCCAGCGGCGCACTCGTGGCGCCCCTCATCGCCTGGTCCATCACCACGTTCGGATGGCGGGAGACCGCCGTCTTCTCCGGCATCATCTCGTTCATCATCGGCTTCCCGGTCGCGCACATGTTCCGGCGCAGCCCCCGCGAGCTTGGGCTGAACCCGGACGGCGACAGCGACGAGGAAGCGGCGCGCCATGCCGCGGCGCGGCGCGCCGCCGGGACCGACTACGACTTCACGCTCCGTGAGGCAATCCGCGACCGCTCGTTCTGGCTCGTCTCCAGCGGACACGGCCTCGCCTTGCTGGTTGTGGCAACGGTGCCCGTCCACCTGGTCCCTCACCTCGTGGAGAACAACGACTGGGACCTGGCCCAGACCGCCCTCCTCTTCCCCGGCCTCATGGTCGCGCAGATCATCGGGCAGGTCTCGGGCGGCTTCATGGGCGACCGCTACTCGAAGCGCATGCTCGCGGGGGGAGCGATGCTCGGCCACGGCATGGGCATCGGCATCCTCGCGCTCTCCACGAGCCTTCCCGCGGTGGTCGTCGCGATAGCGCTGCACGGCATCGCATGGGGGATGCGCGGGCCGCTGATGATGGCGCTCCGCGCCGACTACTTCGGGCTGAGGCAGCTCGGCAAGATCGCCGGATGGTCGAACACCATCACGGCAGGAGGCAGCATCATCGGGCCGGTCTACGCCGGCATCATGTACGACGCCCGGGGAGACTACGTCTTCGCATTCCTCTCGCTCGGAGCGGTCGCCATCGTGGGGTCCCTGACCTTCTTCCTCGCCCGCCGTCCCCCGCTCCCCGCACGCGCCCGAGCAGCCCGGGCGGGCTAGGGTGAACAGGGACTTGCAAATTGGACACATACATGTTATCGTCAAGGATAGGGCAACCGACGATTGCCTTAGGAGGCCAACGATGTGCAGGGTAAGCCGAACTTGGAGAGACGAACATGATTTGGGGTGTGGCCATCTACCAAGACTCTCGCAAGCGGGAGCCGGTAGCTGAGTACGTGCAACAACTGCTCCGCTCCGGTGACCGTTCGGCTGTAGCGACGCTGGAACGCTACATCGACCTCCTACGGGAGAACGGCCCCGGTCTCGGTATGCCTCAGGACCGGCTGCTCGACTCGAAGATCGGTCTCTACGAGTTAAGGGCAGGCGACCACCGCGTAGCGTATGGAGAGGCAGGCGGAGCGTTGTACCTGCTTGAAGCCTGGAGAAAGACAAGGCGGCGCGCCCCCGAACAGAGTGTCGCCCGCGCAAGGAGGAGGCTCCTCCAACTCAGAGAGTAGACACCATGCGTAACGCGAAAGAACTGTTCGAACAACTCCGATCCGAAGACCCCGAACTGCAGCGTGAGTACGAGCGGCTCGGGCCCCGGTTCGAATTGATAGACGCTATCGTGAAAGCCAGAAAAGAGAACCACCTCAGCCAGCGAGAGTTAGCCGAGCGCATCGGCGTGACGAAAACGGTAGTCAGCCGTCTGGAGTCCGGGGAACACAGTCCGCGCCTGGAGACCGTCTATGACATCGCCAAGGCCCTTGGCTTCCAGCTTCGCGTCGAACTCGTTAAGGAGCGCACCCGCCCCGCCTAAGCGCCGGGTTTACCGGGCGATGCCGTTCGCAGCCTGCGCGTCGCCCTCCTCAACCAGACGCGAGGCGACGGCCGCGATGAGGTGCCCCATCGCCGTCTCCGACCAGAACCAGCGCTGCAACTCGTCGTCGCGGTCATTGGGACGCTGCGAGAAGCGCGCCTCCATGAAGAACGCCTTGAGGTCGTCCGACGCGAGACGGACGAACCGTGCGGGCGGCACGTCCTCCGGCGCCAGGTCGACGAACGCGGTATCGTCGCCGGACGCGAACGCCTGCATGGCGCGGACGAGGCCGCGGAAGCGGCGCTGCGGCACGCCGCTCAGGCCCACCATCGTCCGGCCCGCGTGCTCGTCCACCCAGCGCTCATAGTAGCCGCGCAGCGCCGTCACCTCGTCAGCGGGGTCGCCGCTGCGGTTCGCCGCATCGGCCTGCGCGGCACTCGCCTGCAGCAGCACCGGCGGGGCATCCGCATCCTCAGGGAACTCGGCGAGCACGGGGGTATCGTTCTCCGACAGCAGGCCCAGCGCAGCGGAGAGCACCTTCTGCTGGAAGGGCGGGTCGTCCGGGTTGCCGAGCGCGAACCCGAACGGGAACGGCACCCACAGCGTCCGGGGCGGCTTCACCCGTTGGGCATGCTCCTTGACGAGCGCGACGGTGACCGTCGGCAGGCCCGTCTCTTCGATGGCGCGCGCAAGCACACTGACCGTGTGCGTGCAGTTCGGTCAGGTCGGCGTGAGGAATGCGGCGTCGGCGCCCTCCTCCAGCAGTAGACGACCGACCTCCGGCCCGGTCTCCTCCTCGATGCGGCGCGGGCTGCGCTGCGCCCCCATGAACGAGTAGTAGTTCTCCGTGACGGAGCCTATCTCGCCGCGCTCCACCATCTCCCGCAGCCGGTCTACGGGGAACGTGACGTTCACGTCCCGCATGATGCCCGTGCGGTCGAACCCGATGCTCATGTGGCTCTGGATGATGCCCGAGGCGGGCGCGGACGACGGGATGACGCGATACGTCTGGTCCCCACCCGTGAACGGCACGTCGTCGCGGAGGTGCAGGCCCGCCGTCGTCACAAGCGCGATCTTCGCCTCGCTCAGCGGTTTCGCCATCCGCGCGCACGGCGAGTCGTCGTGGTCGAACGCGGGGAAGTTCAGCATCCCCTGCCGCGTCAGGTCGGGCAGGTCCTCGAGTCTCGGCATGGGCTACTCCTCCTCGTCGATGCCGTCCTGGGACGAGCGCGACTGCTTCCGGCTGCCGCGCCGCCGCTTCTCCGCCAGTCGCTGCGCCACCGACGCCTGCGACGGGCGCGTGGCGCGGCGTGCGCGCGGAGGCACGGCAGCATTGCGCAGGATGCTCACGAGCCGCTCGACGGCGTCGTCCCGGTTGCGCTCCTGGCTGCGGTAGCGCTGCGCCTTGATGACGAGCACGCCGTTGGCGCTGAGCCTGCGTCCGGCGGCACTCCGCAGGCGTCGCTTCACCTCGTCCGGCAGCGACGGAGAGGATGCGGCGTCGAAGTGCAGGTGCGCGGCGGTCGCGACTTTGTTCACGTTCTGTCCGCCCGGTCCGGCGGCAGTGACGTAGTGGAACTCCAGTTCATGTTCGGCCAGGCTGATGTCGTCGGTTATGGGGATCATGTCTTCATGGTAACGCCTGCGGCCGCCGCGTTGACAGACCCCCGCCCGCTGATATGCTCGCGGCACACCCACCACCTTCCGAGGAGCGAGCATGGCGCGCAGCAGCAACAGCATCCGGTTCGGACTCAACCCGCGGGGACTCCCTTACGACCGCGTCGTGGCGGTAGCGCAGGCCGCCGAGGCTGCGGGTTTCCAGAACATCTCGTTCAGCGACAGGCCCCCCGAGAACAACCTGGAAGGTTGGACGCTCGCGACTGCGGTGGCGCTGCAGACGAACCGGCTTCGCGTGACGCACTCCACGCTCAACGTCCCGTTCCGCAACCCGGCGTTGCTCTCCAAGATGGCCACCGCGCTCGACCACATCACCGGCGGCGACCGGCTCATCCTGACGCTCGGCACGGGCATCCAGGAGAACCACTTCACCACCTATGGCATCGAGTTCGGCACCCCCGGCGAGCGCGTCGACGGCCTGATCGACGCCATCGAGATTCTGCGGGGCACGTGGGCGAACGAGCAGTTCACCTACGCCGGCAAGCGCTACAGCGTCGAGGGGGCAACCGTCACGCCGACGCCCGTGAACGGCACGATCCCGATCTTCCTTGGGGCCGCCCTGCCGCGCATGCTCCGTCTCACCGGGCGCGTCGCCGACGGCTGGATACGCAACGGCGGGTGGCCGTCCGACCTCGACGCCTATCGCGGGCAGCTCGCCGCGGTCGAGGAGGCCGCGAGCGCCGCAGGACGCGACCCCGGCTCGTTGCGCCGCGTGGTGAACTGCAACGCCTACGTCGGCGACGAGGACCCGTCCACGAAACTCGCGTCGGTGTTCGGTAATCCAGGCGGGCTGATGGGAACGGCGGAGCAGGTGCTGGAGACCGTGGAGCAGTACCGCGAGGCGGGCATCGACACGTTCCACGTCCAGTTCCAGAACGACATCATCGACGAGCAGATCCCCGCGTTTGGAGAGCTGGTCATCTCCAAGGCGAAGTAGCTCTCGACCTAAGCCCCATACGCGTATCGATGAAGGTACTAACCTCGCCTGCCATGACGAGCAAGGTAGCGAGCGTCATCGGGCAGCGGGGTTTCCGGCGGCATCGCCTCATGTGCTTCACGCAACATCTGCAGCAATTGCTCCGCATCGGCGAGGCTCATCGCCAAGTCTTCCAGGCCGTACCTGTCCTCATAGAAGTTCTGGTGCGTGTCGCTGGCTGCACGAAACTTGGAGAAAACCGCCGGATTCCCTGTCTGAAGCGATATGTGCCGTGCCAGAACGTAGCCATCCTGATGAGAGGCGTACGGCCAACCCCGCTCCTCCGCCACCACTTTCAAGGCATACGTAACGGCGCCCCATATCTTCTCAGAGGCCTGTAAGCGGTCCCCCTGCTCAATCATCCGGCGTGCGTGACTGAGCAACCGATCCCTGTGGACGGCATGCGCCTCAATAGGCGGTACTTCCATTGTCATCGCAATGCTCTCCTGACAGGAGAGTATAGCACAAGCCTACTATTCCCCTTGCCTCTAAGATTTCCTGAGCGGACGGCCCGGGAACGCGCCGGTGTGCCGGCCCTGCTCCCAGACGGGCGTGCCGTTGACGAACACGTATTCGATGCCCGTCGCCATCTGCTTCGGGTCCTCGAACGTGGCCCGCGCACGAACACGCTCCGGGTCAAACACCACGATGTCCGCCTTCGCGCCGTCGCGCAGGATGCCGCGGTCGCGGAGCCCAAGCCGCCGCGCCGGAGCACCCGTCATCTTGTGCACCGCCTCCTCCAGGCGGAGCGTCCCCTCCTCGACCGCCTGCCCCAGCAGGTACGGAAACGTGCCGTAGGTGCGCGGGTTCGGCATCTCGCCGGTCATCAGTCCATCGCTGCCCACCATCTGGGCCGGGTGCGCCATGATGGTGCGGACGTTGTCCGGGTTGCCGGTGCGGGCGACGAAGGCCACTTCCAGCCGCTCCTCGATCAGCAGGTCGCAGATCGTGTCCACCATCCGCTTCCCCTGCGCGTCCGCCATGTCCTGCAGCGAGCGGCCCTCCCACTCCTTGTTCTTGTCCGAGCCGACGTGCGCGAACATGTAGTCCGCCAGCGAGCCGCCCCACTGCGGGTAGACGCCGTCCGCTATCCGGTCCCGCACGTCCTTGTCCGCGATGCGCCTCAGCAGCATCTCGGGGCCGCCCTCGTGTACCCACGGAGGGATCAGCGAGAGCAGGATCGTGCTCGCCGCCGGGTAGGGATACTGGTCGAACGTCACGTCGAGGCCCGACGCACGCGACTCGTCCACCAGCGCCACCATCCGTTCGCCCATGCCAGGAACGGGGTTGTGATAGTGCGATATCTGCACCGGCGCGCCCGCTCCCCTGCCGACCTCGACCGCCTCGCGAAACGGGTCGAGCAGACCGTCGCCGAGCGCGTAGCGGCTGTGCGTCACGTAGATCCCGCCGTACGGCGCGACGGCGCTCACGATCGAGGTCAGTTCGTGGGTGTCGCTGTAGATGTTCGGCACGTAGGTGAGACCAGTGGAGAAGCCGAAGGCGCCGTCACGCATCCCCTGTACGGCCAGCTCCCGCATCCGCGCCAGCTCAGCGTCCGTAGGCAGGCGGTCCGCCCACCCCATCGCCTCGATACGCAGCGCCGCGTGCGGCACGAAGTAGACGACGTTGCACGACGACGTCCCCTCGAACAGGTCGAGGAACGACGCGACCGACGTCCACTCGGTCCCCTCGGGCGGTCGTCCGTTGACGGCGGCGAGGTAGTCCACGAGGTGCTGCCGGTTGACGGAGGAGATAGGCGCATAGGAGAGACCATCCTGCCCCAGCGCCTCCGTCGTCACTCCCTGGCTCACTTTCGGCTCATGGCGCGGCGCCGTGAGCAGTGCGAAGTCCGAGTGGGAGTGCATGTCGATGAAGCCGGGGCAGACCGCCATGCCAGAGGCGTCTATCGTGCGCCCCGCCTCCACGTTCGACACGTCGCCTTCCAGCATCGTGACGGTGTCGCCCTCGATACCGACGGCGGCGCGGAACCACGCCCGCCCCGCGCCGTCTATCACCTTCCCGTTGACGATGAGGGTGTCGAACATGCTCCCCGGTCAACCCTAGTCCGCGGGGTGGGCCCGGCTGGCAGCCTGTGACACCTGCACCGCGCGCTGCGCCATCACGGCTTCGGCAAGTGTGTGGAACCTGCCTGACACCACCCTGAGCACCTGGCTGAGCAGCCGGTAGCCGATGTGCGGGTCGCGGACCGACAGGTCTGCGAGTTGCGAGCCCTCGAACCGCGCAAGGGTTGCGTCCGTAACGCAGACCGCGGTGAGGGAGTAGACGAAGGGCTCCACCAAGGCGGACCAGCCGAATATCTGTCCAGCCTTGGCAGTGGAGACCTTGCGGTGCGGGGTATCTATGCCCCACCACTCGGGGACGTCCATGCTCAATTCGACCTCGCCATCGAGTGTGACGTAGAGGTGCTGTGCATAGTCGCCGCTCTTGAAGAGTTCGATCCCCGCTTCCACGGTAACGATGGTAGCCAGGTCCTCGAAACGCTCGATCTGGATGGGGCCAAAGCCCCGGAGCAACTCACTGTGGGCTAGCGCACTCTCCAACTCGGCCCTCCCATGTACCGAACGTGTTTGCGGCAGTTGCAGTCCACCGCGACGCCATTAGCGTAGCAGATAACGTGTCGACGAATAGAGGCTCACCGGGTGAGGTCCAGGACGATATTTCCGATGGCCGTATTGCTTTCCTGCAGTTCGTGCGCGGCGGCGATGTCCTCCAGCGGCATGGTTGCCGCAATGGGGTGTGTGAGCGCCCTGTCGGCAATGGCTTTCGCAATGTCTCTCACCGCCTGCCGCTTGGCGGTCTCCGGTTCCGAGTAGACGAGCACGAAGTGCACCGTCGCGTTCTTCCGCGAGAGCGCCTGGTACTCCACGGCGGGCTCGCGGTCGCCGGTGGAGGCGTAGCAGCCGATGGCGCCGTTCAGTCGCAGCGCGCGCTTGTTGGCGGCGAGGTTCCCGCCGAAGTCGACTTCGACGATGCGCTCAACGCCCTCGCCGCCAGTGAGCTCCAGCACGCGCTCGCCGACGTCCTCCGTGCGGTAGTTGACCGTATAGTCCGCGCCCGCGCGTAGCGCATGGCCAGCCTTCTCATCCGAACTCACCGTGGCGATGACCGTGGCGCCGCCCCACTTCGCAAGCTGGATGGCGCAGTGCCCGACCGCTCCAGCGCCACCAGTCACGAGGACGGTCATGCCGTCCACCGGGCCACTCGCGAAGAGGCAGCGATGCGCCGTCATCGCAGGTATGCCGATGCAGGCTCCCTCCTGGAAGGTCACACCCTCCGGAAGGCTTGGAGCATGGCCGGACGGAAGCGCGATGTACTCCGCGGCGGTCCCGAACGGACGCTGCCACTGCCCCTCGAACAGCCAGACTCGTTCGCCGACCCTGGACGCGTCCACGCCGGCGCCGACCGCCTCGACGACGCCCGCGCCGTCGCTGTGCGGGATGATGCGGCGAAACGGCATCCGCGGCCCACGCGAGCCGGTGCGGGACTTCCAGTCGGACGGGTTCACGCCCGAGGCGTGGACGCGCACCAGCACATCGCCGGGCCCAGGCTCCGGATCCGGCATGTCGCCGACGTGGAACACATCACGCGCCGGACCGTACCGCTCGTACCATGCCGCCTTCATGCTGCCGTCCGCCTCCTAGATGCTGCACTCGACGTCGAACTCGGCGCAGACGCCCCGGAACCAGTCGACCACCTCCCGGTGGAGCGGGATGCCACGCACCGAGCGCTCCTCCAGTGCGTCCCACTCCGGATCGCCCGCCACCATCACGCGGTCGTGGCCCGCCGCAGGGGGCGTGGCCTTCAACTCGCGGATGAAATCGTCCATGCGGGCCTTGAACTCCCCGACGTCGCTGAAGGCGTCGATGTTGTAGGCGGCGACGTAGTGGCGGTAGTTCTGCCTCCCGATCCGCATGCCGTAGTCCGAGCCTGCAAGGAGCGAGCAGAGGATGTCGACCGCCACCGCGAGCCCATAGCCCTTGTGGGAACCGGCGTCGCGGTTGGTGCCGAGCGGGAGGAGGATGTAGTCGTCCGGCACGGGCGCGGGCTCCATCACCGGCGTACCGTCCTCCGAAGCGATGGTCCCCGGCGGCAGCAGCGTCCCCATGCGACGGGCGTTCCGTACCTTGTTGACCGGCACGACGCTGGTCGCCATGTCGAATACCCACGGGCGTTCCTCCCGCGTGGGGGCCGCGATGGCGATGGGGTTCGTTCCGAGGCGCGGGGCGCGTCCGAACGTGGGGGCGACGTCCGGGCCGGTCGCCGTCATGCAGACGCCGATCATGTCGTGGGGCAGCGCCAGCATCGCGTGGTAAGCGGCCATGCCGACGTGTCCGCCGTTGAACATCGTGACGACGCCGATGCCGGAGCTCCGCGCCTTCTCGATGGCGATCTCCATCGCCTTCGGCGCGATGACGACGCCGAGACCCCGGTCACAGTCGATGTTCGCGGAAGCTGCGCGCTCCCGCACGACGCGCCACTGCGGGTGAACCTTCTGCACGCCGTTCTGGTAACGCTCCAAGTAGACCTTCAGCATGTTGGAGACACCGTGGCTGTCCACGCCCCGGAGGTCAGCGGTGACGAGCACGTCCGCCGCGAGCGCAGCGTCGGTCTCATCGAGGCCTACCTTCCGGAACAGGGCCTCGGTTGCCTCGCGCAGCGGTGCAGCGTCGATACGAACGGCGTCCTCCTCGCGAATGTGGAAGCTCTGCGTCACTCCCCCGCCTCCATCGCGGCGAGACCGGCAGCGGCAACCGCCTCGTCCTCTGCCGGACGCGCGCCGCTGACGCCTATCGCGCCGATCATCGTGCCGTCCGGCCTGCGGACGGGCAGCGCTCCCTGCCACGGGATGAGGCGTCCGTTCTCCATCATGGAGAGCGCACGGACGACGGGCTGGTCCCAACGGTCGGCCAGATCACCGCTCGGCATGTCCCACGCAGCCGACGCCGCAGCCTTGCCCTGCGAGATGGGGACGCTACGCCAGAGCGCGCCGTCCATGCGGTTGAGCGCGACGAGGTCGCCGCGCGGGTCGAGCACGGCGATGGTGACGCGGATGCCGAGTTCCTGGGCCTTCGAAAGCCCCGCCTGGATCATCCGTACCGCCTCGTCAAGTCGCAACGGTTCCATAGGGCACCCCTCGGTCCAGTGTGCGGGCGAGGATAGCGCATAACGCCGACGGACGGCAGGACACAGGGACGATGGAGGGGCGATAGGCGGAGATGGGCTGGCGCAGACCCCAGGGGTTCGTGTATAACACCCCCCAGCCCGCGTTAAAAGAGGTGTCCTGAGCAACTGGGGCGCCCGAGATCGCCGTTCGGAGTCGGCCCCCCAGTCCCCCGGGACCACCTCATCCTGCGGCTCACTCAAACCACAGTCACTCAGGACGGGGCAATCCTAATCAGCGGGGGAAAGCACTGTCAAGCGGTTTCAAGCCGATTTAAGCGCAGTTTTGCCCCCACTCTCATACTGATACTTCACCAGCATATCTACGAGCGATAGTATCAATAGCAGCCTCGCTGTCCATCTGCGCACCAACCCGCTTGCCCAGCCGGGCAATCCTCTCATTCCACGTCACACCAGCAGGGCCCTCACCGCAGTTCATCGTATGCCCTTCACGCCCCCCAGCCCGGCTGGACGTGATTGCCGGCTGAGATCAGCATGACAACTCCACTCCACTCGCCATAGCGCCCTCGCTCGCGCATCAAGCGCGGGAGGCTACAGGGCTGCGAGGTTCCAGGCTATGCAGGACGACGTGCCCTGCCCTACTCGGTGAGGCCCAGGCGCTCCAGGGTCTGGCCGTCCAGACCGGGCATAACGTAGGGCGGCCGGCGTTCGGCGGTGACGGAGACGTTCGGATCCTCGAGGTCGACGCCCGTGAACACCAGTTGCCGGGTCGCGATGTGCTCGACGCCCCCGCTGCCGAGGACGCGGAACGGGCGATCGTGACCCGGGTAGATGACCTCCGCCTCCTCCAGCACGCGCTCGATGCTCCGGCGCGAGGCCTCCTCGCTCCAGAAGACGTTGGCGTTCACCCTGGTCACCGCAACCTGGGCGTTCGCCACGCCGTCGCCCGTTATCGCGACCGGCCCTTCGGAGGTGTCGACGATGAGGGCCATCGTGCCGGCGGAGTGTCCGGGAGTGTGCAGGATGCGGACCCCCGGCTCGATCTCGTAGCCGTCCTCAACCTCCCTGAGGTTAGGGATGGTGTCCAGCATCGCGCTCGTCCAGAGAGGCGTAGCCCAGTCGTTGGGGTGGGGGTTGCGCGCGTACCGGCGCTCCCACTCGTGAATCAGCACCTCGGCGGAGTCGAGCACGTCGTAGTTCTGCGCGTGGTCCCAGTGGGAGTGCGTCATCACCGCGACGTCGATGTCGGACGGCCCCAGGTTGCGCTCGGCGAGCGCCTCGAGCAGCGCGCGCCGCCTGCCCACGTGCCCCGTATCCACAACGATGTTGCGGTCGCCGCGCACAAGCAGCGTGCTGCAGTAGCCGATGGAGCCATAGTTGGTGGCGATGGACTCTCCGTGCAGCAGGACCTCAACCGTGGGCATGGTGTCTCCTTCTGTGCGCAGGATGTTCCCCGCGCAGGTGCAACATTCAGCAACATCCGGGCAACATCTCACTCGTTGCCGAATGACCAGAGCCCTGAGTCTCCGGTATTGAGACAGGGCGCATGGTAGGCGCGGCGAGCGCAACCGGGCAAGGGGCGGATGGCAGGGAACCGCTGTGCTAGCATGTAGCTGACGATGCCGACCGTACTCAGAAGCGGGCCATACCGCCTCTTCTTCTACGCGGGCGACCGTGATGAGCCTGAGCACGTGCACGTTGAGCGCGACGACAAGGTCGCCAAGTTCTGGTTAGCGCCCGTTCGATTGCAGAGGAACGGTGGATTCAACAGGGCAGAAGTGCGTATCGTCCATAGCATGGTAGAGGAGAACGAGGCAGCGCTGCTGGAGGCATGGCATGACTACTTCGCCGGTTGAAGCAGGAGCTCCGCAGGCCATGAGCATCGCCGTTGCCGACGACACGCTCACCGTTGACCTCTCTGATGGCCGTACGATCTCCGTGCCACTCGGCTGGTACCCCCGGCTCATACACGCCACGAGCAGCGAGCGCGGGAACTGGCGTTTCATCGGCAGAGGCGAGGGCATCCATTGGCCGGACCTGGACGAGGACATAAGCGTCGAGAGCCTGCTGGCGGGCAAGCCGTCGGGCGAGAGCCAGGCATCGCTCAAGCGATGGCTCGCCTCGCGCGCGGTGGCCTGACCTTCTCCGACCTCGCCTTCATCCGCGAGGCGCTCGGGGCGGACGCGCCCGGCGAAGACGAGCTCCCGCAACTGCTGGCGGAGGAGGAGCGCCGCGCAGAGGTTCTCGGGAGTCTACGGCTCTTCGAGGCGCTGCTACCGCACGACGGGTCGCTGGCCCCGGTCTCGCCGCGGCTCTTCTTCGAGGCGCTGCTGCGGCGCGCAGTGGACGAACTGCAAGGCGCGCGGCACACGTTCGAGCGCACCGGCTCGGTCTCCGGCGAGCGCGTGCCCGTGTTTGACGCGGCGGAGGTGGCGGCGTTCGCGGCGCAGCCTCGCATCCTCCACTACCTCGCGACGATGCTGGCGTCGTTCACGAAGGTGCACAGTCACACGGAGCGCGTCTGGGTGCGGCGCGGCGTCGTGCGCAAGGTGCGCTATAGCGACCTGGACGTGCACTCGATGCTGCGTCTGATCCAGCAGACCGAGGAGCACGAGCGCTTCCCGCTCTACCGGCGGACAGGCGACCTCTGCCTGCTCATCCTGGGCGTCTTCCCGGACTTCGCCGCGACCGCGCACCGCTATCCGGGCTCCGGCGCGCTGCGGGCACAGTCGTCATACCGACGCAGGTTGAGCACCGAGGAGTACGAGACGGTCGCGGCGGAGATGTACGGCCACGCGGCGCGCTACGACACGGGCGAGGCCTCGGCGGTCCACCGCGCGCTCCGCGAGCACATCGCCGACGCGAAGAAGCCCCTGAACTTCGTCGCCGAGCACTACCTCGGCTTCCGCCGGGACCGGCTGTTCGGGATGGAGGAGTGAGGGCCGACTAGAGCCCAAGTAGCGCTGGCAGCGATGCCATCTCGACGAATCGCTCAACACCGGTTGATCCGGCAACAAGAGCGTTCGCTTCGGGCGCGAACGCCAGCACCCGCATCCCGGCTGCCAGACCAGCCTCGACACCCGGCTCGCTATCCTCGATGACCGCGCACTCGGAAGGCAGAAACCCTATCGTCTCAGCGGCAAGAAGGAATACGTCCGGCCAGGGTTTCGGTCGAAGCAGATAGGCGGCGCCGAACAGACGCCCTTCAAACCAGTGGTAGAGGCCGGTGAGCCGCAGTCGATGCTCTATCGCTTCGGCAGAACCGCTCGATGCCACGCAGGTGGCGGTCCCCGAATCGACGATCGAGCGCACCGCGTCAGCCGCTCCCGGGACCGCCCGGAGTTCGCGTTCCATCACGTCCCATGCTTCCCGGCTGACCACATCCAAGAAGTCGGACGGCAACGACAGGCCCCATCGGACCTGCACCGCATCCATGACAAGGGTGTTCGAAACCCCATGGAACGGCCATTCCTCATCCGGTTGCAGGCGGAGGCCGCAGTCCTCGAGAACGCGCCTGAGCACACGCTCTATCAACGGCACGCTGTCGACCAGTACCCCGTCACAATCGAAGATCACTAGGCTGGGAGTGGTTGTGGGTTGGCGCTGAACTCTCATAACGGATACCTCTGCTGTCCACCAATCGTCTCCCCGCGCTGTCATCCTGTCCATCCCTATAGCCTCTCTTGCCCTCGCCACCCCATCACAGATAAAGTCGCCCCCAGATGAACGGACGGACGCAGACGGGAGGTGCGCGATGGCCGTGATAGACGCAGATGCACACGTGGTGGAATCGGAGCGCACCTGGGACTTCATCCCTGAAAACCTGCAGCACCTCCGCCCCATCGTATTGCTGCCCAAGGAGGGCTACAAGTCGCCCTCGCCTGAGTTCTGGTACATAGACGGCCGCGCGTTCAGCAAGGGGGTCAACGTCGGCCTCGACACCGACGAGGCGACCCGAGAAGCGAGCGACATCGCCAAACGGCTCGCCCACATGGACGAGTTAGGCGTGGACACGCACGTCCTCTACCCCAGCATCTTCCTCCGCCCGCTGGCAACGCACCCTGAGGTCGACCTTGCACTCGCGCAGGGCTACAACCGCTGGCTCGCCGACATCTACCGGCAGGGCGGCAGGCGCCTCCGCTGGGCCGTCGTCCTCCCCACGATGTCGCTCGACAAGTCGATCGAGGAGATGCAGTACGGCAAGGAGAACGGCGCGTGCGCCGTGTTCATGCGCGGTATCGAGGGGCCCCATCGGCTGAGCGACCCATACCTCAGCCCACTCTGGGAGGAAGCGCAGCGGCTGGACCTACCCGTCTGCATCCACGCCGCGACCGGCAACTTCGCGTTCTTCGACTACTTCGGACGCGACGCGGGCTTCTCCACGTTCAAGCTCTCGGGCGTCGGCGCATTCCACGACATCATCATGAAGGACATGCACCTGCGCTTCCCGGACCTGCGGTGGGGGTTCGTCGAACTGAGCGCGTCGTGGGTACCCTACGCGATGAACGACCTTGCGCTGCGCTTCGAGAAGCAGGGCAGGGCTTGGCCGGGCCGCGAGTTGCTGGAAGAGCGCAACATCTGGGTCGCCGTGCAGACGGCCGACGACCTGGACTACATCATCGACTGCGCCGGGGAAGACCACCTCATGCTCGGCACGGACTACGGCCACAACGACACGTCGACCGAGCTGCACGCGCTCCGCAACCTGCGCGAGAACGGGGGCCTCGGGGACGAGGTGGCAGACAAGATACTGGACCACAACCCGACGCGGCTCTACGCGTTGTAGGGCACATCCAGAACACAGGGAGGACTCTGACATGGAACGGATAGGAAGGATAGGACGTTTGGGAAGGCTCCTGCTCCTCGTGGGAGCGCTCGGGGCGGTGGCGGCATTCGGCGCAGCGTGCGGCGACGACGAGCCGGACTTCCCCACTCGCGACGTCGAGTGGTTCGTCGGCTTCGCAGCGGGCGGCGGCTTCGACACCGCGAGCCGCATCATCGCCGACAAGATGAGCGAAGACCTCGGCGTGAACGTCGTGGTGCGGAATATCGAGGGCGGCGGGGGACGCCGCGCCGTTCAGGAGATATCCCGCTCCGACCCGGACGGCCACGCCATCTCCATCATGAACATGCCGAACCAGATAACGGCGGAACGACTGGACCCTGAGAACGTGGACTTCAACGAACTCTCATGGGTCGGACGCGCGGTCATCCAGACCTACGGCCTGTACACCGCGTCCGCGAACGACTTCAACACGCCGCAGGACCTGCAGGGCATGCCGGATGTCCGCTTCTGCCTGAGCGGTCTGGCCGGACACTCCTTCCTGGTCGCGTCCGTCACCACGGAGGTGATGGGCATCGCGTGGAACCCGGTGACGGGCTACCGCGGACAGGAGACGCAGGCCGGCCTGCTGCGCGGCGACTGTGAGCTGGCGCTCGGCCCGATCGCGGGCACGACGCTGACCGCAGTGCAGAGCCCGGACTTCAAGGTGCTGTGGATGTACTCCAGCGAGCGCTTCGGCCCGGTGCCGGACGCGCCGACGGTCGACGAACTCGGCTTCCCCGAACTCGGCGGCTCCAAGTTCGCGAACAACGGACTCGTCGCGGCGGCCCCCGGCACGCCGGACGACATCCTGCAGATACTGTCGGACGCGTTCGACAGCGCCCTGCAGGACCCGGGTGTGATCGAGGGCATCAACAACGCCGGCATGGGCGTCGAGCGGCTGACCCCCGCCGAGACGGCCGACGTCGTCCAGGGGATGGACGGCATCGTCTCCGAGTACATCGACACGGTACGGCAGAAGTCGCAGGCGCAATAGCGGGGGAGGCTCGACACTCTCATGTTCGAGGCATTCCTCGACGGCCTCGCCGGAATGGGGAGTCCCGCCGTGATCGGGGCGATCATCCTGGGCACGACGCTCGGCGTCCTGTTCGGGGTGATCCCCGGTCTCGGCAGCGTCATCGCCATGACGCTGATCCTGCCGTTCACGTTTGGCTGGGACCCCATCATCGCGATGTACGTGTTCGCGGGCATCATCGGCACCGCGAGCACGGGCGGCGGCGTGCCCGCCATCCTCCTCAACACGCCGGGAACGATAGCGAACGTCTGCACGACGTTCGACGGTTTCCCTATGACGAGGCGGGGCGAGGGCGGGCGCGCCATAGGGCTGGCGGCCACGGCGTCGGCGCTCGGGACGCTGTTCAGCATCGTCGTGCTGGCGGCGCTGCTGCCGCTTGCGGAGGTCATGCTGCGGGCGTTCACCCCGCCGGACTTCTTCTGGCTCATCATCCTGGGCCTCATCGCCGTGACGTTCGCGTCGCGTCAGAACATGGTGAAGGGGATCGCGGCAGGCGGCGTCGGCATCCTCATCGCGCTCATCGGGTTCAGCCCGGTATTCGGCGTCAGGCGCTACACGCTGGGCAGCGAGTACCTGTGGGACGGCATCGAGATCGTTCCGCTGGTCATCGGGTTCTTCGCGCTCAGCGAGTTGATCGTCTACACGTCGCGCGGCGGGTCCATCGCGAGGGACGCGAGCGTCAACCTTGGCGGGTTCCGGCAGATCATGCGGGGGGCGTTCGAGGTCTTCCAGTACAAGGCGATCCTGCTGCGAGGCTCGGTCATCGGAACGGTCATCGGGGCCATCCCCGGCGCCGGCGGCGCAGTGGCCAACTTCCTCTCCTACTCGACCGCCAAGCAGGCGTCCAAGACACCGGAGCTGTTCGGCACCGGCTATCCGGGAGGGGTCGTCGCCTCCGAATCGTCCAACGACGCGAAGGACGGCGGCATCCTGCTGCCAACGCTCACGTTCGGCATCCCCGGCAACGGGGAGATGGTCATCCTGATGGGGGCGTTCGTGCTACACGGCATCCAGCCGGGGCGTGACCTGCTCGTGAACCGGCTGGACATCGTGTGGGCAATCATCCTGGGCGTCATCGCGGCGCAGGTGCTGACGACCATCATCATCCTGGGCGGGGGCGCATGGCTCGCGCGCATCAGCCTCGTGCCGGTGAAGTACATCGCACCGTTCGTGGCCATCCTGTCGTTCATCGGCGTCTACGCCGTGCGGAGCAACATCTGGGACGTGGCGCTCGCGGTGTTCGCCGCCCTCGTCGGCTTCTCCATGCGGCGGGCGGGGTTCCCGCTCATCACGCTGGTCATCGGGTTCGTTCTTGGGCAGCTTGCGGAGGAGAAGTTCACACAGTCGCTCCAGATATCCGGGGGCGGCTACTCGATCTTCTTCACGCGGCCGGTCTCCATCATCCTGTTGCTCGCCATCGTGTTCATGCTCGGATGGTCGATGTACAAGGCAGCGAAGAAGAACCCCGCACCGCAGAGGGCGCAGCCATGACGCGCATCAACGGCTTCAACCTCGGCGTCTACGCCTTCCTGCTCACGATCGCGCTGAGCATCGTGCTCGGGGCAACCGCCTACGCGGGCAAGCAACAGCTCACGGCGTTCGTCATCGGCATCCCGACGATCACTCTGCTGGTGTTCCTCGTTCTGGCTGAGGTCACACCGCGCCTCATCAAGCTGACCGGGGCCTTCGGAGTGTCGGAGGACGACGCCCCGCAGGCCGCCGAGGACGACGCCGGCGGAAGCCCCGGCGGCATGGAGACAGGCTCATGGCGACGCGTCGGCATCGTCTACGGCTGGCTCGTACTCTACTTTGCGATGACGTTCGTCTTCGGGTTCTATATCGCGATACCCGTCTTCATGGTGCTCTTCCTCACCATCGAGTCCCGCCTCATCCCGGTCTACGCCGTCGGGGTCATGGTGGCAGCGGGCCTGCCGCTGTACATCATCTTCCGGCTCGTGCTGGACATCCCTCTGTGGGCCGGCATCCTGCCGCGCATCCTGCCGGGCATCATCGGCGGCGGCACGGTCCCTCAGCTGAACTAGGACGCCCTACCCTCCAACCAGTACGATCCTCCGCCCATGCAGCGGTTGGAGCGGCCTGTTGTTCGGCCCGCGGCTGAACGACTGCAGCGCGCCCACCTGCTCCCGCGATACGGTGTCCGCATCGCGCATCACCACCCACTCGACCGGCTCCTGACACGGGGGAGTCGTCTTCGAGCCGGTGTAGCAGTAGAACGCAGTAGCAAGGGGAGCGAAGGCCGCTGCGTCGAGCAGTGAGTCCGCCGTCTCTCCCGCGACTGCGTCGAGCATCGCCTGCAGGACAGGACTGGCGTCGCCGATCCGGAAGAGGACGCCGACCACGAGGGCGTCACCTGACGCGTCTTCATGCACCACGTGCAGTTCCGCCGCGAACCGCTCGCCGTCGACCCGGTGCTCGGCAGGAGCGTGGGCATGGGCCGACAGCAATCTGTACCGCCGTTCTCCGAGCGTGAGGCTGCTTCCCGACGCGAACTCCACAACGACGGAGCCGCGCACCAGCTCAACCCCGCTCACGCCGCCGCCGTACGAGAACGACAGCGCGGGAGCAGCGGCGCGCTCGTAGCCAACGATGTCCACCGGCGACTGCTGCACGCCCTCGGCGCAAGGGGCGTACTCCGGAGCGAGCGACGCCCAATGCTCAGGGCCTGTTGGCCCCGCGTAACCCCATTCCATGGCCTCAGCTCAGGTACCGGGCGACGACCTCGTCGAGAGGCAGCACTTCGCTGTGGAGGACGTTGCGCACGATGCGGAGGGCGTACTCCTTCACCTCCGGCGGCTCGCTCTCCCTGTGCACCATCGTGCAGTCCTCCACCACCACAACCTTGTAGCGCAGTTGGAACGCATCGGCGGATGTCCAGAGTACCGTGTTGTCGGTCGACGCCCCGGCGATGATGACGGTGTCGCGGTGCATCGTGCGCAGGACGTAGTCCAGATCGTTGTGAGAGAAGCCGCTCAGGTAGCGCTTGTAGACGAGCGTGTCCCTGTCAACCGGCTGCAGCTCCGGGATGACGTCGAGCGCCTCCGTGCCCTCCTTCATGGACACGCGGGACCAATCGCCGACGTTGTCGCTCTCGCGCCGCATCGAGTTGACGTGGATGACGGGCACCTCGGCGGCGTATGCGGCGTCCTTCAGCCGCCGCACGTTCGCCACCATCTCGTAGCCGTAGGAACCAGGCGCCCAGCCGTAGCCCTTCGCCATGTCCAGGATGATCAGTGCGATGTTCATATGTCCCTCCTCTGCGCCCTACCCTGCCGCTTCTTTGAAGCGGCGCAGGGCGTTGATGTGCTCGTCAGCCGATGTAAAACCTGCGCGCAGCGTGTTGAAGGATACGTGCGTCACGCCCCATCTGGTCCATGTTTCGCAGTCCCGCAGCGCGCCGTCGATCCCACCGCGCGACACCGCAACCCGGGCGTCGACGCCCACGTCATCCAGCGAGCGTCCCGCCTCGGCGACGAAGTTCCGGAACGCTTCGATCCGCTCCTTGCCCGCTTCGTCGGCCTGCAGTTGCGGGAACCAGCCGTCGCCCAGGCGGGCGATGCGGCGCAGCACACCGTCCGAGCGTCCGCCGCCGAACCAGACGGGAATGGGGCGCTGCACCGGCAGAGGCCTGATGCCTGCGCCGGGGATGCTGTGCCATCGGCCCTGAAAGTCGACGGACTCATTCGTCCAGAGGGCGCGCAACAGCTCCACCTGCTCCTCGGAGCGTTTGCCGCGGTTGTGGAAGTTCTCGCCCAAACCCTCGTACTCGACGTCGTTCCAGCCGATGCCGATCCCGAGGCGGAGCCGCCCACCACTGAGCACGTCCACCTGCGCCGCCTGCTTGGCAACAAGCACCGTCTGCCGCTGGGGGAGGATGATGACCCCGGTCACGAGTTCGATACGGCTGGTGAGCGCGGCGAGGTAGCCGAACGTGACCATCGGCTCGTGGAACGTGTCCTCGTACGAGTACGCTCCCCGCCAGTCAGGCCTGCGCCGCGTGTCCGCACCGAGGACGTGGTCGTAGAAGATGAGGTGCGCGTACCCGAGACCCTCGGCTGTCTCGGCGAACGCGCGTACCGCGCCCGGGTCCTCGCCTATCTCGTTCTGCGGGAAAACGACGCCTAACTGCATGTGCGCTCCTGTGCCGGTTATTCGAAGGGCCGTTCCCCGCGGATGATAGCCAACGCCACATCGCGGGAGTACGCCTGCCATCGTCGGCAACGCGAGCAGCGAGTATATCCTCTAGCTCCTCGATGCGGGCGAGCTGCACCTGGTACTCCGCTCGCGAAAGCGTTATTGCGTCTGCGTGTGTCATGGGACCCTCCCGACCGGGCCGTTCGGTGTATACGCTCACGCAGACGGCACGTCCACCACGGCGGGCATTCCCGCGTAGAGTTCCTCCCGGTAGCCGTACGCGACAGCGTCCAGCCTGTCGGGAAGCTCGAACGTGAGTGTGCTGGCGCCGTCGTTGCCGATGACGCTGACCGTCTGTCCATCCACGAAGCGCACGTCCGGCCCCTGCGTCTCGTACGTGTACGTCCCCGCACGGAGGGGCACATTCACCTCGACCGTGATCCGGTTGGGGCCCGATAGCAGAATGTGCTGGAACTGGTCCGATGCGGCTATCGCGGCTTCGTCCGCGTGGTGCATCGGGTCCTGTGCAGTGACGTTCCAGCCGTCGTCCGTCTTCTGGAGTTGCACGAGCGCCGGCTTGTCGACGGCAACCGTCATGCCGTCGTCGAATGCGACCTTGCCCGCCTCGTAGAACGCCAACTGCACCAGGACCATCCCGCCGTCGGCGTAGCGATGGCCCTGCGCGGCAAGCGTGTTGACGATCTCGAACCGCTGTTCGATGCGGTCCATGACGATGGGCATGTCGGCGGCGCTCACGTTGGGTACGAGCACGTAGGCATACTGGCCCTCGGCGCTCTCGCCGTCCGGCCTTATGCCGTGGTCTATCGCCAGATGGAAGACGTCGGGGCCGGAGTCCCTCGGATCGCTGTCCGCCACCCTATCGCCGCCTCTGAGCATCACGTCGATCTCCCCTGCAGGCAGGATGACGTAGCCGATGCGGTCATGGTGGAACCAGCTGCTGCCGGTGATCGAGAACGACTCATCGGTATTCACGCCCTTGCGTATCACGGAGTCCCTGCCCGCGCCGTTCAGCCGGTAGGTGATGTTCGTATCCCACGCAGCCTGGTCGAGCGTGGTGACGATGGACCCCCTGTGGTCGCGGTTGGTGTTGCGCTCCCGCTTGACGCCGTTGCCCAGCGCCAGGACGTAGTCATCGGTGAAGAAGTAGCCCTTGTTCGCCGACGCCGAGGCGTACCTGTTGTCGCTGGCGTACCGGAACGCGGCGAGTCCATAACGACCGTTCGAGGCCACCCCGGCGAAGTGGTCCGGGTTGAACTCGTTCGCGTCCGACTGCCTAGGGATCCGGTCGGTGCGCAGTTCCTCGGTCACGCCCGGCAGCGCATGCCAGTCCCACCGTTGGCGGCTGTCGTTGTATTCGTCGCCGTCCACCTTCACCAGCAGGACGCCGCTGCCGTTGTGGAAGCCACGGTTGTCGCTGAAGCTCTCAGCCCCGCGCGTGCGCGCCGACTGCATCTTGACCGACGTGAAGTACGGGGTCTCACCCGCTCCGCCGCGCCGGTGCACCAGGTAGTCGTTCACCCAGAAGGCGGTGGTGCCGCTCTGCTCGTGTGTGCCGTCGACCATCGCAGCGCGGAGAGCGTCCAGTTCAGACCCGCGTGTGATAGCGGTGTCGTCGCTCGCTGCGGCGAATATCGTGGCTATGCCGTCGGCCAGGTTGCCGGAGCCGTACTCTGCGGTACTCTCCTGATAGTGGCCCCGCCCTATAGCCTGGAAGTCGATGGCGTTCTTGTAGATGAGCCTCGGGTACGCGAACAGCAGGAAGTCCGCGGTCTGGTCGTACGGCTCGTCGCTCGCCTGCCACCGCGTACCCGCGAGGAGGCCCATCACTTCGAACGTCGTTCCCGTCATCCAGGAGAACCCGTAGGCTGCGAATGCGAGGTCCTGACGCCTGCCGACGTGATGGGAGATGCTGCCGTCCGGCGATATGCCGGACTGGCCGTACCGCGCGGCGTAACGGGCGTTGGTATCCAGCCAGACGCGGAGGTCGGCGAAACTGCCGCTCGGCTCCCACTCCGGCAGGATGCTTGTATTTGCCGACGCGAACGGTTCGTAGTCGCCGTACCACCACGGCAACTCGGTCAGCGGACGGTTGTAGTCGTACCAGAGCACCGGCATCGTCGCCCAACTGCGCATGCGGTGGTGGCGGTTGGCGTCGGCCCACGCCCCGCTGGACTCCGCCAGCCGGTGCGGCAGGTAGTAGCGGACGTCGGAGGGCATGCGCCAGCCGTTGGGCAGGTCGAAGTTGACGTGCTGCAGCAGCCGGAACAGCCGCTCCTTGGCATCAGTGGCCGGTTGCACTCCGTCGCGCACATCAGCGATCAGGTCGCGGTAGATGAGCACGGCGGCCCCGCTGACTGGATCGGAGAAGAGCCACTGATGCGTGCGGTCCCCGTAGGTCAGCGCCTCGGAGTTCGCGAAGTCGTCCAGCGGGAAGTGGTCGACGTAGGCGATGAGCGCCAGGTAGATGGCGTTGCGCAGCCGGTCCCTGTCCGCGTCCTGTCCGGATGGTCCGTACGTGCGACTCTCCGCGTACGCCCGCCCCAACCCACCGATGCGGTTGGCAGCTTCCTGCAGGCCATTGCCGAGTTCCCTCGCTCCTATAGCCTGCCGCGCGGCGGAGGTCGATGCGTTGTAAAAGCTCATGCCTTCGAAAACGCCGTTGTTCGCCTCCAACTCGGCGATCAGTTCACCAGTCTCGGCATCTCTGTAGTTCCGTCGGCCGGTGAGGCGGCTATGACTTCCGACGAACTCCACTGCCCTGTCGTAGTAGATATCCCACTGGGTCTGCGCAGCTACGGTCACCGGCGCGGTGAAGCGCGCGACGACGGTCGAGCCCTGGCGCAACTCGACCCGCAACGAGTAGTCGCCGGGCCGTACCGTCTGCCCATCAGCGACGCTGAACACTCCGAACAACCTGCCAGCGTTGTCGCGCTCGGCCTGGAGCTCGAACATCCCGCCGCTGTCATCGTCGATGATGGCAAACTCGTAGTTGCCCGGTATCGGGGACCTCGCGACGTTGCGGTTGCGCTCCAGGTTGATCCTGCCGATGACCTCCGTCCCCGGCCCGCTGCCGCTCGCGATATCGAAGTAGCCGCTGAACACCCGCTCCGTATCGACGTCGGGGAGCGCGGGTGCTGGCGTAGGCGTAGGAACGTGCTCCTGCGCTGGAGTGAAGTCGGGTGGAGGAGTGCTGGTCGGGGCTACGGCGGGCACGGGTGTTGATGCGTCCGCTACAGCAGGACTCGGTGTCGCAGTGGGCTCCGCGCACGCGGAGAGCAGCAGCGCGAGTGCAACCAGCGCAATACCAACGATGGCGTGCGACGGCCTCACCATCCGTCTGACGGAGATGCGGGCATGCATTATCCGTTCTGCCCGAACACGGCACTCCCCACCCTCATGAGCCGCATCGCCTCGGCGACCGCGTCCGCGATGAGCCCGGGGGCACGGGCCGACGCCTCATCCAGCGTCATCGGAGCGGAGAGGATGGACGCAACCGCGTCGATACCCTCCGCGTGCACGGCCTCGAAACCCTCGCCGAGGGAACCGCAAACGGCCAGCACCGGGATACCTCTCTGTTTCGCGCGCCGCGCAACACCGACCGGGGCCTTGTTGTAGACCGTCTGGAAGTCGATCTGCCCCTCGCCGGTGATCACGAGGTGGGCCCCCTCCAACTGCTCGTCCAGCCCGACGTGGTCAAGCACGATGTCCACTCCCGACCGCAGCGACCCTCCGAGGAATGCCATCATCCCGCCGCCGAGCCCGCCGGCGGCCCCCGAGCCGGGGACGGCCTCGATGCTGATCCCGATATCGCGTTCAACGACCTGTGCAAAGTTCCCCAAGGCGGCGTCCAACTGCTCGACATGACCGGGCGTCGCGCCCTTCTGCGGGCCGTAGACCGCCGAGGCGCCCTCGGGGCCGGTGAGCGGGTTCGATACGTCGCACGCTACTGAGAACCGGGCGCCGGCCGCGCGTTCGTCCAGCCCCGACATGTCTATCCTCCGGAGGTACGCGAGCGCCGCGCCTCCCGGCGGGAGGTCTCTTCCAGCCTCGTCCAACAGGCGAACGCCCAGGGCCTGGGCCATCCCCGTCCCACCGTCGTTCGTTGCGCTTCCGCCGATGCCAACGATGAAGCTGCGGAAACCGGCGTCCAGCGCCTCCCGGACCACCTCCCCCAGCCCGTGCGTGGTCGCGTGGAGAGGATCGCGTTCGGCGAGCGAGAGCAGCGCGAGGCCGGAGGTGCGCGCCATCTCGACCACGGCGGTCTGCCCGTCGCCGAGCGCGCCCCACTCCGCCGTGACGGGCTTCCCGACGGGGCCGGTCACCGTTGCGGAACGGACCTCTCCGCCCGTTGCCTCGACCAGCGTCTCGAGCGTTCCATCGCCGCCATCCGCCACCGGCACGAGAACGGTCCCGGCGTCCGGGACGACTCTCAGCACGCCCTTCTCCATAGCCCTGGCGACATCGAACGCCGAGGTGCTCCCTTTGAAGCTCTGCGGCGCGATGACAATCTTCATCGCCTGCCATCCTTAGAAGTGGATTGTGGGGATACTATCGGGCGTAGCCGTCCCGCGCGTCTACACAATGGGGTTGCATCAAAGAGGGCACCGGTAGCGATTCTGCATCACATATATCCCATAACTTGACAATGATTGACTGACACGCAATACTTGTTTGTCTGCATCATTGATACCGATAGAGCAGCGCCATATGCTCTCGACAATACTGCATCCTGGACCGGAAACGGTGTTGAGCCAGGCGGCGTCGCCGCCCTTCAGGAAGGTGATGCCGTGAACTTCAGCACTGCCACCCCTCCCCTTCCCCGATGGGTACTGCAATGGGTACTTGCCCTCGCCGCCCTGACCCTGATCTGGGCTGGAAGCAGTCCGGCCAGCGCCCAGGACGGCGGCGGGGCTCAGGCTCCGGCCCGGCCCACCGGGATAGAAGTATCCACGGAACAAGGCTCTCTGGACGTTTCGCTTAGCTGGAAGGACGTCGCCGGGGCGGACGACTATCTGGTGCGCTGGCGACTGTACGGCCCGGGGCATGACTTGAGCAAGGGAGTGAGACCCACGTCGCCGGGCGCCACTATCACGGTGTCCGGCTCCGGCAGATGGGTGGTGCGAGTACAGGCGTGCAACGAGGCCGGTTGCAGCGGGCCTGCCACCAGGACGTTCGAGGTGGGAACGGCGCCTGAGCCTGTTGTCGCTTCTACATCCGAACCGACCCCCACTTCGGAGCCGACGCCTGAGCCTGCACCCGAACCGACCCCCACCCCGGAGCCATTGCAGGTCAGCGTTTCGGCCAGCGCCACCGTCGTTCCGGTGGGCGAGCAGGTGACCCTGAGCGCGGACATCTCCAACGCTCCTGTGGGGTCGGCGGCGTACCGGTGGGAGATGGGCTACGTCAGCGAGTGGGTTACCCTCGGCGCCGCCTCCACGCTCTCCTATCTCACCGCCGCCCCGGAATCCCCCTCGTTCCGGGTCACGGTGACCTATGGCTCGGGAGCATCGGCCACGTCAGACCCCATCACCATCAGTTTCGTGGAGCCTGGTGCTACCCCTGCCCCGGAGCCCATCCCCGAACCCATCCCGGAGCCGGAGGTCCCGGCCAGCCCCACCGGGCTGCGGGTTGCCGCCACAGACAGCTCCCTGGACGTTTCGCTCAGCTGGAACGACGTTGCGGGAGCGGACGACTACGTGGTGCGCTGGCGACTGTACGGCTCGGACCAAGGCCTGAACGACGGAGTGAGGCCAGCCTCGTCGGACGCCACCATCACGGTGGCCGACTCCGGCAGATGGGTGGTGCGGGTACAGGCGTGCAACGAGGCCGGTTGCAGCCAGCCAGCCGCCAGGACGTTCGCGGTGGGACCGGCCTCCAGGCCTGCTCCTACTCCTGTGCCCACTCCCGCGCCGATACCCACGCCCACGCCGGGACCGGAGAGCTTCCGCAGCGTGTGCGACCGCACGACGCAGGTGCGGGACGCCCTGGTGGAGGCCACGGGCAAGGTCTGCGGCGACATCACCGCGGAAGACCTGTCCAGGGTGGGCGGGCTCGACCTCTCCAACACGGACCTGCGGACCCTGGAGAACGACGACCTCAGCGGCCTGTCCGGGCTGAAGGACCTGAACCTGAAGAACAACCCCAACCTGAGGCAGATCCCCGAGTTCACCTTCAGCCAACAGCAGGACCTGGAGAACATCAACCTGTCCGGCAACCGGCTCGGCAGCCTGTCCGCCAACCAGTTCGCCAACAACAAGAACCTGGTCTCCGTGCATCTGTCCGGCAACCGGCTCACCTCGGTACCGGCGGGTGTGTTCAGCGGCTCCACCAATCTGGGGTTCATCGATCTGAGCCGGAACAACATATCCTCGCTGCCTGCGACGGTGTTCAACGGCCTGGAGAACGTCTGGTTCCTGGACCTGGGCCGCAACAGCCTCTCCGCGCTGCCGGCCAACGTGTTCAGCGACATGGAGAGCCTGGACTGGCTGAAGGTGAACAACCAGTACACCCGCGACGCCAACTTCCAACCTACCACCACGGCCACCCTGACCAGCCTGCCAGCCAACGTGTTCAGCGGCCTGTCCGAGGTGACCTCGCTGGACCTGGCCAACAACGGCATCACGACCGGCGGGCTGCCCAACAACGTGTTTACTCCCCTGGTCGCCCTGGAAAGGGTGGCCCTCTTCGGCAACCCCGGCGCGCCCTTCAACCTCACCGGCAAGGGCGTCACCTCCGGCGCGATGGTGCTGCAGGTCACCGCCGTACCTACCGGCTTTGAAGCCTCCCCCACCAACGACGGGAAGGTCAAGCTGAAGTACGACAACCCCAACGACGCCAGCATCAGCCACCAGTACCGGTACCAGGTTGACGGGACCTGGAGCGCCTGGGCCGACGTCACCGGCCGCTTCCTCGGAGGGGACGGCAAATGGCAGGTCAACATCGGAGGCCTGACCGTCGGCAAGAGCTACCTGTTCGAGCTGCGGGCCAAGGTGGGTGATGCAGTCAGCTTCCGCGCCAAGCATCCCCGGTACAGCGCCATGTTCGGCACGTCAGGCGCCGACACGCTCACCGGCACCCAGTACGCCGATCACATCGCCGGCGGGGCCAACGCCGACGTCATCAGGGGAGGCAGGGGAGCGGACTGGCTGCGGGGCAGCGGCGGCAACGACACCCTCTACGCCAACGGCGGCACAGACTACGAATCCTCCAGCAACCTGCTGGAGGGCGGCGGTGGCGACGACACCCTGCACCCCGGCGGCGGCGCCGACAGCCTGAAAGGCGGCTCCGGCACCGACACTGTCTCCTACGCCCACCTCGACCGCGGCATCGTCATCAACCTGGGCGACGCCACCCGGAGCACCGGGGAAGCCCGGGGTGACAAGTTCGACAGCATCGAGAAGATCGTCGGCTCCAACGGCAACGACGTCCTCATCGGTAACGGCGAAGAGGCCGACGACATCAACGGCGGCCCCGGCAAGGACCGGCTGGTAACCCGCGGCGGCGCCGACACGCTGACCGGCGGCGCCGGCGTGGACGAGTTTTACATCTTCCCCGGCTTCGGGGCCGTCACCATCAATCACGAAACCGGTGAGCGAGTGTACCTCTGCATCGACGGCGCGGATCACACGCCAAGCCCTGTAAGCGGCGGCAAGGCAACCATCACGGTCAAGGACCGGAATAGTACTGTCATCGGCACGATTACCTTCAATGATTCCAATGCAAGTTTCAGTGTACGCCCGAGGAAAGCAGACGGCAGCGACTGTCAGAACGCCCTCGCTAACCCCATCACGCAAACAACCGAGCCCCTGCGGGTGTGGTGGACGCAAGAGACGCCGCGAATGACGGATTCAACCAACAGCGGCAAGAAAGCCGTTCGCATGTTCATGAGGGTCGAGACCAATAAGATCGCCGGCGCAGAAGCACGCTACACCGGGGTCAAGACTGATAAGGACAACTCTCCGACTGTCGAACACACGATCAACGCGCCGCCCGGTACCTTGGTGTCACAGATACCGATCTTGCCCCTGGACGCTTCCACCAACGACTTCGACGCCGACGTCTTCGAAGAGACGATCACCATCAATGTAACCGCCACTGCCGGTGACGAGCGCGCCAACGCTATGGAGCACGTCTTCGAAGTGGGAGGTCACACCCCTCCTGAGACGGTGTTTTCCACCGGCTCCGGCAAGGTGGCCGTGGCCTGGTCTTCGCAGAACGAACTAACGAGTGATCCCCGGATCAACGGACACAACCTCCAATACCGGGCCTTCGGTGCGACGCAATGGACCAACCACACCGGCGCCTTGGGGACGTCGGAGACCGAAGCCACGCTCATCACCGGTTTGACCAACGGCCAGCCCTACGAGATCCGGGCCCGGACCATCAACGACGCCGGGGACACCGACGACGACACCAACTGGCGGGGCGCCTGGAGCTACGACATAGTGACGCCCCAGACCGACCGGAGCGACGTGCCGGCTGATGTCTCCGCTCTCACCGTCACTGGTGGCTCGTCGGCACTGCAGCTGGATTGGAACTGGTGGCGCTATGAAGAGAGCCGCGCCGCCGTCCACTACTACGAGGTGCAGTACAAGGAGCAGAGCGCCACCGAGTGGACAACGGGGCCGAAGGTGGTGGGCGTAACTGCGGAGGTCCTGACAGGGCTCACCGCCAGCACCACCTACGATGTCCGGGTGCGGGCCCACAACGCCAACGGCCACAGCGAGACCTGGACAACGGCGACGGGCACGACCGGCAGCTGACCGGCACGCCGGCGTTGAGCCGCGTCTCAGGGAGCGGCAGGGGGTCCGCGGCCCGGCCTACTCTCCCTCCGGCATGCGGTAGCCGACGCGGGTCTCGGTGAAGATGTAGGCGGGGTCGGCGGCATCGTCGCCCAGTTTGCGGCGGAGCTTGCCGAGGATGGTGCGCATAGGGCGCACGTCGCCGTCGTTCTTCTCGCCCCACACCCGGCCCAGAAGGCGCTCGTAGGTCAGCACCCGTCCGGCGTTGGCCGAAAGCGCGGCGAGGACCCGCCACTCGATCGGCGTGAGACGGACAGGACGGCCGGCCAGGGTCACCCTGCGCGCGGCATAGTCGACGGTCAGGTCGCCCAGCACGTACGGCTGCGACGGCTCCGCGGCGGCCCTCCGGCGAAGGGCGGCCCTGATCCTGGCCGCAAGCTCCGTCTGCGAGAAGGGTTTGACGACGTAATCGGCGGCCCCCGTGTCGAATGCCTTGGCGATGAGCTCTTCCCGCCCGTAGACGGACAGGAAGATGACCGGCACGTCGGCCGCGTTGAGGATGTCCTTCATCAGCTCGATGCCGTCCATTCCCGGAAGCATCAGTCCAGGAGCACGAGTTCCGGGCTCTCCTCCTCCACGAGGCGGAGCACCTCCCCGGGCTCCCCGGTGACCACCGGGTCGTAGCCGGACTTGACAAGCGTGTCACGGACGTAGCGGAGGTCGTTGGGGTCGTCGTCCACCGCCAGGATGCGCAGCGGCTTCTCCTCCATCCTCTGCTCACGCCGCGTCGCTGTCGAAGGGAGCCGGCCCGCACCGCTCATGGATTCCTCAACCGACGGGAGCGTGAAGGTGAAGCACGCCCCCGTTCCCGGCCCGTCGCTCTCGGCCCAGATGCGGCCGCCGTGCGCCTCCACGATGCCCTTGCAGATGGCGAGGCCCAGGCCCGTGTCTCCTCCCTGCTCCTCGGACTGCGCCATGGAGAACTTGCGGAACAGGTAGGGCAGGCTCTCCGCTGGGATGCCGCGCCCCTCGCGAGATAAGGACTCCCATCGGCGACCTGCAGTGGCCGCCCTTGTCACTGGGTTCTGGCAGTGCGTACTACGTCGGGGTCTCGCTCTATCGGGGCGACAGCCTGATCGCGGAGGTCCGGCCGCCACCCCCGGCATCGGCCGATTGGGAATGGGTGGCCGGCGCAGGAAGTTACGACGCCGATACCTTCAGGCTCATCAACGACTCCACCATCCGGGTTGTGGCTCGCCTCCATCCTGAACTCCGCGATGCAGCCGAGTACGCGTGCTTCTGGAACGGGCGCGACCTCGTTGGCTGTGCGGACTTCCGGGAATAGCATCCCCGGCTCTGACCAAAAGTGACAACCGAAGTGACAACCGATACCGGTTCCCCTCTGATTTACTCGTGATTCAGGAAGTTCTGGTGCCCCCAGCGGGATTCGAACCCGCGATCTCCACCTTGAAAGGGTGGCGTCCTAGGCCGCTAGACTATAGGGGCACGCGTGCGGCTGCGCACCTACGGGTAGATGGCCAGTTGTTCCAGGCCCGTCGCCTCCGGCAGCCCGAACATGAGGTTCATGTTCTGCACCGCCTGTCCCGCCGCCCCCTTCACGAGGTTGTCCAGCGCGGAGAAGACGACGAGCTTTCCCGTGTGCCTGTCCACCGTAGGATAAACCAAGCAGTCGTTATTGCCCCAGGTCTGCTTCGTCTGGGGCGACTTGTCCGTCACTTTCACGAACGGTTCGTCGCGGTAGTAATCGTGGTAGAGCTCGGTCACCGAGGCCGACTCTTCCTCCACGGAGCCGAACGCGCCGTCCACGAAGTCGGCGTAGATCGTGTCCAGGATGCCGCGCGTCATGGGGATGAGGTGCGGCTGAAAGAGCACGCGCGGCGCGTAGCCGTCCTTGATCCGGCGCAGCTCCTGCGTGATCTCCGGCAGGTGCCTGTGCCCCCCGACGGAGTAGGCGAAGACGTTCTCGTTCACCTCGGAGAAGTGCGTCGTCATGCTCAGGCCGCGTCCCGCGCCGGAGACGCCGGACTTGCAGTCGACCACGATCTGCTCGCCGATGAGGCCCTTCTCGACCACCGGCGCGAGCGCGAGCAGCGCGGCTGTGGGGTAGCAGCCGGGGTTCGCGACGAGCTGCGCGGAGGCGATGCCGTCCCTGTCCAGCTCCGTGAGGCCGTAGACGGACGTCTCCAGCAGGTCGGGTGCGGGATGCTCCGCGCCGTACCAGCGCGCGTACTCGTCGGGGTCGTGCAGGCGGAAGTCGGCGGAGATGTCGACGACCTTCACGCCGTCCCGCGCGAACGGGACGCACGCCTCAGCCGAGGCGACCTGCGGCAGCGCCGAGAATACGACGTCCACGCTGCGCGTGATCTCCGGCTCGATGGTGATGTCCATGCGCGAGAGGTGCGGCAGCGCGTCGCCCAACTCCTCGCCAGCCTGGCTGCGCCCCGTGACGCTGACAACCTCCGCCTCGGGGTGGCGGTACAGGATGCGCGCGAGCTCGATGCCCGCGTACCCCGTCACGTTGATGATGCCTATCTTCATACACCCTCACCCGGTTTCGTCGTTCCTGCGAAGGCAGGAATCCAGAGTGGCCCGTCAGGCCACACCTCCCCATTATAGAGGAGACGCCTACGCCCCCAACGGCACGAGCTTCTTGTGGAACGGCTGGACGATAGCCTCGGCCTGCAGCCGCATCTGCTCCAGCATCTCGTCCGCGCCGCAGGCGGGGTTGAACACGAACTTCGACGCCCCCGCGTCGATGTACTCCCGCAGCCGCGCCATGATCTGGTCCGGCGTGCCGAGCAGGTTCAGCTGCTCCGGCGGCACGTCCGCGCGCCGCTGAAGCAGGTAGCGCTCCTTGATGCGGTCCGGCACGCTGCCGCTCTCCACCAGGTAGCTGCTGATCTGCAGGCCGAAGTGATCTTCCTCTATGTGATTGCCCGCTTCCGCAGCGTACTCCTTGATGCGCGCGATGCCCGCCGCGACCTCCTCCGGCGTCATCTGCGTCGGCAGCCAGCCGTCGCCCAGCCTGCCCGTGCGGCGCAGCCCGGCCTCGGACCTGCTGCCGATCCATATCGGCACGTTCGCCTGCTTCGGACGCACGCCTATGGTGGCGTCCGTCAGTTTGACGAACTCGCTCTCGTAGGTGACGCGCTCCTCCGTCCACAACCGTCGCATGAGCACGATCGCCTCGTCGAGCCGCCTGCCGCGGTCGCGCTTGCGCACGCCCATCGCCTCGTACTCCGCGGGGGACTCCTGCCCGACCCCGACGCCCAGCACGAGGCGTCCGTTGGAGAGCAGGTCTATCGTCGCGAGCTCGCGCGCGGCGGTGACCGGGCTGCGCATCGACATCAGCAGGACGCCGGTGCCGAACTTCAGCTTCTCCGAGCGTCCGGTGACGATGGCCATGCCCGCGATGGGGTCTATACGCCACGCCGGGCCGACGATGCGGTCCGAGAACCAGATGGAGTCCCAGTCCAACTCCTCGGCGGCATCGATGTACTGCAGAAACGTCTCGCGCCCCTCGCGCGCCATCACCGACGCCCCGGCCAGCCCTATCTTCACCGACATGCCAACCTCCGCCTGCTCACGGTTGGGAACAGCCTGTCCGCTACACAACGCCTGATTCTACAGCAGCCCGCTCGAAGGGACGGGACCCGCCCTTAAACGAAGCGCCCCGGCTCCATCAGGAGCCGAGGCACCCGTCCTGTTCCCCATGTCAGCACCGCCGGAGCGGAGCTTCCACGGAGTGCACCCTGCCGCGCCTCCCGCAAGGACCCACCACTGAGGTCCCACGGGACACCGCGGGGCGACCGACATCGACCGGTCGGTCCCTAGCGGCGAGCAGCGGGTGACGCAGCA
>DAOUJK010000053.1:0-62237 GCA_034422795.1 Dehalococcoidia bacterium | reverse complement strand
GGATGTGCCATGAGGAGCCTCCTCTGCTTGTGTTGCGATCTTCACCACAACAGCAGCAGAGGTGCTCCTCACCCGTCAACCTGTAAACAACGTCCCTGAGAAGTACAGCTAGGATGGAGGTGAACCGGGGGCGGGCTTGTTGTCTGACACGCGCCCCTTACACGGTCACCCCCGCGTCCCATACGATGGTTCCGGTAGCAGGCCACTTCGCGGATTCGCTCTCTCAGCGCGTTCAGGAGTGCAATGTCCCGGAATGTCCCCAAATGTCCCCCTTGGCGAGGTGGCAGGGCGTTCCGTTCGGATACAGGGAGTTCCGTCAGGCGCGGGATGGCGCTGCCAGAGGTGAAATGAGAAGGAATGAGAAGAAATGAGACAGTTTTTCGCAGCGCGCTTCTCTGGCGGCCTCTGCTGGCCTCTGCAGCAGGAGTGAGAGAACATGCTCATTCGACGCCACCTGCGCTCAGAAGGGTGCGGATGGTGCTCATCGCCGGGAGTCTGCCGCTCACTTGCGGCCCATCGCCTCTCACCGAACCCGGGCCGTGTCTCTCAGATCCCCCTCGCCCGATGCTAAACTCACCGGGCATACCGCAGCGGAGGATGACCGGATGACCGTCCGTTTCGGCTTAGGCTACGATGCGCACGCGCTGGAGGAGGGAGTGCCGCTCACGCTGGGCGGCGTCCGCATCCCGTCGGAGCGCGGGCTTGCGGGGCACAGCGACGGCGACATCGCCGCGCACGCCATCATCGACGCCCTGCTCGGCGCGGCTGCCCTCGGCGACATCGGCACGCACTTCAAGGAGGACGACCCCTCTGTGCCGAAAGGCGTGACCAGCACGTCGCTCCTGGAACGCACCGTCGCCATACTCCGCAGGTCCGGATGGAGAGTGGTCAACGTGGATGCTACAATCGTCCTCCAGCGCCCCCGGCTTGCGGAGTACGTCCCGGCCATGCGCTGGGCTATCGCCGCCTCGCTCGGCATCGAGCTCTCTGCGGTGAGCATCAAGGCCACCACCGAAGACGGCCTCGGGTACACCGGCTCGGAAACGGGCGCAGCGGCCATGGCCGTGGCATCCATCACAAACGGCAATCCATGAAACTCTCTGACACCCTCACCGGCGAGAAGCGCGACTTCACTCCCGCCGGCGACGAGGTCCGCATCTACGTCTGCGGCGTCACCCCGTACTCCGCCGCGCACGTCGGCCACGCCATGAGCTACATCGTCTTCGACGTGCTGCACCGGTACCTGGAGTTCCGGGGCTTCAGGGTGCGCCGCGTCCAGAACTTCACGGACATCGACGATAAACTCATCGACCGCGCCGAGCAGGAGGGCACCACGGTCGAGGCGCTCGCCGAGCGCCACATCGACGAGTACTTCGCGAACATGGCCGCGCTCAACGTCCGCGAGGCCGACGAGTACCCCCGCGCCACGCAGGAGGTACCCAAGATCATCGAGCTCATCTCCGGCCTCATCGACAGCGGCCATGCCTACGAGTCCAACGGCGACGTCTACTTCCGCGTCCGCAGCGACGAGCAGTACGGCAAGCTCAGCCACCGCTCGCTGGACGCGATGCGCGCGGGGGCGCGCATCGAGCCGGGCGTGCAGAAGGAGCACCCCATGGACTTCGCGCTCTGGAAGGCCGCCAAGCCGGGCGAGCCGTCATGGGAGAGCCCGTGGGGCGGCGGACGCCCCGGCTGGCACATCGAGTGCTCCGCGATGGCCCTGCGCTATCTCGGCGAGAGCATCGACATCCACGGCGGCGGGCAGGACCTCATCTTTCCGCACCACGAGAACGAGATCGCGCAGAGCGAGGCGTTCACCGGCACCCGCCCGTTCGCCCGCTTCTGGCTGCATAACGGCCTGCTCAACATGGACGCGCAGAAGATGAGCAAGTCGCTCGGCAACCTCGTCACCATCGGCGACGCGCTGGAGCGCTACTCCGCGGACGCCATCCGTCTCTCCGTGCTGAACGCGCACTACCGCAGCCCGGGCTACTACTCCGACGAGGCGCTCGCAGGCTCGGAACGCGCCGCAGGGCGGCTCCGGCAGGCGGCGTCGGCGGAACCGAACGCGGGCGCGGGGGACGCGCTCGACGCCTCGGAGACGCGCTCGCGCTTCATCGAGGCGATGGACGACGACCTCAACAGCCCCCAAGCGGTCGCCGCCCTCTTCGATCTGGCGCGCGACATCAACCGGGGCTCGGCTGCGGGATCGGACGTTGCCTCAGCGCGGGAGACGCTCAGGGAGCTGACCGGCGTGCTCGGCCTGACGCTGGAAGAGCGCGAGGCCTCGGTCGACGTGGACCTTGCCGCGCGGGTCGAGGCGCTCGTCGAGCAGCGCGCCGCCCTCCGCGCCGCCCGCGCCTTCGCCGGCGCGGACGCCGTCCGTGACCAGCTCACCGCCATGGGCGTCGAGCTCACGGACTCGCCGTCCGGCACGACCTGGCGCGTCGTCGGGTAGGGGCCGCGAAGGGTTCCCGCATGAGCACCGTTTCGGCCACTGACCTCCGTGACGCTCTCACCGCCATCGTCGGCGCGGAGCACGTGCTGACCGACGACGAGTCCCGTGAGCGGCTGTCATTCGACGCGGTGACCGCTCACCGGCTCGGCGGACGCTCGGAGCTGGCCGAGGCGCGGGTGGACGCGGTGACGCGTCCGGCGACTGCGGCAGAGGTCGCGGCGGTGGTGTCGTTCGCATCGGAGCGCGGCATCCCGGTTGTGCCCTATGGCGGCGGCACCGGCGTCATGGGCGCGGTCGTACCGGTGCGCGGGGGCATCGCGCTCGACCTGCGTCGCATGGACCGGATCGTCGACGTGAGCCGCGAGGACAGGACGGCTCGCGTGCAGCCGGGCGTCTACCTCGCCGACCTCGACTCCGCTGCACGTGAACACGGCATGATGCTGGGGCACGACCCGTGGAGCGTGCCGATAGCCACGGTGGGCGGCGCAATCTCGACCGACAGCGTCGGCTACCGAGCCAGCCGGTACGGCTCGATGGGACAGCAGGTGCGGGCGCTGGAGGTGGTGTTGGGCAGCGGCGAAGTCGTGCGGACACGGCCCATCCAGCGGCAGAGCAGCGGCCCGATGCTGAAAGGGCTGTTCGCGGGCGCCGAGGGCACGATGGGCGTCATCACCGAGGCCACGATCGACCTGCGCGCCCTGCCGGAAGCGCGCGAGTTCGCCTCGGTGGGGTTCGAGACGTTCGAGCAGGGCTACCCCGTGGTTGCCCGCCTGTTCGACCTCGGCCTCGTGCCAGCGCTCATAGACCTTACCGAGGAGCCCGGTACCCCGGAGAACGGCGCGCCATGCATCCTCTACCTCGGCTTCGAGGGCTACCGCGAGCAGGTGGAGGCGCAGCGCACCCGTACGATGGCCGAGGCGCTGGCCGTGGGCGGACGCGACCTCGGCCCCGGCCCCACGCGCGAGTACTGGGAGGCGCGGCACGCCGTCGCGGAACGCTGGCGCGACCACACGCGCCCTCTGCGCCCGACCGAACGCTGGAAGGAGCAGCGGTGGCGCTACGCCGACTACCTGCACGTGGCGATGCCCGTCTCGCGTGTGCTCGCCTACAAGCGCTCGTGTGAGGAAGTCGCCGCCCGCCACGGCCTGGAGATACGGGAGTCCGCCGTCTGGACGCACCCGGAGCTCTTCTCCGTATTCGTGCGCGTTCCTGGTCCTCCCCCTCCCTCCCTGGGAGAGAGCAGGGGTGAGGGCGCCGCCGCGGCGCTGCGCCAGGCGGTCGACGCCATGCTGGAGGAGGCGCTTCGCCTCGGGGGAGGCGTCGAGTACTGCCACGGCCTCGGCGTGAAGCTCGACGACTGGGCCGAGCGGGAGTGGGGCGATGCCCTGCTGCTCGCGCGGCGGCTCAAACGCGCCGTCGACCCGAACGGCATCCTGAACCCTGAGAAGCTCGGGCTGTGAGCCCTCCGCTCGTCGTGGTCGCGGGCGCGACCGGTGTCATCGGCGCAGAGGTGGTGCGCGAGCTGCAGTCTCGTGGCTCGCGCGTTCGTGTGCTGGTCCGCGAGCCCGCGCGCCTGACGACCGAGCCGGAGGAGATATTCGTCGGCAACCTGCTCAATCCGCGAACGCTCGAAGGGTCGTGCGCCGGCGCTGACGCCGTGGTCTCGTGCGCCGGTGCGAAACTCGCATCGAAGCTGTTCACCTACAAGGCCGAGGCGTTCTTTGCAGTGGACGACGGCGGCAACCGCAGCCTGTTGCGTGAGGCTGAGCAGGCGGGGGTGCGGCAGTTCGGGTACGTCTCCCCCTACGGAGGACGCTTCCTCGGGGTGATGGAATACATCCGGGCCCATGAGTCGTTCGCCGCCGCGTTGCGCCTCTCCTCCGTCGATCACCTGATCGTGCGCCCCACCGCCACGTTCGCGCGGCTCACCCCACTGGTTGAGCGCGCACGGAAACGCGGAAAGCTGTCGATGATCGGCACGGGCCAGGCCCGGACAAACCCCGTCCATGAGGCGGACGTGGCGAAAGTGTTGGTGGACGCGCTGGAAAGCCGGGTGCAGGAGGTGGACGTAGGCGGACCGGAAGTATTCACATGGGAGGAGATAGCCGGTATGGCTGCCGTCGCGGCTGGAGACGTGCCGGTGCGGTTCTCCTACGTGTGGAGAGCGCAGTTGCGCGCGGCGCTGCGACGGTTCACCGGACGCCACGGGTACGACTCGGCGCTCTACCGCATCGCGGAGGTGGAGGTGGACATGACGGGACCTGCAGTCGGCGAGCGGCGGCTGAAGGACTATCTCGCGTCTGCCACGACTAGCTGGTGATCAGGTTGAGGACCGCGAGAATGACGAAGATGACGCCCAGTCCGATGGTGAACTGGAAGAGCGTGCGCTCGACGCCGCGCCGCGTGCGATAGGACTGGATCGAGCCTGCGCCGAACAGGCCGCCGCCCGCTCCGCGCACCTGCATGAGGATGCTGGCCACCAGCAGAGCGACCACGATGATGACTGCGAAACTGATGTATGTTCCCAAGTGCTCCCCCTGGCTATTTCATCGCATCAAGCCGCTCGACGATCAACTCTGCCACGACCGATGGGTTGGCGTTGCCGCGCGTCGCCTTCATCACCTGCCCCACGAGGAACTTGGCCGCGGTCTCCTTCCCCGCCAGATAGTCTGCTACCGCCTGGGGGTTCCCGTCTATGGCCTCGGCGACCGCTTCGCCAAGCGCGTCCGTGTCGGAGATCTGGACGAGCCCCAGGTCGGCTATGACCGCCTGCGCCGACTTGCCCGTGTGGAACATCTCCTCGATGGCCCGCTTCCCCTGCGGCGTGCCGAGCGTTCCCTTCTCCAGCATGCCCAGCAACTCCCCGAGACGTTCCGGCGTCACTCGCGATCCGTGGATGTCGGTGTGCGTCTCGTTGGCGAGACGTCCCAGTTCAGTGAGCGTCCAGTTGGCTGCGGCTTTCGCGGTAGCGTCCGAGCCTCCGTTGGTCCTGGCGTGCCGCACCGTGGCCTCATAGAAGTCGGCCAGGGCGGGCGTTTCAGTAAGGAGCGTGGCGTCGTAGACAGGCAGGCTGTAGTCGTCGATGAAGCGCTTCTTGCGCTCCTCCGGCAGCTCCGGTAACAGCTCGGCGATCTCCGCGACCCAGGTGGGTTCTACGTTGAGCGGAGGCAGGTCCGGCTCCGGGAAGTAGCGGTAGTCGTTCGCCTCCTCCTTGCTGCGGAGGGAGGTGGTGACGCCCTTGTCCTCGAGCCAGCCGCGCGTCTCCTGCACGACGCGCCCGCCGGAATCCAGCACCTTCGCCTGCCGCTCGATCTCGTGCTCGATGGCGCGGAAGACCGAGCGGAACGAGTTCATGTTCTTGACCTCGACCTTCGTGCCGAACGTGTCGCTGCCCTTTGGACGGATGCTGACGTTGGCGTCGCACCGGAAGGAGCCCTCGTCCATGTTGGCGGTAGAGACGCCGAGGTAGCGAAGGATGGACTGGTACGCCATCAGGTACTGCCGCGCCTCTTCGGCGGAGCGGATATCCGGGCGGCTCACCATCTCCACCAGCGGCACGCCGGAGCGGTTCACGTCCACGAGCGAGTACCCCTCGCCCGTGGCGGGGTCGGTGAGGTGGCTCAGCTTGGCGACATCTTCCTCCATGTGGACGCGTTCGATGCCCACACGGTGGCGCTCGCCGTCCACGTTCACGTCCATGTAGCCGTTCACGCACAGTGGGAGGTCGTACTGGGAGATCTGGTAGCCCTTCATCAGGTCCGGGTAGGGGTAGTTCTTCCGGTCGAACTTGCTGTGAGCGGGGATACTGCAGTGCAGTGCCAGCCCGATCATGATGATGGAGCGGATGGCTTCGCGGTTGATGACCGGCAGGGAGCCGGGCAGCCCGAGGCAGACAGGGCAAACGCGCGTGTTGGGCTCGGCATCCTGGTAGTCGGCGGGGCAGGCGCAGTACATCTTGCTGCTCGTCCGCAGTTGGGCGTGCACCTCGAGGCCGATGACTGGTTCGTAGTCGGTCATGAGTGTTTCGATTATAGCGCAGAGCGTTCCGGCAGCGGCGGCGCCCCGGTAACAGCGGGTACAATTCCCGCATGACCACTGATTACGGAAGGGTGAACGCGCCGGACTTCCCTCCGGGTGCAGACTGGCTGAACACGGACCGGCCGCTGCGGCTGGCCGACTTCTCCGGGAAGCTGCTGCTGCTGGACTTCTGGACGTACTGTTGCATCAACTGCATACATCTGCTCCCGACGCTACGTCGGCTGGAGCGGGAGTTTCCCGAGGAGCTCACAGTAGTGGGGGTGCACACCGCGAAGTTCGACGAGGAGCGCGCCACGGAGAACGTCCGCCAAGCCGTGATGCGGTATGGCATACGTCATCCCGTATTGAACGACGCTTCGATGGAGACCTGGCGGCAGTACGCTGTACGCGCCTGGCCGACGCTCATGTTCGTGGACCCTGCGGGCCGGGTCGTAGGCAAGGTGGAGGGCGAACTGGGGTTCGAGCAGGGCACAGAACTGGTCCGCAGGATGCTGGACATCTTCCGCGCCGAGGGAACGCTGCGCCCGGGGCCTCACGTCTACGACGTAGAGTCTCTCCACTCCGGCGTGCTGCGCTACCCCGGGAAAGTGCTTGCCGATCCTGCTGGAGAGCGGCTGTTCATCGCAGACTCCGGCCATCATCGTGTGCTCGTCACGGACGTTGAGGGCCAGATACAGACGGTCATCGGCAGCGGGGACGAGGGCTTGGTGGACGGCGTACCGGAAGGCGCGCGCTTCAGCAACCCGCAGGGTATGGCGCTGGTCGGCGAGGTGCTGTACATCGCCGATACAGGGAATCACGCCATCCGTGCGGTCGACCTCGAAATGGCCGTGGTGGATACCGCGGCCGGAACAGGGGAGCGCGGGACGGGACGCGTTGACGGCGGCCCCGGTCCTACCGTGTCCCTGCGTTCGCCCTGGGACCTGGCTCTGGTGGGAAGGCGGCTGTTCATTGCCATGGCAGGCAGCCACCAGTTATGGATGCATGACCTGGAAAGTGGGCTGGTGCAGGCGGTGGTCGGCACGGGTGCCGAGGGCATTGTGGACGGCCCCCCGGAGGAGGCGCAGCTCGCGCAACCCAGCGGCATCGCCGCCGACGAAGACGGGGTGTTGTTCTTTGCCGACAGCGAGACGAGCGCCGTCCGGCAAGCAGACCTCATCACCGCGCACCAAGTCGCCACGCTGGTCGGCGCAGGACTGTTCGACTTCGGCGACGTGGACGGAGAGACGTCATCGGCGCGGATGCAGCACCCGCTCGGTATTGCGGTCGAAGGCGGGATCGTCTACGTAGCGGACACGTACAACAACAAGATCAAACGGATCGGCACGGAGACGTTGATAGTCGCAACGGTCGCGGGGACGGGAGAAATGGGTCACGAAGATGGCGCGTTTTCGGCTGCAAGGTTCCACGAGCCGGGTGGGCTGAGCATATGGGAAGACAGTCTTTACGTGGCTGACACGAACAATCACGCGGTGCGCATACTCAATGTGAACAACGGAACGGTTTCGACGCTTCCGGTCGATTTCTAGGAAGGTAAAGTGTGGACGAGGGAGGAGGCGGGCCTCAACGTTCGGGCGGGGAAAACCGCTTCCTCACCCAGAGAGCCGAACCCAGTAGTGCGAGTACTATGGCCACTTGGAGCACGGTTGTCGTCACCGTGCCCAGCGTGCTTTGGAGGCCGAAGTACACGACCATGAGGAGAGCGAAGAGGCCGATGAAGACGAGTCCTGGGCGCATGGCTTACCTTCCACCGGTGACTTGATAACCGCTTGCCTTAACGACCGATTAACCATAGCACTTGCCGCAAGAATTACACAATATCTAGCCTCGTATCAACCCGCTGGCTCGTTTATGAAGGGCGTATACAGTGCATGCAGCGCATCCACGCTGGGGTTGGCATGCCGCATCAACGAGCGTGTGGAGACTTGGCCAGGAGCACGATGACTCCCGCGGCCCCCCATGCCAGCGCGGCGGCGATGAACGCGAGCGTGTAGCCGCCCTGCAGATCGTAGAGTGCACCGAACAGCAGCGGCCCTGCCGCGCCCGTGCCCATGACTATCGGCCTGAAGAGGCTGTTCACTGCGCCCAGATAGGCCCTCCCAAAGTAGTTTGCCGTGAGCAGGGCGCGCAGAATGAGGTATCCGCCCATGATGACTCCGGCCATGAACATGACGGGCAGTAGTACCTCCATCCCCCGCACGTTCAGGAAGACGGCGATGAGTACGGCGGTGGCGATGGAGACGCCACCGAGGAGATAGCGCGCGGGGAATCGCTCGCCGAGCAACCCCCAACCGGGCCGCACGATACCGGACATCAACCCGTACACGGCGATGCCGGCCGCAGCCTGCCCCGGCGTGAAACCCGTCTCCACGAGGAAGGGATGCCAGTTGCTCTGGAAGCCGGTGATGCCGAGGCCGACCAGACTGAACGCTGCCATCAGCAGCCAGAACGCCGGGGTTCGCAGCGCCTCTCGCCGTGTCAGTGAAGGCTCGTCAACGAACGCTGTGCCGTCGCTCGCCCTACCTGCCCGGGCCGTGCCGCCGTCTGGGAGCAGGCCCATGTCCTCCGGCCTCGTTCGGAGGAATAATGCCAGGACGAACGCAATGCCACCGACGGCGATGCCGAACCATAGCCACGCCTCGCGCCATCCGACCATCTCGATGAGCGCTGAGACGGTGGTGGGGAAGACCAGCGCACCGAGTCCGACGCCCATGATGGAGATACCGAGCGCACGCCCGCGCTTCCGAACGAACCACTTGGGGACCAAGGCTTGGGAGATGAAGAAACCGCCTCCCAACTCCGCGACGCCGCCCATCACACCGAAGAGCGCGATGAACTGCCACAGTTCAGTGACGTTCCGGATGAGCGCTATCGACAGGCCCAGCAGCACGGCGCCTGCCACCGCCAGTACCCGCGGGCCATGCTTCGAGTCATACAGCGGGCCCACCAAGGGCGCGGCGAGGCCAATGAGCAACTCCCGCACCAGGAACGCGGAGAAGAACTCAGTACGGGACCAGCCGAGCTCCTCCGTCATGGGGAGGAGCAGCACGCTCGGACCCCAGATCGCGGTGCCGGAGCCGATGCCGGAGGCGACGAACGCCGCACCGACAATGACCCAGCCGTAGAAGAACGGCCAGCGCTCCGGTCTCACGGTTCGATCAGGACGTCCACCAGTCGTCGGGTGGGAAGACGTTCGTGCACATGTAGCGAGCGGGTTCGCCGGTGCGGAGATCCGCTGTTGCTTCTCGGTACTTTGCGAAGTGAGGCATGCCGCGGTGCGCTTCCAGCGCGGCCTCGTCCTTGTAGACCTCGAACAGGAAGAAGTGGTCGGGGTCTGCCTGGTCGCGGACGGCGCTGAACTGGAAGTTCCCCTCTTCGTTCGTCTGGGTCCCCTCTCCGTCTTCTTGCACCGCCGCTATGAAATCGTCCGCGCACCCCGGCTTCACTTGCACACTAACGACGAGAACGAGCATCGCGTTGCCTCCCGGTTCTTGGGATGTTGTGTGGATTGTACCCTGTCAAGGCTCCCGGGTAGGCCTGCTGCAGGCTGGGCCTAGGTCCCCGCGAATGCGCTCAGCGCGATAACCGCCGCCACGGTGACGCCCGCTCCTGCCCATTGGAGGGCGCGCGGCCGCTCTCGCAGCAGCACGATGGCCAATGCGATCGTCACGACGGGGTGAGCCGCCGTGATGGGGGCTACGACGGCCACCGGCGCTGCGTCCACGCCCAGGTTGTACGCGACGTAGCCCCCTGCGTCCAGCAACGCTGCCGCGAGCAGCAGCCGTTTCCCGTCCCAACCCTGCGGCAGCCGGATGACCTCGCCGCGCGACCGGGTGAACAGGTACGCGGGAACGATGGAGAGCGCCCGCACGATAAGCACGGCGAGCATCGGGTCGGACGCTTCGGTGACGCGGTCCAGCAGCGCGAGCGCGATCCCCAGGCCAACCATCGCGCCGAGCCCCCACAGCAGTCCTGCGCTCCCGCCCGAGCGGGTGGATGGCTGAGCTGAGAGCATGAGGATGCCCGCGAGCACCGCGCCCATGAGCATGAGCTGCAGCAGCGAGATGTGCTCCCCGAAGAAGAGCACGGTCACCGCGATCGTCACCGCGAGCCATGCCGATGCTGCGCTCGTGACCACGGAGACGGAACCTCGGTGGAGTCCGGTGTAGTAGGCGAGGTACGCGAGACCGAGGCATCCAGCGCTCAGCGGCGCCCAGACTCCCACCGCTCCCCAATCTGCGTCGAGCCCTCTCGCGGCGAGTCCAGCGGCCACGAACGGCAGCGGTAGCGCGAGTCCCAGCACCTGGATGAGGACGGCGGTGCTCATGCTCCCCACACGGACCGCGACCGACCGCGCGAGATAGTCCGCGATGCCCCACGACAGGAGGGCGAGGCTGCCCCAGAAGATTCCGTTCAGCGGGTCGATCGGCGCCCTCCTCTGAGTGTGGCAACTGCGTTCAGGATACCCGGAGGGTCCTCGCCGGCAGACGGTCCGCGCAGGCCTAGATCAGGTAGATGCACTCCCGCAGGCGACGGTCTTCCAGCGCGCGGATCGCCGTGGCCTGGGAGACGAACTCGGCCAGCGGGACGCCGGACAGGAGCCCGGCATCCGTCAGCAGCGCGTGGAGCGAGGGAAAGAGCCGCGCCGCCGTGCTGTCTATGTTCAGGAAGTCTCCCGCGAAGTGATAGGGAAGGAAGTACGGCGTGAAGTAGGCGAAGTTCTCGCGCAGGATGTCTCGCTCGGTGTCCTTCGCAACCGAGCAGCGCGCTTCGACGTACTCCTCCGTGAGCGGAGGCGAGAAGTCCACGTAGGTCAACTCCGTGCCTTCGCCCACGAAGTTCTTGATGTGCGGGTCTATGGCAACCCCGGCGTCGATGGCGCGCTTGAGGATGTCGATGGCGCTTGCCAGCACGTCGACATGCCCGTTCGTCAGCTCTTCGGGCTGCTCGTACCGCTCAACGAGGTTCAGGCCGCCGTCCTCGCAAAGGTAGACGACGGAGTCGTCCGTGACGTAGCTGTCGGCGATGCGCGGCATGGGGACGCCCGCCGCGGCAAGTTGGCTGCGATAGGCGTCCATCTCCGCCTTGAGCTCGGGGTGCGAGACGGGCACCGGAGCGTTACGCCGGATCGTCTTCTCGACCAGCGGTTCGCCGTCGACCGTGAGCCTGCGTACGCGGGTGTTGTTGACTGAGAAGGGATTAGAGCCCGACATGGGCGATATGGTAACCGAGATGGAGCGGTGCGGTAACTGTGGAGGCGCGCCTCAAGGATACGGGCTGCCTGCTTCCAGGCAGCCCGCAGAGATGAAGGCCCTGCTCCGCGCCGGGCGCGAGGTCAGCTTGCAGCGCCGGCGAGCGCGCCGACGGGCTGGAGTCGGGCGACGAACTTCTTGGTGGAGACCATGTGCCGGGAGAGGCCAAGCTCCTTCGGGTCCAGCCCGATGGCCAGGCCGACGACCTGCGGCAGGTGCAGGATGGGCAGGTCGAAATGACGGCCCGTCGCCTTCTCCACCTCGCTCTGCTCGCCGTCCATCTCGAGGTGGCAGAGCGGGCAGGGCAGCACCATGGCGTCCGCGCCCTTGGAAACCGCTTCGCCGAGGTGCTTCGCGGTCATAGCGAACGCGTTCTCCTCGTTGGCGGTAAGGGAGGGGAACCCGCAGCACTTGCCCTTGCCGCTGATATCCACGTTTGTGCCGCCGAGCGCCTCGGTCACCTGCTCCAGGTAGAGCTTCCGCTCAGGCCGCTGGATGACGTCGATAGGGCGGCGGAGGTAGCAGCCGTAGAACGGCGAGAAGCCGAGTCCGTCCAGCGGACGGGTGATCCTGCTGCGAACGACGTCCAGTCCCACGTCCTCGACGAGCGCCCAGAGGAAGTGCTTCACATCCGTCGTGCCCTGGTACGCGAGGCCCTCCTCGGCGAGGTGCTCGCGGTTGATGCGGGCGCGGTAGGCCGGATCCGTCAGCCGGAGCGCGCTCCCGCCGATGACACCCTGGCACGTGCTGCAGATGGTGAGCAGCGGCAAGCCCATGGCCTCTGCCTTGGCGAGGGTACGGGCGTTGATGGGGTCGGATATCTCGGCCGGGATCAGTCCGGCGCCGCTGCAGCCGACGTCCTTCAACTCTTCCACTTCGATGTCGAACTCGGCTGCGACACGTACGAACGATTCGTACAGTTCGGGGCAGAAGCCCTTTGCAACGCATCCGGGGTAGAAGGCGAACCGGTGGCTCATCGCTGCTTCTCCTTTCGCAGTCCCGCATTGGCGCGGTTGTACCGGTCGAATATCTTCCTTATCTGTTCCGCGCCCGGCCGCTTGTAGTGAGGTTTCAGGGTGGCCTTGCCCTTCCTCAGGGCGCGGAGGCCCAACGGCAGCGTGTGCAGACCTCCCTTGATGAGGCCGCCGTACGTCTGCAGAGCGACGGAGCGCTCGTCGAGCCATCCCTTGCGGGAGATGGACTCCTCGAACGCGTCGTAGTGGCGCTCCAGCATCTTGTTGCCGTAGCCGGACTTGATGCCGTGGGCGATGGCCCTGTCCCGCGTGTCCATGATGAGGTGGGTAGGCTCCAGGCCGAACGGGCAGTGCTCCGTCGCCTCCCAGCAGTGGACGCAGTCCCAGATGCCGTGGACCTCGCTGCCCTCGCGCAGCCGCTCGGCGGTGATGCCGTCGCGGGGATCGAACGCGAACCGGTAGAGCTTGGTGAGCGCGGCGGGGCCGTAGAAGTCCAGGTTCACGTCTATCACGGTGCAGCCCTCGTCACACAGACCGCAGGTGGTGCAGCGCATCGCCTTACGCACGGGCTGGAGCTCCTCGTCCGTGACGGGGTGGCCTCCGTTGGGGACGACGCCTCGCGCGAACCTGTCTACCTTGTCCCAGAGGAACGTCCGCACGTTGTGCATCACGTCCTTCTCCACCGGCGCGTACCGGATCGGCTGCACGGTGATGACGCCGTCCTTCTGCGTCTTGCCCACGGTGACGAGGCAGGTGACCTTCTGCGCACCGTTCACGCTCAGTGTGCAGTCGCCGCAGAAGCCGACGGAACAGTTGCCCCGGAACGCGAGCGTGCCGTCCTGGGTCTCGCGCACGGCCACGAGCGCGTCGAATACGGTCATTTCAGGAGGTACGTCTACCTGATAGTCGACGTACTCGGGCTGTGCCCGGGTGCCTCCGCGCTGGAACTTGAAGGTAATCTCCATCTGCGCGTCTCCTCTCTGCGAATCTGCGCTCGCTGCGCCGCTACGATGCGGGAGCGGTCTGCATGCTCACCTGCGCACCATTCCCGCCTTTGGTGACCTGCAGGCGGGAATTCTGCTTGTCGTCCTGTTTGGGGTGGTCGGTCCGCTTGTGCACGCCCCTGCTCTCGGTGCGCTCCAGCGCGCTCGCGGCGATGGCTTCGGCCACGTCCAGCAACGAACCTGCTTCGAGGTACTGGACGAGGCCGAAGTTGTAGTCCCGCACGTTGGAGCCCGCGCCGAGTTGTGCGAACTCCTCCCGCATGGCGCGTATGCGTTGCAAGGCGTCGTTGAGTCCCTTTGCGTCGCGGCTCTCGCCCACCTTCTCGTGCATGAGCGATGCAAGCTCCGAGCGCAATGCGGCCAAACGTTCGCCGCCCTGACGGCCCAAGGCGTCGTCAAGCTCTGCGCGAACCGCGCTCGCCGCCTGGTCTCCCACCGTGCTCTCGGCGGCCCGGCGTATGTGGGCCGCCGCTGCCAGTCCCGCGCTCCTACCGGAAGCGACCGACACGAGCAGGAAGTTGCCGTCCAGCCCCTGCGCGCCGTGAAAACCGTTACCCGCGCACTCTCCGGCAGCGAAGAGGCCGTGTACGGAAGACTCTCCCTGCGCCGTAACGTCGATGCCGCCGAGCAGGCGGGACATCGCGGGACGCACCGGTGCGGGGTCTTTGAGGATATCGATACCGGAGAGCGCGTCCACGCGGTGCAGCGTGTCGGGGAAGCGGGCCTCCAAGCGGGAGTTGTCCGCGCCGCCGTTCAGGCGGACGCTGCCGCCCTCCACAACCGCGCCTGCCCCGAGCAGCAGCGGGGAGAGGGCGAGGCGGGTGCCGCTCAGTACCGCGGGGTAGTACTGCACGAACTCCATGTCTACGAGGGCCGCTCCAGCACGGTAAGCCATGGCGATCCCGGAGCCGCTGCAGTGCAACGAGGCCGTGCTGGGCTCGAACGCCCGTCGGGGGCCGCCCGTTGCGAGCACCACTCCCTTTGCGTCGAATGCCTGCACCTCGCCGGTAGCGAGTTCGAGCGCCACGACGCCGACGCACTCGTCAGCATCGATGATGAGCGAGAGGGCTATCCATTCCTCGTAGATATCGACGCCCGCGCCGATGGCCTGCTCGTAGAGGGTTTGGGTGACGGCCAGACCTGTGATGTCATTCACGTAGGCCGCCCTGGGCTGACCGCTGCCGGATATGCCGACGCGGTCTATGACGGAGCCGACCCGGTTGAAAGGCACGCCCATCCGGTCGAGTTCGTCGACGAGGCCCGGGGCCTCCCGACAGATGGTGGTGACCACGGTGGAGACGTTCAGCCCCGCGCCCGCCGCGAGCGTCTCGCCGATGTGGCTGTCGCAGCCCTCCGCGCTCTCCGGTGCGTTGATGCCGTCCTGTACGGTTACCGAGTAACTGCGGGTGGGGTGCGACTGGGTGATCAGCGCGACCGATGCGCCTGCCCCCTTCGCCGCTACCGCGGCGCGAAGCCCGGCAATCCCGCCGCCAACGACGAGCACGTCATACATGTGCTCTCCTCCCTGTATATCTTGATGATGCGGGAAGCGCGCCCATCACGGCATTACCCGAATCATGGCGCACCGCACTCGGAGCGGATACTCAACCGGGATGCGCCGTTCTCCCGCGCACTTTACCACATCTACCCGGCACTACTCTGTTCAGCCACGGTTAACGGGGCGCCCGGCGAGGGCAGCGATCAAGAATGCCAACGGGCCGTTGGTCTGGCATCCTTGATCATCGTTCTACGAGTGCAACGGCGCTGCCGTTCGGCATCCTTGAGATCCTTGATCGGAGCGTTCTCATGGCCGTGGCCTGCCTCCCGGTCTCCGGAGCATCAAGAATCTCAACAATGCCAACGTTTTTTCGGAAGTTGCGCGGGAGCCATAGGCGCCGTCTGTGGCCGGGCCGCGAGCCATGGACATGGTCACAAGGAGGACCGTTGCGCATTCATGCATCCAGCGTAGCGGACGCGAGGTAGACCGCGAAAGGAGCGCGTGTCGCAAGGTGCAGGTTTGCTATCATCGCGGGGCATGACCGGATTTCCGCGCCACACCAAGATCGTCGCTACGTTGGGGCCTGCGCTCGCCTCGGATGAGCACCTGAGGCAGGCCATCGCGGCAGGAGTAGACGTCTTCCGGCTCAACTTCTCGCATGCAACGCACGAGGAGTTGGAGCAGACCGTTCCGCGTATACGTGCGATCAGCGCCGAGATCGGTCGCACTGTCGCTCTGATGCAGGACATCCAGGGACCCCGCCTGCGCACGAGCGTCGTTGAGGACGCCGCAGGTGTCCAACTCACGCCAGGAGAGGTCGTGCGCGTCGTGTCCGACGACGTGCCAACCACGCAGGGCTCGGTCTCGATACCCTACCCCCGGCTTGCCAATGACGTAAGCGCAGGCGACCGCATCCTCATCGCGGACGGAAACCTGGTGTTGCGCGTCGCCGAGGTGAACGGCGGCGACCTGCGCGCATCCGTCATCGCGGGCGGAGTGCTGACGTCGCACAAGGGCGTGAACCTGCCGGACTCCAGGGTCACGGCGGACCCGCTCACGGAGAAGGACCGGAAGGACCTGGCTTACGGCGTGTTCATCGGCGTGGACTACGTCGCGATGAGTTTCGTCCGCAGCGGTGACGACGTACGCTCCTGCCGGGATTTGCTGCAGAAGATGCGGTCGGCGTCCCCCATCATCTCGAAGATAGAGCATCCGATGGCGATCGAGTACCTCGATGAGATCATCGAAGAATCGGACGGCATCATGGTCGCGCGGGGCGACCTTGGAGTGGAGGTCTCGCCAGAGCGGGTGCCACTGCTACAGAAGCTCATCATCAGCAAGGCGAACGAGGCAGGTAAACCCGTCATCACGGCCACGCAGATGCTGGGCTCGATGATGGACAGCCCCGTTCCGACGAGGGCAGAGGCGAGCGACATCGCCAACGCGATCCTCGACGGCACGGACGCGGTCATGCTCTCCGAGGAGACGGCCATCGGGCAGTACCCCGTGGAAGCCATAGCGACGATGGGCCGCATCGCGTTGCAGGCGGAGACGGCCGAGACGCCGTTCCACGTCAAGCATCCACACGACGAGTCCCACGCGATGGCCGAGGCCGCGCGTTTCGTAGCGGAGCGGCTGCAGGCGGAGGCGCTGGTGGTGTTCACGCAGTCCGGTCACACGGCGAAAACGATCTCCCACCTGCGGCCGAAGGCCCCCGTCTACGCATTCACGCCTGACCCCGCGGTCTGCAACGGACTGGCGCTGTGCTACGGCGTGCGCCCCATCCATGCCGACCTCTCCGACCGCACCGAGACCCGCGTGCTGCAAGCGTTCTCCACGCTTCGCGAACGCGGTGCAGTCGCATCCGGCGACCGCGTCGTCGTCTTCGGGGCGACACGCATCGGAGCAGGCGGCATACCGAACGACATCAACGTTCGTACGGTGGGGGACCACCCCCATCCTAACCTTCCTCCATCACGGGGGAAGGGAACGGACAGCAGTTGACTCGCGGGGCTGCGTCTGTAGACTCTGCGCATGGCTGAGCATCCTGAAACCGGTTACCTCCGCCTCTTTCCTCTCCAGGCTGTCGTCCTGTACCCAGGGATGGAGTTACCGCTCGTCGTGTTTGAGCCGCGCTACCTCCAGCTGACCGACGAGTGCCTGGCGAACGACGAGCCGTTCGGGGTGTTGCTGCTCAAGGAGGGCGTAGAGGTAGGGACGCCTGAGGTGACCCCGTTCGAGACCGGCACGACCGCCCATATCATGACGACGAGCGAGGCCGGCGGTGGCCGGCTGAGCGTGGTTGCGGTCGGCGGACGCCGCTTCAAGGTGCGGGAGTTCCTGCGCGACAACCCCTACCTTGCCGCCGAGGTGGAGTACCTGGAAGACGACAGCCACGAGATGGTGGACCCGTCGCTGGTCGAGAACGTGCGCTTCGACGCAGCGTCGTTCGTGCGGCAGTTGGTCGCCTCGCGCGGGGGCTACGTGCGGGAGGTCAACTTCCCGGACGACCCGGAGGTGCTCTCCTACCAGGTGGCGCAGATATTCCAGGGGAACCTGTCGATACAGCAGAAGCTGCTGGAGCAGCCGGCCTTCGACCGGCTCTGGGATGAACTGGAGCTGCTGAAGGACGCCCGCAAGCAGTTGGAGCGGCGCAGTCGCCGCCGCCCCTCCCACGGGTTCTCGGAGAACTAGCCCACAGGAGGCGGTGGTTGCGCGGTCACAACGCACGGCCTATACTTCCCCTTGCGGTCTTGCACCGCACCCGCCTTTAAATCCAGTCCCGCGAGGCTGGCAAGGTCAGGGAACGTGAAACCCGGGGCGCGCAACGTCCCGGAGTATGTGACGGAACCTCTTGCCAGCGGGCGAGAGGTTTTTTCTTGGGAGAAGGACGGCTCATCCTCACCAGCGAGGAGATGCGGCGCGCGCTGACCCGCATCGCGCACGAGATAGTCGAGTCCAACAAGGGGCTCGACGGGCTGATGCTGGTTGGGGTACGGCGCCGGGGCGTGCCGCTCGCCCGGCGCATAGCCGATGCCATCGTCTCGTTCGAGAGCGCAAGGGTCCCGGTTGGCGCTCTCGACATCAACCTGTACCGCGACGACCTGACGAGCCGCCCACAGCCGCTGGTGCGCCCCACTGAGATGCCCATGGGCATCGAGGGCAAGACCGTGGTCCTTGTGGACGACGTGCTGTTCACCGGACGTACCGTGCGGTCTGCACTCGACGCACTGATGGACCTCGGACGTCCGCGCATCGTGCAGCTCGCCGTATTGGTGGACCGCGGCCACCACGAGTTTCCCATCCGCGCCGACTTCGTTGGCAAGAACGTCCCCACGTCGCTCGACGAGATCGTGGAGGTGCGCGTAAGCGAGATAGACGGCCTGGAAGAAGTGGCGCTCGTTGAGCGTGTCAGGGCAGGTTCGGCATGATGGGATCTGTGCGTAACCCCATGCCCCCTCCGGATGGTCCACTCTCACTCCAGCCCTCTCCCCTCAACGGAGAGGGAGGGAGCGATGGCGCGTCGCACCGCCGCAGACACGTCCTCGATCTGGACGACTTCTCGCGGGAAGAGATAGTTGCACTCCTGGACTCGGCGGAAGCGATGCGCGAACTGCTGGGCAGGAGCATCAAGAAAGCACCGTCGTTGCGGGGCAAGGTGGTGCTCACGCTCTTCCTGGAGCCGAGCACGCGGACGCGCGTCTCCTTCGAGCAGGCAGGAAAGATGCTCAGCGCGGACGTCATCAACATCAGCGGCTCAGGCAGCAGCGCGGAGAAGGGAGAGTCGCTGCTGAACACAGCGCTCACGCTCCAGGCGATGAATGCGGACGTCATCGTTATCCGCAGCCCGCACTCCGGCGCGCCTTACTTCCTGGCGCGCAATCTCCAGCGGATGGGGGTCGTAAACGCTGGCGACGGGCGCCACGCACATCCGACCCAGGCGCTGCTCGACCTGATGACGATGCGCCGGCACGTTGGTGGGCTCGAGGGGAAGCGCGTGGTCATCGTGGGCGATGTGCTACACAGCCGCGTGGCGCGGTCTGACGTGTTCGGCCTGCGCGCGCTGGGCGCGACGGTCGTGCTGAGCGGTCCGCCGACACTGATCCCGCTCGACCTCATGCACGGCAGGGATGGCGAGAGCCTGCCCGGCGTCAGCGTCGAGCACGACCTCGATCGCGCGATAGAGGACGCGGACGGGGTGATCGCCTTGCGCATCCAGCAGGAGCGCCAGGGCGCGGGGATGCTGCCGAGCATGCGCGAGTACACGCGCCGCTGGCAGGTAACTGAGGCGCGCTATCGCAGGGCGAAGCCCGGCGCGCTGCTCATGCACCCGGGACCGATGAACGAGGGCGTGGAGATCGCCTCGTCGCTCGCGCACGGACCGGGGGCGCAGATCGAGGAGCAGGTGACGAATGGTGTAGCCGTGCGCATGGCGCTGCTCTACCAACTGCTCACCGGCGGGCACGAAGAGGTGACGGAGTGAGCAGGCCCATACTCATAAGCGGGGCGCGGATCATCGACCCGGCGGCGGGGTCAGACCGGACAGGCGACCTGTTCGTGCGGGACGGCGTCCTCGCGGACGCTCCGGAGGCGACTCCGGCGGACGCGCTGGTGATAGACGGCACAGGACTGGTCGCCGCGCCGGGGTTCATAGACCTGCACGCGCACCTGCGGGAGCCGGGGTTCGAGGACAAGGAGTCCATCGAGACAGGCACCGCAGCCGCAGCCGCTGGAGGGTTCACAACGGTCTGCGCGATGCCGAACACGTCGCCGGCGATAGACACAGCGGCGGTCGTCGACTTCATCACGCACCGTGCACGGGAGGCAGGCCCCATCCGCGTGCTGGCGTTCGGCGCGGTCAGCAAGGGGCGCAAGGGCGTCGAGCTGACGGACATGGAGGAGCTCGCGCGAGCAGGGGTCGTCGGCTTCACGGACGACGGCAGCCCGGTCGCGACGGGGCTGCTCATGGAGCACGCGCTGCTGTACGCGGGCGAACTCGGCCTGCCGGTGATGGACCACTGCGAGGACCACTCCATCACGGCGGGGCTGGGCATGCACGAGGGGCCGGTGGCGTCGCGGCTCGGGCTGGCGGGGTACCCGTCCGCAGGGGAGGAGTCCATCATCGCGCGGGACATCGCGCTGCTCGGCCTGACCGGCGGGCACTTTCACGTCGCGCACGTCAGCACCGCAGGCGGGGTGGAGATGGTGCGCATGGCCAAACGTCGTGGGCTGCGGGTCACAGCGGAGGTGACGCCCAATCACCTGACGATGACGGACGGATGGGTGCTCGGCTGTGGCTGCTCGATGCGCGGCATAGCAGGGCCGCTCACGCTCGCCGCGTACGACACGCGGGCCAAGGTCAGCCCGCCGCTGCGCTCACCCATCGACCGCGACGCGCTCGTGGAGGGGCTGCGCGACGGTACGATAGACGCCGTGGCGACCGACCACGCGCCGCATACGTTCGGGGACAAGGCGACGCCGTTCGACGAAGCGGCAGTCGGCATCTCGACACTGGAGACGGCGCTCGGGTCGCTGATGGAACTCGTCCGTTCGGGCGCGATAGAGCTGCCAACGCTCGTCGAGCGGCTCACGACGGGGCCTGCGTCGGTGCTGGGCGAGCGCTTCGCGGAGCTGGCCTCGCTGGCCCCCGGCACGCCCGCGGACGTCGTGTTGTTCGACCCGGAGGAGAGTTGGACGGTGGACGTGAGCAAGTTCGCTTCCAAGGGGAAGAACACGCCGCTGGCCGGACAGACACTGCAGGGCAGGGTACGTATGACCATCGCAGGGGGGCATATCGCGTTCGGGATGGCGGGACAGTGACAACAGCTTACCTGGTATTGAGCGATGGAACGGTTTATGAGGGCCACGCGTTCGGGGCCGAGCGCGACGCGTTCGGGGAGGTCGTCTTCAACACGAGCATGTCCGGTTACCAGGAGATGCTCACCGACCCTTCCTACGCAGGGCAGATCCTCGTGCCCACGTACCCGATGCAGGGGAACTACGGCATCAACGCAGCGGACGTGGAGTCGAAGGACATCAAGGTGACGGCGTTCGTGGTGCGCGAGTACTCGTCCACGCCGAGCCACTACGACTCGACCCGCACGCTTCATGCCTACCTCGCTGACGAGGGCGTGCCGGGCATCTGGGGCGTGGACACGCGGGCCATCACCCGCCGCATCCGCTCCCACGGCGTGATGATGGGCGTGCTGACCACGCGCGATCCGCAGGCCGCGCTCCGCGAGCTGGCGTCGCTTCCGTCGTACGACACGGTGAACTTCGTTGATCGCGTCACGGTCGCCGAGGCGTACGAGTGGAGCGGGGAGGGCGGCAGGCGCGTCGCGGTGGTGGACTGCGGCGTGAAGTACAACATCCTGCGGCTGCTGACGCAGCGCGGCTGCCAGGTGCGCGTGCACCCCGCGACGGCCACAGCGGATGAGATATTGCGGGACAACCCGGACGGCGTTGTCTTCTCGCCAGGACCGGGGGACCCCATCCACAATGCACCTACTGTCGCGACGGCGCGCACGGTCATCGAGCGGGTGCCAACACTCGGCATCTGCCTGGGGCACCAGATCATCGCCCGCGCGCTCGGCGGAGAGACGTACAAGCTGAAGTTCGGCCACCGCGGGGGGAACCACCCGGTCCAGGACATCGCCACAGGCCGGGTGTACATCACCGCGCAGAACCACGGGTTCGCCGTGTCCGACGAGGCGCTGCCGAGCACGATCGAGGTGACGCACCGGAACCTGAACGACGGAACGATCGAGGGCATCCGGCACCGCGAGCTGCCGGTGCTGACCATCCAGTACCACTCGGAGGCGTCGCCGGGGCCGCTGGACAACGAGTACATCTTCGACCGCTTCCTGGAGATGGTGAATGGCTAGCGTGCAGATACTCGAAACGACATCCGACCTCCGCAAGGTGCTCGTCATCGGCAGCGGGCCGATCGTCATCGGGCAGGCCGCCGAGTTCGACTACGCGGGAACGCAGGCGTGCAAGGCGCTGCGCGAGGAGGGCGTTTCCGTAGTTCTCGTGAACTCCAATCCCGCCACCATCATGACGGACGAGGAGGTTGCGGACGCTGTCTACATCGAGCCGCTGACCGTCGAGGTGATCGAGCGCATCATCGCTCGGGAGCGCCCCGACGGTCTCCTGCCGACGCTGGGCGGGCAGACGGGGCTGAACCTGGCAGTTGCTCTGCACGAGGCGGGCGTGCTTGACCGGCACGGCGTGCGGCTGCTCGGCACGTCCATCGAGACGATCAAGACGGCGGAGGACCGCGAACTGTTCCGGGCGCTGCTGAACCGTCTGGGCGAACCGACGCCGCCGAGCGAGATAGCGAACTCGCTGGAAGAGGGTATGCGGGTAGGAAGGGAACTGGGCCTGCCGCTGGTCGTGCGGCCCGCGTACACGCTCGGCGGCACGGGCGGCGGGTTCGCGACGACAATGGAGGAGCTGGAGGCGGTCGTCTCCAGCGGCCTCGCGGCCAGCCCCATCCACCAGGTGCTTGTGGAACGCTCGATGCGGGGCTGGCGGGAGATCGAGTACGAGGTGATGCGCGACGCTGCCGACACCTGCATCACGATATGCAACATGGAGAACCTGGACGCGATGGGCGTCCACACTGGAGACAGCATCGTCATCGCACCGAGCCAGACGCTCTCGGATAAGGAGTACCAGATGCTCCGCTCCGCGAGCATCCGCATCATCCGGGCGCTCGGCATCGAGGGCGGGTGCAACATCCAGTTCGGGCTGTCGCCGCATCCGGTGATCGGGGAGGTGCTGCCGGGGGGCGTTCCCGACCCGATGCAGTACTTCGTCATCGAGGTGAACCCGCGCGTGAGCCGCTCTTCCGCTCTGGCGTCCAAGGCGACGGGCTACCCCATCGCGCGGGTCGCGGCGAAGATCGCGGTCGGACGACGGCTGGATGAGATACCGAACGCGGTGACGCAGCGGACGAAAGCGGCATTCGAGCCTGCGCTCGACTATTGCGTCATCAAGTCACCGCGCTGGCCGTTCGACAAGTTCTCGCGCGGAGACCGCGCCATCGGCACGCAGATGAAGGCGACGGGCGAAGTGATGGCGATAGACCGCGGCTTCGAGGCGGCGCTGCAGAAGGCGGTACGCTCGATAGAGCTCGGGGGCCGCACGCTGCTGTGGGAGTCGCCGGACTGGAAGGGACTCCCTCCCGAGGCCCTGCCGCTCGAACCGACGGACGAGCGCCTGTGGGCGATGGCGGCCGCTCTCCGCAGGGGCATGTCGCCGGATTCGCTGGCGCAGGCAACGCACGTCGACCCGTGGTTCCTGCACGGCCTCGCGCGGATCATCGGGATGGAGGAGCGGCTGCGTTCCGAGACGCTCTCCCGCGATCTGCTCTGGGAGGCGAAGCGCCTGGGTATGCCGGACGAGGTCATCGGCATTCTCTGCAGCCGGACACACGAGGAGGTACGCCGGCTCCGACAGGAGATGGGCCTGCGCCCCGTCTACAAGATGGTGGATACCTGCGCCGCCGAGTTCGAGGCCGTGACGCCGTATTTCTACAGCACCTACGAGCAGGAGAACGAGGCCGAGCCGCTGGCAGGGGAAAAGGCCGTCGTCATCGGCAGCGGTCCTATACGCATCGGGCAGGGCATCGAGTTCGACTACTGCTCCGTCCACGCGGCATGGGCGCTGGACGAGGCCGGGATCAACTCCATCATGGTCAACTCGAACCCGGAGACGGTCTCGACCGATTTCGACACGAGCGACCGCCTGTACTTCGAGCCGCTCGACGAAGAGAGCGTCCGCGACATCATCGAAAACGAAGGTGTGGCCGGCGCCTACCCTCCCTCGGTCGTGCAGTTCGGCGGTCAGACCGCCATCAATCTGAGCCAGGCGATAGGCGCGGCGGGACTGCCGATCCTCGGTTCGTCGGCGGACGCGATAGACATCGCGTCGGACCGTGAGCGGTTCGGCAGCCTCATGGCGAGCCTCGGCATCCCGCAGCCGCCGGGCGATACGGCCACGTCGCTCGACCAAGGGACGGCGATAGCGGAACGGCTCGGCTTCCCGCTTGTCGTGCGTCCGAGCTACGTGCTCGGTGGCCGGGCGATGGAGATAGTCGACAACATGACGGAGTTCCGGCGATACCTGTCGCGCGCGTTCGAGGCTGCGCCGGGCCGCCCCATCCTGATCGACAAGTACCTCCAGGGACGAGAGGTTGAGGTGGACGCGGTCGTGGACGGTGGGCAGGTGCTGATCCCCGGCATCATGGAGCATATCGAACGAGCGGGCGTCCACTCCGGCGACTCGATGGCCGTCTATCCCGCGGAAGGACTCTTGAAGCATGAGCGCGACGTGATCGTCGACTACACCGCGCGCATCGGGCTCGCCATAGGCGTGCGCGGCCTGATGAACATCCAGTACGTCATCGTGGACGAGAGCAGGCCGTTCGGCCTGACGGTCGCCGCCGACAGCGGTCTGTCATCGGTGTACGTCATCGAGGTGAACCCGCGGTCCAGCCGGACGGTGCCGTTCATCTCCAAAGTCACCGGCATACCGATGGTGCAACTGGCCACGAGCGTGATGCTCGGGCGTTCGATCGCCGAGCAGGGCTACACCGGCGGACTGCAGCCGGACCCACCCATGACCAGCGTGAAGGCGCCGGTGTTCTCCATGTCCAAGCTGGCAGGCGTCGATACGTACCTGGGGCCCGAGATGAAGTCCACGGGCGAGGTGATGGGGATAGACGTGAGCCTCCGGCCTGCCGTGGCGAAGGCGCTGATGGCCGCCGGGCTCATGCTGCCGTCCTCAGGACGGATACTGGTCACCATCGCCGACAGGGACAAATCCGACGCTGTTGGGTGGTTGAAGATGCTGGGCGGATTGGACTATGAACTGTATGCGACACACGGCACGGCCGCTCTGATGCGCGGCCTGGGATTGACGGTCACGGAGGTGAACAAGGTGGGCGACGCGTACCCCAACGCTTACTCCGTGGTGGCGGACGGCACGGTGGATGCCGTGGTGAATACCGTTGAGGAGGTAGCCCAGGCCTTGCGCGACGGCTTCGAGATACGGCGGGCGGCCACGGAGCGCAGGATACCGTGCTACACCTCCCTGGATACGGCGCGGGCAGCCGTGGAGGCGCTGGTGCTCGGAGGGTCCGACTACAACGTCGCCACCACCTCCGAGTATGTGGGCGGCTCAGTGAAGGTTGGAGAGCAACCGTCCGTGCGATGAGAGTGATAACCCTGAAACGAGAGGTCTGACGATATGGTGCAGGACCCCCAGCAGGCAGGGCCTCCCGAGGATTCCCAACCCCGGCCCCGGCGCAGAACGCCGCGCCGCCGCACCGCCACCGCAGCCGATAGTGCGCCTCCCGGGGACGCATCGGACGCATCGCCCGGGGCAGCGGAGGAGTCGCAGCGAGCGCCATCGCGCCGGAGGGGACGTCGTTCAGCCGCTGCAGCGGGCGCCGCCGGAACGAGTGACCAACCGACACAGGATGCACCTCTATCGGAGGAGTCGCCGCCATCGGCGTCCCCCCGCCGAGGACGTCGTTCTCCGGGTATCCCCGCCACGCCTACTGTGGCGGAAGCGAGCGAACCGCCTGCGCAGGCAGCGTCTGCCGGATCGAACAAACCGGGGAGAGCATCAACACGGCGTCGAGGGAGGAGCGGACAGACGGCCGAGCGCGCCGCGCTGGGTATGCCCCCGCCGTCGAACGAGCCGCCAGCTGCGGAACGGGACTGGGATGCGGCCGGACCCAGGCGTGGGCGTCGGGGACGCCGACGCGACGCGGACGATGTGGCCCCGACCAAGGCTTTCATGCACCCGAGCGAGAAAGAGTTCGCCGACCTTCTGGACTACTACCACATCAACTACCTGTACGAGCCACGCTCGTTCCCGCTTCGGTGGGACGGGAGCCGGGTCGTGGAGATGTTCACGCCAGACTTCTACCTGCCCGAGTACGACCAGTACTTCGAACTCACCACGATGAAGCAGAACCTGGTCACCCAGAAGAACCGGAAGCTCCGACACGTACGGGAGCTGTACCCGGAGGTGAACGTTCAACTGCTCTACCGGCGGGACCTGATGCGGCTGATGGGCAAGTACGGGTTCGGGCCGCTTGCGGAGGTCTCGGTCGAAGGCACGGAGCGCGTGCTGTTCGATGAGGCGACTGTCCAGAAGCGGGTAGGGGAGCTCGGCACGCGGTTGACGGAGGACTACGCCGGCGAGGAGCCCGTTCTCATCGGCATACTCCGGGGCGTGGTCGTCTTCATGGCGGACCTCATGCGCGCCATAAACCTGCCGCTGCAGGTGGAGTTCATGGAGATCACGCACTACGGCGAGGAGCGCGAGAAGAGCATCGACGTCATCCGGGACGTCATGACCGATCTGAAGGGGCGGCACGTCGTCATCGTCGAGGACATCGTGGACACCGGGCTCACGTTGCGCTACCTGCTGGAGCACCTGCAGGCCAAGGGCCCGGCGAGCCTGCGCGTCTGCACGATGCTGGACAAGTCCGTGCGCCGCATGGCGGACATCCCCCTGGACTACGTGGGCTTCGAAGTGCCGGACGAGTTCGTCATCGGCTATGGGTTGGACTATGGCGGCCGCTACCGGAACCTGCCGTACATCGGTGTGCTCCAGCCCGCGGAGCCGAAAGCCGTTCCTCAACGGTGAGGAAGGCGGGAGGTTCGATCCCCGCATGACCGTACGTGTGAACCGGGGGGAGACCTACGTGGCCCTGCTGCGCGGCATCAATGTGGGCGGCAAGAATGTCATCAGCATGGCGGAACTCCGGGACTGCTTCGAGTCCGAAGGCTTCAGGGAGGTTGCCACTTATATCCAGAGCGGAAACGTGATCTTCCGCGCGACCCTCTCCGAGGCCGACAGCTTGACGACCCGAATCGAGGAGATGCTGGCAGCGGCTTTCGATTACCAGGGGAAAGTCGTCCTGAGGTCCCTACCGCAGATGCGCGCGGTGGTTTCGGGGGCGCCGACGGGCTTCGGCAACCGGCCAGACATGCACCGCTACGATGCCCTCTTCCTGAAGCTTCCGCTAACGGCGGCCGCCGCCATGGAAGTCGTGCTCACCCGGACCGGAGTGGACGAAGTCTGGGCGGGCAACGGGGTTCTCTACTTCTCGAGGCTCATCGCAAGAGCCTCGCAGAGCTACCTGGGCCGTCTCGCGTCGATGCCCGTCTACCAGAGCATGACGATCCGCAACTGGAACACGACGACCAAACTGCTGCAGATGATGGAGCAACACGGCAGTTGAAGGCCGTCCGCAGCGGTGGGTATGGGGTCTACGCGAAGGCCATCGATGCCATAACTCGACCGAGGTTGGTCTCCTCGTCGAGGCGCCAGAGGCGGTCCAGCACCGCCCGCTGGCGGGACTCGTCGAGCAGGCCAGCTGTGAGCCGCCGGAACTTGTCTTCGATGTCGGCGTCGCTCATTGGCTTCTTGAAGTGCCCGGTGTAGTAGGGGACGGACGCCGTGTGCTGCCGACCGTCCGAGGTCCGGACCGTCAGGATGTTGAGGATGGCCTCCGGCCAGGCCGCGTCACACTCCGGGTCCTGCACGACCTCGATACGCTGCATCAGGTCCAGCAGCACCGGATCGCGGAGGATGTCGTCCTCAAAGTGTGCAGGTTCGAGGGTGCCGAACCGAAGAGCGCAGGCAACGACGAACGGGATACTGTGGTCGGCGGTCTCCCGCGTCTCGGGACGCCAGCGCGTAGGGTCGCCCGCCATGATCCGCTTGCCGCTCTCGAACGTCCTGATGCGGACGTGTTCGATGTCGCCTGCGTCGGCGATGCCGAGGACCTCCCGCGCCTCTATCGCGCCCTCGATCGCCGTCTGGGAGACGAAGCCCGCCGGGAACCGCTTGAAGCGCGACTCCATGAGTCGAAATGGCCGGTCGTTGTCGTCTTCCCGGGCCAGTGGAGCAAGCTCGACCGGGGCGCCCGTCACTCCCGCGAAGAAGCCGTGCGAGCCGGAGAACACCTCCGGCGGCCCCGTCATACCGCGACGGGCGAGCATGGCCGCGAACACTCCGTTCCTGCCCGCGTTCGGGACAGCAGCAGCCTTCCAATGGGAGATGGTGCCGCGCCGTGCCTCGCCCAGGGTCATACTGCTGACCACGGAGATGCGCACCGCCTCCGCGAGCTGCTCCGCCGTGAGGCCGATGACCCTGCCTACCCCGAGCGGCGCCGAGATGGCGGCATAGGCGGCCTGGTCCCAGGCCCCGCCCGAAGCCAGGTGGAAACTGTCGGCCCAGGCAGCCTGCACCTCGTAGGCGAGTGCGACCGCCGCGATCAGTTCTTGGCCTGACGCTCCATGCGCCTCTGCGGCAGCCATGGCCGGGGCAATGTTGTCGGACGGGTGTGCGATGTCCTTGCCGTTATAGGAGTCGTTGAAGTCCAGATAGCGCACCATCGTGCCGTTCACGAAAGCGGCCATGTCGGGTGTGGTCCTGTCGGTGCTCCCCAGCAACGTGGCAGGCGACGGACCGTGCGCACCGAGGGCTAGGTCCCGGGCCGCGCGCACCGGGTCCGCATCGCCGGCGGCCAGCCCGCAGCCCATGGAGTCGATCACGAGCCGCTTGACCTGGTGCACAACCTCGCCGGGCAGGTCCGAGTACCCGATGCCGGCTACGTAACTCGACAGACGTTCGACGATGGGGTCAGTCATGCTCCCGCACCTCCTCCTGCCTCACAGGACTGACCGAGTGTAGTCTCCATGAGGGGCAGGTTCCACCCGAGTTGCATCCGGCACACGCCCCGCTGCACCAACGCTTGCCCGAGAGATGTTTCGACTACGCCCCCGGCTTCGCTCAACATGACAAGCCCGGCGACTGCTTATGACAGGTTGCGCCAGAGCGCGTTTCGGGGATAATGCGGCCACTATGCTGCAGAGGAGGCGGGGATGATCATCGACGCACATCAGCACCTCGTTACAGGGTCCCAGATCGGGCAGTACCAGGCGTTCCTCATAAACGGGCGCGGGTTCCACGGCAAGGGGCACCCGGGCGTCACGGCGGAGACCGTTGCCAGTTGGAAGACCGCAGGCAAGACGCACTCCCAGTTGCTGGACGACGTGGGGACGGATATAGCCTTCCTGTCGCCGCGCCCGTACTCGCTGATGCACTCGGAGAAGCCAGACAAGATCGTGCACTGGTTCTGCGAGGCGAACAACGACGCCATCGCGCTGGCGGTGCAGAACGAGCCGGACCGCTTCAGGGGCGTCGCGGGCCTGCCGCAGTGCGACGGGGCGCCCGTGACCGACACGTTCGAGGAGATCGACCGGTGTATCAACGACCTGGGGTTCATCGGCATCATGATCAACCCGGACCCGAGCGAGGGGCAGCACACCACGCCGACGATGGGGGAGGAGTACTGGTACCCGCTCTACGAGAAGATGGAGAGGGAGGACATACCCGCGCTGATCCACCCGGCGAGTTGCAAGGACCTGCGCGAGTCGTTCCACAACCACTTCATCACGGAAGAGAGCATCGCGATCCTGTCGCTCGCCAATTCCACGGTGTTCGACGACTTCCCGGGACTCAAGATCATCATGAGCCACGGCGGCGGCTCGATCCCCTACCAGATAGGGCGCTGGCGGGCCCGGATGCGCGGCCCGAACGGGGAGGAGACGTTCGACCGCCACGTGAAGAACCTCTACTACGACACCTGCCTCTACAACGAGGAGTCGCTGGAACTGCTGTTCAAGATAGTCGGGACGGACCGCTGCCTGTTCGGCACCGAGCGTCCGGGCGCGGGGTCTGCCGACAACCCGCGCACCGGCGAGTGGTACGACAACACGAAGCCCCTCATCGACGGCATCGACTTCCTGTCGGACGAAGACAGGGGCGCCGTCTTCGAAGGCAACGCCCGGAGCGTGTACGGCCAGCGGTTCTCGTAGGCGCACAATCCCCCGCGAGCAGAAAGAGGGGGAGCCAAGCTCCCTCTTCTTCTGTTTCTCTGCAGAGAAGATATCCCTACGTTCGGCGCTCGTCGGTGACGCCTGGGGCGCCGGTGCACAGGCGTCGGGTACGGGAAGTGACCCGATCTCGTGGGTGCAAGGTCAGAGGGACTTGACCGCATTCTCGATGGCCGCTGTCGCATCCTGATAGTCCGTGCCGGGCGGGAAACTCAACGGCGCCCCGAACCTGACCTCGATGCTTCCCCGCCTGAAGATAGGGAGGCGTCTGGGGGAGCCGAGGCTGTGGATATGCAGGCGGAGCGGAACGACGGGGATCCGTCCTTCGACAGCGACGAGGCCGGTGCCGTTCATGAACGGCTTGATCGGTCCTCCGACGGTGAGCTCACCTTCCGGGTAGATCAGCACCGACCAGCCGTTATCCATCACCTTGCCCATGTTTTCGAGGCTGGGCCTCACCGAGCCCTCTCTGGCGAGTGGAAAGCCGTTGCCCAGGAGCGGGTTCACGATCCACCAGACGGGGTTCTTCCAGAGGTCGGCAGCTCCGGCCACTGCCATCCGGCGGCGCCACTTGAGGGGGACGGCCTTGATGATCAATGGGTTGTCCAGACCGAGGTTATGATTCGATGCGAAGAGCACCGGGCCGATGATGCCCTCCAGGTTCTCGCGTCCGACCACCCTCAGGCCATAGGGCAGGGCGACCAGCGGGAAGACGACTGACCGCTGAAGGACTCCACGGGTCATGCGGGCCCACCAGCGCATGCCCCAACTCGGGAAGCGCATCATCGGCGGGTTCTTCGACCCCTCCTCAACGAGATTGGTGAGTTGCCGGACGGTCGTCTCTGGTCCCACCTGGCTCTCGTCCATGTAGACGCCAAGCTCCGCCTCGATCGCCGACAGCAACTCGACGCGGCCGAGTGAGTCGAGTTCGAGGTCGTCGCCGAGCCCAGCCTCGTCCGGGATGTCGGCGATGTCTCGCTTGCTCACCTCGCCGATGATGTGAAGCAGGCTCCTTGCCCCGCCCGCCGGGCTGCCCCCTGGGACTGTTGTCGTCGGACTCGCCTGCTGAATCCTGCCGAGAAGCGTATCGATCACGACCTGCTTCTTGACCTTGAGCGTGTGCGTGCGGGGGAAGTCCTCGTCTTGCCAGACAGTGAATCCTCTGATGCGCTGCTGTTCCGCCAGGCGACCATTGGTCCATGACACGGCGTCCTGGGCAGCCGCGGGATCGTCCAGGATCAGGGCCGCGTGTACCTCGACCGCTGATCCCTTCGTCAGGCCCACTACGGTCGCATCTCTAACGCGCGGATGCTTCGTCAGCACCGCTTGGATGTCCTCCGGGAAGACGTTCTGACCGCTCGGCAGCACGATCATGTCCTTCACCCGGCCCTGGATGTGCAGGAATCCCTCGTCGTCGAAATAGCCCAGATCTCCGGTACGGTACCAGTCGCCGTCGAATGCCTTGGCGGTCTCCTCCGGCGCGCGCCAGTAGCCACGCGTGATGCTGTCTCCCCGTACCAGAATCTCGCCCACGTCGCTGATCCTGACCTCAACATTCGGCAACGGCCTCCCGGTGGAGTCGTGACGCCGTTCCCATATGGTGTGATTGCTGATGACGGGCGATGCCTCGGTGGCCCCGTAGCCCTGCACGATCTTGACGCCCATCAGCTCCCACTTGCGACCGAGTTTCGGGTCCAGCGCCGCCCCGCCCGACACGATGAAGTCGAGCTTCCCCCCGAACTGCTTGTGGACGCGGCGGAACAGATATCGCCGCAGACGGAACGGCGTCCGCTCGGCTGCCTTGAGAAGCTTGCTCCACAGGGCCTCCTTGCCCTGCCGGACCACCTCCCGCTCGATCCCGTTCATCAGCAACTCCAACCCTTGTGGAACGAGCAGCATGATCGTGATCTTGCGTTCACGCATCGTCCGGGCCAGGACGGTCGGCTGGCGGCTGGTCGGGTAGGTGACACTGGCGCCATAGTGGAGGGTCATGAACAGCCCGCCCATCTGCTCGTACATATGGCTCAACGGAAGGATGGACAGGAGCCTGCTCGAGGGATCGCAGGAGATGTACTGGGATACCCCCGCGATGTTGGCGGTCAGGTTCTTGTGGGAGAGCATCACCCCCTTCGGGTCGCCGGTTGTGCCGGATGTGAACATGATCTCGGCGAGGTCGTCTGGCTCAATGTCCACGCGCTCCGGTTTGGGCAGGCCGGCGATGGCGGCCTCCAGCTCCTCGAATGTCACCTCCGGGACTCCCAGGTCCACGTCGCCCTTCGGGGTGAAGCGGGACGTGAACGCCAGCTTCGGCTGTGTCCTCGATACGACCCTTTCGACGTAGTCGGGCGCGCTGCGGAGGTCGAGAGGGACCACGATGACCCCGGCCCTGAGGCAACCGAAGAAGATGAGCACCCAGTGCGGCGAGTTGGGTCCCCAGAGGATGACCTGGTCCCCCTTCGTCAGTCCGCGGCGCTGGAGGAGGGTGGCAACCTGACCGGACTCGTCCCACAGCCGGGAGTAGGTCCAGCGCAGGTACCGGAAGGCCGGCTTGAACAGGAGCGCGTCGCGGTCCGCGTACTTCTCCACGGCTCTTCGAAGGAATTCGACCGTGGTTTCACCGACCGTGTTGCCGGGTCCATCAGCTCGATTCATTCGTCCTCTCCTTGGTAGGGCGGGGCGCACTCGGCGAGGTAACGACATGCGCCACAGCGACGGCGGATGGATGCCTCCCACAAGTCGCCGTCCGCCGATCGGGACTTGCGGAGCATCCGCTCGGCTCTCCTTCACTCCGCCCTACTCAGCCAGCCATCACAAGTGGTATCTGTAGTGGTAACTGAACGCCAATGAGTCTTGATTCACTCTGATAATGGTTGTTCTTGGTGCCGAAGGCCGGATTCGAACCGGCATGAGGTTGCCCTCAACGGTTTTTGAGACCGTCGCGTCTACCATTCCGCCACTTCGGCGCTGCTTCGGATTATAGCGGAGCGCGGAGCACGGCTCTGCCCCTGGCTTCATGGGCAAGGCCACGCAAGCGCCGACGGTTCCGTTGTACATGAGATGAAGCTGGAGCGGAAGACGGGATTTGAACCCGCGACCTTCTCCTTGGCAAGGAGACGCTCTACCCCTGAGCCACTTCCGCTCGTGCCAGCACCGGGCCCTTACAGCCTGGTGCCGAGGCCCAGACTTGAACTGGGGACACCAGCATTTTCAGTGCTGTGCTCTACCAACTGAGCTACCTCGGCCCGATGGTTCCATGCTACGGAGCGGCCTGGATAGTGTCAACCGGCGCAGCGCGTCACAGCAGACCGGCGCCGAGGGCGCGCTTGCGCGTCTCCAGGCTCACGAAGGTCTCCGTATGCCTGATGCCCTCAACGATGCCCACCTTGTTGTGCAGGAACGAGGCGAGCGCCTCGGAGCTCGTCAGGTTCACCCAGATGAAGATGTCGTAGCTCCCGGTGGTGATGGAGACGTGCTCCGCCTCGGATAGCTCGGACAATTCGTCGGCGACAGCTTCAACCCGTGCTGGATCCACCTGCAGGCCGATGAATGCGGACGTGTGGTAGCCCAGCCGTTCAGGGTCAGGGATGGCGGCGACCCTGATGACCTTGTCCTGCAGCAGTTTGGCGAGACGGCGCCGAGCGGTGCCTTCGCTCAATCCCAGTTCGCGGGCCATCTGCGCGTGGGACGCACGGCCGTCCTGCTGGAGCGTTTCGATGATCCTTCGGTCGATGTTGTCCAACGCTTCACTCCCAAGCAAGCGCTGCGCGACCGCCTGGACCGGCAGGGTCTTCAGTGGCCTCTACCCGCGCAGATGCTGTAGCAGGTGATTCCTGCGAATCGTATAAGAGGATTCTGTGCGTCGTCAACGGATGGAAGAATGTTAATCGCCACCCAAGGGGAGATACGCGACGCGTTCCTCTGGAATCCGCGGGAATCCTAACGCTCAACGCTGGATGCGCGTGTCGCCGCGAGGCTGGAAGATGGAGCCCGCACCCGGAAGTTCGGCAGGGGTTGAGCGCCCCTGCTGCCCGATGCCGGCGAAGCGGCCCCTGGAGAGGACGCCCAGGGCGGATGCGGCTGCGCCAACCAGCGCCACGCGTTTCAAGAAGCCGCGCCGCGTTACGGTGTTCCGGGATGTCGCTTCATTCTGGCCTGCCATCGTCTGCTGCACTCCGCTGGCCAAGCTGGCCACGACCGACAATTGTAGACGGGCACCCGCGGATTGCAAGCATCAGGGCGCGGGCTGCGAGCGTCGATGCGCCCGGGTGGGGCATCCGACGCCCCGTCCGCGCAGTCTGCGAAATTCATCACAAACTGTTGACACCCGCCATGAAGGTGGTTTAACGTGCTTTCCTTGGCGGGAGCATCGCCGATGGTACGTTCGCGCAGCGTCTCTCCGCCCAATCCAGAAGCAGGCAGGGCTTCCGGCGACGCTGTTCAAATGCAGGCCCTCGGACGATGTGAATGACCGGCCCAGACCCCACGTTGATAACGGCATCTGACTGGGCGGCTGCTGCCGACCTTCTCGCAGCGCTATGGTTCCTTTTGGGGGCGGCCCTCGGTTTCGGCGCCTCTATGCTTCTTGCGCATGGCATGATTCCTTCGCTGGCCATCTCCCGTGACATCCCTGCTCACGTGGCCCGCCGCATCCGCATCCCGCTCTATGCGGCAGCGATCCTCTTCCTGCTGCTTGGGCTCTATGCCATCTCACTCTTCGTCGAGAGGCTGGATCTTATATCCGATCTCTTCTACAGGGGGGCGCAGTAGGCCGGGACTTCCCGGTGAGCGAGCGATGAGCAACTCCCTGATCAAGATAATCGTCCCGGTCACCGGTCTCGTTGCAGCCCTTGTCCTTGCTCTCGTGGCCTACTTCTTCGTACAGGCGTGGTGGGCGCAACCTCCGGCCGTTCTCGGCTTCGGAGACGGGCCCACGCAGCCGATAGCGTTCCCGCACACGGTGCACGTGACAACTGCTGGCCTGGACTGCCAGTTCTGCCATCGCACCGTCTCAACCGAAGAGGCAGCCACCGTACCGGCTGTGGCGCAGTGCCAGTTCTGCCACGACCTCGGGCGTATCACGGGCACGGAGTCCTCGTCTCCCACGGCGGAGGAAGAGATCGCTAAACTCATCGGAGACCCGGTGGAAGGGCCTGACCCGATCAACTGGATACGTGTGCACCGGCTCCCCGATCACGTGCAGTTCGTGCACGCCCCGCATATACAGCAAGGGTTCCCTTGTTCCACCTGTCACGGCGACATCGCAAGCATGGAGGTCGTTGAGCAGGTCCGAAACCTGAAGATGCGCGACTGCGTCGACTGCCACCGCGACAACGGTGCGCCGACCGATTGCACGACGTGCCACTACTAGGCAGGAAGAGCGAATGGCACTGACGCGCAGACAGTTTCTGAAGTGGGCGGGCGTGACCGGTATAGGCGCCGTCGTCTTCAACGGCTGCCGCGTGCCGGACCACGAGATCCAGGTGCAGAGCCCCGTCGAGATGCCGGAAGACCTCGTGACCGGCAGGGACAACTACTATGCGACCGCAGCTCAGCTCGGCATGGCGAGTGAGGGCCTGCTGGTCCGTGTCATGGAAGGGCGCGCCAAGAAGATCGAGGGCAATCCTGACCACCCGGTCAACACCGGAAAGCATGGGATTCGCGCCGAGGCTTTGCTGCAGGCGCTGTACCATCCGGACAGGATCAAGCATCCGCTGATCCGCATCGCCAAGGGAGGACCTTTCCTGAGCATCGGGTGGGACGATGGCATACAGGCGCTTGCAGGGATCCTGAACGGTCGGGACCCGAACGAGGTGCTGCTTGCTACTCCGCTGCTCCGCGGGCGTGCAGCCGACGTGGTGCAGGCATTCGCCGAGGAGTCCGGCGTACGTCTCCAGGGCTTCGACGCGCTCGGCTGTGAGAGCGTCGTTCGAGAGGCGCTCCGCCAACTCTATGGTCAGAACACGCAGCCCGACTTCGACATAGCGCACGCGAGCTACATCCTGAACTTCGGCGCGGACTTTCTCGGCACCTGGGTCAACCCCACGCATTTCTCGCGCGGCTATGGCGAGTTCCGCCAAGGGGAGGGCCGCTCGCGCGGGCGTCTGGTGCATGTCGGCGCTCGTTACTCCACAACAGCCGCTGCAGCCGACCACTGGCTGTATGCAACCCCGGGCTCAGAGGGACTGCTGGCGCTGTCCATCGCCTACACGATGATCGACGAGGGCACCGCCGACTCGGACGCGGCTGCCGCGCTGACCGGAGGACGGGGAGCACGGGCCCTGCAGGCGTTCGCCCCCGAGCGAGTTGCTCCACAGGTGGGCATGGATGCGCACGTGATAACCGAACTGGCGCATGAACTGGGCGACAAGAAGCACGGGCCTGCGCTCGTCATCGGTGGCGGCCCCTCTGCGGCCCAGGTGAATGGCCTGTTCAACATGATTGCCGTGTACGCGCTCAACGCCCTTGTGGGGTCGGTGAACCGTTCGGGTGGACTGATCTTCAATCCAGAGCCGATCAGCGGGCGTATTCGAACGACCTCGCTCCGTGACTGGAAGCAGACGCTGGACGACATGCGCTCCGGCGAGATCACCGCCGTGCTCGTGCGCGAGGCGGACCTTGCCTACGGCCTGCCCGGTGCGCTCGATGCCCGAGGCGCCCTGAGGAGCGTAGACACTGTCGTCAGTTTTTCCAGTTTCCTCGACGAGACGTCCGAACTGGCGGACCTCATCCTTCCGTGTCATACCCCGTTGGAAGAGTGGGGAACGGACGAGCCGAACCCGGGGCCCGGGTATACGACTATCGGCTTCCAGCAGCCGGCGGTGAACCCGTTCCATGAAACGCGCGGATTTGGTGACGTACTGCTGCAGACCGGGAGTCAACTTGGACTGTCTGGTCTGCCCTGGGAGAACATGAGAGAGGCCGTTCGCTCGCTGGCGCAGGACCTTCACGACCGCGGACGCGGCTCTGTCGTACAGCCAACGTTCGTGGAATTCTGGAAGCGTACACTGGAGCGCGGCGGCTGGTGGGACAACGGCGCGACCGCCGACGGCTCGCGGCCCGGGTTGCCTCAGCTTCCGACGAGCGCACCGGTGGTTACACCGGCTGATCCGAACCGCTACCCCTTCCACCTCGTACCGTTCGAGGGTATCGGGGTCGGTGCAGGGCAGTACGCGCACCTTCCATGGGCGCAGTCCGCACCGGACCCCATCACCAGCGCGGCGTGGGACACATGGGTGGAGTTGAACCCGCACACCGCCGAGGAGATGGGGCTGAAGAATAACGACGTCGTCATCGTGGAGTCGGCCACGGGCCGCACCATCCGCGTCCCGTTGTACATCAATCCGGCCACGCCCCCGAACGTGGCCGCGGTGCCCATGGGTCAGGGCCACCGCGCCTTCACGAGCTACGCGGCTCGACGGGGTGCGAACGTGCTCGACATACTGGAACCGTCGGAAGATGTGGAGACTGGCGCATTCGCCTGGGGCGCTACCCGCGTTCGCATCTCCGGCACCACCCGGACGAGGGTGATTCCCAAGTTGGAGGGCATCGAGCCCGCCCGTCAACTTCACGGCGAAGAACTCATATACGTGCACAAGGCATAACGAGAGCAGGACTTGTCATGGCGATACGCGCAGATGTAGGGAACTGGCCGGACCACAAGTGGGGGATGGTCATAGACCTGGACCGCTGCTCCGGTTGTCAGGCATGCGTCATCGCTTGCCAGTCGGAGAACAACGTCCCGATCAATGAGGAGTCCGCGTTCCTGCAGGGGAGAGCGATCGAGTGGATACGCGTCGAGCGTTACTGGGAGGGTGACTACCCCGACATCAAGGCGCGGTTCCTGCCGGTGCTCTGCCAGCACTGCGACAACGCCCCCTGCGAGTCCGTCTGCCCGGTGTACGCGACGTACCACAACAGTGAAGGGCTGAACGTACAGGTGTACAACCGCTGCGTGGGCACGCGCTTCTGCGGCAACAACTGCCCGTACCACGCCCGGCTGTTCAACTACTGGGAGCCGGTCTGGCCGGAAGACCTCCGCAACCAACTGAACCCGGACGTTACGGTTCGGACGCGCGGCATCATGGAGAAGTGCACGTTCTGCATCCAGCGCATCCGGCGGAGTACCCGCGGCGGCAAGCAGGTGGAGGACCAGGCGTTCAACCCCGCGTGCGTACAGGCGTGCCCTACGGATGCAATGACGTTCGGCGACCTCAACAACCCCGACTCCCGAGTCTCGCGGAAATGGGAAGACGAGCGCGCCTTCCGTGTGCTGGAAGCGCTCGGCACCAACCCCAGCGTGAAGTACCTGAAGCAGGTAGACGCCCATGCATAACGGCGAACACGAACTGACGGTCGGCCCTCTCCCGACGCACCAGGACGTCGCGAGGGACGTGCTCGGCCGGTTCCAGGACCTGGGGCACCGGTACTGGGGCTGGGTGACGGTGCTCGCGTTCCTGTTCGTCCTTGGCATCGTTGGGTTCATCATCCGGCTATCGGAAGGCTTCAGCGACGAAAACCGAGCGAACTGGGGTTACTTCGTCGCGACGCTGGCGTTCATCGTCACCACGTTTACGGCCATGCCTGTCATCTCGGCGGGACTTCGTCTGGCCAAGGCGAACTGGCGCCGGCCGCTCACGCGCGTGACCGAGAACATGGCGATCACGGGCCTGCTGGTGGTGCTTATGCTCATACCCGCGCTCATCGCTCTGCCTTCCATAGAGGGCAGGCTGAGTATCTGGTTCGAGTTCCCGCTCGGCGCCCCCGGGCTGTGGGACATCATCGGCTACGGCACGTTGGCGCTCATCGGGCTCGCTCTGCTGTGGGGAGTCGCGCTGCCGGACCTGGCAGCGGCGCGGGACCATCTGCCCGCTTCTCCGCGCCAGCGCGTCATCGGCTGGCTGTCGCTCGGATGGGTGGGCGGTCTGCGGCAGTGGCGTGTCCTCTACCAGGGGTCGCTGCTCGCAGGAGCGATGTACCTGCTCACGTACCCACTCGTGCAGACGCTCATGATCTCAGACTTCCACCACGGACTCATCCCCGGGTTGAAGGACGCAATCATCCCCGCGACGGTGGTGGTCAACGGCCTCCAGGGCGCGGTGGGCATGACGTTGCTCACCATGTACCTGATGCGGCGACTCGGGAACTACGAGAAGTACTTCAGTGTGGAGCAGTTCTGGGCACTCTCCAAGCCGCTGCTCGCGTTCTCGCTCCTCTGGTTCTATTTCTGGTGGGCGAGCTTCATCACGTTCTGGTACGGACGCCAGCCGGGCGAAAGCGAGGTCATCCGCCTGCTGGTGTTGGACGAGTACCGCGGCGCGCTGATGATCTCCTTCTTCCTCAACTTCATCGGCCCGCTCGTCGCGTTGGTCTGGAACCCGGTACGCCGCAGCGTATGGGGGCCCGCGCTCGTCGGTACGGGCGTGGTTATCGGGGCGCTCGTGAACCAGGTGCGGCTCTACGTCTCGGCCTTCTCGGTTGCAGACCCGAGCCAGCACGTGATGCGCCCGCGTCCCGCAACGCAGTGGCCCGACGCGCCGGACCTGCTCATCATGGTTGGCGCAATCTCCGGATGCGTACTGCTCTTCATGCTCGTCAGCAAGATTATCCCGGTGGTTTCCATCTGGGAGATCGGCGAAGGACTCAGGCTCGTGAAGGTGAGGCGTTACCTGAACCGCTACGCAAGAGTGATAGCCAAGTCGCACTAGCCGTACAGGCACGGACAACAGCCGGATGTATTACCGCAGGACACTGACCGACGCACAGATAAACAGGGAGCTCCTGGACGTGGTGCTCAGGACGCCCATGTGGTGGGTCGTCATCGTCTCCATACTGGGGCTCATCGTCGCGGGTGCGGCGAGTGCGTTCGGCTTCATGATGAACCAGGGCCTCGGCGTCACCGGTTTGCAGCAGCCCATCTTCTGGGGCTTCTTCATCACCAACTTCATCTTCTGGGTCGGCATCAGCCACGCCGGCGTGATGATCTCCGCCATCCTGCGCCTGAGCCAGGCGGAATGGCGCAGACCGATGGTGCGCGCGGCGGAGACCATGACGGTCTTCGCGCTGATGACCTCCCTGTTGCAGCCGCTCATCCACGCGGGCAGGCCGTGGCGCATCTTCTACTGGGTGTTCCCGTACGACTGGGCGCGCGGCATCTGGCCGGACGTACGCTCCCCGCTGGTGTGGGACCCCACCGCCATCATCACGTACCTTACGTCGAGCTCACTGTTCGTCTACACCGCGCTGATACCGGACCTGGCCATCATCCGCGACCGAAGCACCGGCTGGCGCCGCACGGTTTACGGCATCCTGGCGCTCGGCTGGCACGGTAACCCGAGGCAGTGGAAGCTGCAGGGCATCGCGGGCATCCTGCTCTCCGCCCTCATCCTGCCCGTGTTCGTCTCCGTGCACAGCATCGTGTCGTGGGACTTCGGAGTGAGCCTCGTCCCGTCGTGGCACGTCACCGTTTTCGCGCCGTACTTCGTCATCGGCGCGGTGCACTCGGGCGTGTCGGCGGTCGTTACGCTGATGATCCTGATGCGGAAGCTGTACAAGCTGGAGAACTTCATCTGGGAGGAGCACATCGACGCCGTGGCGAGGCTGCTCATCGTGGTCGCCACCGCGTGGTTGTTCTTCTTCTGGCTGGACCTCGTATTTGCCCTCTGGCTGAAAGAAGAGCAGGAGATGACCGTGTGGCACCTCCGGCTCTTCGAGCCGCCGTGGAGCTGGCTGTTCCTGGTGTTCATCCTCTGTTCGTACATCATCCCGGTGCCGCTCTGGATGTTCCGACGCGTCAGACGGAGCTTCACCTGGATGCTCTGGACGAGCCTGATGGTGAACGTCGGCATGTTCCTGGAACGTCTCATCATCATCGTGCCCGCGCTCATGCGGAAGGGGCCGTGGGTGTTCACGTACGACACGTACCGGCCGAGCGCCGTGGAGGTGACGCTGATCGTCGGCTCCATCGCGCTGGTGGCGTTCCTCCTGATGCTGTTCAGCAAGTTCTTCCCCCTCATCCCCGTCTGGGAGGAGAAGGAAGGCCAGAAATTGATAGACGAGGTCCGCGTGGGCGACCGCGTGATTCCGGCTCTGGTGAAAGAGCACTAGCCCGGGCGAAGCGAGGAGAGTTCGATGGCTAATACGAAACTGATGGGGCTGTTCCAGGACCCTGAACAAGCCGCAGGGGCCATGACCAAGCTCAAGGAGGATGGCTTCCCCGTGGAAGACCTGGACGTCTACTCCGGCAGCCCATTCCCGGAGGGTTCGTTCGGCGAACACGAGCCGGAGATGCGGCTGTTCATGTTCCCGCTCGTTGGGGCGCTCATCGGTTTCGCCATTGGACTGCTGTGGACGGCGGGCACACAGATCTCCTACCCGCTGGTCACCGGCGGCAAGCCCCTGCTCAGCATCCCACCCATGACCATCATCATGTACGAGAACACCATGCTCGGCGCAATCATCTTCACGGTGCTCGGCGTGCTCTTCGAGTCCCGCCTGCCGCGCCGCAAGCTGGGCCTCTACGACGAGCGCATCACCGAGGGTTACATCGGAGTCATCGTGGACTGCCCGGAAGAGCGAGCAGGCGCAGCGGAATCTGCCCTGCAGAGCGCCGGGGCAGAAGAGATCAAGAAGGAAGAGGGCTAGGCAACCCGTGCAGACCCGCCGCCGCAACATCCTCCTGCTGCTGGCCGCTGCCATCTTGATGGCGTCGGTCGCTGCGGCATGCTCGCCGGGAGACCCCTTCCGCTCCACGGGTTCCTATCCCATAGACGTCTTCCAGGAGATGCACTACAACCAGACGGTGAAGTCGCAGGAGCCGCCGCGCTTCCTGCCGCCGGAAGACTCGTATCCGGTGGAGGGGGGCTACATCTCCGTTTCCGAGATCGAGAACGTCGCGGAGTTATCGAACCCGCTCGCAAGCGACCCGCTCGCGATGCAGCGCGGCGCCCTCCTCTTCAAGCAGAACTGCTCGGTCTGCCACGGCCTTACCGGGGGCGGCGACGGATATGTGGGCGGAGTGCTCAGCGACTATGGCGTTACCCGGCCTCCCGCGTTCGGCGACGGCGGGGGTGTAGTCGTCATCCGGGATACAGGCACCACCGAAGTAACCCCCGGTGAAGCGTTCGACAGCATCTCAGGCGGCAAGGGGTTCATGCCCGCCTTCGAACCGCTGCTCACCGTGGAAGACCGCTGGGCACTCGTGACGCTCATCGACGCGACCGTTGCTGAACGGCAGGCTGTGCTTCAGTCGATCGATGGCATCCCCGAGGAGCAGCGCACCCTCGACCTGCTGCAGCTGCGGGGGCAGCTCTAGCGCGCGGTTGTTGAGCCGCCGGGCGACGGCTGCCGTGAGAGCCGACCTGACCAACCTGAGCCTCACCAGTATCTTCGCGCTTCTGTTCGTGGGCATCGTTCTCTTCCTTCTGACCGTTGCGCCCGCGAACGCTCAAACGTATGAGGAGCTACCGCCTGAGCTGGAAGAGCGCGCCCAGCGCATCTACTCTGGCGTGATGTGTCCTCAGTGCGCAGGGCAGACCATCGACGAATCGAACGCGCCCATCGCTGAGGCGATGCGGACGGCGATCAGGACGCAGCTTCGCAACGGCGCAACGGACGACGCAATCGTGGACAGCCTCGTACAATCGTACGGGGAGGCCATCCTGGCATCGCCTCCAACGCGTGGGTTCTCCCTCCTTGCCTGGCTGGTCCCGCCGCTCGTGCTCCTGCTTGGCGCGGCTGCGGTTGTCTTTACTATACGAAGCATGCGCGGTCGTGCAGTTGCCGGACCTGCCGCCGCGGCGGCAGGCGGAGGGACCGTGGACACCGGGAGTAACGCATCGTTGCCGTTCGACCTCGTAGACCGAGAGCTGGGCGAGGATGCACAGACGGCAGAGGACGACTGAACGGATGGCGAACCTCGGCACGGCGACCATACTCATTGCGCTGCTCCTCGCGGCCTACAGCGCGCTCACGTCGTTCGTGGGCGCGAAACGGCGCGACGCCCCTGCGGTCGTCAGCGCTCAACGCGCGAACTACCTGATTACGCTGACGCTCGCAGTGTCGATGGGAGCGCTCGTCTACGCGTTCCTGGAGAACGACTTCAGCATCCGGTATGTGGCGGAAAACAGCAACCTCGCGATGCCGCGCATCTACACCTGGGTCGCCTTCTATGCGGGGAACGCGGGGTCGCTCCTCTACGTCGCCTTCGCGTTGAGCGGCATGGCGGCGCTTTCCATGGCCCTCGCTCCCCAGCGGCTGGGGCCCCTCCGCCCGTACGCGAACGGCGTGCTCATGCTCATCCTGCTCTTCTTCCTGGTGGTGCTCTTCTTCCTCGCGAACCCGTTCGCCACGCTGGAGCGGGCCCCGGCGGACGGGCAGGGCATCAACCCGCTGCTCACGCACCCCGGCATGTTCGCGCACCCGCCGCTCATCATGACCGGCCTTGTTGCCATAGCGGTGCCGTTCTCGCTGGCCGTCGCCGCGCTCCTGCGCGGACGCATCGACGACGACTGGGTGGACGCCGGGCGTGTATGGGGCCTCGTGGCGTGGGTGCTGCTCGCCATCGGGCTGCTGCTCGGCTCCTGGTGGGCATACACGATCCTCGGCTGGGGAGGCTACTGGGCCTGGGACCCGGTGGAGAACGCAGCCTTCATGCCCTGGTTGGCGCTCACCGCGTTCATCCACTCCATCATGGTGCAGAAGCGCCGGGGCATGTTCCGCATGTGGAACATCGCGCTGATCAACATCAGCTTTACCCTGGGGGCCTTCGGCATCTTCATCAACCGGGGCGGGCCCGTCCCGTCCGTGCACTCGTTCGGAGCGTCCACGCTGGGCTGGGTGTTTCTCACCTTCCTGGGAGTAGTCACCGTGGCCGCGTTCGCGCTCTTCTTCTACCGCATGGCCGTCCTCCGTAGCCCCTCCTCCCTGGAGTCGGCGCTCTCCCGCGAGGCAGCGTTCCTCGTCAACAACCTGCTTCTGCTCGGTATCGCGTTCGTCACGCTGTGGGGCGTCGTGTTCCCGCTGATCTCGGAGCTGGCGACGGGCCGCACCATCACCGTGGGAGAGCCGTTCTTCAACACGGTGAACGGGCCGCTCATGCTCGCGCTCATCCTGCTGATGGGCATCGGGCCGTTGCTTCCCTGGCGCACGGCAACCTGGCAGGCGGTCCGGCGAGCGCTGCTCGTTCCCGGCGTGATCACGCTCGTTATCACTGCGGCTGCCGCGCTCCTCTTCCGCGTCACGTTGCCGGTTGTCGTGCTCGGCATCGCCGTCAGCACGTTCGCGGGCGTTAGTATCCTGCAGGAGTGGGTGAGGGGAACGCTTGCGAGGAGCCGCTCCACCGGCGCGCTGTGGCCCAGGGCGTTCGGCCAGTTGATCGCTTCCAACCGCCCGCGCTACGGCGGGTACGTCGTCCATCTTGCCGTCGTCATGCTTGCCTTCGGCATCGTGGGCTCCTCGTTCTACGATCAGGAGCGGGACGTGTTCCTCTCGGTTGGCGACCGGGCCACGATAGGCGAGTACGCTGTCGAGTTCGTGGACGTCAGCGCCCAGACGTTCGCCGACCGGACCGAGCGCACCGCCATCCTCGACGTTACGAGGAGGGGCGAGAGCCTCGGGACGCTCAGCGCATGGCAGGGGGTCTATCCGTCTTTCTCGATGATCTCGACCCGGGCAGGCATACGCTCCACGCCGGTGGAGGACCTGTACGTGATATTCAGCGAACTCCAGCCGGACGGCCGGACCGCTGCGTTCCGCCTTCTGGTGAACCCCATGGTCTGGTGGATGTGGCTGGCCGGACCGTTCGTCATCCTCGGCACCGTGGTGGCGCTCTGGCCCGCGCGTCAGCGTGCGGCCGTCTACTCCGTTCCCCCGGCGCCGGGCACGGCGCCCGGCGCGGGGATAGCATAGAGTAGCCGGCGTGGTCGCCGTGGCACGATAGCCATGACCATCATCATCCTTACGCTGCTCGTCCTCGTGACCGCCGCAGTCCTCGGATACCCCTTCTGGGCGGCCCGGTACGGCGGCGCTCTCTTCGACGATCCCGCACGCGACCTGGAAGCGGGCATCCGCCGTGCGCGCGACCGCGTCTACGAGGAGATACGCGCGTTGCAGCAGGAGTACTTCCTGGGGAACATGACCGAGGCCGAATACCGCGCGCAGTTGCAGGCGGCGCGCCGGCGGGCCGCGGAACTGATCCGTGAGCAGCAGCAGGTGAACGAGACCGTCGCCGCCATCGGCAGCCGTGTGGACAGTGAGCTGCAGGAGTTGCTGCCAAAGGGGGATGCTGTGGAGGAAGAGGAGTGAAGCGCACTGTCGCATGGGTCGCTGCTCTGCTGGCAGCGCTGCTCCTGCTGCCCATCCCGGCCCTCGCACAGGACGTGGGTGAAGTGGAGGTACCGGGCCGCGTGGAACATGGAGCCGGAGAGGTTTCGTTCGACCCGACGGAGGCGCGGGTGACCCTCAACGTGCTGGAGGGCATCACCCTCGTCGCACAGGAGACCGCGCTCCCCGACGCATCAGGGGCGTTCAGGTTCACGATCGATACTGTCGAAGGACGCGAGTTCTTCTTCGCCGTCGAATACCGGGGAGCAACCTACTCTGCCGTGCGTCGCGCAGGTGAACTGGGCGAGCCCGTGGTCATCACCGTCTTCGACGCTACGCACGACACGTCGGTCCTCACCGTGCAGAGCCACACCGTCATCGTGACCGGTGCGGCGCCGGACGAAGGGTTCGTCGAGATACTCGAACGCGCCATGGTGCGGAACGACAGCGATCTCACGCTCACGCCCGACCTGAATGCTCAGGGGCCCGCTATGCTGAGCTTCATGCGCTTTGCACTTCCTCCTGGCGCATACAACCTGGACGTGCGATCGAACATCGTTGGCGGGCAGGTCCTCGAGGTCGACCGCGGGTTCGCGCTCAACTCGCCCGTCCCTCCGACTGCACCGGGCCAACCGCACCAGTTCGAGTTCGTCTACCACCTGGACTACGACGGGTCCGCGCTCGACCTCTCGCGCACGATGCGGTTCGGTGCGGAGTCGGTGCGGTTCGTCGTGCCGGTGGACGTTGCCACCCCATCCTCGGACCGTCTGACGGACCTCGGCGCGACTGATTTCGATGGACGCTTGCTGCGGCTGCTGGAAGGGCAGGACATCGCCCCCGCGGAAGTGCTCAACCTCACCGTGTCGGGCCTGCCGGGCAGGTCTGCGTTCGATATCGTCCGCGAGTCCGCAGGGGAATGGTACGTTCGATATGCAGTCCCTGCCGTCGTTGGCGTCACGGTTGCGGTTCTGCTCGTGCTTTCGCTCAGACGCAGGCGAGCCGCCGCCGCGAGCGGGGCCGGCAGGGAGCAACTGTTCGCCGAGGCTCGCGCCCTGCGCGACGCCTACGACCGCCACGCTATCAGCACTCCGGCCTATGAAGGGCGGTCGCGTGCCATACGGGACGCGCTGGTGCGGGCGGACGTGCGCGAACGGTTGGCGAAGGCGGGCGACGAAGGTCATACCAGAGACTGACTACGTGCGCCCATTGCGCTGTGCATCGGTTGGACGTATCGTTGGCGTATGCGCGTATCGTTTCCACGCCGCAGAGTGCGCGAGACGTTGGCTCCCTGCGAAGGGCCCGCCGTGCGGGTGGAAGGGCTGGCCAAGTCGTTCAACGGCACAACCGCCCTCCGGGAGGCCACGTTCGACGCCGAACGGGGGAGCATGGTCGCGCTCCTCGGTCCCAGCGGCGGCGGCAAGACGACCACGCTCCGGCTCATGGCCGGTTTCGAGACGCCCGACGCGGGGACGGTCGCGATAGACGGCCAGACCGTCGCTGGGCCCGGCCGGTTCGTGCCGCCGGAGCGCCGCCGCGTCGGCATGGTGTTCCAGGACTATGCGCTCTTCCCACATCTCACGGTCCGGAAGAACGTTGCGTTCGGCGTGCCCCACGGCTCCAACCGCGACCGCGACGTGCAGCAGGCCCTGGAGCTCGTGGGGATGACCGCTGAAGCGGAGCGGATGCCGGACCAGCTCTCCGGCGGCCAGCAGCAGCGCGTTGCTCTCGCTCGGGCTCTTGCTCCCAAACCGAGCGTCGTACTGCTCGATGAGCCGTTCTCGAACCTGGACGCGAACCTGCGCAAGCGCGTGCGGGGCCAGATCCGCCAGATACTGCGGGATGCGGAGACCACCGCGGTCTTCGTGACGCATGATCAGGATGAGGCCTTCAGCATCGCCGACAAGCTTTGCGTGATGCTCGACAACCGGCTCGAGCAGGCCGGTCGGCCCGAGGAGGTCTACCTCTACCCCGCGTCGCTTGGCGTCGCCCGGTTTATGGGCGTTGCCAATATCCTGCCCGGGGAATGTTCAGGCGGTTACGTTCGCTGCGAACTGGGTGTTCTTCCAGTGGGCAACGCCGACCCTCCGAAGGGACTGGCCATCGTGTGTATACGCCCGGAGACAGTCCGCCTCCACCCGGAGTTGGACTCCTCGGTCGAGGCGGTGGTGACCTCTGTCGAATTCCACGGCACATCCAAGGCGGTGAACCTGCGGCTCCATTCCGGCAGGCCCGTACGCTGCGTCATGGGAGTGCACATCCCTGCTGAGGTGGGAGAGACGGTGAGGGTGGGGGTCAACAGCTTTGTCGCAGCCTTCCCGCCGCCGCAAGCACACGATGCGGCGCCCGGAGGCGGCGCCTTCTAACGCGACGGCCCGGCGCCGCCAACGATGCCGAGCGTCTCTCCCAGGTCACCTATCGCGAACGCTCCGGCCGTGTTGATGCCGGCGAACAGGCATCCGGCGGATGCCGCGGCCTGCCGCCCTGTGTCGGAGCGGTCCACCAACAGCACTTCCCACGGGGGCACGCCCAGCACCTCGCAGGCACGGAAGAGCAGGTCCGGCGCTGGCATCGGCTTCCGGTCACCGTCCGCTCCCACGAGTGCATGCGGAATGAGCCCCAGGGTTTCCAGAAGCGACCGTGCGGGCTCGGACGGTCCGCTCGTAAGCACAGCGGAAACCACGCCGCGAGCGTCCAGCGCCTCGATCACCGCGGCGGCATCACGCTTTGCTGTGGGGACCGGTCCCATCTCGGCCAGCACCTCCAGAGTGAAGAACACGGCGCTCAACTGCATGCCGCACAGCATACCCGCTGACGCGATAAACTACCTCTGCTCAACGACAACGAAGGAGCGGATGAGATGGCGCTTTACGAGTACCGCTGTGCGGACTGCGGGACCGAGTTCGAGCAGCGCAGGCCGATGAGCGAGGCGGACAGCTCTGCGAAGTGTCCGGTGTGCGGCAAGCAGGCGTCGAGACTGCCGTCCGTCTTCGCGTCGAAGGATGGCTACACGCTGCGGGTCCCTCGCACCGGGCCTTTCCGCGCCGGGCAGTCAGGCCAGGGCTGAACACAACATCCAGGGAGCAGAGCAGTATGGTCAGCAAGTCAGAGCTTACGGTCGTGGAAGTCGAGCTCAAGCAGGTGCGGGGAGAACTGGCGGCGCTGCGCGCCGAGGTCGCTTCCCTGCGCAACGAAGTGGATGCGCTGAAGGCGAAGGGCTAGGCCTCGCCACATCCTGGTGTAGACCGCGTGGGTTGCGTCCACGTTCCCGCTGCGGTGCGATACGATGCGGGGCGATGTCCGCCGCACCCCGCGCCCTCATTGCTGAAACAGGCCTGTACGTCCACACCACCGCGTACAGTGTTGTGCTCGGCGGCCTCATCGTCCTCGTGCCGCTGTACATCATCTCGCTCGGCTACAATCCGGGGTGGCTTGGTCTGATCATCGCGGGCCAGGGCTTGTTCCAGGTGGCGGTGCGGCTCTTCGGAGGCGTCATCTCGGACCGCATCGGCGAGCGCTGGGTCATCCAGGCGAGCTTCGCAGCCCTGGTGGTGGGTTCCTTCGGACTCGCGTTCTCCACCACGCTGTTCGCGCTGCTGCTGGCGCAGGTGCTGTTCGGCGCTTCGCGCGCCATCTACTGGACTTCTTCGCAGTCCTACGGCAGCCGGATAGATGAGTCCCGCCCCACGACGCTCATCGGGCGCTTCTTCGGTTTTGCGGCGGTCGGGGGACTGGTGGGGAACGCGGGGGGCGGCGTCATCGCGGTCACCCTCGGCTACCAGGAGGGGTTCCTCATAGCGGCGGGCATATCGGCCGGGGCGATGCTCATCGTGGCGTTCACACCGCGATTGCCGAGGCAGGCGGCGATGACGCTGCGCGAGATACTTGGTCCGGTGCCGGGCGTATTCCGCAACCGTACCACCATCCTGCCCGCCGGCATGGCGCTGGCGACCTCAGTGCAGGTCGCCGCCCTCTCCTCCGTCGGCGCGGCGCTCTACAAGGAGTTCGGCTTCGACGACGATGGCTTCGGGGTGTTGATGGCCATCCACGCCTTTGGCGCCATCATCATGGGCTTTGCGTTCGCCGGCTTTCTGAAGAGGGTGGGACAGCGGCCCACCTACGCCCTGACGCTGGTGACGCATGGCCTGCCGCTGATCGCCGTTGTCCTGTGGGGCAGCGACTATACGGTCGCTGTCGTGCTGATGTTCATACTCGGAGTATCGTTCAACGCCGGGAGGATCCTGAATGTGAGCCTGACGGCGATGGCGAGCAGCCCGGAGCAACGAGGTGTGTTCATGGCGGTGGTCGGCATCTACTGGGCATCCGGTCAGATGCTGGGGCCGCTGCTGTTCGGACCGCTTGCAGCCGTCACGAGCCTGTCCGTGTCGGTCACGGTGTTGGGCGCTCTGATGATAGGAACGGCGCTTCTCACACCGTTGCTCTACGCCGCGTCCCGGGGCGAGAGCGAGAGCGGGGCGGAACCTTAACCCGTCGCCTTGTGAGAATAGCGTACGCCGACACACCTCCGTCCTTCCCGCACCGGCGGGAATCCAGACGCGTGGCGCAGCCACGCGCATGCGCAGGGGCAGCGCACCCGGTGTGGGGATGGGATGGGGCGCCTCGTTGTCATTCTCTTACGTGGCCTGACATGGCCTTGGGCCATTCCTGCGGAGCAGGGACCTTGCCCCTGCGTAGAGGCGTCTCTGAGAGGCGCCCTGTTTCGCTCCCTCTCCTGAGGGAGAGGGCTGGGGTGAGGGCCTCGGCGGGGTGGACGGGCTACGGGATGCCTTTAAGCGGAGCCCTCCACGGAGAGCGGGGGCATGTGCGACTTCGTGGCGCGCTCCAGCTTCCGGCGGGGGGTCAGGAGGTAATGTCCGCAGGTGAGGCAGCGGATGCCGACGTCCGCCCCGAGCCGCTCGACGCGCCACTCGACGCCGCCGCACGGGTGCGGCTTGCGGAGCGTGAGCCGCTCGCCGAGGTGGAACTCTACGGCCACGGCTTGCCCATCCGTCCGAGCTCGGCGTTGATGGCGCCGCGAAGACGCTCGGCCTCGGCGCGTGCGGCCTCCGCGAAGTCCGTGCCCTTCGACGCGTAGATGACGCTGCGGGACGCGGCGATGAGCGCGCGCCGCCCGCTCGCGTCAGTGCCGTTGCGAACGGACGCTTCGAGGTCGCCGCCCTGCGCGCCGATGCCGGGGATGAGGATGGGCATGGAGCCGACGATGCTCCGCACCCGAGCGAGCTCCTCCGGTACGGTTGCGCCGACGACCACTCCGACGTTGCCGTTGTCGTTCCAGGCGACCGCCTGCCGCGCGACCTCCTCGTAGAGCGGGCCCTCGGCGCCGTTGCCGCGCACCTCGAGGTCTTGGAACTCGGTGCCGCCGGGATTGGATGTGCGCACGAGCACGAAGACGCCCCTGTCCACGTAGTCCAGGTACGGCTGCACCGCGTCGCGCCCCTGGTACGGGTTCACGGTGAGCGCGTCCGCGCACCACGTCTCGAAGGCTGCCTTGGCGTAGGCTCTGGACGTGTTGTCCATGTCGCCGCGCTTGGCGTCGAGCAGAACAGGGACATCGTCCGGCACGGCTTCGATGGTTGCCTGCAGCGCCTCGATGCCGGGGATGCCCTCGGCCTCGTAGAACGCCCACTGCGGCTTGTACGCGCAGACGAGGTCGCTCGTGGCAGCGATGATGGCGCGGTTGAACTCGGCGATGTCGTCGATGGGCATCGAGACCCGCGAGGGATCCAGGCCGACGCAGAGGAGGCTCCGGTTCCGCGCGGCTGCGCCGTCCAGTTGTTCCATGAAGGTGCTCATGGCTCTCAGTGTACCAAGCGGGTGCGGCTGGTAGCATCGGGCGCATGGCACGACCTGCTCCCGCCGCGATGCGCCGCTCCCCGCGTATCGCGCGCCTGCTTACCACCATGTACGACCGTTTGCTGGCACACCACGGCCCGCAGGGCTGGTGGCCGGGCGACGGCCCGTTCGAGATGATTGTCGGGGCGATACTCACGCAGAACACGGCGTGGACGAACGCTGCCCACGCCATCGACAACCTCAAGGCGGCAGGCGCGATGTCGCCCGCAGCGTTGCGGGCGATGCCGGAGGAGGCGCTGGCGGAGGTCGTCCGTCCCAGCGGCTACTTCAACGCCAAGGCACGCAAGCTGAAGGCGATGGCCGATTTCCTGGAACGCTACAACGACAGCATCGAGCCATGGCGCACGATGCCGCCGAAGGCGCTGCGCGCCGAGTTGCTCGCGGTGCACGGCATCGGGCCGGAGACCGCGGACGATATCGTGCTCTACGTGGCGGGTCTGCCGTCATTCGTGATGGACGTCTACACCCAGCGGATCGTCGACCGGATGCTGCCGCGCCACGGTCTGCGGGGCTACGACGCGTACCAGGCGCTGTTCGAGCGGCACCTGCCGCACGACGCCGCGCTCTTCAACGAGTACCACGCGCTGCTGGACGCCCACGCCAAGGACGTGTGCACCAAGCGCGAACCCCGATGCGCCTCCTGCGTCCTCGCCGACCTCTGCGCGACGGGGCGGCATGCCGTCAAGTGAGCGGGCGTTCCACGTCCCGCAGGCGTGCCTGCCCTTCCTCTGTGCGGGTAGGAACGGATTCGTGACACGCGCCCCTTACGCAGGCCCTTGTCCGCGCGGTACGCTGGTGATGAAGCGGAGAACCCCGCCCGTGCCACGGCCTGGCCAAGGCGAAAAGCGACAGAATCCGACACTTTTCAGAAAACACCCTGCTGCTGCACTCCTGATGGCCTCCGCCGTAGGAGTGGACGGGCTGTCGCATTCTGTCGCAATTGCGTCGCCCGGTGTTGTTCGGGCGTCGCTTGGTGTTGAAACCGTGTCGCGGGGGAGAGAACGACGGAGGCTCGGTTACGTTTCGCGTTCGTTGGTGACGGCGTCGTCACCGGTGCAGTAGGGAATGAAGTTCTTCATGTGGCAGGTCGCGCCGGCCTTCGCGAGTTCGGCCTCGAAGAGGTCGTGTATCTCGCGGGCCTCGTCCTCATACTCGATCTGCCTGCCTCCGGACTTCATGCTGACGTCCGCGCCGGGACGGGAGCCGCCGTAGGGCGGGACCATGCCGTGCTCGCCCTGCCTGAGGGCGAGGTAGCGCGCCCGCTTCGTGCCGGCGTTGAAGTGCTGGTGGAACGTCCGCTCGCTGGGAACGACGACCATAGAGCCCTTCTTCCAGTCCACCTTCCGCATATCGGAGCGGTCGTCCTCGTTCCAGAGGAGCGAGAAGCCTGCGTCGCCGCTGAGGATGATGAGGTGCGCGCCGGGGCCGTGGTGGTGCGCCTTCTTGTAGGTGCCGACGGGGAACTCGGAGATGTGCGCGGTGATGCTGTTCTTCGCCATCTCCAACTGGGCGTTGATGCCGCCCGCGCCGCGCAGGGGCATGCCGTAGAGCGGCATGTTGTCGGCGTTGGGGATGAAGTTGGACTCCCAGATACGCCCGTTGTAGAGCCTGCCGCTGCCGTTGTAGGACTCGTCCGCGTAGCGGTTGGCGAAGACGTAGGGGAGGTTGAAGATGAAGTGGTTGTCGCGGTAGAGACGCATGATGGGCGGGGCGCTGGTGACAGCGATGTAGCGGGCGGGCTCCGTGCCGGAGCCGTTGAAGAGTTGGTACCAGGCGTTGAGCGGGATGGCGAAGACGCTGCCCGCCTTCCACTCGAACGTCTGCTTGCGGCTCTCGTCCACCCAGATGCTGGTTGCGCCCCTGCCGGAGAGAACGTACATCTGCGTCTCGTACATGTGGTGGACCGGCTCCGACTTGCCGCCGGGCGCGATCTCGACGACGTGCGCGTCGTTCGGGAGCAGGCGGTTGGGGATGTTGACGATGGCTCCGCTGCCGCCCTTCGGCTCCCACGGCGAGAGTTCGAGCGCGTTCAGGTCCTCGAAAGCGTATTCGACGATGAGTGGGACGCCCTGCTCACGCACCCACGCCATGTATGGGTCATCGACCTCGAAGTCGCCGAGCCGCTCGGCGGGCTCCTCCGCCCGCAGCATCCTGCCGTCCTGCGTGTTGGCGCTGGTGGTCATGGCGTTCCTCCTTCCGTTCTGATAGCGAAAGGGCGGGAGCACCAGCCCCCGCCCTTCGCCTGTCTACGCATTGCCTGTGAGCGCCGCTTCTTACGTGTCGCGCTCGCTGGTGACGCCCGCGACGCCGGTGCAGTAAGGGATGAACGCCTTCATGTTGCACTGGGCGCCGGACTTGGCGAGTTCGGCCTCGAAGATCTCATGGATCTCGCGGTCCTCGTCCTCGTACTCGACCTGGATGCCGCCTTCCTTGATGCTGACGTCGGCGGTGGCGCGCTGGTTGGGGGCGTAGAAGCCGCCGTTGCCGCCGCGCAGCGCCATGTAGCGGGCGCGCTTGGTGCCGGAATTGAAGTGCTGGTGGTAGGTGCCGTCACTCGGGATGATGACGATGGAGCCGATCTGCCAGTCGCACTTCACCATGTCGGAGCGGTCGGGCTTGGTCCAAAGGAGGGAGAAGCCAGAGTCGCCGCTGAGGAGGAAGAGGTGCGCGCCGGGGCCATGCCGGTGGGCCTTCTTGTAGGTGCCGATGGGGAACTCGGAGATGTGGTTCCCCATGTCGTTCTGCCCCATCTGCAGCATGGCGTTGATGCCGCCCGCTCCGCGCTCCTTCCAGCCGTAGAGCGCCATGTCCGGAGCGTTGGGGATGAAGTTCGTCTCCCAGATGCGCTTGTTGTAGAGCTTGCCGTTGCCGCTGAAGTAGGACTCGTCGTCCGAGTAGCGGGAGCGGAACATGAAGTCGTTGTTGAAGATGAAGTCGGTGTCGCGGAAGAGGCGCATCATGGGCGGGGCGTTGGTGGTGGCCATGTAGCGCACCTTCTCGTCGCCGGAGCCGTTGAAGTGCTGGTACCAGGAATTGAGAGGAATGGTGAAGAGGCTGCCCGCTCTCCACTCGAACGTCTGCTTGCTGTCCTCGTTCATCCAGACGGTTGTCGCGCCGCGTCCCTGGACGATGTAGAAGTTGATCTCGTACATGTGGTGCTCCGGCTCGGAGCGGCCGCCGGGCGCGATGTCGACCACGTGCAGGTCGTTGGGCATGTGGGCGTTGTCGATGTGGATGACGGCGCCCTCGCCGCCCTTGCGCTCCCAGGGGCCAACCTCGACCTCGTGCCAGTTGGGGACGTAGTAGGTCTTGTGGACCATGACCCCTTCGTTCTCCAGCCAGCTCTCGTAGGCGTCAGGGATGCGGAAGTCCTCGAGCTGACCGGTTGGCGTCTCCGCCACCTTCATGTCGGTGCCTTGCATTACCATCAGGCGTCACCTCACTCCGTTGAATGTGGGGCAAAGCGTATCTCAATAGGGCGTGGGGCACAAATGGAAAGGTCTAAGCGCCCTCGGCAGCCTTCACCTCGGCTACGAGGTCGGTCAGGGATGAGAAGCCAGCGGCTGATGCAATGCCGGAGGGAGCACAATCGGAGTTGGGGCCGAACAGCACTCCGTGCATGCCCTTGGAGACTGCCGCGGCTACGTTCTCGACCCGATCGTCAACGAATACGCAAGTGACGCTTGGCGGCATGGTTCGCAGGAATGCGTCGTAGATGCGCCCGTCCGGCTTCCGGTGCCCGACATCGCCGCTGATCGTCCATAAGGGGACAGCGCCAGCAAGTCCGAAGTGCCGCGCTCTCAGAGCCGCCCATTCCGAGATGTCGTTCGAGATGCAGGCGACAGAGATACGGGCATCGTCACACCAGCCAAGGAAGTCGTGCAGGCCTTCGGTGAGGGCGTATCGAGCTGCGACGTCCCGGTCGAGCAGGTCAGGGTCTCCAGCGACCTCAAGACGTTCCCAGAGTTCCCGCGAGCTCATGAGACCGCGTGAGGCGTCGTTGTAGAGGGCGATGATGTCCGCATCCGCCATTGAGCAGCCCCGCTCTCGGACGAACGGGATGACCAGTTCGTCGACGTCTGCTCCCGGCTGATAGATGACGCCCATCGCGTCCAGCGCGACGACGATCCCTGTGTCCATGCGGAGCGAGCCTCCTCATGCCTTGCGAGCTCTTTGTAGAAGTCTGCATCGTCGGAGAGGCGCATAGGGAGGGGCAGGCAACCAGGCCGCCTGCCCCTCTTGCGAGAACATCGGCCAGAAGACTAGGCCGGCACTGGCGCCTCCACTTTGTAGAAGCGGGCACAGTTGTCCCAGAGGATCTTGCGCTTCTCCTCGTCCGTGAGGTCCAGCTCGAGGAAGGCGTTGACCGCGTTGGGGTAGCGGGAGTCGCCATGAGGGTAGTCGGTCGAGAAGACGAGCTGGTCGCTCCCCACGTAGTCGATGGCGTACTTGGCGGGCGCCTCGTCCGGCTCGATGGAGACCCAGCACTGGCGCTTGAAGAGCTCGATTGGGCTCTCGGTCAACTCCGGCATGTAGGCGTCCAACTCGAGCTCGTGCATCTCTTCGATGCGCCAGAGGAGCCAGGGGATCCACGCGCAGTTGGCCTCCAGGAACGCGGCGCGGAGCTTGGGGTGACGCTCCAGCACGCCGCCGCCGACGAAGCTGCCAAGGCCCATCATCTGCTCGAACGGCTGGGCGTAGACGCGGCGCAGCATGAAGTTGTCGAAGTGCTCGCCTGCCTGCTTGGACATCGAGCCTGAGGCTTCGTGGAAGCCGATGGGCACGTCCAGTTCCTGCAGCGTTTCCCACAGCGGGTCGTACCAGGTGTCGTGCCAGTTCCTGCCGTTGACGACGTTGGAGCGGACGAACACGGCCTTGAAGCCGAGCTCCTGCACTGCACGCCGTGTCTCGGCAACAGCGTCGTTGATGTCGTAGACGGAAATCATGCCCGCGCCGAACATGCGGTTGGGGTCGACGGAGCAGAAGTCGTACATCCAGTCGTTGTAGGCGCGGGCGATGGCAGCCCCCAAACCGGGGTCTATGTCGGGCCGGGTAAGGACGCTCAGCCCCCGACTGGGAAACATGACCGCGACGTCGATGCCCTCGGCCTCCATCGCCTCCAGCTGGCAGTAGGAGTCCCACCCGCGCGAGGAGTGGTCCTTGTAGAGCACCTGGTTCTTCTCGTAGTTGTGCCCCTTGCGGTTGATGCCCGTCGCGCCGGTGCCGTCGGCGACTGCGGCGAGGTCGGGCCAGCTGATGCGGAGGTCGCGAACGTTCTCCGAGGTGATGCCGACCGGCGCGGCGCTCTTGTAGCGCTCGTCGATGTAGCGCTGCCAGAGGTCCGGCGGCTCCATGATGTGCATGTCGCTGTCGAAGATGAGAAAGCCCTCCTTAGCCATCGCTGCTCCTCCCGTACGTAGTTGTCCTTGGACGCATCGTACCCCGTGCTGCTAACTCCTGTTGCTGGCAATCACCTCGTCGGCGTGGCCAGCCCAGGTGTCGAGCACACCCTGGATGTCGCTCTTCACCTGCTCGCTCTCGCCGGCCTGCGCGGTGACGTAGACCGACAGCCGGTTCACCTCCTGCAGCGACGGCCAGCGCTCCAGCGGGAGTTCGATACTGCGGTTCTTCTCCGGGTCGCGGATGACGTTCATCGGGTCGCCGCCGTCCTCCACGATCTTCATCTGCTCCATGAGCTGCTTGCGAAGCAGGATGATGCCGCGGTCGGACTCGCCGAGCTTCTCCTGGACGCGGTCGGCGTTGGGCCCTTGCGTGATCCACGCGACGAAGTCCTGGTGGTTCACGAGGTCAGGGATGAGGCTGCCGGACTCGTCGTAGATCGGGACGATGAAATGGGGCACCTTCTCCTGCTTCGGCAGCGTGGTGCCCGGCGCGGCCTTGTAGAAGAACCAGGTGATGTGGAGCGTGGTGGTGTCGTCTACCGGCGTGCGGTACTGGAAATTGCACTTCACGCCGTCGCCGACGAAGAGGATGTTGGGGAATAGCGCAGGGTGGCCGACCTTCCAGTCGTGATCCTCCTTCGTGGTGCCCTCGACGACACGGCGCTTGATGATGCCGTGCTCGAACTCGGTGAAGCCGATCTCCTTGTGGTTGCGAGGGATGATGGGGCTGAGGTCCGGCTCGCCGCCGAGTGCGATGGCTTTCTCGCGCTGCTGCACGACGCCCCAGTAGCCGTGCAACCACTCCAGGTGGACCGGGTCGTGCGAGTTCTCCTGGCACTGGAGCCAGTTGCAGGGAAGCTCGGCTATGCCGATGTCCGAATAGCCGTTCTCGTAGGTGTAGGGCTCCCACGTGGGGATGAGCGGCGCGGGAGCGGGGCCCATGTAGGCCCAGAGCATCCCCGCCATCTCCTGCACGGGGTACCCCGCGATCTTCACCTTCTCCTTGAAGCGCCCGTCCGGGTGCACCGTCTCTTCGAAGGGCTGCTCGATGCACTGGCCGGTCTCGTCCATCATCCAACCGTGGTACATGCAGCGCAGGCCATGCTCCTCCGGGATGCCGTAGGAGAGGTCGACGCGCCGGTGGGGGCAGAAGCGCTCGATGAGTCCGAGGGTGCCGGACCTGTCCCTGTAGAGGACGAGGTCCTCGCCGAGCAGGCGCACCGGCTTGGTGGGGCGTTCGTCGAGTTCCGCCGTGGCGGCGAAGGGGTGCCAGTAGCGGCGCATGAGTTCGCCCATCGGCGTGCCCGGGCCAACCTGCGTTAGACGTTCGTTGTCCTGTGCGGAGAGCATCGCTTCATCCTCCCGATGCAGGCAGATTGGCGGGATTGTAGCACGCGCACTGGGTACGCAGGGGAGAGTTCAGATGGCAGGCTGGACGTTCCGCCAAGGGTTGATTATCTCAATTGCGAGGTAGTCGAAGTCCTTGGTGTTGCGGGTGGCGAGGATGAGTCCGTGCGTTGCGGCCGTTCCAGCGATGAGTGCGTCCCCTGCCGTAAGCGAGTGACCTGACTGGTGCGCTTGTGCGCGAAAGGCTCCTGCATGTTCCGCCGCTTGTCGGTAGAGAGGAAGGATGTGCTCGGAGTATTCCGCTATGAACGCTGCCATAGCGAACTCCAGTCCGTAGCGCCGGCGGCCATGCGGGAGGAGTTGGAGCCCGAACTGGAGTTCGTGCAATGCGATAACGGGGATCCAGAGGTCTTCTTGTTGCGACAGGAACGTGACGACGCCCGCGTTGGGCGGAGTCTTCGTCAGTTCCGAGATGACGTTTGTATCGAGCAGGTAGCCGCTCATGCGCTATGGCTGATCGTAGTCGATGAAGGGGATGGGCCTGTCTTCTCCTGGGGGAGGAATCTCCAGGTCAATGCCACGCGGAAAGTTCTCCACGAGCCACTGGCCGAGCGGCTTGCGGGGGTGCGCCCGCTCCTGCCAGACGCGTTCCGGCACCACGATGAACGCGCGCTGTACGCCGATGCGCTGCGGCCCTTCTTCGTCTGCAAGGCGCAGAATCTCGGACAGGCGAGCCTTGGTTTCGGCGACGGTCCAGGTATGGGGGGAATCAGCGTGCGTGGGTGCGGTTCGGGTGGTCACGGCAGTCCTCCTTCGTCCGTAGCGGCATGCTAGTGCCTGCTTCTTCTCTTGTCAAGACTAGTTTATATCATCCAGACCAGACTAGTCTATATTCAATCTCAGGATCTACCAGCAAGGACTATTGATCAGGCGGGGTCGGCATTCCTAGCCGGGCGCTTCGAACGTGCCGAAGACGTCCCGGAGCGTCGAGCAGATCTCGCCGAGTGTGGCGTAGGACTCGACGCACTCGAGGATGGGCGGCATGAGGTTGACGGACGGTGAGCGCGCCGCCTCACCCAGCCGTTGCAGCGCCGCCTCGCTCGCGCCGGTGTCACGCTCGTTGCGGACGCGGGCGAGGCGGTCGAGTTGGCGTTGGGCCGCGTGCGCCGGGATCGTCTGGAGCTCGATGCGCTCGTCCTCTTCGGATGTGAAGGCGTTGACGCCCACGATGACGCGCTCGCCGCTCTCCACCAGTTGGAAGTGGCGGTAGGCGGCCTCCTCGATCTCGCCGCGCTGGAAACCCGCCTCTATCGCCGCGACCGCGCCGCCCATCGTGTCGATGCGCTCGATGTAGGCCGAGGCCTCGCGCTCGATGGCGTCCGTCAGGTGCTCGACATAGTACGAGCCGCCGAGCGGGTCGATCGTCTCGGCGATGCCGGACTCGTTCGCGAGCACTTGCTGGGTGCGCAGCGCGAGCGCCGCCGAGTCCTCGGTCGGCAGGCCCAGCGCCTCGTCTTTCGAGTTCACGTGGAGCGACTGCGTGCCGCCGAGCACAGCGGCGAGCGCCTGCACCGTCGTGCGGACGACGTTGACGTCGGGCTGCTGCGCCTGGAGCGTAACGCCGGCGGTCTGTGTGTGGAAGCGCAGCATCCAGGAGCGCGGGTCCTTCGCGCCAAAGCGATGACGCATGATGCCGGCCCACATCCGGCGCGCCGCGCGGAACTTGGCGGCTTCCTCGAACAGGTTGTTGTGGGAAGCGAAGAAGAAGGAGAGCCGCCCGGCAAATTCGTCCACATTCAGCCCGGCGTCTACCGCGGCCTGCACGTATGCGATGCCGTTCGCCAGCGTGAACGCGAGCTCCTGCGGGGCCGTGGCGCCCGCCTCGCGCATGTGGTAGCCGCTGATGCTGATCGTGTTCCAGCGGGGGACCTCGGCGGCGCAGTAGGCGAACATGTCCGTTGCCAGTCGCAGCGACGGCATGGGCGGGAAGATGTGCGTGCCGCGCGCGATGTACTCCTTGAGCACGTCGTTCTGCGTCGTGCCGCCGATCTCGGCGAACGGCGCGCCCTGCTTGCGCGCGACGGCGAGGTAGAGCGCGAGCAGCATCGGCGCGGTGGCGTTGATGGTCATGGACGTGGTGACGTCGGCGAGCGGGATGCCGTCGAAGAGCGCCTCCATGTCGGCGAGGCTCGATATGGGCACGCCGACCTTGCCGATCTCGGCGCGCGCCATGTCGTGGTCGGCGTCGTAGCCGGTCTGGGTCGGGAGGTCGAAGGCGACCGAGAGGCCGGTCTGTCCCTGCGAGAGCAGGAAGCGGTAGCGGGCGTTGGAGTCCTCCGGCGTCGAGTAGCCCGCGTACTGGCGCATGGTCCAGAGACGTCCGCGGTACATGGACGGCTGCACGCCGCGGGTGAAAGGGTACTCGCCCGGGTAGCCGAGGCGTTCCCCGTCCGTCGACTGGCCGTTGGGGCCGTAGAGGGGCGCGGCCTCGATGCCGGACTCCGTGGAGAACTCCGGCCTGCGCTCGGGCACGCGCCGGACGGCGGGCTCGTACGTCTCGCGCTGCCAGCGCTCGTGAGCGTCGTCGGTCATGGGGTTAGTGTACAGGGTGAGCGATAGGGGATGGTGTTAGGATGGCGCGACACTCAACTGTTCGGAGGGCTGCTGCCGTGCTGGACGATTTGGTGCAGACGATAGAGATGCTGCAGAAGCGTATCAAGGAGCATGGATCGCACATAGGTGCTTATGAGAGTCGGACACGAGTGACACTCATAGACCCGATGCTGTCGGCTCTTGGGTGGGACGTCGACGACCCTGGCGTAGTGGAGATAGAACCCCGCGTAGCCGAGGAAGGATGGGCGGACTATGCACTACTTGGCGGGAACGGGAGACCGGTCGTCTTCGTAGAAGCCAAGAGACTTGGTGAAGACTTATCAAAGCATACGAATCAGACAATCAAGTACGCCATCGGCGAAAACATGGGCAGGACCTCAAAGATTCAATACGCTGCGCTCACTAACGGGAATGAATGGAGAGTCTTCGACCTCTACAGGCAAGACTTGATTTGGGAAGCCTCAATCACTGCTGGTGAGCCCGCCAAGACGGCACTGCAATTCCTTGCTCTATGGCGACGCAGCCTACAGGACGGAGGTTTCGACCAAGCCGCTCAGCCGTTGGTTGAAGTGGCAGTTGATGCTGCTACCGAGCCAGTTTCTCAGGCTGAGGCGGAACCGGCGCCTTCGCCGAATACCGCACAGAATGCCTCGCAGCCTTCGGCAACGACAGTGGAAGGAAAGTGGACTCCTCTCACGGGAGAGTTCGCAGCCATGGGTAATCCTCCACCCAAGGCAATCAAGTTCCAAGACGGCACGGAGAGACCCACGAGGTACTGGTTCGAGATTATCAGGCAGACCGCCCTACACCTCGTAGAAGTCAAACTACTGACTCGGGAGAACTGCCAGATAAGGTCAAGCACTGCTGGAGGCTCCACGCGCTATCTACTCAGCCTTGACGGGAAGCATTCCAATGGAAAGGCATTCGCGTTTCCAGTTCCGCTTGGAGACACAGGCATCATTGTAGAAGCCAACTTCAGTGCTGTTGACTGTGTTCGCCAAGCCAAACGTTTGCTGGAGCACTTTGGCCTAGACCCGGCACGGGTAACCCTCAAGCTTTCTTAGCCTCCCTTCTCGCCCCATGCGCTAGAATCGCGGCGGGATGGCCAACGAACGCATCGTCTCAGGGGCAGCACGCGAGGAAGACCGGGGCTCGGAGGGCGGGCTGCGCCCGCGGCGCCTCGCCGAGTACATCGGCCAGGAGCGTGTGAAGGAGACGCTCACCATCTCCATGGACGCCGCCCTACAGCGCGGCGAGCCGCTCGACCACGTGCTGCTCTATGGCCCGCCCGGACTCGGCAAGACGACGCTTGCCAGCATCATCGCCGCGGAGATGGGCGCGAACCTGCGCACGACGGCAGGCCCTGCCATCGAGCGTCCCGGCGACATGGCGTCGCTCCTCACGCAGCTCAAGCCCGGCGATGTGCTGTTCATCGACGAGATACACCGGCTGAGCAAGCTGGTGGAGGAGATCCTCTACCCGGCGATGGAGGACTACTCGCTCTCGTGGGTGATGGGGAAGGGGCTGCAGGCGCA
>DAOUJK010000052.1:0-45189 GCA_034422795.1 Dehalococcoidia bacterium | reverse complement strand
CTCGAAGTCGACTACCTCGACTACCTGGCGGTAGTGCAGGCGGTCGCTACGGCGGACGGCAGCACGGCGTGGTGCTTCAACCAGAACAACATCCTGGGGACGATGGCGTCGCTGATGCCGGAGCCGCTGGCGCAGGAGATATGGAGCGACAGCCGGTCGATCCTTTGCAACGGGCCGCCCCAGCACTCCGAGTTCAAGCAGGTGGACGGCGGCTACTCGGTGAGCGGGCGGTGGAACTTCAGCAGCGGCTCGCGGCACGCCACCTGGGCCGTGGGGCTGGAGCGCATCGCCGACCCCACCGCGCTGACCTGCATCATCCCGAAGGGCGAGTTCACGTTCATCGACACGTGGCAGGTGAACGGCCTCAAGGGCACCGGCAGCTTCTCTTTCGAGGCGAAGGACGTGTTCGTGCCTTCCAGCCGGGTGTACGTGGAGGCGCAGACGCCGCGCGAGGACGGGCCGCTGTACCTCATACCGCGCAGCCTCTTCTTCGGCTCCGGCTTCGGCATGGTGGCGCTGGGCGTGGCGCGCTCGGCACTCGACGCCGCGATAGAGATCGCGACGCGGAAGAAGCCGCAGGAGCAGACGCTGCTGCGCGACCAGCCCGCCATCCAGCGCATCATCGGACAGGCCGAGGCGACCTGGGGCGCGGCCAACGCCTTCCTCAACGAGAAGGCGGTCAAGCTGTGGCGGAAGGCCCTGGACGACCACGACCTGCCGCTGGAGCACCGCATGGAGCTGCGGCTGGCGAGCTCGCACGCCATCCGGCAGGGCGCGCAGGTGGCCGACATGGCGTACTCGGTGTTCGGGTCGAGCGCGATATTCGAGTCGAGCCCCATCCAGCGCAAGTTCCAGGACGCCCACGCGATTACCCAGCAGATACAAGGGCGCTTGGAGCACTACGACAGCGCAGGGCAGTACTACCTGGGCTTCGAACCGTCCGGCCGCATGTTCTAGGGAGGCACCTCAGCCCTGGCTACCACTAATGAAAACGTCCGCTACGAGCCGGACGAGAGCCCGCCGCCGCTCATAGCCCTGGGCGCGGGCTTCCAGGCCGCGCTGGTGATCCTTGCGCCGGTGGCGCTGACCGTCGTCATCGTGGTGCGGATCGCGGAGGAATCGGACAGCTACCTTGCATGGGGCGTGTTCGCAGCCCTGCTCGTCAGCGGGGCCACGACCGTCCTGCAGGCCGCGCGGTTGGGACGGATCGGCGCGGGGCACGTGCTCATGATGGGCACTTCCGGGGCGTTCATCGCGGTGTGCGTTGCCGCGCTGGTCACGGCAGGACCCGCCACGATGGCGAGCCTCATCGTGGTGTCGTCGCTCTTCCAGTTCGCGATGGCCGCGCGGCTGTCGCTCCTGCGGCGGATATTCACGCCCGTGGTCTCCGGCACCGTCATCATGCTGATAGCCGCAACGGTGTTCCCCATCATATTCGGCATGCTCACGGACGTCCCCGAAGGCTCGTCCTCAACCGCCGCACCCATCGTCACCATCGCGACGCTCGTCACCGTCCTGGCTCTCGTACTGCGCGCTCCCCCGCGATGGCGGCTCTGGTCGCCCATCATCGGCATAGCGGTCGGCTGCGCGGTGGCCGCGCCTCTCGGGCTGTATGACGTCCAGGGGATACTGGACGCGGCCTGGGTCGGCGTACCCCTGGGCGCATGGCCGGGGTTTGACCTGAGCCCCGGCGCCGAGTTCTGGGGGCTGCTGCCCGCGTTCATCATCGTCACGCTGGTGGGCGCCATCGAGACCATCGGCGACGGCGTCGCCATCCAGCGCGTCTCCCGGCGCAGGCCGCAGGCGACGGACTTCCGGGTGGTGCAGGGCGCGCTCAACGCCGACGGCATGGGCAACCTGCTCTCCGGCATCGCCGGCACCCTGCCTAACACCACCTACTCGTCAAGCATCGCTCTTGCCGAGGTCACGGGCATCGGGGCCCGCCGGGTGGGCGTCGTCATCGGCGTCATCATCGCGGTGCTCGCATTCCTGCCGAAGGTCGCCGCGCTGCTGATCGCCATACCCAGCCCTGTGGCCGCGGCGTATATCACCGTGCTCCTGGGCCTGCTCTTCGTGCAGGGGATGAAGATCGTCATCCAGGACGGCGTGGACCACCGGAAGGCGGCGGTCGCGGGCGTCGCGTTCTGGGTAGGCACCGGCTTCCAGAACCAGTGGATATTCGCGGACCGGTTGGGCGACGGGTTCCTGAGCGTACTGCTCGGCAACGGCATGACGTCCGGCGCGCTCGTAGCCGTTGTCATGATGATGTTCATGGAGTTGACCGCTCCCCGCCGCAGGCGGCTGCAGGTGGGGCTGAACACGGAGGGCCTGCCGCGGCTGGAGGAATTCCTCCGGGGTGTTGCGGCGAGGGCGCGATGGGACGACGCCTCGACGGAACGCCTCGTGCTGGTGGGAGAGGAGACGGTGTCGAGCCTGCTGGCCGAGGACGGCGACAGGCCGGAGGGCGCCGGAGCGCGGCGGCTGGTGGTCACCGCCCGCGGCGACCACGCCAGGGCGGAGTTGGAGTTCGTGACCGGTTCCGAGGGGGAGAACCTGGAGGACCGCCTCGCCTACATGGGCGAGATGCCGGATATCGCGGACGAGCGGGAGATTTCGTTCCGGCTGCTGCGCCACTACGCCTCGTCCGTGCGCCACCAGAAGTACCACGGCGAAGACATCGTCACCGTCAGCGTCGCGGGTTCGTCCGGCCCGCCCGCCTAGCGCGGCGCGAGGGGACGAGAGGGGCTATGATGCGCGCACCGTCTCCTGGCAGCATCATTTGAACCGCACCGGTAAACCTCCCCACAAGCCCCGCTTCTTCTACGGCTGGGTCGTCGTCATCGTCGCGGCCCTGGGCAGTTTCAGCGCGAGCACGGAGACCTTCCCGGTCCTCAGCATCTTCCTGCGCCCCATCACTTCAGAGTTCGGCTGGACGGTTACGGAGTTCACCGGAGCGATCAGCCTCGGCGGGCTCATCGGGAGCGGTGTGGCCTTGGCGACGGGGCCCGTCGTGGACCGGTTCGGCCCGCGCTGGGCGCTCACCTTCGCTTACACGCTCATCGGCGCCTCTTTCGTCCTCATGTACTTCATGACGGAGCTGTGGCACCTCTACGCGCTCCAGATCTTCGCGCGCAGCATGAACACCGGCGTCCTTGCCGTCGCCTCCGCGGTCATCGTGCCGAACTGGTTCATCGTCAAACGCGGACGTGCGACGGCCTACGCGGGGCTCGGCTTCCCGGCCGGGGCGTCGCTCATACCGCTGTTCATCGCCTTCATGGTTGCCGCCTACAGCTGGCGCGAGGCGTCTCTCGGTGCGGGGATCATGATCCTCGTCGTCTCCGCCGTCCCCACCGCGCTCCTGCTGCGCCGCAGGCCGGAGGACATGGGCCTGCTGCCGGACGGCGAGCTCCCGCGCTCGGCCGCCGACGCGCCCGCGCACGACCTGCGCGTCGCCGACTACTCCCTGCGGCTGGGCCAGGCCGCGCGCCATCCCGCGCTCTATCTGCTCATCATCGCCATCTCGCTCTGGTGGTTCGGGCGCACGGGAGTCATGCTCCACGCCGTGCCCTACCTGACCGACGCTCTGGCGGGACCGATGACGGACACCAACGTCCCCCACCCGGTCGCGGTGGGCGCGCTGGCCGTCCACTCCGCGATCGGCGCGCTCGGAGCGGTCATCGCGGGTTTCCTGCGCGACAGGTTCAGCGTGCGCTACCTCATAGCCATCGACTTCTTGATGAACGCCCTCGCCTTTGTGCTGCTCCTGGCTGTGGACACGCCGCTCCTGGCGATGGCGTGGGGAGCGTTCTACGGCCTGGCGCAGGGGGCTTCCGTGACGCTCCAGCGACTCGCGTTCGCGGACTACTTCGGGCGCCGCCACCTCGGTTCGATCGAGGGGGTCGCCCGCGCGTTCACGAACATCACCCAGGCGGCGGGCCCGCTCGCCGCGGCACTGGCGTTCGACCTCACGGACAGCTACCGCGCCATCTTCATCGTGTTCGTCGCCGCCAACGTCGCGGCGGCCGTGCTCGCGGGCGTGGCCAAGCCGCCCCCCGCGCCGGAGGAGGGGGAGCACGGATGACAGGATGGCAGGCGCCATTGAATAAGCCGGAGTTATATTCAGGGTTATATGCTATCATTGAATATGGAGAGCAGTTATGGCAGTTTACGAACAACGGCGCTGGGAGAGCGACGCCTCGGGGCTGACCCGACGCGACCGCCGTCCGTGCAACTACGACGTCTACCTCCCGGACCCGCTCACCGGACGGCGGTTCGTACTCGACGGCAGCACCGCTGCGGACGTTGCGGATGCGGAGGCCGAACTCGTACGGCTCAACACGTCAGCGGAAGCGCTCGCCGATACCGAGTCCCTCGCCCGCCTTCTGCTCCGCGCCGAGTCCGTCGCCTCGTCCCGTATCGAGGGGCTCGACGTGGGCGGACGGCGGCTGCTCCACGCCGACGCCGCGCGGCAGATCGGCCAGGCCCCCCGCGACGTGACCGCCGAGGAGGTGCTCGGCAACATCGACGCGATGGTCTGGGGCATCGAGTCCGTCGAGCCTGGCGCCCCGATCACCCTGGACGTCATTCTGGAGGCGCACCGCCTCCTCCTCGCGGGAACGCGGTTCGAAGAGCACGGGGGCCGCATCCGCACGGAACAGAACTGGATAGGCGGCAGCGGCTACAACCCCTGTTCGGCAGCGTTCGTCCCGCCCCCACCGGAGGACGTGCAAGACCTCCTCGACGACCTGATGCGCTTCTGCAACGACGACACGCTCCCGGCGTTGGCGCAAGCGGCGGTCGCTCACGCGCAGTTCGAGACGGTCCATCCATTCGTGGACGGCAACGGGCGCACGGGACGTGTGCTCATTCATCTCGTGCTGCGGCGGCGCGGGATCGCGCACCGCGTGCTGCCGCCGGTATCGCTCGTGCTGGCGACGTGGGCGCGGGACTACGTCGGCGGCCTGACAGAGACACGCTACGCGGGCGCGCCGGACTCCCCCCAGGCGCACGAGGGCATCAACCGCTGGGTGTCGTTCTTCGCATCGGCGAGCCTCCGCGCCGTCCAGGACACGGGGCGCTTCGAGGAGCACGTTCGAGCATTGCAGACGTCATGGCGTGAACGCGCCGGTAAGCCCCGGCGGGACTCGGCAACCTGCCAGCTCATCGGAGCGCTTCCCGCCGCGCCGGTGCTCACGGCAACCACCGCAGCGGGGCTGATGGGAAGGTCGTTCCAGACTGCAAGCCAGGCCGTCGAGCGGCTCGTAGACGCGGGCGTACTCAGGCAGGTGAACGTGGGGCGGCGCAACCGGGCGTTCGAGGCTCCTGAGTTGATAGACGCTTTCACCGCGCTGGAGCGGCAACTCGCGAGCCCGGGAGGCGACACTCGCGTCTCGCGCCCCGTTCGACGTGTGCCCCGCAGGCTGACGCCCTAGATCTGGCCGGAGCGCTGGAAGACCTTGCCCTCCGTGGCGATGGTCGGGGCGACCACGAGCTCGGCGCGCTCGTGGAACTCCGGGATCGTCTGCGCGCCCACCATGCTCATGCACATCTGCAGCGCGCCCACCAGGTTGTGCGTCCCATCCATCCGGTGGCTCGGGCCGAAGAGCACCTGCTCCAGGCTGGCGTGCGTGCCGACGTTGATGCGCGTCCCGCGCGGCAGCGCCGGGTGCGGGCTCGCCATCCCCCAGTTGAAGCCCTGGCCGGGCGCCTCGAAGGTCTGCGCGAACGGGGTGCCGATCATCACGCCGTCCGCGCCCGCCGCCATCGCCTTGCAGAGGTCGCCGCCGATGCGGATGCCGCCGTCCGTGATCACGCTGACGTACTTGCCCGTCCGGGCGTAGAACTCGTCCCGCGCCGCCGCGACCTCAAGCGTCGCCGACACCTGCGGCACGCCGACGCCCGTCACGTCCCGCGTCGTGCAGGCCGCGCCCGGCCCCACCCCGACCAGGATGCCATCGATGCCCTGCTCCATCAGTTCCAGCGAGGCACTCGCCGTAACCGTATTCCCGACGACGACCGGGACGCCGATCTCGCGGACGAGGTCGTTCAGGCGCAGACCGGTGAAGCTGCTGGAGATGTGCCGCGCGGTCGTGACCGTGGACTGCACGACGATGATGTCGGCGCCGGCCTCCACCGCGATGGGCGCGAGACGCTTCGTGCGCGCCGGGGTCACCGACACCGCGGCGACCGCCCCCGTCTCCTTGATCTCGCGGACGCGTTGCCCGACGAGGTCCTCGCGGAACTCGGCGGTGTAGACGCGCTGCATCACGTCGGTCGCCTCCTCCTTGGGGGCGGAGGAGATGGCGTTCAGGGCGTCGGAGGGGTCGTCGTAGCGGCAGTAGAGCCCTTCCAGGTTCATCACGCCTAAACCGCCCGCTTTAGCCATCAACCCCGCAAAGGCGGGGTTGACGATGGCGTCCATGGCGGAGGCGATGATGGGGATCGAGAAGCGGTATGGGCCGATGGCCAGCTGGGTGACGGAGAGCTCGGGGTTGGTGGTCACGTCGCCGGGCACGATGGCGACTTCTTCGAATCCGTAGGTCCTTCGGAGCTCCCTTATGCGGACTGCTGGTAGCACCATCGCACGACCCCCCTGCGTGTTGTGGTTATTAGGACAAGTGTACCCAGACCGCAACGGCTGCGTCAAACGTTTGAGACAGGTTTCACAATCAATTTCGGGCGACGTGGGCAGTCATGCTGAGCCTGGCTCAGCCGCCACCTTGTCATGCTGAGCGAGCCCCCGCTTCAGCGCGCAGCATCCCCTCGGGAATGACAAGCACTCGCCTTGACGCCCTCGTGCGCTCGAACACACTGTCCACCAAGGGGGCGTGTCGACCGGCTTGCCGTAGTCACTCGGCGTACATCTCACCGATTATCCTGCGCACCTGCGCCGCGTCACGAGGGGAGAGACGGTCGATGCGGCGGCCGAGGCGCTGCTTGCTGATGGTGCGGATCTGATCGACGGCGACCTCGGCATCCTCGCCCGCGCAGCGCACCTGGAGGCGTCCCCGCCACCGTGGGTGCAGCCTGGTGGTGAGCGGACAGACGACCACCGTGTCAAGGAACCGGTTCATCTCGTCACGGCTCACTATCACGACCGGCCTGGTCTTGCGGATCTCGCTGCCAGGCGTGGGATTGAGGTCGGCAACGTAGATTTCATACCGGCGCGGGAAGTCCGCCATCAGTCCACGCCGTCTCCTGTGGCTATGTCGAGATCGCTCCAATCTTCGGACTCGGCGGCCATGGCGCGGTACGTCTCCTCCCAGGACAGATGCGACGTCTCGTTTCCCCGTAGGACGATGCCTTCCTCCACTTCCTCCAACACCAGTCGCTCGCCCCACCCGTACTTGTCCAGTAACTCCTTCGGGAGCCGGATGCCACGGGAGTTGCCTATGGCGATCAACTTCACCTCTCTTGTGTTGGACGCCTGGTGCGATGCCATGCCCATTCCTTTCCGTTCGCCGTGTATGTAGTTATCGTAATTACTTTACTCTTCCTCCGTCAACGCCTCCCTTGGTCCGGTGACGCCCCTGCCCGCCACCTGCGCGGAAGTTTGCCTTGACGCCCTCGCGGAGCGGCAACACACTGTCGTCACGTTGAGGGCGGGCCTGCGGCGTTTGTCGAGCAGGGCCGCCCAGGTCGTGTTCATTGCGCTTTCTTCCATCCGGGCTCTGGCGGCAGGAGACCTTCCTCAAGCTTTGGGCAAGCCAGACGTCCACGTTCGCCGGTTTCCAGGTGCAGCTCCTCGCGGTGCCGCTGACGGCGGCGCTCCTCCTGGATGCGACGCCCTTGCAGATGGGCATCCTCGCATCGTTCGGAGGCGCTCCCGCACTCGTGGTGGGCGTGTTCGCCGGCATCTGGATAGACCGGCGGTCGAAGCGGTCCGTGCTCATCGCCGCGGCCTGGGGCCACGTACTCGCGCTCTCGGTCATCGCCGTTGCCGCGTGGCTCGGCTTCCTCAGCATCCCCCTCCTGTTCGCGGTCGCGTTCGTGCTGGGAGGCCTGCGGTTCATCGTGGACGTCACCTACCGCGCGTTCCTGCCGTCGCTCGTCCTGCGGGGGCAGTTAGTCGACGCGAACAGCAAGCTGGAGGTGGGCCGCTCCGCGACCGAGGTCGGGGGCCCCGGCTTCACCGGGGCCCTGGTCCAGGTCGTGTCCGCCCCGTTCGCTCTGGCCGTGGGCGCCGCCGCCTACGGGGCCTCGGCGCTGTCGCTCCACCGGATGCACCCGCAGACGGACGTCTCGCCGCGGGCAGTGTCCACGCTGAGCGTCCGGGACGAGTTGCGCGAGGGCCTGGCGTTCGTGATGAAGAGTCCTGTGCTCCGCGCGCTCACGATCGCCGCCGCGATGGTCGGCGGTTCCAACGCGTTGCTGGACGCCGTGGGCCTGCTCTACCTGGTGCGCCGCCTGGACCTCACCCCTGGTCTCATCGGGCTGGTGATGTCGGGCGCCGGTGTCGGATGGCTGCTCGGCGCCTCGCTGGCGAAGCAGACGACCCGGAGGGTGGGGCTCGGCAGGTCGGCGGCGGCCGGCCTCTTCCTCATGGGGGGCTGCGACCTCATCATCCCGCTGGCCGGCGGGCCGATGGCTGTTGTGCTCGCGCTGGTGGGGACGGCCACGTTCCTGTTCGGAGCCGGTCTCGTCACCTACATCATCGCGAGGACGAGCCTGCAGCAGAGCATGACCCCGGACCGCCTGCAGGGAAGGGTGAACGTCGTGCTCAGGATGGCCTTCCTGGGGTCCATCCCCTTCGGAGCGCTGGCAGGGGGAGTCCTCGGTGAGGCCATCGGGCTGCGCCCCACCTTTTTCATCGGGGCCGGTGGCGAACTGCTCACGGGCGTATTCCTGCTGTTCTCGGCGGTCGCGGGGGTCCGTGAGCCGCCCTCGACCCAGGAGTGAGGGGGATGGCCCCCCTGGCAAGGGCTCAGGAGGCGGCGTCGAGGCGGGCGATGTCCGACTGCATCCCGGTGAGCACGCCGATGATCTCGCTGATGCGGGCCTGGTTCTCCTGTATCTGCGCAGTGAGCTCCCGGATGCGCGCGTCGTAGCGGGCGTCCATCTCCTGCACGTAAGCGTCGCGGGCAGTCTGGTTGTCGTCCATGATGCGCATGGCGTCGACGAGGTGCTGGATGGCGGCCGCCAGCATCTCCATCCGTTCCGGTGAAGCCATCGCGGTTCCTCCGTTCAGAGCATCGGGGCAAGCGCCCCGCGCAAGTCTAGCACCACGTATCCCGCGCCCCGCAACGGGCGGATGTCGCCCTTCCGTTGTCGTTCCGAGCAGAGCGCAGCGAAGCCAGCGCTTTAGCACGCAGAACCCCCGTCGCTGGAGATATGGTATGACTGCGGCAATGCGCGGGGGGAGAAGAGGTCGCTGCTCCAGGCGCGGCGCAACCCCCGCAATCGTCATTCCGAGCGCAGCCCAGCGCCCTTCAGTTGTCATTCCGAGCGAAGCGCAGCAGAGTCGAGGAATCTCTCAGGCGACGCCCCGCTGTCCACCGGCACTCTCCCCGGGAGATGTTTCGGCTCCGCTCAACATGACGGACTGCTCCCCAAGAGTAGCGATGTTCACGTTGACGCACTCCCCCGCCGGTGCTACATTCGGTTGGAGGAGTTAGCACTTGAGCAAGCCGACTGCTAATCCGGCGGCCCCTTCGCTCAACACGCGCAGGCAGGCGCTGTTGGAGATCATCGTCAGCGACTACATCGAGACCGCCGCGCCCGTCTCGTCGCAGCAGCTCGCCCGCCGCTACGAGCTCCGGGTCAGCCCCGCCACCATCCGCAACGACATGGCCGAGTTGGAGGAGATGGGCTACATCTCCCGCCCGCACACCTCCGCCGGCGGCGTGCCGTCCGACCCCGGTTACCGCTTCTACGTGGAGCGCGCCGGACAGCGCAACCGCCTGCCGCGCCACTTCCAGGAGCGCGTGCGGGACGCCATCGACTTCGACGAGGCCGACCCCGGCGCCTGGGCGCGCAGCGCCGCGCGCGTCCTGGCGAGCGCCGTCCACAACCTCGCCATCGCCACCACCGTCAAGCGCGCGGTCGCCCGGGTCAAGCAGGTGCAGATCGTGCACCTGCACGACCGCGAGGCGCTGCTCGTGGCGGTGATGCAGGACGCGCAGCTGCGCCAGCGCATCATCCACCTCGACTCCGACACGACGCAGGACGAGCTTACCCAGATCGCCAACCGGCTGAACGGGCTCATCAGTGGCATGAGCGCCGCCGAACTCCGCACGCTGTGGGACTCCGGCTTCTCCGGCGGCAACATCATCATCGCCGCGCTCATGGAGACGATCCGCATACTCTCCGACGAGGAGCGGCGCGAGACGCGTGAACGGTATCTGAACGGCCTGAGCCACATGCTGAGCCAGCCGGAGTTCCAGTCCGGCAAGAGTGCGCACGACGCCGCCGAGGTGCTCGACGACGACTCCATCACCAAGCTGTTCGACGACTCGCCGCGCCCCGCCGAGGTGCGTGTCGTCATCGGCCAGGAAAGCCACGACGAGCACTTGCGCCCCTACAGCGTCGTCTACGCCACCTACGGCGCCCCGGACGGCGCAACCGGCGTCATCGGCGCCATGGGACCCACGCGCATGGACTACACCCGCGCCATGTCCAGCGTCCGCTACCTCGCCGCATTCCTCAGCGAACTCGTACAAGCCCTCGACCCGTCGCCTCCGTGGCAGGGCTAGCCATCGTCCCATGACCACCAAACGCGACTATTACGACGTGCTTGGCGTCGGCGTCCAAGCGTCCGAGGAGGACATCCGCAAGGCCTTCCGGCAGAAGGCGATGGAGTACCATCCGGACCGCAACAAGGCCAGCGACGCCTCCGAGCGCTTCAAGGAGGTCAACGAGGCCTACCAGGTGCTGAGCGATCCGGAGCGGCGCAGGCAGTATGACCGCTTCGGCCATGCGGGCGTCCGCAACGGCGCGGGACAGGGAGCTGGCGGGTTCGAGGGCTTCGACATCTTCGGCGGCTTCGGCGACATCTTCGACGCGTTCTTCGGCGGCGGCGCCGCGTCGCGCACCCGCCCACGCCAGGGCGACGACGTGCGCGCGAACGTCAGCGTCACGTTCGAGGAAGCCGCGTTCGGCGTCGAGCGGGAGGTCGAGATCAGCCGCACCGAGCAGTGCCCTTCGTGCAACGGCACCCGCGCCGAGCCGGGAACGCAGCCGGAGACGTGCACGAACTGCAACGGCAGCGGGCGCGTCCGCCGCGCGCAGCGCTCCGTGTTCGGGCAGTTCGTCACCGAGGCCGTGTGCAACGTGTGCGGCGGCGAAGGCCGGCGCATCACCACGCCTTGCACCGACTGCAAGGGCGCCGGCTACAAGCGCGCGAAACAGCGCCTCCAGGTCTCGATCCCTGCGGGGGTCTACGACGGGGCGCTGCTGGAACTGCGCGGACAGGGCCACGCAGGCATGTTCGGAGGTCCTCCCGGCAGCCTGCTCGTGGGGGTGCACGTCCAGCCGCACGGGTGGTTCAAGCGCCGCGAGAGCAGCGCCGACGTACTGCTGGATCTGAACATCACGTACCCACAGGCCGCGCTCGGCGCGGAGGTCGAGGCTCCAACGCTCGATGGGCCGGACAGGATCAAGGTGCCCGCCGGGGTACAGTCCGGCGAAGTGCTCCGCATGAGGGGCAAGGGCATCCCGCACCTCGGGCGCGATGGCCGTCGCGGCGACCAACTCGTGACCGTCCGCGTGCAGACGCCGGACAAGCTCTCCAGGGAACAGAAGAAGCTGCTGGAGGAGCTTCAGCGCTCCTTCGAGAAGAAGTAGTAGGCGCGTGCATCCCTGGCTGGAACTGAAGATACGCGTGCCGTTCGAGTTCGTGGAGCCGGTGGCGGAGCTGTTCCGGCGGCACGGCAAGGGCGGCGTCGCCATCGAGGAGGCCGGCGGCTGGAACCCTGACGAGGGCGAGTCGCCCCCGGAGCGGCAGAGCGCCGTCCTCCGCACCTACATGCCGCAGACGCCCGCGTACCGCCGCAACCGCGAGATCGTCCACATCGGCATCCAGCTCGTGGGCAAGCTGACCGACCTGCCGGAGCTGGAGGAGCGCGAGATACAGGAGCGGGAGTGGGAGGACGCCTGGAAGGCGCACTTCACGCCGCTCCGCATCGGACGAAGGCTGCTCGTGCAACCGCCTTGGCTGCGCGAGGCAGCGGGGCCGGACGACGTGGTCATCGAGATCGACCCCGGCCTCGCGTTCGGCACCGGCCACCATCCGACGACGAACCGGACGCTGGAGTGCATGGAGCGGCTGATGCGCCCCGGACTGAACGTGCTGGACGTGGGCTCCGGCTCCGGCATCCTCAGCATCGGCGCGGCGAAACTCGGCGCGGCCCGCGTGCTCGGTGTCGAGATAGACCGCGTTGCCCTGAGAGCGGGGCGCACCAACGTGCGGTCGAACGGCGTCTCGGGACGCGTCCGCTTCTACGCCGGAACGCTCCCCAACGAGAACATCCAGACCGGGTGGGCGGACCTGCTCCTCGCGAATGTGAACTCGGTTGCGCTCGCGAACCTCGCGCCGGAGCTGCGACGTGCATTAGCACGAAACGGACGGCTCGTCGCTGCAGGCATCCTGCAGGAGCGGCGTGGGCAGGTCGTGGACGCGTTCGCATCGGCAGGGCTGTCGTTCGTCGAGGAGCACCACGACGACGACTGGGTGACGTTCGTGTGCGCGTCGGAAACGGAAGAGGCGTAACCTCCGCCAAGGACCCCAGGCCCAACAGCAAGGAGCGCCCCATGACCACGAAGCCGACGTTCAGCCTCGCGTTCGCGCCCAATCCGCGCAGCCGCCCGATCATGGACGGCACCGTCCGTCCCGAGGGCATCGAGCTCATCCCGACGGCGTCCGGTCCGGCGGAAACGTTCCATCGGCAACTCACGCACCAGGAGTTCGACGTCTCGGAGATGTCGCTCTCGTCGCTGGCGATCATCACCGCACAGGGAAACCCGGACTGGGTGACGTTGCCCATCTGCACGACGCGGACGTTCTTCGGCACCGGGGCGCTCGTCCGCACGGACGCGGGCATCGAATCGCCCGCCGACCTCAAGGGCAAGCGCGTCGGCGTCAACGAGTACCAGCAGACGGCGGCGCTCTGGGCGCGGGGCTTCTTCCAGCATGAGTACGGCGTCGCGCCGTCCGATGTCGAGTGGTGGATGGAGCGCACCCAGGAGCTGAGCCACGGCGGCGCGACGGGCTTCCAGCCCCCGCCCGGCGTCACGCTCCACTACATGGACCCCGCGAAGGACCAGAACCTCGGCGGCATGATGGCGAACGGCGAGCTGGACGCCATCTACGTCTACTTCTACGGAGGCGGAGGCATCAACCGGAGCACGCTGGACCTGCGCACGCACGACAGGGTGCGGACGCTCTTCCCGGACCCGCTCGCGGAGTCGGCGCGCTACTACGCCAAGACGGGCATCTACCCGGTCAACCACGTCGTCATCATGCGGCGGTCGCTCTACGAGCGGTATCCGTGGGCGGCGCGCAACCTGTACGACGCATTCGTCAAGGCGAAGGAGTTGTGGGTCGCGCGGACGCTCGAGCAGACGCAACCCTTCGTCGACGCCGGTCTGCTGCCATCGAACTCACGCTCCGCGCTGACGACGGACCTCTTCCCGTACGGCGTCGCGGCGAACCGCAACACGCTGGAGACCGCGCTCGCCTACTCGACGGAGCAGGGCCTCACCCCGCGCGTGGTGATGCTGGATGAGCTGATCGCGCCCAACCTGTTGGACACGTAAGGGGGCACCTAAGGCCCTGCCTACCGCTCAAATACGATCATGCGCTTCCGTATCGGGTCATACTCCGAGATGGAGTCCAGCGCATCGACCATCGCCTCGTAGTGAGGCAACTCCTTGATGGAGCGCCACCGGCCGGTCTGTTCGTCGAAGTATCTCCACTTCGAGGGCGGCCCGGACTTCCCCGTGGCGAGCTTGTAGGCCGTGCCGGGGTAGTAGGCCATGCCCTTCGGCAGCTCGTCCTCAGGCCTGGGGTCGCGCAACCGGACGCTTCCGTTCGGTTGGAGGATGCCGTGGTGCTCCCGACCGTCGCATTCGGCGACGATGGGGAGTTCGCGCGGTTTCTCCGCTGGTCCGCTCCGCTTGCCCGGCATGACAACTCCCGGCTACTCCTGGCGGGGGGCGCGGGCCATCAGTTCGAGGAGCGCGTCCTGGGGCGATGCCCCCTCGAACAGGACGCGGGCCGTCGCGGCGGCGATGGGAGCTTCGACGCCGAGCGAGCGTGCCATCTCCAGCACTGCGGAGGTCGTGCCGACGCCCTCGGCGACCTGACCGCCCAGCGACTCGATAGCCTCTTCGAGTGTGCGGCCCTCGGCGAGCGCGAGTCCGACCCGGTAGTTGCGGCTGAGGTTGCTGTAGCAGGTCGCGATGAGATCGCCAAAACCGGCCGTGCCTGCGAACGTCGCAGCCTGCGCACCCGCCGCGACCCCCAGCCGCACCATCTCCGCCAGCCCGCGCGTGACGAACGCCGCCTTGGCGTTATCGCCCAGCCCCATGCCGTCGCAGATGGCCGCGCCGATGGCCATGACGTTCTTCAGCGTCCCGCCCAGCTCTGTCCCGATGATGTCGGTGTTCGTGTAGACGCGGAATGTCGGCGAGTTGAACAGCCGCTGGACCGATGACGCAGCATCGGGGGACGCAGACGCGATGACCGTTGCCGACGGCAGGCCGCGCGCGACCTCGCGGGCGAGGTTCGGGCCGGAGAGCGCGCAGAGAGTCGGCGCAGCGCCGGGCATCTCCTCGGCCAGCACGACACTCATCCGTTTGAACGTTCCCTGCTCCAGTCCCTTGCACGCGGAGATGACGACGGCGTCCGTTGGGACGTGGGGCGCGGCGCGGCGGGCGTTGTTGCGCAGGGTATGGCTCGGTACCGCGAAGAGCACGAACGGCGCTCCGTCCATGCCAGCGGCCCAGTCTGCCGTGACGCACAGCGACGGGGGAAAGGGGTGGCCCGGTAGCCGCGCCGTGAGCTCGCCGTCCGACACGAGCCGCCTTGCTTCGGCGTCCGAGCGTGCGAGCAGTCGCACGTCGACGCCGCGTCGCGCCAGGATGAGGGCGAGCGTTCCTCCCCAGGACGTTGTGCCCACGACCGCAACGGGCCCTTGCTGCTCTCCTGAGGTCATGCCTCCTCCCATGAGAGAGCGATTCTAGCGTCGTGCACGGGGGAAAGGGAGGCGACAAGGGGGCGGCCTTTAACGGCCGAACGCCGCGCAGGCGTTACGTGGAAGGGCGCCCCCGAAGGAGCGCCCCTGCACTCACCCTCACCCGCCGCCGCTGGACGGCAGCACCCTCTCCTCTCAAAGGAGAGGGGAGCTAGAAGCGACTAGTCGTAGTCCTGGAGCGCGCCCTTCTTGTTCTCGGGGCCGGGGACGCCGGTGCAGGTCGCGACGAGGTTCTTCATGCGGCACTGCTGGCCGTACTTGGCCAGTTCCGCCTCGAAGATCTCGTGGACGCGGGGGTCTTCGTCCTCGTACTCGAGCTGGATGCCGCCCTCCTTGATGCTCACCATGGCGCGTATCTCGCCCCTGCGGGAGGGGTCGTTGATGCCGCGCTGGTAGGTGTACTTGCGGGAGTTGGACGGGCTCATGTTGATGTAGCGCGCAGGGGTGGTGCCGACGTTGAAGTGCTGGTGGAAGTACTCGCTGTAGGAGTCCTGGGTCGGCAGGTAGAGGCTGCCGCGCTGCCAGTCCGCCTTCACGAGGTCGGACATGTCCTCTTTCTGCCAGACGAGCGCGAAGCCGACGCCGCCGGTTATGAGCAGGTGCGCGCCGGGACCGTGACGGTGCGCCTTCTTGTAGGTGCCGACCGGGAACTCGGAGATGTGGGAGGAGACAGTGTTGTCGGAGAGCGACAGCATGATGTTGGTGCCCCCGGCGCCGCGCTCCGACCAGTCCGGCATGGCCATGTTGGCCGCGTCCGGCAGGAAGTTGGTCTCCCACACCCGGCCCTTGTACATCATGCCGGAGCCGGAGGCCCAGCCCTCGTCAGCAGTGAGGCGGTCAGGGAAGACGTACGGGTTGTTGAAGATGAAGTCCGGCGTGATGAACTTGCGGATCATGCCGGGCAGGTTGGTGACGGAGACCATGCGGGTGGGCTCCGTGCCGCTGCCGTTGAAATGCTGGTACCAGGCGTTCATCGGGATCGAGAAGTACGCGCCCTCGTTCCACTCGAACGTCTGCTTGCGGGACTCGTCGTACCAGACGGAAGTGGCGCCGCGTCCGCTGAGGACATAGATGACCTCGTTGAACATGTGGCGCTCGGGGTTGGTCTTGCCCGCAGGGCCGACCTCCACGACGTGCTCGTCGGTCTCCTCGTCGCCGTCGAGGTAGACGACCGCGCCGTAGCAGCCCTTGCGCGGCCAGTAGTCGAGCTCCAGGGAGTAGAGGTCCCTGATGTAGAGCCCGCCGTGGAGCTTCACCCCCTCGTTCTGCTGCCACTCCTCATACGTGTCGATGCGCTCGAATACCGGAGCCGTTGCCGGATCGTAGTTCGTCGTCATGGTGTCCTCCTCTGACGAATTCCGCGCAGGAGAACGCACCAGCCTGCGCGCATCGGGAAGTTACGCCCGCGTGCTTCAACCGTCAAATGGGGGCTACACAGGGTCTACAAGCAGTTCCGAGGCACCCTTCCCCAAGGCTTGAGCAAGTGCGGCCAGCGTCTTGTATCGAGGGCTCTGCTCGCCTCGCTCGATGCGGACCAGCGTCACCCGCCCGACGTTCGCGGCGCCGGCGAGCGCTTCCTGGGTCAAGCCTGCCGACTCCCGGAGGCGGCGAACGCGTTCGCCAAGCGTCTGCCTCCCGCGCATGGCTATCGCCTCGATGGTCGGGCGGTAGGACTCGTCGCAGTAGTGACGCGCGAAGTCCCAGGGAATCTCCACCTGTTCACCATCAACTGTTCGGAGAATCATCTCGTACGGGTTCGGCAGTTCCACGCCGGACAGCACCACGCGCTCCCTCACCTCGGGAATGTCGGCAAACGGCACCAGCCCCTTGCAGCCATCCGCGAAGTGCAACTCGACCCCATCCTCATGGAGGCTGGCGAACGTCATCATGCGCTCTGCGTTTCTCACGAGAACGGCGTTCATTGGACTACCTCCCATGAATAGCGTCCCACGTGCTCCTGATCTCCTCGGCGTACCTCCCATACGCCTTCATGATGTCGCGGAAGTTGCCGGGCGGCGGGGCATCCATATAGGTGCCACCGTTCAGCTCTATACGGCATACGTCCTCGTTCCCGACCCACACGTGCACGTGAGGAGGTTCGAAACCGTTCTCCCTCGTGTTGACGACGAAGCGGAACTGGCCTTCCACAGCTACCGTCGGGCACGTGGAGTCCCCATGCAAGCGATTCGCCCCCGTACTGCTACCGTACGGGCAATGTATCGTTAAACGATACACCACGCAACCCCTACCCCCGACGCGCGGCCTCGTTGGCGATGCGGGTGGCGACGTCCGCCACGGGCAGCAGGCCGAGGTCCTCGCCGGATCGGAGGCGCACTGCAGCGCCGCCGGCCTCGGCCTCCTTGTCGCCGACCACGAGCATGTAGGGCGTCTTCATCAGCTGCGCGTCGCGGATCTTGGCGTTCATGCGCTCGCTGCGGGCGTCGACGTGCACCCGGACGCCCGCGGCCTCGAGTTGCGACCGCACCGACTCCGCGTACTCGACGTGGCGGTCGGCGATGGGGATGACCTCCGCCTGCACCGGCGCGAGCCAGACCGGGAACGCGCCACCGAAATGCTCAATGACGACTCCGAGGAAGCGCTCGATGCTCCCGAGCATGGCGCGGTGGATGACGACCGGACGCCGCCGAGCGCCCTCCGAGTCGACGTACTCGAGGTCGAAGCGCTCCGGCAGGTTGTAGTCGAGCTGCACGGTGCTCAGCTGCCACTCGCGGCCGATGGCGTCGGCGACGAAGAAGTCGATCTTGGGGCCGTAGAAAGCGCCCTCGTTCAGGGCGGGCTCGTACTCCATGCCGCGCGCGTCCAGCGCCGACGCAAGCGCGCCCTCAGCCGTGTCCCACAGCTCGTCGGTGCCGATGCGCTTCTCGGGTCGGAGCGACAGCACAACGCGGACGTCGTCGAAACCGAAGACGTCGAACGTCTCACTGACCATGCCGATGAAGGAGACGACCTCGCTCTCCACCTGCTCCGGGGCACAGAAGATGTGCGCGTCGTCCTGGGAGAACGTGCGGACGCGGGTGAGGCCGTGCGTCACGCCGGAGCGCTCGAATCGGTGCAAGCGTCCGAAGTCGGCGTAGCGTATCGGCAGTTCGCGGTAGGAGTGGAGGTGCGAGGCGTACAGGAGCGCGGCGGCGGGGCAGTTCATCGGCTTGATGGCGAACTCCTGCTCGTCCGCGTAGGTGAAGTACATGTGCTCGTGGTAGTTGTCGTAGTGGCCGGAGCGCTTCCAGAGGGAGGAGTCGAACACCTGCGGGGTGATGACCTCCTGGTAGCCGTAGCGCTCGTAGAGGCCGCGCACGTACGTAGTGAGCGCGTTGTTGAGCGCCGCACCGCGCGGCAGGAAGAAGGGGCTCGCCGGGGCGACGGGGTCGAAGAAGAACAGCCCCAGCTCCTGACCGAGCCTGCGGTGGTCGCGGCGTCCCGCCTCCTCCAGCCGATCCAGGTGCGCCTGCAACGCCTCCTCGGACTCCCACGCGGTGCCGTAGATCCGCTGCAGCATCTCGTTGTGCTCGTCGCCGCGCCAGTACGCGCCCGCGACGGTCACCAGCTTGAACGCGGCGACCTCACCGGTGGAGCCGACGTGCGGGCCACGGCAGAGGTCCACGAATCCGCCGTGCTCATAGGTCGTGATCGCCTCGCCGTCCGGTATTTCGTCGATGATCTCCAACTTGAACGGCTGGCCCGCGAAGTGGCCGCTCGCGCCGTCGCGGGTCAACTCCGTCATGTTGAACGACGCGTTAGCGGCGACGGACTCGCGCATCCGCGCCTCGATACGCTCGAGGTCGTCGGGCGAGAAGGGGCGTTCGACCGAGAAGTCGTAGTAGAAGCCGTCCGCGGTGGGCGGCCCGACCGCGAACTTCGCCTCGGGGAAGAGGTCGAGCACGGCCTCGGCCATGATGTGGGCTGCGGAGTGACGGATGCGGAAGCGCAGGTCGTCGAGTTGCTGTTCTTCAGGGCTCTTCTGTTTGACGGGCATCGGTCTGCCTCTCTGATTTCCTGTTACGAGAAAAGGGGCGCTCGGCGCGCCCCTTCATGCATGGTTGGAGATACGTACGCGCCCAGGCGGCTCAGGCCACGGCTGCCGTCTCGCGGACGCGCGCAGCCGCGGCCCTCGTAGTGCGGGTCGTCGTCGTTGTCGTGGCTGCGGTGCGCTGCATGACGCGGGCATTGTAGCACGCTCTCGTGCAGGCGGGCGCAGGCGTGGACGCCGGTGCTACAATCGTTGCACGATGCGGGGGAGGGTGAGCGCATGAAGGCCGTCTACGACGAAGCAACCGCGCTGACGCATGACGGGCAGGACTTCGTCATCGCAACCGTCGTGCACACGCAGGGCTCGACGCCCCAGAAGCCCGGCGCGGCACTCCTGGTGCGCGGCGACGGCTCCACCGTCGGCACGCTCGGCGGGGGCTGCGTCGAGGGCGACATCTGGTTCGCCGCCAAGGAAGCGCTCCGCGAGAATACCGGCCCGCAGTACAAGCGCTACTACCTGAACGAGGACATCGCCGCGCGCGATGGCCTCGTCTGCGGCGGCACGATGTACTTCTACATCGAGCCGCTCACCGGGCAGGCATCTGGGCGCGAGCTCTCAGCCGAGATCGCCGACGCCTACGCCGGAGGACCCAGTCTCTCCGTCGCCACGCTCGTCAAGAGCGACCGCCTCGCGCAGGGCGCGCGCATCGTCGTCCGCGAGGACGGCACGTCCGAGGGGACGCTCGGCGACGCCGCGCTGGACGCGGAGGCGATCGAGACCGCCAAAGACGTCATGCCCATGGGGCGCACCGCCCGCATCCACACCGACCAGGGCGACGAGCTGTTCGTGGAGGGCTACACCGCGCCCGCGCTGCTCGTGCTCATCGGCGGGGGGCACGTCAACCTGCAGGTCGCGCGCATCGGCCACATGATGGGGCTGCGCGTGATGGTGACCGACGACCGCCGCGAGTTCGCGAACACGGAGCGCTTCCCGATGGCGGAGGCGACGAACGTCGCGCCGTACGACCGGGGCGTGGACGCCTTCCCTGTGACGCCGAACACGGCCATCGTCATCGGCTCGCGCGGCCACCACTTCGACGACCTCGCGACCGAGGCGGCGGCACGCACGAACGCAGGCTACGTGGGGCTGCTCGGCAGCAAGCGCAAGACCATCATGATCTACGAATCGCTGCTGCGGAAGGGCGTCCCGGAGGAGCGGCTGCGCGAGATACACGCGCCGGTGGGCCTCGACCTCGGCGGACGCGCGCCTGAGGAGATCGCGCTCAGCATCGTGTCGGAGATCGTGGCGTGGCGGAACGGCCGCGAGGGCGGCTCCATGAAGATGGAGTCGTTCCACCTCGACCGGCTCGTCGCCAAGGTCAACGGGGCAGCAGCGCCCCGGTAGGGGGGCCAATACCGCCCAGTCTTTCCCCAAGGCCCTCACCCCCCGCATCAAGTGCGGGGCAGGCTCTAACCCTCTCCCTCAGGAGAGGGAATCGGACCCCCACTCCTCCCACAGGCCCACACGCCCCGGCTGACGTTGTGCGAAGGTCCCAGCATGGCGGGCGCGCAACGCATCGGCGAGGGTCTGGGGACCTACCCCCAGAGGGCCGTCATGTACTCGTCGATCTGGTCGAGTTCGTCCTCGTTCAGGCAGTCGAATATCTCGAGTCCACCCTGGGCCACCTCGACGAACTCGGCGGACGAGACCTGCGACGAGTCGTCGCCGAGGTAAGAGGCGAAGACGGGCACGAAGGCCGGACGGGCGCGGACGAAGTCGCCGATACACGCGCCGGACGCGTCGCTGAGACCTCCGAGCCCCGCCTCGCTGGCGCTGACGAAGAACGCGACGACGCTGTCCAGCGAGAGACAGTCGGCTGCGCCGGCGCCCAGCCCCGCTGCCCGCAGCGGGGTCGCGCTCACCAGCGCCGCGTACTCCGCATCGGAAAGCGTCTCCTGCACGCAGGCCGCCTCGGACTCCGGGAGCAGTGCGACGAGGTCTTCACCGGAGAGCGGCGAGGCGGCATCGATAGCGGCGTAGAGGCCCTTCAGCGAAATCGCCTTCTCGTTCTCCGTCATGCAGTCATAGAAACCGAAGAGGATATCGTGGGTCTCCGCGGGGTCGTACGTGGCCTCTCCCTCCCATTTGAGGCCGAGGCGGGCATAGATGAGGTCGGGATACTGGAGAGCGCGGTCGGTGAGGCACGCGCGGCTCTCTTCGCCGTACCCACCGGCGGCGCCAAGGTATGCCACCCCGACGAGCACGGCGTTCTCCGGAACCAGGCAGGCGAACATCGGCGCCGCGGACGCAGCATCGCCGCCCGCAGACAGCAGCGGCATTCCGAGCATGATCTCGTAGATGGCATCGCCCACGACCCCCTTGACGCAGCCGTTCTCCTGCTCGGACAGACGGTCGAAGAGGTCTTTGCCGGTGGTCGACTCGTCGAGGACGAAGTCCCGCATCGAAAGCGGTTGGTCGGTTGCCGGGGCGGGGGTTGAGGTCGGCTCCGGCGTCGGCGTGGCGGTAGGAGTCGGGGTCGCCGTGGGGATTGGCGTAGGCGTCGGCTCCGGCGAGCACGCCGTCGCGACCACGAGAGCGGAAAGGGCGGCCAGCGCAACCACAACGGTGCGCCAGAGAGAGCCAGTCATTCCGAAGAAGCGCGACATGTGAGTCACCTCTGGTGTTTGATGTAGGGCGAAACGTTCTGCTGGCTATTCATCATAGCGCAGGGCTTCCGCCGGGTAGATGCGCGATGCCTGCCGCGCGGGCAGGTAGGTCGTCAGCAGTGACGCGCCGTAGGCGACCACTATCACGAGGATAACCGTCGCCCAGGGGATGGCGTACGTGACGCCTTCGAAGTCCTCGGCCACCTCGTTGATGATGCCGATGGACAGCCCGAACCCGAGTCCGAGCCCCACGACGATACCCAGCAGTGCGATGAACGAGGACTCGATCAGGAAAGACGCCTGCACCATGCCGCTGCGGTAGCCGATGGCGCGCAGTATGCCGATCTGCACGCGCCGTTCCACGACGGAGCGCGCCGCGATGACGCCCAGCGCAGCGATGCCCACCACAAGGCCGAGGCCCATGAAGCCCTGGACGAGGCGGTTGAACGTGCGGTTCAGCGCGGTGAAGTCGCGCACGGTCTTCGCGAGCGAGGTCGCCTGCACGCCGTGCTCCACGAACTCTTCCTCCAGCGCCGCCACGGTCTCCTCCGCGCGCGACGGGTCGTTCAGCACGATCTCGTAGTTCAGGTACGGCAGGTCCACGGGAGCGAGCCGCTGCAACGTCTCGTGCCCGGTGGTCACCGTCCGGGCGAAGAACGCCGACTCCTCTATCACGCCGATCACGCGCAGGCGCGCCATCCGCTCCTCGGGTGAGTCGTACACCTCGACGTACACCTCCGGCAGCACGTCATCATCGCGCTGGAAACCCTCCAACTGGAACGAGAAGTCCGGGCCCCCCTGCTCGAAATCGGTGGCGGCGGGGACCATCGCGGCGCTGACGACCGCGACCTCTTCCCCGGCGGCGAGCGCTCGCCAGACGGCGCGGTCGTCGGGGTACCGCTCGTCCCGCAGGCCGAACCCGTAGGTGACCGCCTCAGCATAAGCAGTGTCTATGCCGGTGACGAACCAGTCCTGCAACTCCTGCTCGGTGTCCTCCTGCCGGATGCGCACGGGCAGCCCACTCGTCGCGCCGATGGCCGCGAACTCGGCAGCGTCCAGCGCCGGGGACTCGTCGATCCGCGCAGCGAGGTCGCCGACGGGGTTCGTGAAACTGGCGCTGGCGGAGATATCGAACCCTCCCGAGAACCTGCGCGTGTCGTCGTACGCCTTGTTGAGAGCGGCCTCGATGAAACCGAGGACCGACAGTGTGAAGATGACGAGCGAGAACATGGCGAGGGTCATTCCCGTGCGGAAGCGGCTCGCCATCGGGTATGCCAGTGCGGTCCGCGTGATGGGCGATAACGTCCGGCCTCTCCCCACCAGAGCGGTTGCCGCACTGACGAGGTAGCCCGAGTTGTACACGACAACCCACACCGCGCCGACCACGATGGTCACGCCGGAGAGGATGAACAGCTCTATGCCCGCGTTGAACCGGGGCAGTCCGTAGTCCGCCCAGTCGATGGGGAGGAGCCAGAGCAGCACAAGGAGCACGCCGGCAGCCGTGTACGCGATGCGCTCCGGCAGGCGCGCGGCGTGGTTGAGCGCAAGCGGCACGCCGACCACCACGAGCGACAGGCCGATGGAGAACACGCCCAACTGCTCCGTCGAGATGCCGTTCAGCGTCAACAGGATGCCGAGCACAACCATGAGATAGCCTGCCATGAACAGCGCCCACGCAAGTTTCACGATGGCGCACGGCCCGCTGACGAGCAGGCGCCGCAGCGCGCGGAGCGGACGCAGGCGCGGTATCGCCCGCAGGCCGTCCACGTAGGCGGCGCCCACCGCTTTCCACGACTCCCGCAGCCGGCGGCCCTGCCCCGGGGGGTCCGGTATGTCCCGCACGGCGCGCACGATGTTCAGCGCGCTCACCCGGGCCGCGGAGACGATCACCACCACGTAGGTCACCACCATCCCCAGCGTGTACGCCAGCAGCAGGCTCTGCCACCGGAACGAGAACGCGATCTCGAAACCGGCCAGCTCGTCTATCGTGCTGAACGCGGCAGCCATGATGCGCACCATCACGAGGCCGATCACGATGCCAAGCACGCTGCCGACCGCGGCGGCGGCGAGCGAGTAGACCGCGCCCTCGAACGTGAACAGCCGGACGATGTCCCCGCGCTGCGCGCCGACAGCCCGCGCGATGCCCAACTCGCGCTTCCGCTCCGCCGCCAGCATGACGAAGATGAGCGCGATGAGCAGGATGCCCGCCATGATGGAGAACGTCCCGAACAGCAGGAACAGGCTTGCGAACTGGTCTCCCGCGTTGTCGGCCAGCTCGATGCCGTCCCGCTTGACGTCGTCGTAGTCCAGGCCGCGCTCCTCACGCAGGCCCTCGAACGCGTCAAGCACCGCCTCCGTATGCCGTTCGCCCGCGATCGTGCCGCCCTCATTCGATATGAAGACGTAGTTGATGTTGCCCTGCTCGCCCAACAGCGCCTGCATGTCGCTCAGGCGCATCACCGCCAAGGGAAAGGAGGAACTCGTGCTTCCGCCCTCGTCGAAGACGCTCCCGACACGGACAGTCACGGGCGCCTCATCGAAGAACAGGGCAAGCTGGTCGCCAGGCTCCGCGCCCAGATCGTCCGCGGCGGCGGCGCTCAGGTACAGCTCGTTCTGCCCTATCGCACCCAGGTCGAGTTCGTTGCCGTCCGCGTCAACGTATGTCCCGAAGCCGTCCGCATATGCAGGGTCCAGCCCCTGCACCTGCAGCCTCGGTACGTTGCGCTCCGATGCAAGCGATAGCGCAGGCGCGGACAGGCTGATCGCCGGCATGACGCCGTCCACGGGAGCATCGGCGAGTGCCGACCGGACGGCGTCAGCGGTCTCCGCCGGGATGAACGCGGGCAGGCCGGACGCATCCTGCTCCCTGGAGAAGACAGTCTCATCGAGATGCCCCTGCTGCTTGACCACGAACACGCGCACCGAGTGCGCGAGCGTGTCGCCGGTAGCGAACGATGCGGAGAAGAGGAGCGTTGCCAGCATGAGGCCGACGACGATGAGCACGGTCTGCGCGCGCCGCCGGGGGATGTTCCGCACGGCCATCTTCAGTACGACGGGATTGCGCAGCACGAAGAAGGCCGTCACGGCCGCCGCGATGAGGAAGACGACTGTGAGGGCGGCGGTAAGCGTGCCGATGGATATGCTGAAGAGCGTCTCCACCGTCAGTTGGCCTTCCCGTCCGCCGAGAGCATCTCATCGCTCTCGATATGGCCGTCGCGCATCCGCACCATGCGCCCGGCGCGGGAGCCGACCACGGAGTCGTGGGTGACGAGCACGAACGTCTGCTCCTGCTGCTTGTTGAGGTGGCAGAGCAGGTCCATGATGTGCGTGCCTGTCTCGCTGTCCAGCGCGCCGGTCGGTTCGTCCGCCCAGACGATGGCGGGGTCGTTCACCAGCGCCCTTGCTATGGTCACGCGCTGCTGCTGTCCGCCGGACATCTCAGCAGGGCGCTTGTTCGCCTGGTCCGCGAGCTCCACCATCTCCAGCGCTTCCATCGCGCGGGAGCGTGCCTTCGCCTGGCCGTGGCCCGCGAGCAACAGCGGCAACTCGACGTTCTCCGCTCCGGTGAGCACGGGCAGCAGGTTGTAGGCCTGGAACACGAACCCCATGCTCATGGCGCGGAACCGCGTGCGCTCCCTGTCCGACATTTCGTGCACGGACGCCCCGTCGATAATCACCTCTCCGCTCGTTACGTCGTCTATGCCGGAGAAGGTGTTGAGCAGCGTCGTCTTGCCGGAGCCTGACGGTCCCATCACCGCAACCATCTGCCCCCTGCCTATGGCGAGGTCTATGCCCTGCAGGGCATGCACCTCTATCTCCCCCGCCCGGTAGGTCTTCACCACGCCGCGCGCCTCTATGATGTTCGTCACACAATCCTCCTGTGCCATGGCCAACTGCCAAGTATGAACCATCGCATCTCAGGCGAGTGTTGACAACAGCACCCGGTGATCTCCGTGCGAGCAAAGAACAGCGACAAACGGTGCTCCGTGGAGATGGAGCCCTGCCGCTTGAACCTGCGAAGTTGAACGGCACAGCAGGTGGTGGGCCCGGGCCTGTATCCTAACGCCGTCTCCTGCGACGTGTGGGACGGCCACCCCGGCGAGGGACTTGCGATTCCGGCGCGGTAGCTCGCTCGGCGCTGCTCTCTTCTCCGGAAGCAGTCTCCTCACGCGCCGGTCCCCGTGTCCGGTGGGCAACGGAGACGGCGTGCAGCAGCGCGTCGGCGACCACTTCCACGTAACGCTTGTCCCTCGACGCGAGCACGTATACCGGCCCACGCTGCGTCGTGATACGTATGCCATACCGGGGACGCTTGCGTGAGAGGTTCAGCGACCCCGACAGCACCGCTACGGCGCCGATCATGAGCGTGATCGTGTGCTGGAGCACGAACCCGACGACCACGATGACCAACCCGATGAACAGCGTTCCCATCCCAGGCCAGCGGACACCCTTGTCCTCGACGCGGTCGACGCTCTGGATGTTGCGCGTGGCATAGGTGTGCTCCCCGAACACCGAGCGATGCGCGGAGATGCGGACGCCGTTCGCGTCCATGTGGAAGACCTCTGTGGCCATGTGGGCTCCGGCTAGCGCTGGAGCAGCGCATATTCGAGGCTGTCCGACAACGCCTGCCACGACGCCTCGATGATGTTCGTCGACGCGCCGACCGTCGCCCACGTCTCCTCGCCGTCCGTGGACTCGACGAGCACGCGCACGACCGCGCCGGTGCCGCCCGGCCCTTGTGAGACCACGCGCACCTTGTAGTCGGTCAGTTCCACGTCCTTCAGCTGCGGATAGAAGTCGAGCAGCGCCTTGCGTATCGCCTGGTCGAGGGCGTTCACCGGGCCATTCCCCTCGGCCACGGTGTGCCGCGCCTCGCCGTTCACGGAGAGCTTCACCATCGCCTCGCAGAGCGCGTCGTCGCCGCTCCAGTTCCCCGGCCTGCGCCGCTTCTCCATGACCACCATGAAGTCGACCAGTTCGAATGGCGGCCGGTAGTCCGGTTCCGTCCGCTCCACGAGCAGGCGGAACGAGCCCTCCGCGCCTTCGTACTGGAACCCCTGGTTCTCGCGCTCCTTCACGATCTGCAACAGCGCGCCCAACCGCTTGCCGGAGACGTCGGCGGTGAGCCCCGCCTCCTGCAGCTTGACTGCGATGTTGCTGCGCCCCGCGAGTTCCGAGACGACGACGTGCTTCGCGTTGCCGACGAGCTCCGGCTTGATGTGCTGGTAGCTGTCCTCCACCTTCGTGACGGCAGAGACGTGCAGCCCGCCCTTGTGGGTGAACGCGCTCTCGCCCACGTACGGCTGGTAGCGGCTGCGCGGCATGTTCGCGAGCTCCGCCGTGAACCGGTGCACCTCCGTGAGGTGGCTCATCTGCTCCGCGCTGATGACGTCCATGCCCAGTTTGAGTTGGAGGTTGGGGATCACGGAGAGCAGGTTGGCGTTGCCGCACCGCTCGCCGTAGCCGTTGATGGTGCCCTGCACCTGGGTCGCGCCGGCCTGTACCGCGGCGATGGTGTTGGCGACCGCCACGTCGGCGTCGTTGTGGCAGTGGATGCCGATGCCGCAGTCGACCGCTTTCGCCACCGCGTTCACGGTCGCGAACACGTCTACGGGCAGCGTGCCGCCGTTCGTGTCGCACAGCACGACGTACTCCGCCCCGGCCTCCGCCGCAGCGCGGATGCACTGCAGCGAGTACTCCGGGTTCGCCGCGTAGCCGTCGAAGAAGTGCTCCGCGTCGAAGAAGACGCGCTTCTCCTGCTCCCGCAGGTACGCGACGGAGTCGCGGATCATGGCGAGGTTCTCTTCGAGCGGCACTTCGAGCACGTCGGCGACCTGCATCTCCGACGCCTTGCCGACGAGCGTGACCACTGGCGCGCCGCATTCGAGCAGCGCCTGGATGTTCGGGTCGTCCTGCACGGCGGAGTTGGCGCGGCGGGTGCTGCCGAAGGCAGTGAGCTTGGCCTGGGCGAGGTTGAGGCCCTTCGCCTCGCGGAAGAACTCCTCGTCCTTCGGGTTGGAGCCCGGCCAACCGCCCTCGATGAAGTGGACGCCGAGCTGGTCCAGCCGCTCCGCGATGCGGAGCTTGTCGTGCACGGAGAGGCTCACACCCTCCATCTGCGAACCGTCGCGCAGCGTCGTGTCGTACAGCGTCACGCTCGCCATGAGACTCTCCTTCCGCACTCCAACGTCCAACAAAAAAACCCGCCCCTGTCAGGGACGGGCATCACCCGCGGTACCACCCTGGTTCCCCCGCCTCTCTTCCGTCGTTCCCTTCTTTCCGTCATTCCCGCGAAAGCGGGGACCCAATGGAGGGCGGGGACCCTCAGCGGAGCGCCATCACGCTCCCGCCTTCGGTAACGGGCGGCGAACCCGGTCAGGTCTACTAACTCGTTGTACGAGCCTTCGGCTGACGGCTCGGGAGGGATCTTCGACTGGGGCGGCGCACCGGTCTCACACCGTCACCGGCTCGCTCGACCGCCGTGGGCCCGTCTACTCGTCTCCGTCGAAGCCGTTAGTCGTAAGCATACCACGCTGCACAAGGTGCGGCCAGCGCGTTCGCGTGTACGTACGAGTGGGCCTATTCCAGCGGCGGGCGTGCCTCGTGCCAGGAGGTGCGTTGCTGGTACGCGTGCCCAACGCGGAAGAGCGTGTTCTCCCGGAACGGACGGCCCGCGATCTGGATGCTGAGCGGCAGGCCGCCCTCCGTGAACCCGCAGGGCACCGCCATCGCCGGGACGCCGGAGAGGTTGAACGGGCTGCGGTGCGACCGGATGCCGAAGAACTGCGCGATGACCGCCTCCTTGGACGTAAGCCCCGTCTCGGTGGGGATGGGCGGCGCGCCCCCGGCCTGCGCTGGCGTCACGATGACGTCGTACCTGCCGAGCTCGCGCATGACGTGACGGCGCATCAGCGTGCGGAAGCGCAGCAGCTTCGTGTACACCGCGCCGGGGACGAGGCTTGCGGCCATCAGCCTGCGGCGTGTCGCGAAGTCGTACTTCTCCGCCTCTTCCCGCAGCCACTTCCGGTGCGTGTGCGCCGCTTCCACGTCCGACAGCGTGTTCGCGATGAGCCCGCCGCGCTCGAAGAGCGGCAGCGACGCGTCGCCCACCCGAGCGCCTGCGTCCTCCAGCACGCGCATCGCGGCGTCGAGAGCGGCTGCGGCCTCGGCGCTCGCCATGCCGTTGTCGATGCTCTCCCGCACGACGCCGATGCGCAGGCCGCGCAGGTCGTCGTCCGGCTCGAACGGCATCACGGGGCGCGTCGAGGAGTACCGGTCCTTCGGGTCGTGGCCCGCGATCGACTGGTGGAGCATTGCAGCGTCGGTGACGGTCTTGGTCATCGGGCCTATCGTGTCCATGAACCACGCCATCGGAAACGCGCCGTGACGGCTCACGGCACCCCACGTCGGACGCAGCCCCACGATGCCGCACCAGCCCGCCGGGCCGCGTATCGAGCCTGCGGTGTCACCGCCGAGCGCGGCCGCACAGAGCGATGCCGCAACCGCGACACCGGAGCCGCTGCTTGACTGCCCTGCCTGCCGCGTCTCGTCCCACGGGTTGCGCGGAACGCCGAACGGGTGCTGTACATTGCCGCCGAGGGCGTACTCGCTCAGGTTCAGCTTGCCCAGCAACACCGCGCCGTCCTCACGGAGCCGTCCGACGGCCGTGGCGTCTTCGTCCGCGACGTAGTCCACGATGTTGCCGCCGAGCGTCGTCCGCATCCCTTTGGCGTCGAACTGGTCCTTCACCGCTACGGGCAGCCCGTGGAGCGGGCCCCGGGCTGCACCGCGAGAGAGTTCGTCCTCCGCCACACGGGCAGCGCGCAGCGCCCCCTCCTCGTCGAGCGTGATGTAGGCGTTCAGCCGCTCGAAGCGCTTCGCCCGCGCGATGAACGCCTCGGTCAGTTCGATGGGCGAAACCTCGCCCCTGGTGATGAGGGCGGCCAGCTCTGTCGCGGAGCGGAGGGTGAGGTCATCGGCCACCGCCGGCCTCCTCTGCCTCCGTCCCCTCGGCGGTGACCCAGAAGACGGGGATGGGCTCTATCGCGTCGGCCTCCGGGTCTTCGAGCGCCGCGGCGGCCTCGTTGATGGCGTTCACGCGGTTCGTGATCTCGTCGAGGTCAACGTCGTCAAGCGGCGTCAGGTCGAGCGCCCGCAGCAGCGAGCGCACCTCGTCGGTCGTCAGGTCGGGCATACAGGGAACCTCCGGCACGCATTCTAGCGCGTGTGGGCAGTACACGGCGCATGACCAGCTCATGCCTGATTTGGTATGCTGACGAGTGGCGAGGAGGGATCGCATAGTGGCCTAGTGCGCCCGCCTGCTAAGCGGGTTGGGGGTGATGAGCTCCCTCGCGGGTTCGAATCCCGCTCCCTCCGCCACTACTGAAGCAAGCAGCCGCCGTGGGAATGTTCACAGTCAACCTGAAGGTAATCGGCCCGAACGGCCTCACTGAGGACGTCGATGCGCTCGTGGACACGGGCGCGAACCGCACTGCGCTTCCTGCCAGCCTCCTCCGTCGCTCAGGGGTAGCCGCTCAGGAGACCAGCATGTTCCGCACAGCCACGGAAGAACTGGTGGAACTGGAAACCGGAGAGACGTTCGTAGGGTTCGAGGGGCGCAGAAAGACCGTGCCTGTCGTGTTCAACGCCGATGCCGCTCAACCGCTCCTCGGCGTGACAATGCTCGAGACCTTCGAGCTCTCGGTCGACCCCGTGCAGAAGCGGCTTGTGCGTATCCCCGGCCAATTGATGTAAGTGCCATGCCGAGCTACTACATCTGGACCGTTGGCTGTCAGATGAACAAGGCCGACTCCGAGCGGATGGGAGCGGGCCTGGAGCAGCTCGGCCTCGATTCCGCCGACACCCCGAAGCAGGCCGACGTCATCGTCCTCAACAGCTGCGTCGTGCGGCAGCAGGCGGAGGACCGCGTCACCGGCATGCTCACGTCGCTCAAGCCGTGGAAGCAGCGCTTCCCGGAGAAGACGCTCGCCCTCATGGGCTGCATGGTCGGCCCGAAGCAGGACGACCTCCGGAAGCGCTATCCCTACGTCGACGTCTTCATGCAGCCCCAGCAGTTCGAGCCGCTCATCGAGTTGGTGGGCGACAAGATGGGCGTCGACCCGGACGGCTGCGCGGGGCCGTTCGTGCCGGGACACCCGTCAGTCACGACCCACGTGCCCATCATCCACGGATGCGACAAGTTCTGCACGTTCTGCATCATCCCCTACCGGCGCGGACGCGAGGTCTCCCGGCCCGTTGACGAGCTCGTCGAGGAGTGCCGTATGCTCGTCGCGCGCGGGGTGCGCGAGGTGACGCTCCTCGGCCAGAACGTTGACTCCTACGGTCACGACCTCCCCGGCGCGCCCGACCTCGCCGACCTTCTCGAGGCGGTCCACGAGCGGGTGCCCGACCTCGCCCGCATCCGCTTCCTCACCTCCCATCCGAACGACATGAGCGAGCGCATCATCGACGCCGTCGCCGGGCTGCCGCGCGTGATGGAGAACATCAACCTGCCGTTCCAGGCCGGCAACGACGAAGTGCTCGCGAACATGCGGCGCGGCTACACGAACACGCAGTACCGTGAACTCGTCGCCCGCATCCGCGAGACCGTCCCCGGAGTCGCGATGGTCACCGACCTCATCGTCGGCTTCCCCGGAGAGACCGAGGCGCAGTTCGAGGACACGCTCGACATGGTGCGCGACCTCCGCTTCGACAAGGTCCACTCCGCGATGTACTCGACACGCCCCAACACGTTCGCGGAGCGGAAGATGACCGACGACGTGCCGCAGGAGGAGAAGCACCGCCGCCTGAAGGCGGTCGAGGCCGCGCAGGAGACGATCCTCTCCGAGATCAACACCGCGTACTTCGGCACGACGCAGGAGGTGCTGGTCGACGGCCACAACAAGGGCCGCTGGCAGGGCCGCACCCGCACCGACAAGCTCGTCTTCTTCGACGATCCTCCTTCCCCTCTCCCTGAGGGAGAGGGCGATGCGCGAAGCGCACGGGATGAGGGTATAGCGCTTGGCGACGTGCTGAACGTCCGCGTCACCCGCACGACGCCGTGGTCGTTGCAGGGCAGGGCGCGCGCAGCCGCCCCCGCGTAAGGGATGTCGGACTCTTCACTCCCCGTGAAGCGCACGGATGCGCATCGGCGGCGTTAGGGGTATAGTGCGCATGACAGAACAAGGAGGGACGCCATGGTAGTAGAAACGAGGACCCAGAACGCGTTGGACCGGTTCGTTTCGAAGACCCGCGAACTCTTCGCCTCGGAGCCCGACCTCGACAAGCGCTGGACGGCGCTTGCCCCCATCCTCGCCGAGCTTCTCGCAGACCCCACGGTACTCGAGGCGTCCAAGTCCTGGCCGGACTGCGTCCCCGCTGACGGCCGCGCCGAGAACCTCATCTTCTACGAGGACCCTGACTACGGCTTCGCGGTCAACGGCCTGACGAAGGGCCAGGCCCGGCAGGGCGCCCGAGCCCGCATCCACGACCACGCCCACATCTACACCCTCTACGGCGTGCTCGACGGCCACGAGCGCATCGAGCGCTACGATCGCCTCGACGACCGTTCGCGCCCGGACTACGCGGAGATCAAGCTGAACTCCGACCAACTGGTCGGCCCCGGCGAGATCGACCTCGTCAAGCCCTACGAGGTACACACGGAGATCACGGTCGGGGAGCGCACCGTCGCCGTCATCATCCGCAGTGAGAAGTCCGGCGGGTTCAACCAGGGACGCTACGAACCGGAGACCAACTACTACTACGAGAGCCTCGGCCCGCGCCAGACGCCGGTCGAGATGTTCTCGCAGCAGTAGCGGAACCGTTCCGTTCGGTGCAGGGTGTCCCCTCGCGGGCGCCCTTCACCCCCGCAGCCACGGCGCCGGCAGAACACGCCCCCAGACGCGCCGGACGCGCATCCTGAAGTAGGCGCCCTTCCCGAACAGCGTGCCGGTGACGAGGAGCAGCAGCGAATACGACGGCGTGATGAGCGCCACGTAGACGACGCGGTAGCCCCACGGCCCACCCCACAGCGACCCTTGGATGCCGATGGCTTCGTTCAGCAGAACGTGGCCCAGCGACGCCGCCAGCGCGCCGTTGACGGCGAACACCAGCATAACGACCGGGTAGTGCAGCGCGTCCCACGCGCGCCGGACGCGGGCGCTCACGAGGCCTCGGTGCGGGAAAGCGTCATCCCGTGTTCTGGCGCGCCTCGATGCCCGCCAGCGCCTCTACAGCCTTCACGACGGCCTGCGTGCCCTCGTCGCCGCCGCCCATCGCCTCGACCGCGGTGAGATACTGTCGCGCCAGCCCCGTCACGGCCAGCGGCACGTGCTGCTCCTGCGCCGCCTCCAGGATGAGCCGCAGGTCCTTCTGCTGCAACTTCACCATGAAGCCGGGCGCAAAGTCACGCTGCGCCATCCGCGGCCCAAGGTTGGAGAGCTGCCACGAACCCGCGGCGCCACCCGACACCGCCTCCACCGTCTTCAGCAGGTCCGCGCCCTGCGACGCCGCGAATACGAGGGCCTCGGCAACCGCAGCGCACGTCCCCGCGACGAGTATCTGGTTCACCAGCTTCGTCGTCTGGCCCATGCCGGACGGTCCCATCAGCGTGATGCTCTTCCCCATCGCCTCGAACACCGGCAGGCAGCGCTCGAACGTCTCCGGTTCGCCGCCCACCATGATGGTGAGCGTGCCCTGCTGCGCGCCCCACGAGCCGCCGCTGACCGGCGCGTCCAGCATCGCGATGCCGCGCTCGGCCAGTCGTCCCGCGAGCGCCCGCGTCCCGGCGGGCGATATCGTGCTCATGTCGATGAGCACGGAGCCCTCACGCATCGCTCCGGCGAGGCCGTCTTCGCCCTCCACCACCGCCAGCACGTCCGGCGTGTCCGGCACCATCGTGATGACGACCGACGCCGCTCGACCGACCTCCGCGAGCGAGCCTGCGACCGCGACTCCGTCCGCACGCAGCGCCTCCGCTCTCGACGCCGTGCGGTTGTACGCGATGACCTCGAACCCCGCTTTCGCAAGGTTCCGGGCCATCGGCGCTCCCATGATGCCGGTCCCGACGACGCCGACGGTCTCACGCTCGGTCATTAGCGACCCTCCTCGGCGGAGCGAGCGCCGTCCACGTACGCTCTCGCCGCGTTCAGCAGCAGCACGTTCGCGCCGGTCAGGAAGAGCTGCACGCCGCGGTCGCGCCAGTAGGCGTAGTCCTCCGGCGTGCGGGCGATAGTGCCCGCGGTCTTGCCCGCCGCGACTATCTTCTCCGTCAGTTGCTCAATCATCTCCAGGACGAGCGGGTGCTTCGCCTCGCCCGGCACGCCGAGCGCAACCGAGAGGTCGGAAGGGCCGAGAAAGACTGCGTCCACGCCGTCGGTGTTGATGATCTCGTCGGCGTTGTCTATCCCGTCGCGCGTCTCGATCTGCACCATGACGACGGTCGCCTCGTTCGCCATGTCCGTGTAGCCCGGAGTCGTCGCGAAATCGTTGGCGCGCACGCCCGCGAGGCCGCGCCTGCCCACCGGCGGGTACTTGACCGAGTCCACGACATAGCGAGCGTCCGCGGCGTTGTTCACCATGGGGATCATCACGCCCAGCACGCCCCCATCCAGGTATTTCGACATCACCTGCTGGGTGTTCTCGCCGACACGGGCCATCGCGGCGACCCCCTTGGCCTCCGCCGCCCGCACCATCTCCACCGCATCGCCAGCCGCTATGGGGTTGTGCTCACCGTCGATCATAACGTAGTCAACCCCCGCGACCGCGAGCAGCTCCACCGTAGTCGGGGACTCGATGCTGACGAATACACCCACCAGGGGATCGCCTGCCCGCAGCCGTGCTCTGAATACACCATCGATCATCCTGTCTCTCCTTCTTGGGGAACGTACGCCCGTCGCGCCGCCCGTATCTGACGCGCCACGAACACAGCGCCTCCTGTTGCCACGATGCTCACGTAGCTGATGCTCCTGTCCACCAGCGCCACCGCCAGCGCTGCCTCCACCGCCAGCTCCAGGCCGAGCAGACCTGTCACGCCGGTCTCCACCAGCCCCAGCCCACCGGGCGTAAGCGGAACGGCTGTGAGCAGGCCGTTCGCCATCGGCACGAAAAGCACCAACCCCAGCGCCACCGGTGTCCCGACAGCCATCACCACGCAGAACAGACGACCGGCCTCGCAGAGCCACCCCGCCACTCCGAGCGCGAACACGACGTGCATACGTCCGAAGCTGTCCATCGTCCCGCTGTGGAAGCGATGATAGACCTCCCGTATCTTCTCCGGCAGGCGCGGCGCGACCCATCGCCGCGCGAGGATCATTCCGACGAGCCCCAGTCCGACAACCACGAGCGCTCCCGCAGCAACCACCACGAGGAGCACCGGTGGGACGATCTGCCCGCCGATGAACAGCGCCCCGACACCGATAGCGATGAGAAGCGCGACGACCGCGAGGTCCACGAAGCGGTCGGCCATCACCGTCCCCATACTGCGCGAGAAACTCGTGTTCGTGTCGCTCGAGTACGCGTACGCGCGGTAGGCGTCGCCCATCCTGAACCACGTCACCGAGTTCACGAACCAGCCCATGAGGATGACCCGGCCGGCGTACGCTACCGAAGGGGGCGGTCCACCGCCGTGGCGGTGCGCATTCGCTATAAGCAAGCGCCAGCGCGCGCCGCGGAAGATGAACGTGCTGTAGTGCGAAATGAACGCTGCGACATACCACCAGGGGTTCAACGTGGTGATGTGCTCCCACGTGTCGCTGAAGCCGATGTCCACCTTGTTCGTGAGCAGTGCGATGACGATCACGAGCGCGACCAGCGGGACGCCGGTCTGCGGCGACAGGAGCCTGCGCTTCAGCGACTGGTTGGCTCTGAGCGATGCCAGGACATTTGCCACGTGCTTAAGCCTAAATCAGCGGACGCTTTGCCGGTATCCCCGCTTTCCTCGGGTATCGCACGGGAGTAGATTCTACCTTCTCCACGACGATGACATGGCGGTGCTCCAGGCCGGCTTCGGCGCCCACCTGTTCGACCCCCACGACGCGCCCGCCCAGCAGGGAGGCAGCCCCGGCGTGTGCGGTGGCCTCTGACGATGCGTCAGACCCTCGCTGACCGAATAGCACTCCGCCTGTCTTGCAGAAGGGAAGCGTCAGTTCCAGCACGACCGGCCACGGGCCAAGGGCCCGGCAGACCGCAAGGTCGAACGACTCACGCATCGCAGGCCCGCGACCGGCGTCTTCTGCCCGGGCGTGCAACACCTCGACCTCCAGACCCAGTTCCGTCGAGACGCGCTCCAGGTACGCCGTCTTCTTGCGCGTCGCATCCATCAGTGTCACACGCAGCGAAGGCTCGGCTATCGCCAGCACGAGTCCGGGCAGGCCGCCGCCGGTCCCCACGTCTACAAGGCGCCCCCCTTGCAGGTTGGCGCCGCGGATGAGCGGCAGCAGCGTCAGGGAATCGAGGACATGGCCCCGCAGCACGTCTGCGAGCGCCGCCTCCGACATCAGCGACGCCGACGTGTTGTAAGAGCGCAGCAGCTCGACCATCCGGCGGACCTGCTCGGCCTGCGTGGGAGCGAGCGGCGTTCCGAGGCGGTCCGCCGCATCGGGGAACTGATCCCAGTCCAACGGTGCGTAGGACACTAGGTCTTACGACGTCTGGCGAGGATGAAGACCACCGCAGCGATAGCCCCGGCAGCGGCCATGATGAGCGGGGTCCGGCGGTACACGGGGGTGTCGTAGATGCGATAAGCAACCGGAAGCGGTTGCGGCTCTGCGTGGTTGGGAGCGGGAGGCGCCGCTGCGCCCGCCGCATCCGCAAGATGACCGGCCGCATCGTTGCCGAACGCCTCGACGTAGCCGCGCACCAGGCCGTCGGCTGCGGCGCGCAGGAACTCGTCCCTGCCGCGCGTGGGGAGATAGCGGTAGGCGCGCCCGTCCAGTTCGCGCGCCAGCATCTCCTTCTCGACGAGACGATTGAGCACGGTCATCACCGTCTTGTAGTTCGCCCCGCCCAGCCTGTCCACGACGTCCTGCACGGAGAGCGAACGCCCCGCCGCCCACGCGGCGTCCATCAGCCGGGTCTCCAGCGGCCCCAGTGTTGTCACTGGCGTCTTACGCTCCGTCGCTTCCTGCATCGCCTTGCGCTCACCTTTCGCAGAACGTGTTGCCTACTCAACGTAAGAGCGCGCGGAAGACGTGTCAACCGCCGGGAGTCACGGGCTTCGGCCACATCCGGAAACCTCCCGGCCCCCGTGACGCTCCCGCTGGCGTAAGATTGGGGGGCGCTCGTCGAAGTTCCGCGGGAGAATCCCGCGCGCAGGGAGAACGACTCGATGCCACTGCTGTACGAAACCGCCCGCAAGGGCGCGTCCATCGCCGCCTCCGAGATCGGCGTCATCGCCGACAAGCTGCGGGGCCAGATCGCCGGGGAAGTGCGGATGGACCACTACAACCGCCTCATGTACTCCACCGACGCCTCCATCTTCCAGATGACGCCGGTCGGCGTCGTCGTGCCGCGCACGGCGGACGACGTGGAGGCCACGATCCGCATCGCCCGCGAGCACGGCGTACCCGTCACGCCGCGCGGCGGAGGGACCGCGCTTGCAGGACAGACCACCAACCACACTATCGTCATGGACTTCTCCAAGTACATGCGCAACGTGCTGGAGGTCTCTCCGGAGGAACGGTGGGCGCGCGTGCAGCCCGGCATCGTCAACAACCACCTCTCCGCAGCGGTGCGCCAGTACGGCCTCATGTACGGCCCGGACCCCGTCACCAGCGCGCGCGCCACGGTCGGCGGCGGCATCGGCAACAACTCCTGCGGTCCGCACTCCGTCATCTATGGCAAGACGCTCGACCACATCCTCGAGGTCGACGCCATCCTCGCGGACGGCAGCCGCGCGCGGTTCTCGCCCGTCGCTGGCGAGGCGCTGGAGGACAAGCTCTCGCGCAACGACCTCGAGGGCGCCATCTACCGCGAGACGCGCCGCCTCGCGTGGGAGCACGCGGACGAGGTCGCGCAGCGCTTCCCCCGCATCCTGCGCCGCGTCATGGGCTACAACCTCGACGACTTCACCGGCGACGGCCCGATGAACCTCACCCGTGCAGTCGTCGGCTCGGAGGGCACGCTCGTCGCCGTCACGGAGGCCCGCGTGAATCTCGTGCCCCTCCCGCGTTACAAGGGTCTGGGCGTCGTCCACTTCACCGACCTCATCGAGTGCATGGAGGCGTCCGTCCCGCTCCTCGAGCACAGCCCGTCGGCGGTCGAACTCGTCGGCCACATGATCATAGACAACTGCAAGGTGAACCCCGGCTACCGCAGCCTGCTCGACTATTTCATCGGCGAGCCGCGCGAGCTGCTGTTCGTCGAGTTCTACGGAGACTCCCCGCGCGAGGTGCAGTCGAGGCTCGAAGCGATGAAGGCCGACATGGAGCACCGCCGCCTCGGCTATGCCACCATGATCACGAACGACCCCATCGAGCAGCAGCGTTGGTACGCGCTCCGCGAGGCCGGGCTGGGCTTGGCGATGGCGCTCAAGGGCGACGCCAAGCCGCTGCCCTACGTGGAGGACACCGCCGTCTCGCCGGAGCAGTTGCCGCAGTACGTGCGCCGCTTCGAGGAGATCGTCGCGAAGCACGACACGGAGGCCGCCTACTACGGCCACGCGTCGACCGGCTGCCTGCACATACGCCCCGTCGTCAATCTGAAGCGGCACGAGGGCGTCGAGAAGATGGCCTCCATCGCCGAGGAGATCGCCGACCTCGTGCTGGAGTTCGGTGGCAGCCTCACCGGCGAACACGGCGACGGCATCGTGCGCGGCGTCTTCACCGAGAAGATGTTCGGCTCCGAGCTCTACCAGGCGTTCAAGGAGCTGAAGCAGACGTTCGACCCCGACGGCATCATGAACCCGGGCAAGATCATCGAGACGCCCGGCCTGCGCGAGAACCTGCGCATCGGCCCTGACTACACGGCCATCGACGTGCCGACGTACCTCGACTTCAGCGAGGACGGCGGCTTCGGCGCTCACGTGGAGATGTGCAACAGCCAGGGCGCGTGCCGCAAGCTGGACGGCGGCATGTGCCCCTCCTTCATGGCCACGCGCGAGGAGGAGCACTCCACCCGCGCACGCGCAACGATGCTCCGCATGATCATCAGCGGCAAGCTCCCCGCCGAGGAACTCACCGGCAAGCGCCTCTACGACACCATGGACCTCTGCGTCGAGTGCAAGGCGTGCAAGGCCGAGTGCCCGTCCAACGTGGACATGGCCAAGCTGAAGTCCGAGGTGCTGAGCAAGTACTACGAGAAGCACGGCCTGCCGCTGCGCGCCCGAGCATTCGGCGAGGTCGCCCGCCTCAGCCGCATCGGGCAGGCCATCGCGCCGGTCACGAACCTGCTCGGCAGCCTGCCGCCCTCCAAGCTGTTCGCCGAGCGCGTGTTCGGCATCGCCCGACAGCGTCCGCTGCCGAAGTTCGCGCTGCGCCGCTTCTCATCGTGGTTCGCGCGCCGGGGCGCGCAGGCGCAGAAGGGAACGCGCGGCGACGTCATCTACTTCCACGACACCTTCACCGAGTACATGACGCCGGAGGTGGGGCGCTCCGCCGTCCGCGTGCTGGAGGCGCTCGGCTACAACGTGAGCATCGAGACGCAGCGCGGCTGCTGCGGCAGACCGCTCATCTCCAAGGGACAGTTGAAGAAGGCGAAGGGCTGGGCGCAGAAGAACGTGGAGGTGCTCGCGCCGCACGCGCAGCGCGGTGCGCTCATCGTCGGCACGGAGCCGTCGTGCCTGCTCACGCTCCGCGATGAGTACCCCGAGCTGTTGCGCGACGATGCTTCGAGGTCCGTAGCCAGCCAGGCGTTCATGCTGGACGAACTGCTCGTGAAGCTCGCGGCTGAGCAGCCGGACGCCGTGCGCGCCGTATTCACCGAGGGAGACAAGGCGCAGATGCAGGTGCACGGCCACTGCCACCAGAAGGCGCTGGTGGGCGCGGGTCCGACGCTGGAAGCGCTCCGCATCGCGGGCTACGAGCCGGAACTGATCGACTCCGCGTGCTGCGGCATGGCAGGGACGTTCGGGTTCGAGAAAGAGCACTACGAGACGTCGAAGGCGATGGGCTCGCTCAAGCTCTTCCCGGCGATCGAGAACGAGGAGAAGCGGGGCTGGCCGGTCGCCGTCTCCGGCATCTCCTGCCGCCAGCAGATCGGGCACTTCACGTCCAAGAAGCCCCGCCACTGGGCGGAGTACCTCGCCGACGCGCTGCGCTAAACGCCGACTCCGGCAACGGACAGGGGCCCGCCTCGACGGATAGGCGCAAGCGCACGTTCGACGGCGCGCCATTCGGCGCGCGACCACTCTCGTCGGGTAGAATCGCCGCACCCCTGAATCCTCCGTGCGAAGGAGTTGCCCCATGGCTGGCCCGCTCGACGGCATACGCGTCATAGACCTCACCCGCATCCTCGCGGGGCCGTTCTCAACGATGCTCATGGCCGACCTGGGCGCGGACGTCATCAAGGTCGAGCAGCCGGAGACCGGCGATCCTGCCCGCGGCAATGGGCCCTTCCTCACGCCGGAGGGCACGGAGACGGACGAGCAGGCGTTCAGCACGTACTTCATGAGCATCAACCGGGGGAAGCGGAGCATCGCCGTCGACCTCGCCAACCCGAAGGGACGCGAGGTGCTGCTGAGGCTCGCTGAGACCGCCGACGTCCTCATCGAAAACTTCCGACCCGGCACGATGCAGCGGCTGGGGCTGACGTACGAGGACGTACGGGCGCGCAACCCGCGCATCGTGATGTGTTCAGTCTCCGGTTTCGGCCAGACGGGGCCCTACGCCCAACGCCCGGCGCTCGATGTCATCGTCCAGGGCATGGGCGGCATGCTGAGCATCACGGGCGAGCCCGGACGCGGCCCCGTGCGCCCGGGTGCGAGCATCGGCGACATAACCGCGGCGCTGTTCGCCACTATCGCCATTCAGAGCGCCCTGCTGGAGCGCGAGCGGTCCGGCGAGGGGCAGTACATCGACATCGGCATGCTGGACTGCCAGGTCTCCATCATGGAGAACGCGTTCATGCGCTATTTCACGCTCGGGCAGGTGCCGCAACGTATCGGTACGCGCCACCCGAGCTCCACGCCGTTCCAGGCGTTCCGGACCGCCGACGGCTATGTCGTGGTCGCCATCATGGGCGGCGGCACCGACCAGTGGCCGCTCTTCTGCGCCGCCATCGACCACGTCGAACTGATGGACGACGAGCGCTACCTCACCGGCTGGTCGCGCACGCAGCACTACGACGAGCTGATACCGGTGATCGAGGAAGCGATGCTGCAGAAGACGACCGCCGAGTGGGTGGAAGTCCTGAACAACATGGGGGTCCCGGCGGGGCCGGTGCAGGACATCGCGCAGGTGGCGGAGGACCCGCAGGTGAACCACCGCGAGATGTTCGTGGAGATGGAGCACCCCGTGCTGGGGCCGGTGCGGTTCACCGGCAATCCCATCAAACTCTCGCGAACGCCCAGCGGCCCCCGCCGCATCCCGCCGCAGCTCGGCGAGCAGACGATGGAGGTGCTGACCGCCGACCTCGGCATGCCGGAGGATGAGGCGGCGGCGCTGCTGAACGAGGGAGTCGTGGCGTGATATTCGGCGCGCTGCTCTCGCTCACCTCTGCGTTCTCTTTCGCCGTCAACTCCATCCTCGTACGCAGAGGCATCGCGGGAGCAGGCGCGACCGCAGCCCAGGGCGCGCTCATCACCGTGCTCCTGGGCGTGCCCTTCGGTTTCATCGCCGTGGTGCTGACCGGCCAGCTCCTGCGCTTCGGCGAGGTGTCGGCGATGGGCTACCTGCTGCTATTCGGAGCGGGGTTGGTCCACTTCGTCATCGGCCGGTACTGCAACTACCGGGCGATCGGGGCCATCGGCGCGTCCCGCTCCAGCCCCCTTCAGAGCCTCGCGACTCCCTACAGCATCCTCATGGCCGTCATCCTGCTCGACGAGGTGGTGACGCCGCTGATGCTGGGCGCGATCGGGCTCGTCATCGTTGCCCCCGCAATCATGATCGAGCGGCGTCCCCGGACCCCCGCGCCCGCTGCAACCCCAAGGGATGGCGCCGGAGGCAGGCCGGCGCCACCGGCCCGCGCGCTCGAGATACGGCAGCTCGAAGGGTATATCTTCGCTACGCTGGCAGGCGTCGCGTACGGGACGAGTCCGCTCTTCATCCGGGCCGCGCTGGCAGACGCAACGCGAACGGCGGCGATAGGCACGTTCGTCGCCTACGTAGGAGCGGCCGCAGTGCTCCTCGCGACCATGGCGCTGCCCGGGCGGCGCCAGCTGATGAGCTCCATCAACATGTACTACATGCGGTTGTTCGGCGGTGCGGCGTTCTCGGTCTTCTTCGCCCAATTGCTCCGATTCTTCGCTCTGTCGATGGCCGACGTCATCATCGTGGCGCCGCTGCAGCGCATGGTCGGCGTCTTCACGATCGTGCTCACGTACCTCGTGAACCGCTCGTTCGAGACGCTTACCTGGCGCGTGGGGCTCGGTGTGCTGGTCTCCGTCTCCGCCTCCGTGCTGCTGATCTATGCAGCGAACGTGAGCTGAGGGGCGACCCTTCCCCAGCCGCGACGCGAGGCCCGTTCACTGGTAACCTCGGCGCAGCCCCATCGCCGCGCGCCGCACTTCCCGGGCGCGAAGGTTCCCATGCCGCTATCGCACGACCAACCGCACCGTCCCGCCCATGCCTTGAGCGCCTCCTCCGGCACGCCGAAGGAGCAGGTGTCGGCGTGATATTCGGCGCGCTCATCGCCCTCGCCTCGTCGTTCTCGTTCGCTGTCAACTCCATCCTCATACGGAGGGGCATCACGGGCGCGGGAGCAACTGCGGCGCAGGGCGCGTTCATCAGCGTGCTGCTCGGGGTGCCGTTCGGCCTCGTGGCCGTACTCGCAACCGGCCAGCTGTTCAACTTCGGCCAGGTCACCTTCGACGGCTACTTCCTGCTCGCCGGGGCGGGGGTCGTCCACTTCGTCATCGGGCGTTACTGCTACTACCGGGCGATCGGGGCCATCGGCGCACCCCGCACCGTGACGATCCAGACCATCACCGTGCCATACAGCATCCTCATGGCGATGCTCCTCCTCGGCGAGCGCCCCACGCTCCTGATGTACGCGGGCATCGTGCTCATCCTCGGCAGCCCGGCGCTGATGATAGAGCGCCCGAAACGCTCCACCGCGGTGCCCACCAACCCTCGCCCTAACCCTCTCCCGGGGAGAGGTGGGACCGGGCAAGCAAGCACGGCTCCCGCGGTCGAACTCCGCATGGTGGAGGGTTACGTCTTCTCCCTGCTTTCGTCGGTGGCTTACGGCACGAGCCCCATCCTGATCCGCGCCGCGATGGAGGGCGCAACGGACGCGGCCGCCGTCGGCACGTTCATCGCGTACGTCGGCGCGGCGGGGGTGCTTATCCTGTCGCTCGTGCTACCTCCCCAGCGCCACCTCGTCGGCACCATCAGCGTCCGTTATCTGCAGATATTCGGCGGTGCGGGCTTCAGCGTTTTCATAGCGCAACTGCTGCGGTTCTTCGCGCTCTCCCTCGCCGGCGTGAGTATCGTCAACCCGCTCATGCGCACCGTGAGCGTATTCACGCTCGTCCTCTCGTACCTGGTCAACCGGAGGCTGGAGCACATCACCCTGGGCGTCGTGCTGGGCGTGCTGGTGTCGTTCGCCGGCTCTGCGTTGCTGGTGTACGCAGCGGCCGTGGCCTGAGCAGCTACGCTTGCGCCAACCGGAGAGCCGCCTCGTACTGCTCCCGCGTATTGAGGTTCGTGAGCGTCAGCGGGTCGTCGACCGGCACGAGCATGCGCTCACTCCGATGGCGCGACACCACCTCCCGCAGACCCTGCCGCTCCTCTGTTATAGCCCGCAACTCCGGCAGCAGCGCCGCATCGAACAGAGGCGGATGCCCTGCGTTGCCGTCGAGCGATGGCACGGCGATGGCGGGGCGCGACGCGAGCCACGCCTCGCGCAGCCGCGACAGCAGCGCGCCGGAGCGCGGCTGGTCCACCGAGACGATGAGTACGCCTGATACGTCGTCCGGCAGAGCGCGAAGCCCGGCGGTGATGGAAGTCGTACGCCCTTCGCGATAGCGCGGGTTCTCCACGATCCGCACCGGCTCCGGGCCGGTGAGCACCTGCCGCAAGCGGTCGGCGAGGTGCCCGAGCACAGTGACGATGGGCTCGTAGCCCGCCTCGGCAAGCGCACGGGCCTGGTGCGCCAGTAACGGCCTGCCGCTCATCCATGGCAGCAGCGCCTTCATCTCGTGCATCCGCGTCGACTCGCCCGCGGCGAGCAGCACCGCTGCAACGCGAGGTTCATTCCCGGTCATGGCGGACATCTTATCGCCGCTGGTAATCTTGGTGCAGGCGCAACCCAGCCCTGCACTCCCCTGACGGAGGTCCCCATGCCCGTCCCGCACGATCAACTGCACGCACTCGCCCACGCGCTGAGCGACGCCGAGCACAACGCGACGCCCATCCCGCCGCTCACGGAGCAGGCGCCGGAGCTCACGTCCGAGGAAGCGTACGCCATCGCCGCGGACATCGTCGTACACGAGCTGGAGCACGGCCATCGCATCGTCGGGCGGAAGGTCGGCCTCACGAACGAGGCGCTGCAGCAGGTGTTCGGTATCGATACGCCCATACTCGGCACGGTGTTCGACGACACGACGGTGCGGGACAACGGGCGCATCAGGACATCGGATCTCATCAACCCGAAGGCGGAGCCGGAGTTAGCGTTTCGGCTGAAGTCGCCGCTGAAGGGCCCGGGTGTGACGATGGGGGACGTGCTGGCCGCGACGGAGTACGTGTTCCCGGCGCTGGAGATCGTGGACAGCCGGGTCGAGGGGTGGCGCGTCAGGGAGCAGGACGTCATCGCGGACAACGGCCTGGCAGCACGGGTCGTGATCGGGAGCACACGGCTGCCGGCCGGTGGGCTGAATATCGCGACGGAGGAGGTCGTCCTCTACCGCAACGGCGAGGAGTTCGAGCGGGGGAGGGCGTCGGCGGTGCTGGGCAACCCGGCGCGGTCGGTTGCATGGTGCGCGAACAAGCTGGCGGAGCTGGGCCAGGGGCTGCGCGCGGGCGAGTTCGTGACGACGGGCTCCATCACGAACGCCATGGACGTCCGCGAGGGCGACACGGTCCACGCGGAATTCGCGACGCTCGGGCTCGTGAGCGTGCGCTTCACGTAGGGGGGCGAGGCTTTCACTGAACCCGTGACCGAAGGTCACTCAGGCAAGGTGCCCAGGATCATTCGATAGCTGTGGTACCGGCTCTGCGGTATCGCGCCCGTCGCCACTCCAACGGCCACC
>DAOUJK010000051.1:0-59763 GCA_034422795.1 Dehalococcoidia bacterium | reverse complement strand
GGTGCCCTGCACCCGAAATCCGCTTCAGCGGGGTTGAACTCCTCTCTAGAGGGCCGGTCTCGCCGTCTCTGGCCCGGAAACGGACGTTGAGAGCCAGACCCTGCGCGACGGAGCCCTGCGAACCGCGTCAGGTCCGGAAGGAAGCAGCGCTAAGCGGAGTGCTCCGAGTGCCGCAGACCAGTCTGGTTCGAGTTCAGGTCCATGGTTAAGCGCGCGGGCTCCCGGTTCGACGAGAGGTGCACGGCCTCTCCCTCGCAAGCCCGATGCGCCGGAGGCGCCACCGCCCTCCGGCGCACAGTTCCGAGGCCAGCCATGGCGTACGACGCTCCCAGGAAGAGCCTGGGGCAGCATTTCCTGACCGACCGCAACATCCTGAGCGCGATCGCCGACGCGGTGGACGTGGGCCCCGACGATACGGTTATCGAGGTCGGGCCGGGGCGAGGCTCCCTCACGATGGTGCTGGCGGAGCGCGCGCGGCGTGTCGTCGCGATCGAACTGGACGACGCACTGGCGCGTTCCCTCGCCGCTACAGCGCCGTCGAACGTGGAGGTTATCGAGGCCGACGCCCGCGCCGCTGAGCCCGCAGCTCTGCTCGGCGGGTGCGCGCCGTACAAGATGCTCGGAAACCTGCCGTACTACGCCGCGATGCCGATCCTCCGGCGTTTCCTGGAGTCCGACTGCCGTCCCGAGCGCGCCGCAGTGCTGGTGCAGCGGGAGGTGGCGGAGCAGATGTGCGCGCGGCCCGGAGCGATGTCGCTGGTGTCGTTGGCTGTGCAGCTGTTCGGGAATGCACGCATCGCACGCGTCGTGCGCCCAGGGTCGTTCACTCCACCGCCGAAGGTAAGGTCGGCCGTGGTGGCGATAACGCTGCACCATGAGTTGGCAGAGGGAGTGGACGACGCGGAACGGTTCTTCCTGCTGGCGCGCGCGGGGTTCAGCGCGCCACGGAAGCAGTTGCGGAACGCGCTGTCAGGCGGGCTGGGCGTTCCGCCGGACGATGCGGAGGGATTGCTGAGGGCGGCAGGCGTTCAGGCTTCGCGCCGGGCGCAGACGCTCTCGATGGCGGAGTGGGCGTCGTTGTACCGAACGTGGCGGGGTGCGGCGTGAGCGTCGTGGTGAGCAGGGGCGAGGGCGGGCTGCGGATGGAGCCGCCGTGCGAGTACTGCGGCGCATCGCGCGTTCGGGAGGTGCCGTACTCGGAGCGCGGCCAGCCCCTGCTGCCGAACGAGCTCGACGAACTGGCGTGGACGGACTACCTGTGCGATTGCGGCGTCGTCCGGCTGCGTATCGGCAAGCGCCCGGAGTAGCAGGCCCTCGTGGCCGGTTGGCGTTGCGTCATATCGCCTGTTGCGTTGTAGACGAGTACACTGGCCGCAGAGCGACAGTCCATGAGAGCCTGCTTCAGTCCGTGAGGAGGAAGTCATGAGTGAGTTGGTACTGGGAACAGACGAAGGTGTGTTCGCGTTCCACCCGGACAGCGGGAAGTTTCACGCAGAGGACGGCCCTGAAACGCGCGTGATGCTCGCCGCCGCCGGCGACACGGTCTACGCCGTGACGGACGAAGCAGCCGTCTGGCGCCGGAGCGGGCACAACCGCTGGGAGCTGATGAACCCCCGCGCGGTCGAGGTCCAGCCCTGGACGCTGGGGGCGGACGCCCGCGTGCCGGGACTCGTATGGCTGGGCGTGTCGCCCGCGATGATGTACCGGAGCGGCGACGGCGGAGCCAGTTGGGTCGCCTGCGACACGTTCAACGACATCCCCGGCCGCGAGACGTGGACGTTCCCGCCGCCGCCACACATCCCCCACGTGCGCTCGATCTTCCCCGATCCGTCACAGGCGGGCGGGGTGTACGTGGGCGTCGAGGAAGGCGGCGTGTTCCGCAGCGTCGACGACGGCGTGACGTGGGAGAGCCTGAACGAGGGACTCTTCTTCGACGTCCACGAGGTGATGGCGGACCCCGACGCGCAGCACGTGTACGCGACCACGGGGTGCGGGTTCCACCGCAGCGACGATGGCGGTCAGAGCTGGCGGCTGGTGCAGGAGGGTCTGGACCGGCCGTACACGATGCCTCTGGTCGCAGCGCCGGAGGACCCGGGACTGCTGTACACCGCCGCTGCTGCAACGCCTCCGCCGGGATGGCGCGCGAACGGCACGGCGAACGCCGCGATCTACCGCAGCGAGGACGGCGGAGCCCACTGGCTCCAGTTGGCGAACGGACTCCCCGTTTCCTTCGAGGCGATGATCAGGACGATGGTGGCCGGCCCCGGCGGCGCGCTGATGGCGGCTGCGGCCAACGACCTCTACGTGAGCGACGACCGCGGGGAGCACTGGAGCCTCGCGAAGTCCGGCATGCCCACGGTGCGGTCGATGGTACTGGTGTAGTCCTCACAGCAACCATCCGCAAGCTGCGCTTCGGCACGCGGCCGGTCTCCGGACAGGCGTACGACGAGGGCGGCCCCCTGGCCGCCCTCGTCATGTTTTCCGGTCCGGACGTGTGGCCGGTTAGCCGTTGTTTCCGCGTCCGAGCACGGCGCCCTGCTCCTCGTTGGCGCCGTAGCCCCACTTGAAGTCGGGGTTCCTGTAGGCCTCTTCCGGCATGAGGCTCTCCAGCCCGCGCTTGTCGAGTTCCTCCTCGAACTTCTCGCGGATCCAGGCTTCCTCGTACGGGTACTCGATCTGGTCGCGCCGTCGGTCTTCCACCTTCTCACTGTGGCCGCCGAACTGGGGGAGCGGGGCGAGGGCGAGGTAGCGGGCGGGTTCAACGCTGACGTTGAAGTGCTGGTGGAACCAGCGATCAGGCGGTGTGAACATACTGCCCTCGTGCCACGGAGCGATGATCTTCTCACCGCCCTCGGGCCAGAGGATGGAGTAACCCTCTCCCGCCGGTATGACGATGACCCTTCCAGGACCGTGCCGGTGCCCCTTCTTGTAGGTCCCAGGCGGGAAGACTGACATATGCCCACCCATCTGGGAGTTGGGGAACGAGACGTCCACGACGTGACCGCCTCCTCCGCGCTGGCGGTGAGGCACGAGATCGTTCCACGCGGCCATGTCGGTGAAGTAGTTGCCGTACCAGGTCGCGCCGCGCCCCAGGTTGGGCGCGCGCTTGGCGACGGCGTAGAGCTCGTCCTCGCGGGGCTGGAGCAGTTCGGGATGCCCATAGGGGTTGTTGAAGTAGAAGTCGGGGTCCGGTTCGAGCGACATGGCGACGGGGAGATAGTTGTTGTGGAGCATGCGGAGCGGCTGGTCGCCGCGCGCGTTGGCGAACTGGCGGTGCGCGCCGCGCGGGATGAGGAAGAGGCTGCGCGGGCCGAATTCGAAGCTGTGCTTGTCGACGCCGTCCGTCCAGACAGTGGCGATGCCGTGCCCAGCGAGCGTGTAGACGACCTCGTCGAGGGCGAACTTGAGGGGCGGAGCGCTCGCGCCGGGCGGCAGTTCCGTGATACGGGCTTCGGCGACGCCCTCCATGCCGGAGACCTGGATGAAGGCCGCGTTGCATTCACGCTCGTGCCACGGGGCGACCTCCACGGTGCGCAGGTCCTCGATGAAATAGCCCCGGTGGATGGGGAGGCCATGTGAATCCATCCAGTCGTCGTAGATGAACTTGCTGCGGCGAGTGCCTCCGCGAGCGACCGCGTCCTGTATGGCGCCGTTCTGGGTCATATGCGTTCCTCCGGTTATGGTCAAGGCTTGCCGCATGCATGGTATCTCATTCACGCCCGGCGTGGGATGGCTGGAGCCTCCGTGGCGCTGACGTGGCTGCGAGCGGTTGGCGTACAATCGGAACGGCGGCGCACCGCCGGGGAGGCAAGATGGCAGACGTTTTCGGCTACGAGGGGTTCCAGTACGAGTACGTTCCGGGATGGCCGACGCTCCCGGAGGGCTACGTCCTGCTCGAGTGTCCAGGCGTGGCGGTGGACTCGCAGGACAACGTGTTCCTCCTGACCCGGGGCGAGCACCCGCTGATGCAGTTCGACAAAGACGGCAACTTCATCAAGTCGTTCGGAGAGGGGTACTTCAGCAACCGAACGCACGGGCTGTACATCGCCCATGACGACACGCTGCTCGTGGCGGACGACGGCATCCACACCGTGCAGCGGTTCAACAGCGCGGGCGAGCGGCTGTTCGAGTTGGGGAACCGCAACAACCCATCGCCGAAGTGGGGCGGGCAGCCGTTCAACCGACCGACGTCCGCGGCGATCCGTCCGTCCAACGGCGACTGGTACGTCTCGGACGGCTACGGGAACGCTCGGATCCACGTCTACAGCAGCGCGGGCGAGTACAGGTTCTCGTGGGGCAGCCCCGGCATCGACGCCGGCGAGTTCATGCGCCCGCACAACGTCGCCATCGACAGGGAGGACAGGGTCTACGTCGCCGACCGCGAGGCGCACCGCATCCAGATATTCGATGCGGAGGGGCGGTTCATCGCCATGTGGAACAACATCCACCGGCCGGACGCGATGGTGCTCTGGCAGGACCACATCTACGTGGGGCAGCTGAACGGCATCGGAGGGTTCGACTCGCCGAACATGGGGCATCGCGTCGAAGTGTTCGATCTGACGGGCAGGCTCGTCAGCCGGTTCGGCGCCGCGGTGGAGGGAGAGGGCCCGGGTGAGTTCGTCGCGCCGCACGGGGTGGCGGTGGACTCGGAGGGCAGCCTGTACGTGGCAGAGGTCTCGTACACGATCATGGGCCGCCACCTGGACCCGCCCCGCGAGATGAAGAGCATCTCCAAGTACAAGCGCCGCTGGTAGCGATGTCCGCGCTCCGTCTGCTGGCCCCCGCGAAAGTCAACCTGGCGTTCGAGGTGCTCGGACGCCGCGCCGACGGCTACCACGAGGTGCGGACGGTGCTGCAGTCGCTCAGCCTCGCGGACGAGTTGACGTTCGAAGCGTCCGACGCCCTCAGCCTCACGGTCGAGCCCGAGGGCGCCGCGCCTGTCGAGGAGAACCTCGTGTTGGCGGCTGCGCGGCTGCTGCAGCGCGAGACGGGCGTGTCGACCGGCGCGTCAGTCCACCTGGCGAAGCGCATCCCCACGGCGGGCGGGCTTGGCGGGGGGAGCAGCGACGCCGCGATCGCTCTGCTCGGACTCCGGCGGTTGTGGGGGCTCGCTCTCGACGCCGATGCGTTGCGCGGACTCGCGGCGCGGCTGGGGAGCGACGTGCCGTTCTTCGTATCAGGGGGCACGGCGCTGGGCGAAGGACGAGGCGAGCGTCTGACGCCGCTGCCGACTCCGGAGGGCGAAGCGGTCGTGGCCGTACCGGATGCATCGAGGCCGAGGGACAAGACTGCGCAGATGTACGGGTTGCTGACGCCCGAGCACTACACGGACGGAAGCGCTACGGCGGACGTTGAGCGGCGCTTGAACAGCGGTGAGCCGCTCGATGCGCGAGTGGTCAACGCGTTCGATGCGGTCGGGGCTGAGGCGTATCCGTCCTATACGGGGCTATGCGCGGCGTTCGAGTCAGTGGGACTGCGTCCGGCACTGTGTGGCGCGGGCCCGTCCATGTTCGCGCCGGCGGACGCGGGGACTGCGTCCGTACTGGCGGAGCGTGTCGCTGAACGTGCGGGTTGTTCCGCTCTCCCTGTGTGGTTCAGAGGACCGTGGGGGCTGGAGGGCATCGAGGCGGAGTAACGGCGCTCACAGGAGCAGTCTAGTCCCGGCGATGAGCAGTCCTGCGCCGATGACGCCGAGCACGAGCCGTCCACTGACCCTGGGCGCGAGCCGGACGCCGATCTGCGCGCCGATCATCGCGCCCACACCGGCGATGCCTGCACGCAGCCAGAGGCTCGGTTCACCGCTGCTGGCCGTGACGTGGATGGCCAGGGCCGCGGTCGCTGCGGCGGTCAATTCCAATTGGGAAGTTGCGATGGCAACGGCCTTCGGGATGCGGATGAGCAGCATCATCACCGGGACGTTGATGATGCCACCGCCGATACCGAAGAAGCCCGCGAAGAAGCCAGCGACAGGTGCGATAGCGGCGGTGAGCGGTTCGTTCACGCGGTATGCGTACGTTCGCCCGGCTTTGTCGACAATCCTTCGGGGCCGTCCTCGCGTGGAAGGCTCTTCGGGTCGCGATTCGAGTGCGCTGCGGGAGATGAGGTAGACCGCTCCCAGGAGCAGCGCGACGGCGAATATGGTCTCGAACGCGCCCCGCCCGGTCACGCGGTTGACGAGGGCCCCTGTCGCCGCGGCCGGGACCGCGAGGGCGATGAGGATTACGGCTGTGCGGAAGTCCTGCACGCGCAACCGGCGGTAGCCAACACTCGCGGATGCAGCATTGAAGAACACGGCGGTGAGGGATATGGCGGTGACCGATGCCGGGTCGGCGTCGGGGAAGATGAAGAGGAGGGCGGGGACGAGGAGGAACCCTCCGCCGACGCCCGCGAGCGCTCCCACCGTACCGACGGACAGTCCCAGCAGCGCGAGGACGGCGGCCTGGGCGATGGTCAGATCCGGGAGCATGGGGGGACGCCCGCTCTACCGCGTCTCCGGCTCAGGACTCCGGGGGACGAGTGCGAGGCCGAGTTGGTCCAATTGGGCCTGGTCGACAGGCGACGGCGCGCCGAAGAGGGGATCCGCCCCGACCTGGGTCTTTGGGAAGGCGATGGTGTCGCGGATCGATTCGGCGCTGTCGGAGAGCAGCATGATGAGGCGGTCTATGCCGCCTGCGAAGCCGCCGTGGGGGGGCGCGCCGTACTCGAACGCCTCCAGCAGGTGCCCGAACTGCGATTCCACGTTCTCGGGCGAGTGTCCCAGCGTGTGGAAGACGGCCTCCTGCTTCTCGCGTTCGTGGATGCGGATGCTGCCGCCCGCGAGCTCGTAGCCGTTCGCGGCGAGATCGTAGGCCCTGGCGGTCATGCTCCCCGGATCGGTCTCCAGCCGCTCCCAGTGGTCGTCGAAGGGCGCAGTGAAGGGGTGGTGCACGGAGTCCCACCGCTGCTCGTTCTCGTTCCAGTCGAAGAGGGGGAAGTCGGAGATGACGCAGAGGGCGATGGTGTCCGGGTCGGCGAGGCCGAGTCGCTCGCCCATGTGGAGGCGCAACTGGCCGAGGGTCGCGGAGGACTGCGGCTCATCTCCCGCCACGATGAGGATGAGGTCGCCGGGCGTTGCGCCGCAGGCGGCTGCCATCGCCCTGATCTCGTCGAGCGCCAGCGCGCGGGCGGGGGTGCGGACGTGGTCGAGCGTGAGCGCGTCGAGCGAACCCGCGGCCTCGTCGAGCGCGACGGTGACGAGGCCGCGCGCACCGTAACGCTTGGCGAGTTCGACCAGTTCGTCGGCCTGGCGCCGGGGGATGGCGGCGAGGCCGGGAGCGGCGAAGCCCTTGACCACCCCACCGCTCGCGACGACGCCGGAGAAGACCTTGAACTCGCTGCCGGCGACGATGGAGGAGAAGTCGGCCAGCTCCAGCCCGAAGCGGATGTCCGGCTTGTCGCTGCCGAAGCGGGCCATGGCCTCCTCGTAGGTGAAGCGGGGTATCGGCAGGGGCACGCGCTTGTCCGGGCGAATGGCCTGGATGAGCGCGGTGTAGAGGTCGGACATGAGGGCGACGATGTCGTCACGGTCCACGAACGCCATCTCCAGGTCGAGCTGGGTGAACTCGGGGAGGCGGTCGGCGCGGGGGTCCTCGTCGCGGAAGCAGCGTGCGATCTGGAAGTAGCGGTCGGCGCCCGCGACCATCAGCAACTGCTTCAGCTGCTGGGGCGATTGGGGGAGGGCGTAGAAGCTGCCCTGGTGGATGCGGCTGGGGACGAGGTAGTCGCGCGCGCCCTCCGGCGTGCTCTTGATGAGGATGGGCGTCTCGATCTCCACGAAGCCGCGCTCGTCGAGGTAGTCGCGGATGAACTTGACGGCGCGGTGGCGCATGCGGAGGTTCTCACGCATGAAAGGACGGCGGAGGTCCAGGTAGCGGTAGCGCATGCGGAGCAGTTCGTCGACCGGGGCGTCCTGGCTGACGTCGAACGGCGGCGTCTTCGCCGCGTTGAGCACGACGGCGGCGTTCGCCAGTACCTCGACGTCTCCGGTGTCGAGGTTGGGGTTGGCCGTCCCCTCGGGGCGCGGACGGACCGTGCCGGTGATCTGCGCGACCCACTCGGCACGGAAGCGCTCGGCGACGCCGAAGGCGTCCGGCGCTTCCTCCGGGTGGAAGACGACCTGCACGAGACCGGTGCTGTCGCGCAGGTCTATGAAGACGAGGCCGCCGTGGTCGCGGCGTCGGTGCACCCACCCGGCGAGGGAGACGGACTGTCCGGCGTGTTCGAGGCGGGGGCTTCCACAGCCAAGGGATTTCAGCAAGGCGTTCAGGGCTCCAGTCGGTTGATGAGGATTTACCTTATCGCAAGCGCGCGGGGCGGCGCTATCGGCAGGGCGTGCACGCCTCGCGCCGGACCAGGTGAACGGGCGGCTGCAGGGGTGAGGATGCCGAATCTGCGGATGGTTACGAGACGTCACCGCAAATTTCCGTCAATAGTCATACCTTATTGAATCTATTGTGGTATGGTCATGCACAGATGCGCTATGGTTACTTGCGGCCCAGCTGTGCGTGTTGGGTTGTACGTTTGGAACCTCCTGCCAACCAGCCTGTCCGATGAACACATGGAATCTGAAACCGTCTCGCCCTGCGGTAGCGCTGCTCCTGCTACTCCTCGTGGTTGTTGTCGCAGCGCTCGTTCGCACGCCCGCGGAGCAGGCGCGAGCGCAGGAGAGCGCAGAGCCGACGGCCACCCCGACACCGGAACGACGGGAGGGCTACGAGGAGCGGCTGGCCGCCAGGATCGAGCGCTACCAGCGAGCCCGTGCCGCCATAGCGGAAGCGTCGGGGACGGCGGCGACAGGGCTGATCTCGGACGTGGACTCGCCGATACTATCGGGCGGGAGCGGCCAGATCACGATCAGCGTGGACGCCCTGGACACGGACCCCAACTACCGGTACAGCATCCCTCTCCGAACCAGCCGCGACGGCCTCTGGTTCCACGAGGACTGCAAACACCGCGGCGAGGTGATATCGGTGCCGGCGGGGAGCGAGTCCCATACGGAAGACGTGACCTACCACGGGTGTACTGCCGGGACCTACACCATCACGGTGCAGCTCATCGAGCGCAGCATCGGAGAGAACGAAGAGTACATCCTCGAAACCGATTCTGCGAGAGTCATCGTCAGAGGGCCCACGCCAACTCCGACTCCCACGGCCACGCCCACCCCTACCCCCAGGCCGACGCCTACGCCTACGCCCACCCCTACCCCCACGCCGACGCCTATCCCTACTTCCACACCAGCGCCTACCCCTACTCCCAAGCCACCGCCTACCCATACTCCCACACCTACTGCGACGCCTACTCCCACGCCGACGCCTACTCCTACAGCAACGCTCACACCTACGCCTACGGCGACGCCCACGCCGCTTCCCGCACCTACCGGCCTGCGGGCGAATGGAAATCTCATTGATGACGACGGGGATGGCGTCAAGGACAAGGTCACGTTGCGATGGGATCCGGTTACTGGGGCAACCAGCTACAACGTGCAGTACGTCGAAGAGGTGTGTGGTTCCGGAGGATGCAGCCCTGCCGGAGGTTCGGCCAATCCGAACTGGCAGACCCCAGCCTGGTCGGACATCGCTATCACACCCGGCAGGACAGTTGTAGAAGCAACCCTCGGTGGATTGGCGCTAGAGAACGCGTTCGGCCCCATTCTCTACCGCGTTGAAGTACAGGCTATCGATGCACAGATATCCGCATCTGGCTGGTCGGAGTTTGCCCTCCTCTATCCCGCAAGTAAGCCACCGAATTTCAACATGCCTGTCGCAACCGCCAAGTTAGCCATATACCAGCCGGATGGTGATTTCCGCTATGAAGTATGTGGGAACACGGTGCCGGAGGCGTTGGAGGCGTTGTTCGCAAGTAATTTTAGCAAGACCGTTGCGCAGGAAATCAAAGACGCCATAGACCAGTGGGAGACAGCTGTTATGTGGGACACAGGAAGCGGCAACATCGTTAAGACGACTTTGATAGGGGATGACACGTGCGACTTCAGCGTGTGGGATGACCCTGACCAAACGGATAACTACGCGATATTCCTCAGTGATGAAGAGATGGCCAGGGTAAACTGTGCCGGTGAGGACGCATGCTATCCGGACAGAGTGGCAGAAATTCTTAGAGACTTGCCTGGCACGAGTCCACCGATTGAAGCGATCAAGGGGTTGATTGCCCTACGTGCCTCGTCGGCAGCAGTGTGGGCGAATCAAGTCTCCGGGAGCGCTGATTGCTCATGGCTGCACTATGTCGTAACGCACGAGGCAGGGCACGCCTTTGGTATTTGGACGCATCCCGACAGCCGGTCTGTGGTGGGCAGGGTATTGTGCGCTCCACAACCATACGACGCCGTTGCTCTGATGGCGAACTACCAGTCGCGCTGAAGGAGACAATGATGTCACGTATAACACTCCGAGGTGTCCTGATCGCCACGCTCGCGCTTGCGCTCGTAGCCTGCTCTCAAACGACGCCTACGCCCACCCCTACCCTACCGCCCTCCTCCACTCCCACACCTGCGTTCACACTCGATCCTGCGCCTGAGTCCTCCCAGCTTACTGAGGAGATACCCCCTTGCACCCCAGCGCCAGATTCCGGCGTCGACCCGTGCGAACCCCTGACGGATACGTTCGGGATACCCGGGCCGCCCGGTCACGTCTTTTGGTTGGGCAACGAGCCACCACGGGACATGCAGTACTTCCTCACCGGAACCTCAAAGATCGATGTGCCGCATGTCGTGGTGCGGGGCACGTATCTCCCGGACACAGTACGCTGCACTACGGGAAACCTGTTTCAGCCTCCCGCATATGTGAACCAGAACAACCTACGGGACATCACCTTCATCTATTGCTATGCCGACGTGCGGGTGAACGCCTACGTGCTTGGCAGCGGACCGTCCGAATTGACAGTCCTGGTGTACTGGTACATCCGTAGAGGCCCGGGTGAGGAGAAAGTCCGGCTAAGCCTCGAATCCGTGCTGAGCCGTGGCAACCCTGATCGAATGATTCAGGGAATTATCGGCAGGGAAGCAATGCTGTTCATCGGGCCGTCGGCCGACGCCTCAATCGAGGCGTGGCAGGTGATGAGCACGTGGGACGTGCAGCGCATGCCGGACGACACCGTGGTCGCGGTCCATCCTCTGAGGAAGGAATGGGAGGAACTCCGGGACGACTGGGAGCAATACCTGTCGCAACTCGAAGTGACGTTGCCATCCTTCGGGACAGCGGTTACTACAGCCCACCAGGAACGCGTCGCAGCCAACGGCGGACGCACGCGGCCTGACCCGACGTTCCCCATGCTGGTCACCGACGCGAACAACCTGCGCGATTACTTCGTTGAGGTCGGCGCGTACGACGACCCCGACAATCCGCCCGCGCAGCCGCCCCCGCCGTGCGGGCTCGCCGTGCCCGACCAAACCAACAACCCCGGACTCATGGCCGACTGCTTCGCCCTGCTCGCCGCGAAGGACGCGCTCCGTGGGACAGCCTCCCTCAACTGGAGCATGGAGCGTCCCATCCGGCAGTGGGACGGCGTCACCACGGGCCGGACGCCCCTCCGGGTGGTCCGGCTGGAACTGCCGAACAAGGGCCTGAGCGGGAGCATGCCGCCGGAGTTGGGAGCGCTGTCGGGACTGCGGCGCCTCGACCTGAGCAGGAACGCGCTGACGGGAGATATCCCGCCGGAACTGGGCAACCTCTCCAACCTGCTGTTCATCCGGCTGGCAGGGAACTCGCTCACGGGGTGCATCCCGGCGGAGTTGCGGAGCGTGGGGGACAACGATCTGGACAGCATCGCGCCCCTGTACTGTCCAGTCGACTGCGTAATCCACATGGGGAAGGTGGGGTCGTCGCGAGAGCAGATCAGCACGCCCGACCAGCGCTGGGACAGCACGTGCTACGCGGAGCGTTTCCCCTCTGAGAACGCCATGTACTACGCGTTCACGCTCGAACAGGGGATGCGTGTGCGAGTGTCCGGGTACTCGGACGCCACGACGCTCTACCTGACGCTGCGGCGAGACCACGGCAAGACCGGAACCCCGGTCCGATCGATAGTTCGGACGGGAGTCAGTACGAGCGCGGAGGCCCCGCTGGCGTTCGTGGAACGCCTGAGCGCCGGGCACTACACGGTCGTGGTGCGGACGCCCTCCGCAGGGAACACGGGGTTCAACCTGAAGGTGGAGGCGCCCGCGCCCTGACGCGCCGGCCAACCCGAACGGTGTGACGCCCTTCTCCGGAACGGCCTTCCATGATGTACAATAGGAAGGTGCGCACGCATGCGCCACAGCCCCGCAGTTCGAGAGCTCCGGGGCGCGAGCCGAGTGTGTGAAGATATCCACTGAGCAACGCGAGCCGCGCGAAGCGGTCCTCACGGTAGAGCTGGACAACGCCGACCTCGAGCCGTATCTCGACCAGGCGTACCGCCGGGCGGTACGCCGTCTCTCCATCCCCGGGTTCAGGAAGGGCAAGGCCCCGCGCCGCATCGTCGAGCAGATGTTCGGGCGGGGCTATCTGCTGAACGAGGCGCTGGACACGGTCATCCAGGAGTTCACCTCCAAGGCCGTGCAGGAGGAAGGACTGGACATCGGCGGCATCCCGTCCGTATCGCTGGACGAGTTCGACCCGCCGCAGTTCACGGCCACCGTTCCGCTGCAGCCGCTCGTGGACCTCGGGGAGATCGATGCGGTGCGCCACCCGAAGGAGGAGGCGTCGCTCCCGGACGAAACCGTGGACGCCACGCTCGAGCAGATGCGGATGGAGTTGGCCGTCTGGGAGCCGGCGGATGACGCCGTGCAGATGGACGACCTCATCAACCTGACCATCGCCGGCTGGGTCGAGGAGGACGGCGAGCGCAAGGAGATCGTGCACTCGGAGGAGACGGACTACATCCCGCGGCCCGGCTCCACGTTCCCCGTGCCCGGCCTCGACGAAGGGCTCGTAGGGTTGCCGGTGGGAGAGCAGCGCGCGTTCGACGTCGATGTTCCGGAGGACGCGACGAACGCGGACGCCGCAGGAAAGACGGCGCACTTCGAGGCGACGGTCCATTCCATCAAGCGGCGGAGCCTTCCCGATCTGGACGACGAGTTCGCCAAGAGCGTCGGCGACGACTTCGAGTCGCTGGAGGCGCTGCGGGAGAAGATCCGCGAGAACCTGCTGGAGCGCGAGAAGCGCCTCGTAGAGATAAGGCACCAGGACGAAACGCTGGCCAAGGTGACCGAGGCCGCGTCCATCGCGATATCCCCGCTCATCATCGAAAACGAGCTCGGGTACTACGTGCAGGGCCGGGAAGACGACATCAAGGCGGGCCGTGTCGGATTCGAGGAGTACCGAGAGTACCTCTCGTGGCAGGGAATGTCCGACGAAGAGGTGCAGGAGCAGGCGCGCCCGAAGGTTGAGGAGCGGTTGAAGCGCGCGCACGTCATACGCGCGGTTGCCCAGCGGGAGGGCATCGAGGCGACGGACGAAGACGTTTCCGAAGAGATCGACAGGCTGCTCGAGGGGTCCGGCGAACTGGTCGAGGAGCACCGGAAGCAGTTGGACGACCCGGACAGCCGCGAGTCCATCCGGCGTATGCTGGTGCAGCGAAGGACGCTGGAGCACCTGAGCAGCCTCGCGCTCAGAGATGCGCCCGCGGCAGCGAAACCGAAAGCAAGGGCAGCCGCAGGCAAGAGCGGCGGCGCCAAACCCAGACAAGCGAAGACCCCCGCCGGAAAGACGCGGGCCAGGAGACAGCAGGGAGGAGCGAACGATGCGTGATTGGCCTATCCATGGTCCGCTGAGCGCGGGCGCGATGCAGCAGCCGGAGAACATCATCCCGATGGTCATCGAGACCGGCGCCCGCGGGGAGCGTGCCTACGATATCTACTCGATGCTGCTGAAGGAGCGCATCGTGTACCTGGGCACCCCCATCAACGACCAGGTATCCAACCTGATCGTCGCGCAGCTGCTCTACCTGGAGCGCGAGGATCCGGACAAGGACATCAACCTGTACGTGAACAGCCCCGGCGGAGTCATCACCTCCGGTCTAGCGATCTACGACACGATGCAGCTGATCAAGCCGGACGTGTCCACCATCTGCGTGGGGATGGCCGCGAGCATGGGGACGGTGCTGCTGTGCGCCGGGGCGAAGGGCAAGCGGTTCGCGCTGCCCAACTCGACGATCCACATGCACCAGGCGCTGGGCGGCGCCCAGGGACAGGCCGCGGACATCGAGATCGCGGCGCGGGAGATCCTGCGGATGCAGGACAAGATACGGACGATACTCTCGACGCATACGGGCCAGCCCTACGAGAAGGTTGCCCGCGACAGCGACCGCGACTTCTACCTTCCCGCGGAGGAAGCGAAGGAGTACGGTCTGGTGGACGAGGTGCTGGGGGTCCCGCTGGGATCAACGAACGGCGCGATTCATAACTAGGACGGTCAACCAATGCCGAGCAACTCCGGAACGTTACCGCCCCATGGGGAGCATGTGTGCAGCTTCTGCGGGAAGGCACAGAACGGAGTCAAACGTCTCATCGCCGGGCCCGGCCGGGTCTTCATCTGCGACGAGTGCGTCCGTCTCTGCCAGCAGATCATCACCGAGGAGACCACGTCCGGCAGGGACGAGCAGGCGAGCCTGCCCGGCAGCCCCTCGCCCAAGGAGATGGCCCGCCGCCTGGACGAGTACGTCATCGGGCAGGACCGGGCCAAGCGGGTGCTCAGCGTTGCGGTGTACAACCACTACAAGCGCGTCCGCTCCAACTCCGCAAGCAACGACGTTGAGATAGAGAAGAGCAACATCCTGCTGGTGGGCCCGACGGGCTCAGGCAAGACGCTGCTGGCGCAGACGCTGGCGCGCATCCTGGACGTGCCGTTCGCCATCGTGGACGCGACCTCGCTCACGGAGGCGGGGTACGTTGGCGAGGACGTCGAGAACATCCTGCTGCGGCTCATCCAGGCCGCCGACTACGACGTCGCCAAGGCTGAGCGCGGCATCATCTACATCGACGAGATCGACAAGATCGCGCGCAAGAGCGCGAACCCCTCCATCACGCGCGACGTCTCCGGCGAGGGCGTCCAGCAGGCCCTCCTGAAGCTGATAGAAGGCTCCACGGCCAACGTTCCGCCGCAGGGCGGGAGGAAGCACCCCCAGCAGGAGTTCCTGCAACTGAACACGGCGAACATCCTGTTCATCTGCGGCGGCGCGTTCGACGGGCTGGAGAAGATCATCGCCCGGCGGGTCATGACGAACCACCGGATCGGCTTCCACGCTGCGGTGACCGGCACCGGGACCGACGACGAGATCCGCGAGGCGGTGGAGCCGGAGGACCTGCTGGAGTACGGGTTCATCCCCGAGCTGATCGGCAGGCTGCCGGTGGCGGTAGGGCTGCAGGGGCTGGACCGAGACTCGCTGGTGCGCGTGCTGACGGAGCCGAAGAACGCGGTGGTGAAGCAGTTCCAGCACCTGTTCGCACTGGACGGCGTGGAGTTGAGCTTCACGCAGGCCGCGCTGGAGTCCGCGGCGGAGCAGGCGATAGGACGGCAGACCGGCGCGCGAGGGCTGCGCTCCATCATCGAGGACGCGCTGCTGGACGTGATGTACGAGCTGCCGTCGCTCGACTTCGCGGCGCGATGCGTCATAGATGCAGACGGTGAGGGCGGCCTTGGCCGCCCTGTTCTGTATTCCAAGGCAGACCAGGTCATCACCATCCAGAGCATCGAGTCGCTCAAGACGGCGTAGACTGCGCCACTGCTCCGCTCCTTCTTCCCGGAACGCTGGCTACACGCGTGGCTTGCGGACGCGCCGGACCAGCTTGTTGAGCGTCGTGTAGAAGTGGACGAACGCACTTGCCGGCGACTCAGTGAGCGTGGCCTCCGCGAGTGCCTGCCTGAACCCCTGGGGCGTACCGTCGAACTCCGGGAACTCGGTGAACGTGCGCCCCAGTTCGCGCGCCGTGTGCGCGTCGCTGACTGCGGTGACGGGGAGGCCGTGCTCCGCAGCGAAACGGCGGGCTTCGGCGTTGTCGCCGGGGCGCATGGTGCGGGCGTTGAAGCCCTCCACGATGTCGATGTAGGGCAGCAGGTCGGTCGCGGTTGCCCTGTCCAGCGCGGAGCGGCCCATGCCGGTGAAGGGGTGGGGGACGGAGACGAGCGCCCCCTGCTCCTTGATGCGTCGCGCAGTCTCGACCGGGTCCAGCCCCGCGGGAACGTCCTCGTGCAGGAAGAGGCCCGTAATCTCACCGGCGGTCGACTTGACCTCCGCGCCGACGATAACGGTGAACGGCGCGATCTTCTGAGTCGCGCGTCCGCCTTCCACCGAGTTGTGGTCGGTCACGGCGATGCAGTTGAGGCCAACGCGCAGACACCGCCTCACGAGCGCCTCGGGGGTCGTGAGGCAGTCGTAGGAGAAGTGCGTATGCATGTGGAAGTCACCGCGGAGCGTCATCGAACATCCCGAATCCCGGCTGAGGCGGAGTCTCGTGCTGCTGTGGCTCCTCGTCCGCGTCCGTTTGTCCCTGGAAGTTGCGCCGGATGCGGCTCACCTGCAGTTCGGCCTTCGCGAGCAGGTCGTTGCACGTCCTGGCGAGCTCCGCGCCGCGCGCGAGCAGGCGGGTCGCCTCTTCCAGCGAGACGTTGCCCTCCTCCAGCGTCTGCACGGTCTCGCGCAACTGTGCCAGCGCCTCCTCGAAGGAGGGCCCAGGCTCGGTGGTCTGTTGCGATCGCTGTTCCATCCGTCTCACTTCTTCGCGGTCACCATCGCCTCGAGTTCTCCCTCGTGCAACGTGGCGTGGATGAGGTCACCGGGCGAGACGCTGTCCGAGGAGGTGAGAGCCCTGCCGCCGCGCACCGAGGTTACCATCGCGTAGCCCCGCCGGAGGATGGCGGACGGATCGAGCGCAGCGAGGGTGCTGTGCAGGCTGCCGGTCTGCTCCCGGCGCAGGCGGATGAACGCGTCGAAACCGGTGTAGGCGCGCTCCAGCAGTTCGTCCACGCGCTGGCGGTGCGTGGCAGTGTCGGGAAGATGGCGCTGCATCCGGGTGACGAGGGACTCGACCTCCTGGACCCGCTGCGCGGCGTAGTACGTGATGGCGTTTCCTGAGCGGGTCGTGAGGCCGGCGATCTCCTCGCTCAGCACGCGCACGTCCGGCGCGACGGCTGCCGCAGCCGCGGACGGCGTCGGCGCGCGAAAGTCGGCGGCGAAGTCGGCGATGGTGTAGTCGGACTCGTGACCGACGGCGCTGACGATGGGGATGCGGCTGGCGTAGATGGCGCGGGCGACCTGCTCCGAGTTGAAGGCGCGGAGGTCTTCCAGCGAGCCGCCCCCGCGGGCGACGATGATGACGTCCACGCCCGGCAGCCTGTTCAGCGCGCGGATGGCGTCCGCCAGTTCGGCGGGGGCCTCGTCGCCCTGCACGCCGGCGTCGCAGAGGACGAGCTCGCCGAGGGGGTAGCGGGCGCTCAGGACGGTCTGGATGTCGTGGATGACGGCGCCCTGCGCCGAAGTCACGACGCCGATCCTGCGCGGGAACGGAGGAAGCGGGCGCTTGCGCGCGGGGTCGAACAGGCCTTCGGCCTCGAGCTGGGCGCGGAGGCGCTCGAACTCCGCGGCGAGCACGCCTTCCCCCGCAGGGACGATGGAGTCGGCGTAGAGCTGCGTCTCGCCCCGGTTGGAGTAGAACGACACGCGCCCGTGTGCCATGATCTGCGCGCCGTTCACGACGTGCTCGCCGCCGTAGTAGCCGCTGAAGTGGACGGCCTTGAGCTGGTGCTCGGCGTTCTTGAGCGTGAAGTACCGGTGACCCGCGCCGGACGCGAACAGGTTGGAGACTTCTCCCGTGATCCAGACGTTGCTCAGATACACGTCGCGGTCGAGCACGGCCCTGATGTACTCGGTGATCTGGCTGACGCTGTAGACCTGCATGAGGGTGGCTCCCGGGCCGTACGCCGGGCGGCGCTAGTCCGTTACGCGGGTGACGTACTCGCCGGAGCGGGTGTCCACGCGCACCTTGTCGCCGACGGCGATGAACATGGGAACGGTGACGCGGATGCCAGTCTCCAGCGTGGCGGGTTTGCCGCCGCCGGACGCGGTGTCGCCCTTGTAGCCCGGGGGGGTCTCGCTGACGACGAGGTCAACGGTGGTCGGCATCTCCACCATGATGGGCTTGTCGCGGTAGAAGACCAGTTCGCAGTCCGTCTGGTCGACGAGGTAGTCCGACGTGTCGCCGACGACGTCCTTGCCGACCTCGTACTGGTCGTAGGACGTGGTGTCCATGAAGTTGTAGACACCGTCGGCCTCGTAGAGGAACGTGCACTCGCGGTTCTCAACAGGCGCCTTGGTCAGCTTGATGCCGTAGCCGGAGAACGACTTGTCGAGCAACTGCCCGGTGAGCAGGTTGCGCATCTTGATGTGGTAGACCGGGGCGCGCTGCTGCATCTTCTGCTGGTAGTACTCCTCCACCTTATAGGGCACGCCTTCCATCTCGATCGTCGTGCCTCGGCGGAGGTCTCCGAACTCCATGACCATGTGAGAACTCCTTGCTTACAGGGGGATGACGTCGCGCTTGTGGGCCTTGGTGAGGACGCGCGGCTTGCCGTTCTCCATCACCACGAGGTCTTCTATGCGAACGCCGCCCCAGCCGGTGAGGTAGATGCCGGGCTCGACACTGAAGACCATGCCATCCTCTATCGGGTCGTCCGACGTGGGGCCGACGCGCGGCAACTCATGCACGGCGATGCCGATGCCGTGCCCGAGGCTGTGGCCGAAGTCGTCGCCGTAGCCCGCGTCCGCGATGACCGTCCGCGCGATGCCGTCGATCTCCCCGCCGGTCATGCCGGCGGTGGCATTCGTCTCGGCGGCCTCCTGCGCGGCGAGGACGAGGTCGTATATCTCGCGGAACTTCGGGCTCGCCTCGCCGAGGACGAAGGCGCGGGTGATGTCGCTGCAGTAGCCCTCGTAGAGCGCGCCGGTGTCGATGTAGACGCCATCGCCGTACTCCAGGGGGCGGTCGGTGGGGCTGTGGTGGGCCTTCGCGCCGTTCGGGCCCGAGGCAACGATGGTGGGGAAGGAGAGGCCGTCCGCGCCCAGGCTGCGCATCGCGCGCTCGATCTCCCAAGCGACCTGCCGCTCCGTCATGCCGGGCCGGATCCCGGCGGCGACGGTCTCGACGGCCTCGTCCGCAATCTCGATGGCCCGCGTAAGCGTTGCGATTTCCGCCGCGTCCTTCACGGCGCGGAGCTGATCGGCCATGCCGCCTGTGGGCACGAGTTCCGGCGCGGGGTCGAGCGCCTGCAGTTTCCCGGTGAGCACCTTGTGCGCGGCGACAGTCACGGATTCGTCCTCGATGCCGATGCTCCTCGCACCGGAGGCCGAGACAGCCTCCGAGAACCAGTCGTAGCCGGCGGTCATGTGGATCACGCGGTAGTCCGTCGCCTGCTGCGCCGCCTGCTCCGTGTAGCGGAAGTCCGTTGCCAGCGCGGCGTCGTCCGGAGTTATCCAGAGCCAGCCGTGCGTGCCCCGGAACCCGGAGTAGTAGGCGACGTTCTTGCTGAGTGAGCGCTCCGTGTTGAAGATGAGCATCGCGTCGAGCCCATCCTCTGCCATGCGGGCGCGGAGCCGGGAGATACGATCGGCGGTGCTCATGCGTTTTCCTCCGCAACGAGATATTCCAGCGCCAGGGTATAGCCGCGCGGGCCGAGTCCGCTGATGATGCCGCGCGCGACCGGGGCGGTCAGCGAGGTCCGGCGGAACTCCTCCCGCGCGTGGATGTTCGAAAGGTGCACCTCGACGACCGGAGCGCCGACCGAGGCGATGCAGTCCCTCAGGGCGACGCTCGTGTGCGTGAACCCGCCGCCGTTGAGGATGACTCCAGACGCAGACGCGGCATTGGCCTGCAGGTAGTCGATCAGGCCGCCTTCCGAGTTGGACTGGAAGAAGTCAACGGATGCTCCGAGTTCGTCCGCACGTTCGCGCACGGCGTGTTCGATGTCGGCGAGCGTCGCGCTGCCATAGATGGCAGGCTCGCGTTGGCCGAGAAGGTTCAGGTTCGGGCCGTTCACGACGAGTATGGTCATTCGGAGTCCTGGCGCTCCGGGGCGGGCGCGTGGGCCAGCGGGTGGGCTGCTAGGTACACACGCCGCGCTTCCTGTTGGCTGACATGAGTGTACACCTGCGTAGCGCTGGGCGTGGAATGGCCGAGCAGTTCCTGGACGATACGCAGGTCCGCACCGCCGTTCAGGAGGTGGGTCGCGTAGCTGTGGCGGAGGGTGTGCGGGTGTACGTCTTCCCGCAGCCCGCTCTGTCTCGCGTAGCTCCGGACGATGCGCTGGATGGAGCGCGCGCTGAGCCTGCCTCCCCGCGAGTTCCGGAAGAGCGGGCCGGTCTTTGTTTCCGGCGTGTCGCGCCAGTTGAGGTAGGCGTTCAGGGCGTTCCTCGCCTTCGAGCCGAGGGGCGTCTGCCGCTCTTTCGAGCCCTTGCCCCAGATGCGGACCGTGCTCTCTTCCAGGGAGACGTTCTCCCGGTCCAGGTTGGCCGCTTCGCTCACGCGAAGGCCACAGCCGTAGAGCAGCTCGAGGAGCGCGGCATCCCGGAGTCCATTCCCCTCATCGTCCGACTTCGAGGGCGCCTCGACGAGGCGAGCGGCCTCGGAGACGGAGACGAGGTCGGGGAGGCGGCGTTCCAGTTTCGGGGTGAGCCTGCCCATGAGGGTGGACCTGGCGTGCCAGAGCGGAGCGTCCGGCAGAAGGTCGCCCTCGATAAGGTAGCGCATGAACGACCGAAGCGACGCGAGCATCCGGTGCACGCTCGCGCGGGAGTGGCCACGGCTTACAACGGCGCGCCCGCTCTCCACGGTGCGACGCTCCAGGAGCCACGCGACGTAGTCGCGAACGAGGCTGCGGTACTCGCGTGAGACGTTCGCGTCGCCGTTGCGACGCACGAAGTCGCGAAGCTCCTTCGCATCGGCTCCGAGCGGGCAGCCTTGCCCACCCAGGTACTGCAGGAAGGGCGCGAGGTCCACAACGTAGTTGCGGATGGTGGCATCCGAGAGCGCGCGGGTGGAGCGCAGGCTGCGCTGGTACTCGGCGATGAGCGGCTCGCGCATGCCGGGGTGGGTTGTGGTCGGGTTGTCCATGACGTTACCCGTCAGGCGATGCCTGCCGGTTCCTCCGCGGCCACGGGCCCCTTCCAGACGCAGTTGGTGCAGTTCGCCTGGCCCCGCGCTCCCATCACGAGCAGGCCGTCGCACTCCGGGCATGGCTGGGGGAGCGGCTGCCGGTTCACGAGGAAGTTGCAGGTGGGGTAGTTAGAGCAGCCGTAGAAGGGGCCGCGTCTCCCGCGGCGTTCCACGAGGCTGCCGCCGCAGCGTGGGCAGGCCACGCCGGTGTCCTTGGGTGCGTCCCTGGGGAGCCGCTTGATGTTCTTGCAGTCAGGGTATCCGGTGCATCCCAGGAACGGCCCGAAACGCCCACGCTTCAGCGCCATCGGCTTGCCGCAGAGGTCGCAGGCCTCTTGGCTCTCCTCGCCGGCGACGGCGCCGGAGTCATCGTCGGAGTCATCGTCGCTCTTTGGAAGGTCCTTGCTGTTCTTGCAGTCGGGGTAGCCGGTACAGGAGAGGAACGCGCCGAAGCGCCCCAGCTTCACGATCATCGGCCTGCCGCAGACGTCGCACAGCTCGCTGGAGTCGCTCGCCGCCTCCTGCGTCGCTTCCCTGATCGCCTTCCTCGCTCTGTCGAGGTCTTCGCTGAACGGGCCGTAGAAGCCGTGGAGGAAGTCCACCCACTCCTGTTTCCCGTTGGCGACCTCGTCCAACTGGTCCTCCATGCGCCCGGTGAAGCTGATGTCCATGATGTCCGGGAAATGGGAAACCAGCTGTCCGCAGACGAGTTGGCCGAGGTTGGTCGACCTCAGCACACGCCGGTCGCGGGTGACGTACTTGCGGTTGACGAGCGTGTTGATGATCGCCGCATAGGTGCTGGGACGGCCGATGCCCTGCTCCTCGAGCGTGCGAACGAGGCTGGCCTCCGTGAACCGCGGCGGGGGCTGCGTGAAGTGCTGCCCGGGCGTCAGTTTGGCGCAGTCGAGCGGCTGCCCCTGCTGCAGCGAGGGCAGGGCGCGGGAGTCATCGTCCTCGGCGTCGCGTGGACTCCCCTCGTCGCGCTGCTCGATGTAGAGCGCTCGGAAACCGGGGAAGCGCACCACGGAGCCGGACGCGCGGAACAGGTACGCGGGCTTGCCGGACGCTGCCGCGTGCACGTCCACGCGGGTTGCGTCCAGCACTGCGTCGGCCATCTGGCTGGCCACCATCCGGTTCCAGATCAGTTCGTACAGGCGGGCCTGTTCCGAGGTGAGGTGTTGACGGACCTGCTGAGGCGTTCGCCGGACCACCGTCGGTCTGATGGCCTCGTGCGCCTCCTGCGCGACCTTGGAGCGCGAGGTGTAGCGCCTCGGCGTGCGGGGCACGTAGTCCTTCCCCCAGCGCTCCTCTATGTAGCGGCGCGTCTCCTGGACCGCGGCCGGCGCGACCTGCGGGGAGTCCGTCCGCATGTAGGTGATGAGCCCTTGCCTGCCCTCTGGTCCGATGGCGATACCCTCGTAGAGCTGCTGGGCGACGGTCATCGTCCTCGTGGCCGAGAAACCGAGCCGTCGGGAGGCCTCTTGCTGGAGCGTGCTCGTGATGAATGGCGGAGCAGGCCGCCGGTTCACCTGCCGCGTGGTAACGGAGTCGACGCGGTAGGCAGCGCCGTCCAGATCGCTGAGGACGGCGTTGGCAGCGGCCTCGTTCGGCAGCGTGATCTCATCCTTCCGGTCGGCGAGGCTGCGCAAAGTGGCAGTGAACGACGCGCTCTCCGCTGCAAGGAGGCTGGCCTCGATCGACCAGTATTCCACCGGGACGAAGGCGTCTATCTCCCTGTCACGCTCCGCCACAAGGCGCAGGGCCACGGACTGCACGCGCCCTGCGGAGAGCGCGCTGGCCGTGTCGAGGTCCTGGGCTGTCAGGATGTTGCGATTGCGGTTCAACTCCCGCCCCACCAGCGGCTTGAGGAGCGGACTGAGCTTGAAGCCGACAAGCCTGTCCTCGATGCGGCGCGCCTGCTGTGCATTGACGAGCTCCATGTCGATGTCGCGCTGGTTGGCGAACGCCTCCTTGACGGCGTCCTCCGTTATGGAGTGGAAGACGACACGGCGCACCGGCTTCCCCCTCCAACCTGCAGCCTCCAGCACGTGCCAGGCTATCGCCTCGCCCTCACGGTCAGGGTCGGTTGCGAGATAGACGTCGTCTGCGCCCTCCCCGGCCGCTCGGATCTCCTCGACGACCTTTCGCTTGTCCTCCGGCACCTCGTACCACGGCGTGAAGTCCCGGTCGGGGTTCACGCCGAGTCTGCGCTTCGGCAGATCACGAACGTGCCCCATCGAGGCCTTCACGGTGTAGTCGCGTCCGAGGAACCTGCCTATGGTCGCCGCCTTGGCAGGCGACTCCACGATAACGAGGTGGCGTGATGCTGAGCTGCCGTTACCTGTGCGTGTGGCCCGGGTGGCGGCGGTGCCGGAGCGCTTCTTGCTGGATGACGTCTTTCGGGTGGTGGGTGCTTTTGCCATGTTTCCAACATACGGGCAGGGGCAAGGCTCTTGTCAAGTGACTTAGGGGACGGATGCGGTCCTGGCGCGTATGTAGTTCATCCGTCCCACCTGTAAAACGGAGCCCTTGATCTCCATGACCGCCAGCGTGCTGCTCGCCTGGGTGACAGGTATGCCGGTAGACCGGCTCAACTCGTCTATATGTTGTGGCTCGTGCGTGAGCGCTTCGAGCAGCCGCGCTTCTTCATCCGTGTTGGGGGAGAAGTCAGGAAGCGGCTGCTGGCGTGGCGCGGCGCCGATGTGGAGTTCCTCCAGCACGTCCTCGACCCGCATCACGAGCTTCGCGCCCTGCTGGATCAGCCAGTTCGTGAGTTCACTCGCGGGCGAATGGATGCTTCCGGGTACGCAGAGCACCTCCCTGTTCTGCTCCAGTGCGAACTCGACGGTTGACCGTGCGCCGCTGTCCCTCGGCGCTTCCACAACCAGCACGCCCATGGCCAGTCCACTGAGCAGCCGGTTGCGCCGCGGGAAGTGCCGCGCCTCCGGCTTGGAGCCGAGCGGGTATTCGGAGATGACTGCCCCGCTCTCCAGGATGCGTTCGAACAGCGATCTATGCTCGGGCGGGTAGATCACGTCCAACCCGGAGCCGATCACCGCTATCGTTCTACCTCCCCCACGCAGCGCGGCGTCGTGCGCGATGCCGTCTATGCCGCGTGCAAGCCCGCTCACAACGGTGATGCCGGACTCCGCCAGGTCGCCGGCAAGCTGTCTCGTTACTTCCTTGCCGTACACGGTAGGGTTGCGGGTGCCGACGACGGTGACCCGTGCTTCGTTGTCAGGCTGTAGCGTTCCCTTGACGAAGAGGATGGGCGGAGGGTCGTCTATGTTCCGGAAGAGGCGCGGGTAGCCGGCATCGTGCCAGGTGAGCACCGAGACGTCAGCGTTGCGCACCTGTTCGAACTCGCGTTCCGGTTCCACGACCCGGCGCACCTGCTCGATGGCGCTGACAACGCTGGACGTCAGGCCGGACGCGCCGAGTTCGCTTCCGGAGGCTTCCCACGCGGCCTTGAGCGAGCCGAACCGCTCTTCGAGGAGCCCGATGCGGACGCGCCCCACCGTGGGTACGCGGGAGAATGCTATCCAATACGGGAGATCGTGTTCGGTGGTGGTCACTGCGTCCTCTGCCGCCGGATGCCCTGCATCCGCTCGATCCGCCGCATACGGCGCTCCGCGTGACGCCGTTGGTCCAGGGGTAGGTCATCCACTGCGAGCACGCGCTTGACATCTTCCTCAGATACGCCATCTGCATGGCGCACATCGCTCAACAGGCGGACCGAGATGCGAGCAGGGTGCGGTTCGACGAGCATTGCCTCGTCGCCTGCCTGCACCGGGCCCTCTTCAAGGACGCGGTTGTAGAAGCCGACGCGGCCGCTGCGCCGGAAGCGCGCCGCGAAGTAGCGTATGCCGATCTTGTGGTCGAGCTTGTAGCAGGGTGAGCGCGGCTCGGTTACCTGGAGCAGGGCACCGCCGACGCGCCAGATGTCGCCGAAGCACATCGTGTCGGACGATGCGCCGTGAACTGTGAGGTTCTCGCCGAACCAGCCGAAGGAAGGAAGGTTGCGTTTCAACTGCTCTGCCCAGAAGGCGTAGTCCTCGAATGCGTAGACGTAGACCGCCGCATCCGGCCCACCGTGAACGGTGGGGTCGCCCTGGGCGTCCCCGTCTACGTTGAGGCGGCGCACCATCACCGGCCCCTCGACAGGCCGCTTGTTGATGGCCGACATCACGTCGCCCCTGGCAGTCCCTGCCAGGAGCTGCGGTCTGGCGACGTTCACTGAGATGAGTTGCATAGGCGTTCCGTGCTGCACTGCGGACGTGGGCTATTGTGGCGGATGCCGGAGCCCAGGTACAGGGGCTGGTGTCACATGCTGGCGGAGAGGGCGGGATTCGAACCCGCGAGAGACTTTCGGCCCCTACACGATTTCCAGTCGTGCCCGTTCGGCCACTCCGGCACCTCTCCGCGCTGCGAGGGTTGCGCCGGACGCAACAGAGGCTGGTCCGGCGCATGGCGTGTGCGGTGTCTGGCGGAGAGAGTGGGATTCGAACCCACGGTGGAGGAAGCCCCCACAACGGTTTTCGAGACCGCCGCCTTAAACCGCTCAGCCATCTCTCCGTACGTGTTGATTCTACCACGGGCGCCGTGGGCGGACCGGAGGAGGGCGGACACCGCTTCCTTGACACCCCATTAATCTCATCCGTACCATCGCAGTCACTGAAGAGGCATCCTGCAGCGGCATCCCCGGGCGCGTTCGGAATGCCGTCAGACGGGGCGGCGGTAAGCTCCGCCCTCGGAGGAGAAGAGGGCTCGCGATCGGAATCGGTCGCCGATGCAAACAGAGATGGGTGCTTGGACAGCCATCGTGCTGGCGGCGGGCAGGGGCAAGCGTATGCGGTCGTCCCGGCCCAAGGTCTTGCACACCGTAGCGGGTGTGCCCATGGTTTCCTGCGCCACGCAGGCGGCGCGCTTTGCGGACGTGAACGAGGTGATCGTCGTGACGCGGCCGGCTGATCGCGCGGAGATCTCGCTGGCGGTCGGGGGGGACGTGGAGTGTGTTGAGCAGCCGGACTCCCTCGGTACTGGCCACGCGCTGACTACAGCCCTCATCGCCGTCTCCCCGGAGTCCCAGCACGTGCTCGTCATCAATGGCGACGTGCCGCTCGCTCGGCGGGAGACGGTGCAGGCGCTGGCCGCGTTGCACGAACGGCGGAGGGCGACCGTCACGCTGCTCTGCTGCACGATGGATGCAGCCTCCGTTCAGCATGTTGGACGCCTGCAGCGGGGCGCCCGCGGCAAGCCGATAGGAGTGCTGGAGGCCGGGGATGCCCCGATGCCCAAGAAGGGAGAGGTGGAGGTGAACGTCGGGGTGTACGCCTTCGAGGCGCGGTGGCTCCGCCGGGCCTTGGGAGAGTTGAAGCCGCGGTCCGGCGGCGAGTATTACCTGACGGACCTGATCCCCCGCGCCGTTGCTGACGGCAGACGCGTCGAAGCGTACGCATCGCAGGACGAGGACGAAGCGCTGAGCGTGAACACCCGTCAGGACCTGGCGCGCGTGGAAGCCGCCGCGCAGCACCGTCTGCGAGACGCCGCGATGACCGCTGGGGCGACGCTCATCGATCCGGCAACGGTCTACCTCGATGCGACCGCTCAGTTGGGAGAGGACGTCACCGTCTATCCGAACACGTCCATCCGGGGTATGTCGAAGGTGGGGCACGGTGCAGCGGTTGGTCCCAATACGCAACTACGCGATGCTGACATCGGGCCTGCGGCGCGCGTGGAGTCCGCAGTCGTGGAAGGATCGGTACTGGGGCCGCGAACCAACGTGGGGCCGTTCTCCCACATCCGTCCTGGTACCGTATTGGAAGAGGATGCGTATGTCGGTTCACACGTTGAGATCAAGGCGAGCCGCATCTGCGCGGGCGCGCACGTCGGGCACTTCAGCTACATCGGCGACGCAGTAGTCGGCGCGGGCGCCAACATCGGAGCAGGGACGGTTACGTGCAACTTCGATGGAAAGCTGAAGCATGAAACGGTGATAGGAGAAGGCGCCTTCATCGGCAGCGACAGTCTGCTGATAGCACCGGTGAAGGTAGGAGCTGGGGCCCTTACGGCGGCGGGCGCGGTCGTGAACAGAGACGTGCCGCCGGGCGGGCGTGTCGCGGGCGTTCCCGCGAGGGCGCTGGGGATGAGGAACGGAAGGGCGCTTGTACAGAAGGAGGAGGGAGTATCCCTTGGATAGCGGCGATACGGCATTAGGAATCCTGCTGATACTATCTATAGTGGTTTTCATGGGGCTGCACGCGGGTGTGGCGCTGTTGCCCCTGCTGAGGCGTGCAGCCGTGCGCGACGCCTTGCCCCGGTGGGGCGCAAGCGTGTCGGCGATGCGTCACCTACGCACCCAGCGCCAGGCGTACGAAGAGTTGATCTCGCTGCTGCTCCTCATGAGCGCGGCGGCCATCTCAGCATCTGCCCTGGCTCTGGTCATCAGGACGTTTTCCCTGCACTGGACGGCGCTGGCCGGGGTGCTGATCGGCCTCTGGCTGCTTCTGCTCCTCCTCGTTCCGCTGGTGCAATACATGGTCGAGCACCTGCCGGTGGCCCAGTTGCTCATGCTCTGGGTTGTCGGGCAGACCTTGCTCTGGCCGCTTCTGCCCATCCGTCGGTTCTTCCGCTCAGGCTTGCGTTTCGCTGGCGCTGAACAGGAGGCTGAACCGGCCATGGGGAACGGGCATGAGAACGGGAACGCAGCCCGGGACGTGCACGAGGAGATAGCGGAGGAGCAACTCGCCCACCACGAGCAGGAGATGATCCACGCGATACTTCACCTGGACGAGACGCTGGTGCGGGAGATCATGGCGCCCCGAGTCGACATCGTCAGTGTGGAGGCGGACACTTCCGTGGAACGCGCGGCAACGCGGATGCTGGACAGCGGACACAGCCGTCTGCCGGTGTATGAGGGCGTGCCGGACAACATCATCGGCATCCTCTACAGCCGGGACCTACTCGCCGCGGCACTCGCTGGCGTGCCGGACCAACAGCTGCGGGACCTCATGCGGCCCGCGTTCTTCGTCCCGGAGAGCAAGCGGGTGGACGAGATGCTCGCGGAGTTCCAGGCGCGCCGCATCCACATGGCCATCGTCGTCGACGAGTACGGCAGCACGGCCGGCATCGTCACGGTCGAGGACCTGATCGAGGAGATCGTCGGCGAGATCGAGGACGAGTTCGACAGGGGCCAACCGGACATCCAGTGGCTTTCCGATGAGGCTGCGCTGGTTGAGGCCAAGATGCCCGTCGACGACTTCAGCGAGACGTTCGGCGTTACGGTGGAGGCGGACGGTTTCGATACCGTCGGCGGCCTGTTGTTCAGCCGCCTGGGGAAGGTCCCGGCGGTAGGGGACTTAGTCGTGGAAGGCGGGTTGGAGCTGCGAGTGATGACGACGATAGGCCGCCGCGTGAAGCGCGTGAAGGTGTCGCCCGCTCCCGTGAATGTCGCCGTGTCCGAATCGAACTAGCGGGCTTCGAGTCCTCCCATACGCGCATCAGCCGTTCCGAGCAAGGCGGGCAACCTGGCGCTTGCCCAGGCTTCGCGGGCGCTCCATGACCGGTTCGCTGACCTCACGCTGCTTCGATCAACGCCGGTCCAAGGGGGCGGTCGAGACTCGATGGACATTCCGCAAGGGACCTCGCCCGGGTGTTGGCGGATGTCTCGCCTGTCATGTCTTGGAGGGGAGTGCAAGCGCAATGGCGGGTGGGCGGCGAGAGCCTTGCTGCGCTCCAGGGGTGCGAAGGTATCGAGTGGCACAACGCTCACGCGCCGCGTTACGCCGCAGATCCACGGGAGGCGTCTGTGCAGCGCACAACAAGAAGAGGCTCGGACGTATCCGGGCCTCTTCTCTGTGGTGCCTCGTTCGCTCCAGGCAGGGGGTTTACTTGACGATGAATGAGGCGCTGGCCTTGCCGCCGCCGTCGCCGACCGCCACAACGGAGTATTGGCCCTGTCCCAGTCCAGCGTGCCTCAGCTCGACGGCGCCCATACCGCCATCGTCTGCGGTTGCCGTGCCCAGCGACGCCGTCGTGCCGTCGCTGGCGACGAGACTGACGTCGACCGATTCGCCCGCCAGGAAGCCGGAGAGATACACCATGTCGGCGATGGGCAGGTCAGCGGAGAAGTTCTGGCGGAACAGCGTCACACCCGCAGTGGACGAATCGCCGTCAACACCCGGAACGCCGGGGATACCCGGGGCGCCGGGAGCGCCGGGAGCGCCATTCTCACCGTTGGCGCCGGAAGCGCCGTCAGCGCCGGGAGCGCCGTCAGCGCCAGCGGGGCCGGGAGGACCAGCAGGGCCGGCAGGGCCGGCGGGGCCTGCAGAACCAGCAGGGCCTTCAGGGCCCGTGCATGCGGCCAACAGCAGGCCGAAGATTGCCACGAGGAGTACCAGGGACATGCTCTTGAGGCTGAAGCGGTTCATCGAACCCCCTTTCCGAATCGTACGAGGTGGCCATCCGGGGGTCAGCTTCATGCGTCTGAAGCCCACCACCATCAAGTCCTTTACGAACAACCGCCATGCATCATAGTAAGGCGATACTCTCAGGTCAATACTTTTTGACGCGCTTGTAGGCCGCTTCCGTGCATGGCCGAGTCCGGCGCTGTCGTGGAGCGCACCGCGTAAGCATACACCATGCGATGCATCGGGGCGATGCTCTGGTGGCGCGTCGGTACGCTATACTTGGCGCATGCCCCCGTAGCTCAGTGGATAGAGCACCGGCCTCCGGAGCCGGTGGCGGGAGTTCGAGTCTCCCCGGGGGTGCCACCTTCCGCTCCGTAACACGCCGGAGCCGCAAGAGGTTCTTCCATGACCACGACGTCGTCCACACACCTGCCGGAGAACGTCCGCCCGGTGCACTACCGCCTGACGCTGGAGCCCGACCTTGATTCGTTCACGTTCGCGGGACGTGAAGAGATCGAGGTAACGGTCTCCGGGTCCACGTCCGAGGTGACGCTGAACGCATCTGAGTTGGATGTCTCCCGCGCTGTAGCGTCGACAGCGGGTGGCGACTCAGAGGCGAGCGCCATCGAGATCGACGAGGTACAGGAGCGCGTCACGCTGCGCTTCCCGTCCCCGCTTCCGGCGGGAGGCGCTGTACTGCGACTGGAATTCACCGGCGCGCTGAACGATCAACTCCGCGGTTTCTACCGCAGTACCTACCTGGACGGTGACGGCGTCGAGCGTCGGCTGGCCACGACGCAGTTCGAGGCGACGGACGCCCGCCGCGCGTTCCCTTGCTGGGACGAACCCCAAGTGAAGGCGACGTTCGATGTCACGCTTGTCGTGCCGGAAGAGTTGGAGGCCATCTCCAACATGCCCATCGCTTCCACCGAGCCTGCCTCGGACGGACGCAAGGCCGTCACGTTCGACCGCACACCGGCGATGTCCACTTACCTCCTCGCGTTCGTCGTGGGCGATATGGCATGCGTCGAGGGCAACGCGGACGATGGGACGCTCGTGCGCGTCTGGGCGACGCGCGGCAAAGAAGAGCTGGGCCGGTTCGCGCTGGAGAACAGCATCGCCGCGCTCCGCTACATGAATGACTACTTCGGCATCCCGTACCCGCTGGCGAAGATGGACCACATCGCGGTGCCGGACTTCGCGGCTGGCGCGATGGAGAACTGGGGCGCCATCACCTACCGCGAGACCGCGCTCCTGTACGACCCGGAGAACTCCGCCCCGCAGGCGAAGCAACGGATACTGGAAGTGGTCGCGCACGAGATGGCGCACATGTGGTTCGGCGACCTCGTCACCATGGAGTGGTGGGACGACCTCTGGCTCAACGAGTCCTTCGCATCGTGGATGGGCGACAAGACGGTCGACCACCTGTACCCGGAGTGGGAGATGTGGACGCAGTTCGTATCCCACGACACGAATGCGGCCCTCGGGCTGGATGGCCTCCGAAACTCTCACCCCATCGAGGCGAACGTCAAGGACCCTGCGGAGATCCGGGAGCTGTTCGACGCCATCAGCTACAGCAAGGGCGGCTCCGTGCTCCGCATGTTGGAGGACTACGTCGGCCCCGAGACGTTCCGCAAGGGACTGCACGCCTATCTGAGTAACCACGCCTATGGCAACGCGCGCGGCGCGCACCTGTGGGACGCCATCAACACGGCGGCAGAGGCAGAAGGCCTGGGGCTTGGCGTGCCAGTCGTTCCGCTGATGGAGGCGTGGATCAAGCAGACCGGGTACCCCGTGCTCACAACGCAGATAGCGCGAGGAGCCGAAGCGGCTGAAGCATCGGTCGCACAGTCGCGCTTCCTGTACGACCACCTGCTCGGAGAGGCTGCGGACGCGGCGCTCTGGCCGGTGCCCGTCTCGGTAGCGCACGGCGGAAACGGAGCACCTTCCAAGCACGTGCTCTCTGACGAGAGTGCGACTATCGCAACCGGTGCCGGCACAGGTTGGGTGAAACTGAACGCCGGACAGACCGGGTTCTTCCGCGTCGCCTACTCCGAGGAGGAGTGGCGCAGGCTTGGCGAGGCGATAGCCGAGGGCGCATTGCCGCCCGTCGACCGGCTTGGTCTGCAGAACGATGCTTACGCACTGGTGAAGTCCGGCCACCTGCCTGCTACCGTGTTCCTGGAGCTGGCCGAGTCGTTCGTCGGCGAGACGGACGCTATCGTCTGGGGCGATCTGGCAGCGAACCTGCGCGGGCTGGAGAGCCTGCTCGCCTCCACGCCCCACCTCGATGCGTTCCGCTCGTACGCCCGCTCCCTGTTCGCGCGTATCGCCGCGCAGGTGGGATGGGACGCCCAACCCGGCGACGGTCACCTCGAGTCGCTGCGGCGCAGCATCGTCATCAACCAGTTCGGCGGCTACGGGGACGAGCCGACGCTCGCCGAGGCGCTGGCCCGGTTCCGCCGTCACGCAAGCGGCGAGCAGACGCTGGTGCCGGACATGCGCGCCGCCGCTTTCGGCCTGGCGTCGCAGCAGTCGGGACGGGACGTGGCCGATGCGCTCTGGCGCCTGTACAACGCCGCAGACCTGCACGAGGAGAAGGTACGCATCCTCGGCGCGCTGACCCGTACGCGGGACAGCGCACTCCTCGCCGACCTACTCGACGGTTCGCTGAGCGACCGCGTGCGCTCGCAGGACACGCCCATCGTCCTCATACAGGCCGGGGCCAGCCCCGACGGGCGCGAGCAGACGTGGCGATTCGTGCAGGACAACTGGGCCGAGTTGGACCGGCGTTACGGCAAGGGCGGGTTTGCCATCATGCGCCTCGTCGGCATCGCCGCAGGGTTCGCGACCGCCGAACGCGAGGCCGAAACGCGCGAGTTCTTCGAGACGCACCCCGCACCGTCCGCAGCGCGTTCCATCCAGCAGTCGTTGGAGAGCATAAGGCTGAACACGAAGTGGCTGGAGCTGAACGCGGATACGGCCGGGGTCTGGCTCGCTTCGCGCGCCCGCTGATCCCTTACTCCTTTGAGGGGAGAGAGCCCGGCGTGAGGGTGGACCGGGTGGGGATGTGGCGCGTTCGTCAGACCACCCCTTCGTTGTTCGTACGAGTCCGCCTTTGCTATAGTGAGTAGGACGTTTCGAGATTCCCAAGGCAGGTGAAGACGACATTTATGGTTGACCATGACGTTCTGGTTGTGGGGGCGGGGCTGGCAGGCATGAGGGCTGCGATCGCGGCGCACCGGGCGGGCGCGAACGTAGCGATGATGAGCAAGGTACACCCGGTGCGGAGCCACTCGAATGCGGCCCAGGGAGGCATCAACGCTGCGCTCCGCGGTGAAGACGATTCCGTCGACTCTCATATCTTCGATACGGTGAAGGGCTCCGACTACCTCGGAGACCAGGATGCCATCGAGTACATGTGCATCGAAGCGCCGGGAGAGATCATCGCGCTGGAGCACATGGGCGTGATCTTCAACCGCGACGACGAGGGCCGGTTGGGGACGCGGGCGTTTGGCGGCGCCAGCTACGCGCGCACCTTCTTCGTGGCAGACATCACGGGGCAGGCGATCCTGCATGTCATGTACGAGCAGATCATGAAGGCCGGCGTCCGCTCCTACGAGGAGTGGTTCGTCACCGACCTCATCGTTGAGGACGGCCAGTGCCGAGGCGTCATCGCCATGGAGATGCTCACGGGCAAGCTCCGGGCGATCACGGCCAAGGCGGTCATCCTCGCGGCGGGCGGTGTCGGCAGGGCATTCGAGCCGAGCACCAACGCCCTCATCTGCACCGGCGACGGCATGGCGCTGGCGTACCGCGCGGGCGCGACGCTGCTGGACATGGAGATGGTCCAGTACCACCCCACCACGCTGGCGGGCAACGGCGTGCTGCTGTCGGAAGCCGCGCGTGGCGAGGGAGCGTACCTCCTCAACTCCAAGGGCGAGCGCTTCATGGAGCACTACGCTCCCAAGATGAAGGAGTTGGCCTCTCGTGACGTCGTTTCGCGCTCCGAGCAAACGGAGATCGAGGAAGGGCGAGGCGTGGACGGCTGCGTGCTGCTGGACCTGCGCCATCTGGGGCGCGAGCTGATCCTCACGAAGCTCAAGTACATACACGAGGCCGCGCGTGACTACGCGGGCGTGGACATGGTGGAGGAGCCGGTGCCGATCCGGCCCGGACAGCACTACATCATGGGCGGCATCAAGACGGACGTGGACGCTCGTGCATGGGACATCACCGGCAGCGCCGGGTGGGACGGCCCGCGCGGGCTGTTCGCGGCGGGTGAAACGGCCTGCGTCAGCGTGCACGGCGGGAACCGCCTCGGGGCGAACTCGCTCCTGGAGACGGTGGTCTTCGGGAAACGTGCGGGTGAAGTCGCGACCGCCTACGCGCAGGAGATGGCGGACTTCTCGGTATCCGACTCTCACTTCCGGCAGGCCGAGGAGCGCATCAAAGCCCTGATGGACCGGCCGGACAACGGCGAGATGACTGCGGCGCTGCGGCTGCAGATGGGCCGCGTGATGAACGAGCACCTCGCGGTGTTCCGCACGGAGGATGGGATGCAGACAGCGCTCAGTAGCATCCACCTGCTCAAGGAGCGGTACGCCTCCCTGCCGGTGAAACATAAGGGAAGCGTCTACAACACGGACCTCATCTTCCACATGGAGCTCGGCTACATGCTGGATGTGTCGGAGACGATCGCGGCGTCCGGCCTGCTGCGCAAGGAGAGCCGCGGCGCCCACTTCCGCCGTGACATGCCCGAGCGTAACGACGCAGATTGGCTGAAGCACACTACGGCGCGCCTCAGCGACGGCGGACCGGAAGTTGGGACGCTGCCCGTGACGGTGACGCGCTGGGAACCGCAGGCGAGGGTCTACTAGGTGGCCCGCTCCGGCCCCTCCCCTGAGGGATAAGGCTGGGTGAGGGTGAACCGGTAAGGGCGGACAGGCCTTACAAGGCGTCATCAGAGAGAGGAAACGAGACCACATGCAGGCGAAGATACGGGTCCAGCGTTACGACCCCGAAAGTTCCAACCAACCCCATCTGCAGGACTACGACGTCGATGTGCCCGAGCACTTCTCGGTGCTGGACGCGCTCGTCAAGGTCCGCGAGGAGATAGATCCCAGCCTCGCGCTGCGCTGCTCCTGCCGGGCGGCGATCTGCGGCTCGTGCGCGATGCGCGTGAACGACCGCGCCCGCCTCGCCTGCAACACCCGTCTCAGCTCTGTCGTCGACGAGGGCGGCGAGGTGAAGGTCGAGCCGATGGGCAACCAGCGGGTCGTGAAAGACCTCGTGATAGACCTGCAACTGTTCTGGGGCAAGGTGCGCTCGGTTGAGCCGTACCTGCAACCTGACCAGGAGCCGGAGGAAGAGTTCATCGCCTCGAACGAGTCCATGCTCAACCTCCTCACCCCCATGGGCTGCATCATGTGCGGCGCTTGCGTGTCGGACTGCACGGCGCTGGAGGTGGACCCGAACTTCCTCGGCCCCGCGGCGCTTGCGAAGTCGTACCGGTTCGTTGCCGACCCGCGTGATGACCAGGGCAAGCAGCGCCTGAGCACGCTGAACGAGTACGGCGGTGTATGGGACTGCACGCGCTGTTACATGTGCGTCGAGGTCTGCCCGAAGGGCGTCGCGCCGATGGACCGCATCATGGAGTTGCGGGAGTCGGTCATGCAGTCGGGAGCGCCAAGCACGCCGGGAGCGCGGCATGTTGAGTCGTTCACTAAGTCGGTCGCGCGTACCGGTTGGCTGGACGAGGCGATGCTCGCGGTCGACTCCTGGGGTAAGTTCAACGTGCCGAAGCTGTTGAGCGAGGCGCCGCTGGGCATCCGCGCATTGCGCAGGCGCAAGTTCCCGCTGCCCGCGCCCTTCCACCACAAGCGCCCCGGACATGAGAACGTGCGCCGCATATTCGAGCGCGCGGAAGCCGCCGCAACCAAGGAGTAACGGATGAAGTACGCTTTCTATCCTGGATGTGTATCGCGCGGGGGAACGCCCGAACTGTACACGTCCACTATGGCCATCGCGGGCAGCCTTGGCCTGGAGTTGGAAGAGATCCACGGCGCGGCCTGTACCGGCGCAGGCGTGCTCCAGGAGAAGGGCCGGAAACTCGGCGACACCCTCAATGCCCGCACGTTCGCGATGGCGGAGCGGATGGGCCTCACCACCATTCTCAACATCTGCTCCACCTGCCAGGGCGTCATGGCTCAGGCGAACCACCGGCTGCTGGAGGACCCGGACTACCTCGCAGAGGTCAACCGGGAGTTGCGGTACGAGGGTCTCGAGTACACCGGGCGCGTCGTCATCAAGCACCTCGCGTGGGTGATCGTGGAAGAGGTGGGGCTGGACGCGCTGCGGTCCCTCGTGCGCAATCCCCTGAGCGGACTCAAAGTCGCGCCGTTCTACGGCTGCTACATCCTGCGCCCGTCCTGGGCCCTCGGGTTGGATGAGAACCCCGGGCGCGAGTACTACCTGGAGCAGATCATCGAAGCGTGCGGCGCGGAGCCGGTGAACTTCCCGGGACGCACCAAGTGCTGCGGCTTCCCCATCATGCTCATCAACGAGCGCAACTCCATGCGGATGGTCGCGAACCACACCACGAGCGCCCGCGAGCATGGGGCCGACACGATGGTGACGCCGTGCCCGCTCTGCCACCTCAACCTGGACGGGCAGCAGCCCAAGGCGTCCGCTCAGAGTGGAGAGAAGATCAACATGCCCATCCTGCACCTGCCGCAGATGATCGGCCTTGCCATGGGCCTGTCGCCGAAGCAACTTGGCATGGGGCAGCACATCATCAGCACCAAACCGTTGCTGGAGAAGGCCAGCGTCCATGCATAACCCTGCAGAGCGGGTCGCCTGTATACAGAGGAGGAGGTGGTAGAGATGTCGAAGGTGATTACGGGCGTATCCGTCGTTGTGGCCGTTGTGGCGCTTGCGGTAGCGGTCTTTGCATTGACGAGCGGGGGTCCCGATGGACCCGCTCCGACGAAGGCCGACCGCGCCACCTACACCGTCGCGTACGTGGACGAGTTGCTGCGCCGCTACGAAGAGGACGGCCTCGACGCCACGATCGCGTACTACAACTCGCAGGAGAGCGTGGACGGGCCGTGGTACGGCATCATCATCGACGAGAATGGCTACACGATAGGCCACCCGCGCGAGGAGATACGCGGTCGTGACCCGAGCCTGCGCGTCGACGCAACCGGTTACTTCTATGGCGATGACCTGCTGGGTGTGGGCGAGGACGGCGGCTGGGTGGACTACGTGTTCCTGAACGTGGCTACCGGCACCCAGCAGATGAAGCACACGTGGGCCGTAAAGCGCGACGGACTCATCTTCGCCTCCGGCTGGTACGAGCGGTACATCGCCGCGCCGTTGAGCAAGTCGGACCCCGCTGCCTACACGATAGCGTACGTGGATGAGCTGTTGCGCCGGTACGAGGAGGATGGCCTCGACGCCACTATTGCCTACTACAACTCGCAGGAGAGCGTGGACGGACCGTGGTACGGCTTCATCATCGACGAGAACGGCTACACGATAGGCCATCCGCGCGAGGAGATACGCGGTCGCGATCCGAACCTGCGCGTCGACGCAACCGGCTACTTCTACGGCGACGACCTGCTGGGTGTGGACGAGGACGGTGGGTGGGTGAACTACGTCTTCCTGAACCCCGCCACGGGACAGGAAGAGATGAAGCACACGTGGGCCGTGAAGCGCGACGGTATCCTCTTCGGTTCCGGCTGGTACGAGCGGTACATCGGCGCGCCCCTGGGCAAGTCGGACCCGGCTACCTTCACCGTCGCGTTCGTGGAACGGGCGATAGACCGCTATGACCGCGAGGGGCGCGGGGCGTCGTTCGCGTACTTCGACAGCGAGGAGAGCGAGGACGGGCAGTGGTACGTATCCGTCCTGGAGGACGGACGCATCGCCACGCACCCGACGGAGAGCCTACGCGGCGCAGAGGTAGGGCCGTTGACGGACGTCACCGGCTACAACTTCGGGCCGGACCTCCTCGCAGCGACGGAGGAGGGCGCCTGGGTTACGTACGTCTTCCGGAACCGGGAGAGTGGCCGGGACGAGCGCAAGCACTCCTGGGTGGTGCGCCACGACGGGCTGTTGTTCGTGTCGGGGTGGTACGAGCGCGACTACTAAGGGCGCGTGAGTCAGGCGGCTGAGAAGCCGATGTCCGCCTCGTAGGCTGCCATAATCTCCGCCGCGAACTCCTGCAGCGACTCGAACGGGGCCGGGCCGGGAGGAACGTCCTCCTCGTCCGGCTCCTCTTCATCAAGCTCACGCACCGCCTCTTCCTGCGAGCGGTTGAACGCGTTGCGGAGCACGAGCGCGGCTGAGCGCCGGACGTGCGCGAGGATGAGGCCGTACTCGAAACTCATGCTCAGCGCGTTCTGCGCCGTCTCGAGGTCGGCGTGCTCGGCCTCTTCGAGTGCCCGTAGGAGGTCGTCGATGAAGTCCTCCGGCTCCAGCGGCTCGGTGGAGCGACGCGCAGCGTCGGCCTGCTGCTCCAGCGGTTCGCGGCACTCCGAGACGATATGCTCCACCGCGTCAGAGTGCGTCTGCTCGAGTATCTGCTCGATGCGCGCGGGGAAGTCCACTCCCACCGCGCAGCCGAGCGCGAATGCCGCGACGGTGGCCTCCGTCAGCGGGCCGCTGTCGAAGAACGGTTCGCCGTCGTGGTCGTGGCGGGGCAGCCCTTCCAGGTAGAAGACGACGATAACGTCCGTGAAGGCGACAGGCCCCTCGGAGCCGCCGCTGTCGACGAGCTCCAGGGGAATGATGCGGTCGGACACGGCTGCCCTAGCTTGCGGGAGCGCCAGCCATCACGTCGACGAGCTCGCGGACCGCGTCGGCGGACCTGTCCAGCAGCGCCTTCTCGTCGGTAGTGAGGTCGAGCTCGACGACTCGTTCGACGCCGCCCGCGCCGAGGATGACCGGCACGCCCATGTAGATGCCGTCGATGCCGTACTCGCCCTCAAGGAGCGCGGCGCACGGCAGCAGGCGTTTCTGGTCCAGCAGGATGGCGTCCACCATCTCAGCCGCCGCTGCGGAGGGCGCGTAGTAGGCGCTGCCGGTCTTCAGCAGCGCCACGATCTCGCCGCCGCCGCCCTGCGTGCGCTTGATGATGCGGTCCAACGCCTCGGCGTCCAGCAGCTTGCTGATGGAGACGCCGCCGACGGTCGTGTACTGCGTGAGCGGCACCATCTGGTCGCCGTGGCCGCCGAGCACGTACGCCTGAACGTCCTTCACGGATACGCCCAGTTCCCACGCGAGGAACGTGCGGAAGCGCGCGGTGTCCAGCACGCCGGCCATGCCGACCACCCTGTCCTTGGTGAAGCCCATGCCGGAGGCGATGGAGTAGGCGTGCTGCACCATCGCGTCCAACGGATTGGAGACCACCACGATGACCGCGTCGGGGGAGCGCGGCCCCACTTCCGACACCACGGACCCCACGATCTTCATATTGGTGAAGAGCAGGTCGTCCCGGCTCATGCCCGGCTTGCGGGCGATGCCCGCCGTGATGACGACCACATCCGAGCCCGCCGTCTCCTCGTAGCCGTTCGTACCGGTGATCGTGGCGTCGACGCCCAGCACGGGGCCGGACTGTGCGATGTCCAGCGCCTTCCCCTGCGGCATGTCCTCGACGACGTCCACGAGGACGACGTCCATGTAGCCGCGCTCGAAGAGGCGCTGCGCGGTGGTTGCGCCGACGTTTCCCGCGCCGACGACGGTTACTTTCTTGTGTGCCATCTGTCTCGCTTCCTTGGTTCTTGATCCCGTCATTCCCGCGAAGGCGGGAATCCAGCGCGCGGAGCGCCCCTATCTCAGGCGTAGACGTAGCCTTCCCACTTGCTCTTGAGGCCGGAGTCGCTGACCGTGTCGACAACGTAGTCGCCGAACTCGCCGGTCGTCGCGCCGGTGCTGCGGCCTGTCGTGACGGCCTTGCGCTCGTACTGGCCGCAGACGTCCAGCGCCATGTTCACCTTCTCGGCGACCTCGGGGAAGCCGATGTGGTCCAGGAGCATCGCGCCTGCGCGGATCATGGAACTGGGGTCGGCGTACTGTGCGCGGCCCTCGGTCACCATGCGCGGCGCGCTGCCGTGGATGGCCTCGAACATCGCGCTGGTCGTGCCGATGTTGGCCGAGCCCGCGGTGCCGACGCCGCCCTGTATCTGCGCCGCCTCGTCGGTGAGGATGTCGCCGTACATGTTGGGGAGGGCGAGCACCTGGAAGTCGCTGCGGCGGGCGGTGTCGATGAGCTTGGCGGTCATGATGTCGATGTACCAGGCGTCCCAGGAGATGCCGGGGTAGTTCTCCGCGACCTCGCGGGCGACGTCCAGGAACTTGCCGTCCGTCGTCTTGACGATGTTCGCCTTGGTGACGATGGTGACGCGCTCCTTGCCGGTCTTCTTCGCGTGGGCGAAGGCCGCGTCGATGATGCGGCGCGAGCCCTGCGTCGTGATGACGCGGAAGTCCATGGCGAGGTCGTCGGTGATGTTGATGCCGTTGGAGCCGAGGGCGTACATGTCCTCGGTGTTCTCGCGGAAGAACGTCCAGTCGATGTTCTCGGCGGGGATGCGGACCGGCCGCACGTTGGCGAAGAGGTCCAGCGCCTTGCGCATGGAGACGTTCGCGCTCTCGATGTTCGGCCAGCCGTCGCCCTTCTCAGGCGTGTGCGTCGGGCCCTTGAGGGTGACGTGGCACTCCTTGATCTCCGCGAGCACGTCGTCCGGGATGGACTGGAGCTTCTCGGCGCGGTTCTCGATGGTGAGTCCCTCGATGTTGCGGAACTGCACCCTGCCGTTCTTGACCTCGTTGTCCAGGAGCTGCTCGAGGACGCGCTGGGACTCGTAGGTGATGGTGGGGCCGATGCCGTCGCCCCCCAGCATGCCGATGACGATGGGGCTGATCGTGGAGTAGTCGGTGGGCGCGGGCGCCTGCTTCAGTCGCTCCACGCGCTCCAACTGCTGCTCCACCAACCCCCCGAAATGCTCTTTCGCCCTTTCGATAACGCTGTTGTCGGCCAAACCGACACCTCCTTCTGCTGCGATAGGCCGGTTCCCGCGCGCCTGTCTGCATACGCAGGCGTTGCCGCCGGAGGCTCACGGGGATCGTTGCTGCACACGCCCGCCGGGATCGCGCCATCCTGTTCGGGCGCGCCGATTATACGGAGGAGCGTGCTCGCCGGGCAAGCGCGGCCTGGCAGACCGCGCGGGGTTGTCATTGTTGAGCGGAGCAGGCCCCCCCCCACCCCTTGTCGTGTTGAGCGGAGCCGAGAACATCTCCCAGGAAGCGTTGGCAGGTGACGGAGCGGGAGCGTGTTCAAGGACCCGTTCCTTAATCAGGCGCTTACGAGTGAGCAAGGCATGATTTCTGCTCTTGGAATCTTGATCGACAAGGCCGTGGCCTGCTTCCGCGTTCAAGATTCCAAGGGCAGCGCCGGAGGGGGCGTGTGACAACCTTGCTCCCTGCCCAACGGTGCATAACCCGGTCCATGGGGCTGCGGGGCGCGTTTCGACAGGCTCACCACGAACGGATGGAACCAGTGTACGCGGGCCGGGGACCACCGCGAAAGAGGTGGGTGTCAGTGGAAGGCTCTCGGCGGCCTGAGGCAAACGGTCCCAAATGTGGTATGCTGTTTCCACCTGTAGATTTTGTGAGCTGCCGTTCTGTTCCTCGGTCCGACACGCCAGGCCCTTGCTGGCGCTTCCAAGTCAAACGGGCAACCTGACTCATAAGGAGCGCCAGATGAAAGTATTCGTCGGAAACCTCAGCTTCAGTACGAGCGACAACGACCTGCGAGACGCCTTCGCCCCCTACGGTGAGGTCGCCAGCGCACAGGTCATCACGGATCGAGACACCATGCGATCACGCGGGTTCGGTTTCGTTGAGATGACCAGTGACAGCGAGGCAGAGCAGGCCATCCGGGCACTGAACGGCACGGACCTTCAAGGCCGAACCCTCAACGTCAATGAAGCCAGACCTCGGGAAGACCGCAGCTCGCGGAGCGGCGGCGGTTCCTGGGGCAGGTAGACGCCTCTAAGGCGTTTCGGCCTGAGTGCGCCCCCGGTGTCGGCGGGGCGCCAGCGACCGCGCTACGACTTCCGGATCACGAACGGAGGCGGCATAGCCGCCTCCGTGTCAGTACGACGGCCATGCAAGCGGCGTACGTGGTCGGGGTGCGACCGCGACAGGGGCAGGTGTCGCACATAACTTGTTCGGACTTCGTACGTTGCGCCGGGAACGACGCGAAGATCCTTCGATCTCTCCCGACGGTGAACGATCTCACCGGCGTTGACAGACGGAGGCACGCTATCTAGTCTGAGAGATAGTCAGTTCGATGCAGTTGGAGGAGCTATGGGAGGGAGTTGGCCGGTCCAGGACGCCAAATCGCGGTTCAGCGAATTCCTCAATACCGCCCTCGCCGAAGGGCCGCAGATCGTGACGAGGCGGGGGGTAGCGGCTGCCGTGCTCCTTCCCATCGAGCAGTGGCGGAGGATGGAGCGGATGACAAGGCCGGACCTGAAGGAGTTACTCCTCACCTCCGAGGCGAAGACAGAGCACCTCGCTCCGCCGCGCGGCGGGCGCCGCCACCGGTTGCCCTCAGCTGTTGAGTAGGGTCCATGTACCTGGTCGATACCAACGTGGTCTCGGAGTTGCGCCGCCCAACGCCCCACGGCGCTGTCCTGGACTGGATCGCCGGCGTGACTACGGAACAGCTCTACCTGTCCGCCGTCACTGTAGGAGAGATACAGGCCGGGATCGAGACCACCCGGGAACAGGACGAGGCCAAGGCGGAGGAGATCGAAGCCTGGTTGGACAAGGTGTTGGCCTCCTACGGCGTCCTGCCGATGGACGCTCCCGCCTTCCGTGAGTGGGCGCGGCTCATGCACAGGAGATCGGACACGATGAGCGAAGACGCCATGATTGCCGCAACGGCCATCGCGCATCGCCTGACCGTGGTGACGCGCAACGTCGGCGATTTCGCTCAGTTCGGCGTCCCTGTGCTGAACCCGTTCGCCTGAGGACGTTCCACGACAGAGGAGCCATCAACCTGTGGTGTTGGATGGTTGTATCCTGCTCGCTGGGCCTGCAGGTGCGGACCGCACAAGGGCTGTGATTGGGAAGGGGCGTCACTGCAGGGCCCCTCATCCTCCCGCCATGGGAGACTTTTGGCGTAACCCGTCCACCTCACCGAGGGCCGCAGCGTTGACGATCCTGGAGCCTTGGTGTGACGTTGGTGTCCAGGACGACCCTCATGCCGGGGGGATGGCCGGTCTCGGCCCGGTACTCCTCGTTATCGTTGTTCTGCCTGTCCATTCCATCCACGGGTTGCTGTATACCTTGGTATACAATCCGGGTATGGTGAGAGTAGAGAGGAGCGCGACGTTTGCCCGGTGGGTTCGTGGACTGCGAGACGGGAGAGCTCGCGTGCGGATCAACGCTCGGTTGCGGAGGATAGGGTTGACGGGAAACCTCGGTGATGTAAGAGCCGTCGGGGGTGGTGTATCCGAGATGCGGATCGACTACGGGCCGGGTTACCGGCTTTACTTCACACGCGAAGGCGCGGACATCGTCGTGTTGCTCTGCGGTGGGGACAAGAGCACTCAACGCCAGGATATCGAGCGGGCGAGGAAGATGGTCACGGACAGGAGGCAGTGAGATGGCGGAGAGATACACACGATGGGACGCTGTGGAGGAACTCCTCCACAACCCGGAGGAGAGCAGTCTCTACCTCGAAGCGTGCATGGAAGAGGACCCCGGAGACGGAAGCCTGATACGCGCGGCCCTGAACGACATTGCCCGGGCCCGGAATATCACTCACCTGGCCCGGAAAGCCGGGATGACGCGCAAGGGTCTGTACAAGGCCTTGTCTGAGGACGGAAACCCATCTTTCGCGACTATGCTGCGGATCACTCGGGCGCTTGGCCTGCAAGTGCGGATCGGGGCTGTCCCGGAGTCTGAAGACGAGGACGGCGTCGCTTCTCAGGGGACGCGGAACGCAGCCACTGGACCATAGCGAGTATCCGCACAAGGGCTGTGATCCGGAAGGGGTGCTACTGCAGGGTCCCTTCATCCCCCCGCCATGGGGTTGAGGGGTGACTCCTCCAGCGGGACGACATCCTCGCGGGTGAGGGTGCTGCTGTCCCACTCCTCGTAAGGAAGGTCTTCGGCTGCGTCGGCGGCCTCCTTCTCGTTGGAGGCTTCGATGGTGGTCCGGTAGAGGACCTCGTGGCTGACCAGGAATTTCATAAGGTCTGCTGGGGCTTCGGGAGGACGGAGCGTTACAGCGGGATGTTGCCGTGCTTCTTCGGCGGCAGCGTGTCGCGCTTGTTCTGCAGGGCGTCGAGCGCGTGGATGAGGCGGGGCCGCGTCTGTGCCGGGTCTATCACGTCGTCGATGAACCCGCGTTCGGCGGCCTGGTAGGGGTTAGCGAAGTTCTCGCGGTACTCCTCAATGAGTCCAGTGCGGACAGCGTCCGGGTCCTTGGCGTCGGCGAGCTGGCGGCGGTGGATGATGTTGACCGCGGCGTCCGGCCCCATGACGGCGATCTCGGCGGTGGGCCACGCGAGGTTGATGTCCGTGCGGAGGTGCTTGCTGCCCATGACCACGTACGCGCCGCCGTACGCCTTGCGGGTGATGACGGTGATCTTGGGGACGGTAGCCTCCGCGTAGGCGTAGAGGAGCTTCGCGCCCTGGCGGATGATGCCGCGGTGCTCCTGGTCCTGCCCCGGCATGTAGCCCGGCACGTCCGCGAAGGTCACGATGGGGATGTTGAACGCGTCACAGAAGCGCACGAAGCGCGCTGCCTTGACCGAGGCGTGGATGTCTATGACGCCGGCGAGGTAGGCGGGTTGCTGGGCTACGATGCCGACGCTGCGCCCGTTCAGCCGGCCGAAGCCCACGATCATGTTGGGCGCGAACTCGTGCTGGACGTTCAGGAACTCGCCGTGGTCCAGCACTCGCTCGATGACCTCCAGCATGTCGTAGGAACGGGTCGACTCCTGCGGCACGATATCGCGTAGCTCGTCGTCGGCGCGCTCAGGGTCGTCGTCCTGGTCTCCCATGGGAGGGTCGTCCAGGTTGTTGAGAGGGATAAAGCTGAGGAGGATGCGGATGGTCTCCATGCACTCCTCCTCCGAATCGAGGGTGAAGTGAGAGACGCCCGAAAGAGTGGCGTGGGTGTCTGCGCCGCCGAGGGCCTCGTGCGTGATCTCCTCACCGGTGACGGCCTTGATGACATCCGGCCCGGTGATGAACATCTGGGAGATGCCGCGCACCATGAGCGTGAAGTCGGTGATGGCGGGCGAGTAGACGGCGCCGCCCGCGGACGGCCCGAGGATGGCGGATATCTGCGGCACGACGCCGGACGCGAGCGTATTGCGCATGAAGATCTCGCCGTAGCCCGCGAGGCTGACGACGCCTTCCTGGATGCGCGCGCCCCCGGAGTCCGATATGCCGATGACGGGCGCGCCATTCCGCATGGCGAGGTCCATCACCTTGCATATCTTCTCGGCGGCGACCTCGGAGAGCGAGCCGCCGAAGACGGTGAAGTCCTGCGAGTAGATGTAGACCGTGCGTCCGGTGATCTTGCCGTAGCCGGTGATGACGGAATCGCCGGGGAACTTCTTGTCAGCCGAGCCGAACTCGCTGGAGCGGTGGGTCACGAACGAGCCGAGCTCCTCGAACGAGCCGGGGTCCACAAGCAGTTCGATACGCTCGCGGGCTGTGAGCTTGCCGCGGGCGTGCTGCTGCTCCGCGCGGGCGTCTCCCTCCGACGAACTGATCCGCTCTTTGCGCCGCTTGAGCTCTTCCAGTGCCTTGTTGGTGGTCTTCTCGGCAGTCATGCTATGCCTGCGGCGCAACTGCGCCGTATCTCTGAATCCTACCATCGCCCGACCGGGTGGGAAAGCCGCACGGAGTCTGTGAAGGTGGAAGATGGCCTGGCCTCCGCCGGCATCGGCCTGCGAGACCCAGGCGTGGCGTCAGAGGAGTTGCGGCAGCAAGAATCCCGTTTGGAGTATGATGTAGTGGATGCTCTGTGCATAGAGCGGGATCTGCATGACCAGCCATTACTACCAGTCCGACGAAGAGATCATCAGGCGTCTCCAAGTGATCCTCCACGACCAGGGGGACGCGTCGCATGACCGTGCGCGCCGGGAGAGCGGGATCCGCGAGGTGCGCAACCTGACCGCAGAGTTGGCGGAACGCATCTACAGGGAACCCGATGTGTGGGGCATCGACGAGATCCCGATCGAGTACCGCGTGGACACCGCAGCGGACGTGCTGCTGCAGATGCTCTCCCGCGTGACCACGATGGGCAGCCCCCGCAATATCCGGGAGTGGTTCGTGAACGCGACGGAGGTGCGGTTCAAGGAGCTGTGGAGCGCCGCGGACAAGGAGACCAGGGCGCGGGAGAGCGAAGAAGCGACCGCGCGTTCCCTGGAGGAAGCGGCGGAGAGCGGCCAGGGCGCCTCGGTAGTCTTCGAAGAGAACGCGGAGCTCTGGCAGCGTTTCGAGGGAGAGTTTCCCCGCGACGCCTTCGCACTGCGGCTGCGCTACGAGTTGAACCGCTCGCCTGACGAGATGGCAGTGATGCTGGACGCGCCGAGCGAACGCGCCATCACCATCCGTCTGAACCGCGCCAAAGAGCGTTTCCGCATGTACTGCGAACAGGCCGGGTTGAGCCAGCGGGAGACCGCAGGGATACTGGCACAATTCTCGGAGGAGCGCTCTTCGTGACACAACGTCCTTCTGCCAGCACTTTCCGATCAGGGAGAGGGCCTTGGGTGCGCTTTGCCATGGGGGCGGGCGAGCGCTGGTTCAACCTGTCCGGACGGGTAACGACCGAGATGCGCCAGTTCGGCGCGTACATCCGGCAGATGCGCTACCGCCAGGGATACACCATCCGCGAGCTCTCCGATGAGTTGGACCTCCCCTATGAGGACATACTTCTGCTGGAAGTGGGCCTGCTGAAGCCCTCGGAGGTGGCGTCTCCCACCTGGGTGCGCCTCATGCGCCTGTTGGAAGGCAGAGAGGTGCTCGTTCGCCGGGAGCGCCAGGAGGACGACTTCGACGAGCTCGACCCGGACGAGGCGTGGGCGGCAGGAGAGGACGAGAGCGACACCTTCAGCGGGACGGCGCTGGGCCTGGGCCAGGCGCTCGGCATGGCGAGCATCAAGGTGATCGGCGTGGGCGGCGGCGGCTCCAACGCGGTACGACGGATGTACCAGCAGCGGGTGCCGGGCGTCGAGTACATCGCAGTCAACACGGATGCTCAGCACCTCATACGGCTGGACGTTCCCCGCAAGGTGCGCATCGGCGATCGGCTCACTCGCGGACTTGGCGTGGGAGGAAACCCCGAGCTGGGGCGCGAAGCGGCGGAAGAGTCCCGCGAAGACCTTTACGACCTGCTCAGCGGAACGGACCTGGTGTTCGTGGCCGCGGGCATGGGCGGCGGCACGGGAACAGGGGCCGCCCCGGTGATCGCCGAGATCGCCAAGGAGGTCGGCGCGCTCACCATCGCCGTCGTCACCAAGCCGTTCGGATTCGAGGGACAGACGCGCTCCATGCAGGCGGACGAGGGCATCATGCGCCTGCGCGACCACGTCGACACGATGATCCTGATCCCGAACGACCGGCTCTACGCGGTGTCCGACGAGCGGATGACCGCGGAGAATGCGTTCCGTATCGCGGACGACGTGCTGCGCCAGGGCGTGCAGTCCATAGCCGAACTGGTCATGGTCGCGGGCGACATCAACCTGGACTTCGCCGACATCCGCGCGGTGATGGCCGGCGCGGGCTCGGCCTGGATGGCCATAGGCCACGGGCGCGGCAAGGACCGGGCGTACGAGGCCGCCCGCGCGGCGATGGCAAGCCCCCTGCTCCACGTTCCGGTGGAGGGCGCGACCCGGGTGCTCCTGAACATCACCTACGGCCCGGACGTGACGCTGCAGGAGGTCTACGAGGCGTCCGACATCATCAAGGGCCTCGTGGACCCGCACGCCAACATCATCTTCGGCATGATCACCGACCCGAGCATGGAGGACGAGGTCCGCGTAACGGTGGTGGCGACGGGCCTCACCGGCGGCGAGAGCGTCGTCTCACAGTCGCTCGACGAGATACTCCAGGGCGCGCTGGACGCGGACGAGTCCAGCAGCACGATGCCGGGCTTCCTCCAGCGCATCGGTCGCTTCTTCCGCAACCTCTTCGGGGGGCGCCGGAACTAGCCCCTTTGCCCGTCATTCCCGAGCCTGGCGCGCCGGAGGCGGGAACTTCGCAGCCCTGTTACGCGCTGAAGCGCGGGACTCCGCCCCTGTTCGCCGGGCATGACATGCCTCAGCCTTCGCCGTAAACCGACGTGTTCGGCTTGAAAGCGGCCCAGGCGAACCACAGGTGGTCCTGGGCGTTCACGCGTTCGAGTTGCTTTCCCGCCAGCGGACCAGCCACCGCCCTGCCGAGCACGTTCCACGTGCTCCCGGTGCCGTGGTCCGCGATGATGTTCCCATCGAAGACGAACGTGAGCCGCTCGCCGTTCAGCACAGGATGGAAGACGCCCGTTGCGCCCACGTCCGCTGCGTCCGGGATGGAGCGCCTGCCAAGCGCGGACGCCGTGCCGAACTCGAAGAAGACCACGATCTCCTCTCCTCCGACCACGGCGTGGACGGCCCGCTCCTCCGCCAGGCGTGGATACGGGAAGGCGACCGCCTCGCCATTGATCTCGACCGCCGCGACGCGTTCCTTGGCCGGCAGGCGCGAGTCGGCGACGCCGTCGAACAGGAACGGGTAGGAGCTCAGGTCGTCGTAGAACGGGTAGGGGTTGTCGCCGTAGGGGCGGCCCCTGCCGGGCCGGTCCAGCACTGACCCGTTGGGGAATTCTCGGGCGAATGCCGCCCACGAGACGATCTGTGCGGGGACGAAACGGAGCTGCGCCCCGGCGAGTTCTCCGGCGATGGCTTCGCCCGTAAGCTGCTGCCACCAGCTCTGGGTCTGCCTGTCCCACATGACGAGGTCGCTGTTGCGGAGGTTGCCGGAGACGCCGAAGTCGTAGACCGTGCCGTCGAGCGTGCGCTCGAACACGACGGCGGAGTTGCACAGCGGGCAGTAGGTCACCGTGACAGGGACTCCGCCGAGTTCATCGTTGGCGATCTCGTGCCACAACAGGACCTGCAGCGGGTACGCCTTCGCCTCGCCGTTCAGTTCCAGCGCGATGACCGGCTCTACGTCCGCGAGCCATGCACCCGCGTCGGCCACGGAGACGAACGTTGGGTCGTCTATGGGCGGGATGCCGTCGCGTCCGACGCCTCCGGACCTGATCTCCCGGTACGGCACGGTGTGAAACCGGAAGTCGGTCTCCCATATGCGGGTGGATATGTGACCGAGGTCGTCCGCGTACCGGGGGTCGAGGGCGACGCCGTAGCCGTTGTGGTCGGGGCTGGGTGCGCGAGGAGTCGCTGGGAGGAGCGCCGATACGGCGGCCGTCGGCGTGGGGGATGCGGAGGGAACGAGCGCCGACACGGCCGCGGTTGGCGTGGGCGACGACGATGGAACGAGCGCTGACACTGCGGCGGTCGGCGTGGGCGTCCCGTCGGTTGCGGGCGTGGGGACGCGCGGCTCGGCAGACGTCGGCCCCGTGTCGGTCGAGACGCACGCCGCGAAGCTGAGGATGAGCGCGGCGCACATGAGGGACAACGCGGGCGCGACCGCCCACAAGCGATGTATGGCAGTATGCTGCATCGAGGCTATGGGACCTGTGCGGGACGGCCGCCGGTGGGCCAGGGATTGTGGAACGTGATGCCGGAGATGATGTACGCGCCTTCCTCGTCTGAACCGGTGAAGTCCTTGAGTATCTGCGTGATCTTCACATCCATTGTAGCGAAGTATTCGCCTGTACCGGTGAGGTGCGGCGGTATCTCCCTGGCCGTGCCCTTCACGTAGTAGGTGAAGCGTTCGTCCACGAAGACGATCGTGATCCTGCCGTTCTCCCGCATATTGCGGGTGGTGGTGCTGCCGTTGTAGGTGACGAGGCGGACGGTGTTGTGGTCCCGCGCGCCGACCTCCCGGAAGGAGAGCAGGGCGGGGTGCGGCCAGCCGTTCTCGTCGGCGGTGACGATGAGGATGGCGCGCCCGCGTTCGGCTGTGACGTCCTCGTACCAGAGGGCGTCAAACAGGTCGGGCGGTAGCTCTCTGCCGATGTCGTCGGACATGACCGGTACTACTCCTCTGACGAGGGGTCCTTCCCCTCCCAGCGTTTGAACTGGGTGTTCTCGATGCCGAGCAGGTCCAGCACCTTTCCGACGGTGTGGTTCACGATGTCGTCTATGGTCTGGGGGCCGGAGTAGAAGCCGGGGATGGGCGGCAGGATGACGCCGCCCATGTCCGTGACCGAGAGCATGTTGAGCAGGTGTCCGCGGTGAAGCGGGGTCTCCCGCGCGACGACCACGAGGCGGCGGCGCTCCTTGAGGCACACGTCGGCGGCGCGGGTGATGAGGTCGTTGTTGTAGGAGTTGGCGATGCCCGCCAGGGTCTTCATGGAGCATGGCACGACTACCATGCCGTCCGTCTTGAAGGAGCCGCTGGAGACGCTGGCGGCCATGTTCCGCGGGTCGTGTACGACGTCGGCCATCGCCTTGATGTCGTCTATCGCCCACTGCGGCGCCTCGTACCTGATGGACAGGTGCGCCCCTTCCGAAAGGATGAGGTGCGTCTCCACGTCCGGCATGCTGCTGAGCGCGCGCAGCGTGTAGATGCCGTAGATGGGGGCGGAAGACCCCGTGATGCCGACGATGATCCTTGGCATGTCCTTCAGCGTGCGTTTCGCGTGGGGAGAGCCCTCGCCGGGCGCCTCCCCACTGCGCCGGACCTAGGGTAGGCCGAACTCGTCCCAGCGCTCGCCGACCCTGTCGAGGATCTCCATCGTCGGCTTGGAAGGCGGCGGGACCGGAAACTCGGTGGTCTTGTGCTCGCGCGTGGCGTCGATGCCCATGCCCTGCGAGGGCGGGATGAAGTCCATCTCGCCGGGGCGTCCGAGCGGACGCGGCAGGTGCGCGCCCAGGTGGACGTGCTGCGTGGGCTCCGCGAACGAGACGATGCGCCACCAGATGTCGTTCCAGTCGCGTACGTCGCAGTCCTCGTCTACGACCACGACCCAGCGGTAGCGGAGGTGGGAGTAGGCCGCTTCGATGATCTCCTTGGCCTGACCCTCCTTCTCGATGGCGGCCCGCACGATGATGACGCCGCCCGCGCCCGCGTCCGGGAAATGCACCTCCCTGATGTTGGTGAGGCCGGACTTGCTGACGAGCGTCTGCAGGATGGAGCCGGAGCGCATGAGCGGACGGGGGTAGTCCTCTATGCGCCCGCAGATCAGGCCGAAGTTGATGGGGTCCTTCCGGTGGGTGATGGCGTTCACCCGGAAGACGAACACTTCGTAGTTCTTGTTGTAGAAGCCGGAGGACTCGCCGTGCGGGCCGTCGTAGTGACGCTCGCCCGCGAGGATCTCGCCCTCCAGGATGTACTCGGCCTCCGCGGGCACCCAGATGTCGACGGTATCGCACTTGACGAGCTCGACGGGGCGTCCCGCCCACGCGCCTGCTGCCTCATACTCGGAGAGGCCGTTCTCGTTCTCCGGGACCGCGGTGCCCGCGGCAAGGACGAGGAGGGGGTCCATGCCGATGGCGATGGCGCAGGGCGTGTTCTTACCCTCTGCCTCGTTCTCCAGCACGTGGACCGCGCCGTTGCGGTCGCCGGCACCGCCGTAGGAGGAGCCCCTGGGCGGCGCCGCGCCCACCTTGAAGTCGCCCTGCACCTTTACCGTCGTGTGGTTGCGGTCGATGATCATGGAGCGGTACTGCCCCATGTTGTGCGCGCCGGTCTTCGGGTCGACGGTGATGACGCCAGCGGTGGTGGCGATGTAGCGTCCGCCGTCCAACTCGTGCCAGAGGGGCGTGGGGATCTCGCCCAGGTCCACGTCTTCGCCGAAGACCTTGACCTCTTTCACAGGGCCGTCGTCCACCTTCACAGAGGGAAGGCGGTCGGCCATGCCCTGCTTGACGATGTCGTGCAGCTTCACCCAGTCCCGCGGGCCGTTGAAGGCGATGGACAATTGGTCCAGGGAGTACATGATGTTGGTGGTGAGCTGCTTGTCCGGGTTGTCCTTGATGTTCTCGAACAGCAGGCCGGGGCCGGTGCGAACGAGGTCCCGGTAGCTGATCGCGCCGACCTCGTAGTCGAGGTCGACTTCGGCGGTGATCCGCTTGAGCAGTCCGCGCTCCTCGAGGATCATCATGTATTCGCGCATGCTCTTGTACGAGACGGGGTCTCTCTGTGGTGTCGTAGTCACCTCTCTCCTCCTCTGTTGTTGGATACCCGATCCGGTGCGCGCCGCTGCCGTTGATTGTTCCGGGACCGAAGGCTACGGGGAGAACTGAACGTCCACAGTGATGCGGTCGGGCAGGCCGAACATTATCAACAGTAGCACCGCAACGGCCATAACCACCAGACCGGCCAGCCAGAGCCCCACGCCGAAGCAGAACCCGTTACAGAAATCCAGCCCTGCGCCTTGCTTCTTGGCATCTTCACCGTCTATCAGCTTCTCTGCCACGTTTACCATGTCCGCCCTCCGTTCTTCGGCAGTGGCTTAGCTCAGCCCAAGCTCCTTCCAGCGTCCCGCGACGTGCTCCATCATCTGCATGCTGGGCTGCGCCACGCCGGGGCGCGGGTGCTCGTACTCCTTGAACGGATAGGTGGCGTCGAACGCCATGCCGTACTTAGGCGGGATGAACTCGACCGCGCCAGGCCCGGGCGCCCTGAAGACGTACTCACGCCCCCGGTACATGTCGCGGTCAGGCACGACGGACGAGACGATGCGCCAGAGCACGTCGTTCCAGTCGCGCACGTTGCAGTCCTCGTCCACGACGATGACCCAGCGGTATCGCATGTGCTCGTAGGCGGCGTCGATGATCTGCTTCGGCTGCTCCGGGCTGGTGATCCGCGCCCGGATGATGAGAAAGCCGGAGCGTCCCGCGTCCGGGAAGAAGACCTCCTTGATGTTCGTGAGGCCGGACTTGGAGACCAGCACATCCAGCAGCGTGTTGGAGCGCATGAGCGGGCGCGGGTAGTCCTCGATGCGTCCGCAGATGAGGCCGAAGCTGATGGGGTCCTTCCGGTGCGTGATCGCCTTGATCTTCACCATGAAGGTGGACGTGTACTGGTTGTAGAAGCCGGTCGACTCGCCGTGCGGGCCGTCGTTCACGCGCTCGTAGGGGACGACTTCGCCCTCGAGCACGATCTCCGCGTTCGCGGGCACCATCAGATCGCTGGTCTCGCACTTCACGAGGTCGACCGGTCGCCCGGCCCACGATCCCGCGGCCTCGTACTCCCCGTGGCCGTTCTCGTCGTGGGGGACGGCGGTGCCACAGGAGAGGGTCAGGAGCGGGTCCATGCCGAGCACTATGGCGCAGGGCGTGGGGAGGCCGTTCGCCTCGTTCTCCAACACGTGGGTCGCGCCGTTCCGGTCCCCGGCCCCACCGTAGTTGGAGCCTCCAGGGGGCTTCGCGCCCACTTCCCATTCGCCCATGATCTCCACGGTCGTCGTGTTCTTGTCGATGATCATGGAGCGGTACTGCCCCATGTTGAGGTTTCCGTTCTGGGGGTCCCGTGTGACGAACCCGGCCGTCGTGCCGATGTAGCGTCCGCCGTCTTCCTCGTGCCAGCGCGGCGTGGGCAGCATGTCGAGGTCTACGTCCTCGCCCATGATCTTCACGTCCTTCACGGGTCCGGTGGGGACGGTGCGCGTGGCGGTCCGGTCCTGCATCCCCTCGTGGATGATGTCCCGGAGAGAGGCCCAGTCAGGGTCGCCGTTAAGCGCGAGCGCCAGTTGCTGCTCCGTGTACATGATGTTCGCCACGAGCGGCATGCCGGGGTAGTCCTTGATGTTGTCGAACCAGAGGCCCGGCCCCTCGCGGACGAGGCTCCGGTACGCGATGGCGCCGAGCTCGCCTTCGAGGTCGACTTCGGCGTTGATGCGCTTGAGCAGGCCGTTCTCCTCCAGCAGCTTCAGGTAGCCGCGCAGGTCGTCGTACGGGACGCGTTGACGTGTGGTCATACGCCCTTCCTCCTTCGGTCGCTTATGGGCTTGGGGAGTCTAGCACTGCGCTCGCCGGGCGGCAAAAGCTAGCCAGGAGGCGGGCTAGAAGATGCGCGTGAACATGTCACTGAATGGGTACACCACGCCGATCCAGCGGAAGAAGAGTGGCTCGAACCAGAAGATGTCCAGCGTCAGGTCCAGGATGCCGATGATGAATGACTCGAAGCCGAGTCCGGCGAGCAGCGCGTAGTACCACCGCGTGCGCGTCCAGAACAGGAGGTAGGCGATGACCCACAACGGAAGGCCGATGTGGAAGCCGATGAGCCATATCAACAGGACCAGCCCCACGAGGGAGCCGAAGTAGAGCGCGGCCCGGCGTTTCTCACCCTGCGGGTCCACACCGAGGCGAAAGCCGAGGTCCATGATCATGCCTTGCTCGATGGCCTTGCGCCTGCTCAGCACGGTGTAGAGCCGTATGAACCAGAGCGGCGTTGCGATGGCTACGGTGATGAAGGGAAGCCAGCGCCCTTCGATGCGGTTGGTGAGGTCGTTGACGTAAACGACCGCGAGGACAGCGATGACCAGGAGCAACACGAGTTCGCCGAGGATCTCAGGCGACCACCAGGACACACGGCGGTGCGTCGGAGGGGTGTCTCGCGACGTATCAGGACTCTGCGCCACCGGCTGCCTCCTTCGCAAGGGTCTGCTCCTGGAGACGTTGTGCCCCTCGTTGGACGCGGAGCGAGAAGACGACCGCCGCGACGACCACGACGAGGATCGCGAGGAACGGGACCCGAGTCAGCATCCCGATGCCCTCCGTCTGGATCGCCCGGGACATGAACGTCTCGAGCGGCCCTGCCAGCACGACGGCGATGAGGATGGGGGGCCTCGGCCATGCGTATGCCTTCATGAACATGCCAAGCGCGGCGAAGACGACCATGACGGTGAGGTCGGAGATATCGAGGTTCGCCTGGAACGCGGAGAGCGTAACGATGGCGATCACGAGCGGGGCCAGGACAAGCGGGGGAATGGCCGCGACCTTCGTAAGCAGCGGCGAGAAGCGCAGGACGATGGGCACGACGAGGATGTTCGCCAGCACGATGACGTATACGAGAGAGAGCGTGAGGTTGAGGTGGAGTTCCGGGTTCACCATCGCAGGGCCGGGTTGGACCCCGACTATGTAGAGGAAACCGAGGACGATCGCCATCGGCCCGCTGCCGGGTATGGCGAAGATGAGCGTGGGCATGAGCACGCCGCCGTCGGTGGAGTTGTTGGACGATTCGGGAGCGATGACGCCCCGGATGTCCCCGGTGCCGAAGGTGTTGACCGCGCCCTTCTCCGTCTGCCGTGCCTGGGCGTAAGCTATCCAGTGAGCGGGAGTGGGGCCGAGCCCGGGCATCGCGCCGATGAAGACGCCGATGAGCGATGAGCGCGTGATCAGCCACTTGTGTCGCAGCGCCTCCCGCATGCCCCGTGAAACGTCCCGGTTACCCTCTTTCAGCATCTCGCTCAGCCGTTCCTTCGCGACCGGGCTGTTGCTGATGACGAGGTCGGCTATCTCCGGGATAGCGAAGAGCCCCACGACGACGGGAACGATGTTGATGCCGTCGTAGAGGTAGTCGATCCCGAAGGTCGCGCGGGTCTCGCTTGCGATGTTCACGAACCCGATCATTCCGATGAACAGGCCAAGGCAGGCAGTGAGGAGCCCCTTGACGACGGCGCCCGCGCTGACGATGGCCACCGCGGCTATGCCGAGCAGGGCGAGCAGGAAGAACTCCGCGGAACCGAAATGGCGCAACAGCTCGCGGGCGAACGGGAGCACGGCGAGGAGTGCGACGCCGCCGATGATCCCCCCGATGAGCGACGAGGTGTAGGACGCGCCGAGGGCGTATCCGGCGTAGCCCTGCCGCGCAAGGGGGTAGCCGTCCAGGATCGTTGCCTGGGACGAGCGCGCGCCCGGTATGCCGAGCAGGATGGAGGGTATCGGCTCGGTCAGATCGTTCGCGGCCATGTACCCGATGACGACCGGCAGGGCGATGAACGGGTCGAGTTCGGTCGCGAATGCGAGCACGACAACGAGGAACGGGAGGCCGCCCCCGGGCATAAGCCCTGAAACGATCGCGATGGGGACCATGAGGACGAACGCGATCATGGGACCGGGTTGGAAGAGGCGGTCCGCGCCGTCCAGCGCTGCGTCGAAGAACGCCCGGTCGACGGTTACCGCGTACCCCCACACGAACACGGTCAATGCGACGATGCCGATGATGAGGGGGATCCGGTTGACCATGAAGACGTTGCCTCGGCCTGCTCAGTGCGCTCGCGAATGCGCCGCTACGCTACGCGGGGAGTGAGGGCGCGTCAATACGCCGTGCAGGTAACTCCGTACAGACGAAAGAGGGCGAGCCCGCGGGCCCGCCCTCTCTTCTGCGCTAGCAGTTGCGCGATTCTTCAGGCACGCCGTAGAGGTCTGCGAACAGCTGGCACGCGCCGGAGCTGAAGTCCTTCGCCTTTTCGATGTCGGCCTTGAGGATCTCGGGATCGCCGTAGTTGACCTCTCTGGAGAGGGCAGCAGCGTCGGACTGGAACTCTGCGTCTTCGGTCACCTCGCGGAAGACCCGCCGCCACGTCTGAACGATATCGTCGGGCGTTTCGGGTGCGAGGACGAACATGCGCGTCATGGACTCCAGGTTCTGCGCGAGCAGGAAGGCCGCCCTCTGCTCGTCGTTCGGGTTGACCGCGTCAAACAGGTGCGGGACGTCCTCTGACCGCAGCCCGGTGTTCATCTGGTCCAGGAAGCTCTGGCTGATGGGGGTGCGCCAGTAGAACAGCGGCATCAGTTTCTGTTGCTCGTACCACTCGGGGAAGAACGGGTCGATGAAGAACGTGTCGCACCGGTCGGTTGCGTCGAGCTCGTTGCGGTCGATCGCCGCCTGCACGTCCGCCGTTCCTTCGTAACCGAGCACGACCTTGACGGGCGCGCCGAGCGCTTCCGCGAACTGCCCGCCGATGGCGTTGCCGCCAAGAGCGGACGTTCCGAACGTGATGTCCCTGCCGAGGGCGAGCACGTCGTCCCAGTTCTCGGCGACCTCGCGGCGTACGCAGAGGGCCGCGTGCGTCTGGATGAAGTTCGGAGTGCCGAGCATGATGACGGTGTTCAGGTCGAAGTCGTCCAGGTCGGCGCCCGCCGCCTCAGCCGCGGGGTGACGGTTCGCCATCGGGTGCGTGGTCAGTCCGTCCGGCCTGGAGCGCATCGTCTCCTGGAGAGCGCGGAGAGCGCCGCCTCCGGGCAGGTTGGAGACGATGACATTGGGGTTGCCGGGCATCAGCCGCTCGACGGCCTTCGCAACCAGCCGGGAATAGGCGTCGTAGCCGCCGCCGGGGGAGAAGCCAACGATGATCTTGATGGTCTTACCGGAGAAGTAGCCCTCAGCGTCGAAGCCTTCTACCACGGGGATCGGGGTCGGCGTCGGAGGCGGTGCAGCGGTGGGAGCGGCCGGGGCGGGAGCCGCCGTCGCACCCGCGGGTACCGGCGTCGGTGTTGCGGCCGGGGCCGAGTCCGGGGCCGGGTCTGGGGCGTCGGGCACCGGCGTCGCGGTCGGCTCTGATGCCGCTGGCGCCGGCGCCGAGGTGGGCGTCGGTTCCGGGTCGCCGCCGCACGCCGTCAGACCGGCGAGCAGGGCGATGCCCAGCACGACGAGTGCAATAGTTCTGCTGGCCCAGGACATGAGTGTTCCTCCCTTATACGTGAAAGCCCGCGCTGTGCTCGTGCCGCACGCGCGGATCGTGAGAATGCTAGCATCCATGTCCCTGCAAGGGCAACTGCTTCCCGCAAATCACAGGCCTGCGAACGGAGGATGGAGTTTGACCAACACACAGGTGTATGACGCCATCGTGATCGGCGTGGGGGGCATGGGGAGTGCGACGGTCTGCCAGCTGGCGCAGCGCGGACTTCGCGTGCTGGGGCTGGAGCGCTTCCGCATCCCGCACGAGATGGGGTCGTCCCATGGCGTCACGCGCATCATCCGACTCGCGTTCCATGAGGGGCCGGAGTACGTCCCGCTGGGACGGCGGGCCTACGAGCTGTGGCGCGAGCTGGAGGAGCGCTCCGGCGAGCAGGTGCTGCACGTCACGGGCTCGGTCCACGCCGGTGTCCCCGGGGCGGTGGCCTTCGAGAACACGCTGCGCGCCTGCGTGGAACAGGACGTTCCGCACGAGGTGCTGACGAGCGCGGAACTCGCCGAACGCTTCCCGGGCTACGGCCTGCCCCACGAGATGACGGCGATCGTCCAGCCGCAGGGGGGCTTCCTCGCCCCGGAGCGATGCATCGAAGGACACGTGGCCTCCGCGCGCGCATCGGGCGCGGAGGTCCGGGAGGAGGAGCGTGTCCTGGACTGGGAGGCGTTCTCCGGTGGCGTGCGCGTGCGGACCGAGGCGGGCGTGTACGAGGCGGGCTCACTGGTGCTGACGGCGGGTGCGTGGGCGGGCAGGCTGGTGCCGGAACTCGCTGCGGTCGCCGTGCCGGAACGCCAGGTCATGGCGTGGTTCGAGCCGGACGACCCCGCGCTGTTCGCGCCCCCCCGCTTCCCCGTCTTCATAGTCACGATGGACGGCGATGAGTACTACGGCTTCCCGGAGTTCGGCGTGGCGGGGCTCAAGCTCGGCAAATTCGACAGCACAGGGATCGCCGCCGACCCTGACGCGCTGGACCGGACCTGGCACAGGGACGACGAGGAGATGCTGCGGGAGTTCCTGCGCCGCTGCTTCCCACGGGCGGCGGGTCGCCTGCTGCGGATGGCGGTCTGCATGTTCACGAACTCGCCGGACAGGCATTTCATCATCGGGTCCCATCCCGCCTGGCCGCAGGTGTCGTTCGCAGCGGGCTTCTCCGGGCACGGCTTCAAGTTCAGCAGCGTGATAGGCGAGATCATGGCGGACCTCGCGGAACGCGGCGAGACCCGTCACGACATCACCCTCTTTGCGCCCTCGCGTTTCGCGTGATCCTGTCTCTACAAGGGGAGAGGGTACGGTGTGGGTGTGGGGATGGGCGGTGCCCTACGCAGCCAGCAGCTTCTCGAACCGCGCCTGCGACCGGTACGGCCCGACGACGGAGAGCCGGTAGGCGCCGGGGCCGAAGTACCGGCGCGCCGCCTCAGTGACCTCGTCCGTCGTGATGTCGCGGATGCTGGCGACCACCTGCTCCGGCGTCCGCACCTCGTTCCGCAGCAGCTCCTGACCGCCCATCCAGCCCATGACGGCGCGCGTGTCCTCCAGCCGCAGCCCCAGCCGTCCCACCGCGTACTCCACGGCGCGCGACAGCTCCTCTTCCGTCACTCCCTCCTGCATCCCGTACTGCTCGCGCAGTATGGCCCGCACCGCCTCGTCGGCGTTCGAGGTGTCCACTCCGCAACTCACCAGGAGCGCGCCGCAGTCGCGGTAGTGCATCGCGCTGCTGTGCACGTCGTAGGCGAGGCCGCGCCGCTCGCGTAGTTCCACGAACAGGCGGCTGCTCATCCCCTCGCCCAGCACGGTGTTCATCAGATCGACGGCGTACCGGTCCTCCGAGTCCGCTGCCGGTCCATCGACGGCGAGGCAGATGTGCGCCTGGTCCGTCTTGCGGTTCCCTATCTCCACGCGCACGCCGCTGTCCTCGCCCGGAAGCACCGGGCGCATCGTGAGCGTCTCCCGCGTGCGCTCGTACCCGAGCAGCGCGCCGACCCGTTCGACGACCTCCTCGTGCTCGACGTTACCTGCGACGGCGACGACCGTATTCGAGGGGACGTACTGCCGCGCGTGATAGGCGGCGAGCTGCTCCTTCGTGATGCCGCCTACCGACTCGCGCGTGCCGCCCACGTCGCGCCCCATCGGCTGGTCTGGCCAGAGCGCGTGGTCGATGAGCAGGTCGGCGAGGGAGTCCGGGTGGTCGTAGGTCATGGCCAGCTCTTCGAGGATGACGCCGCGCTCGCGTTCGATCTCGTCCGGCACGAACAGCGGGGAGTTGTACATGTCGGTGAGCACGTCGAGCGCGATGTCGAAGTGGTCGCGCGCGACCTTGGTGTAGTAGAGCGTGGCCTCACGGTCGGTGC
>DAOUJK010000050.1:0-6863 GCA_034422795.1 Dehalococcoidia bacterium | reverse complement strand
TTGGAGATCGAGAAGGAGCTCGGCATCTCCAGCAAGCAGGAGATCGAGGAGTTCGGCATCGAGGAGTTCAACCGCCGCTGCCGCGAGAGCGTCTTCCGCTACGTCGGCGAGTGGGAGGCCATGACCGAGCGCGCCGGCGTCTGGCTCGACATGGCCGACGCTTACGTGACCTACCACAACTCTTACATCGAGTCGGCGTGGTGGGTATTCAAGCGCCTCTGGGACAAGGGCCTCGTGTACGAGGGCTACAAGGTCACGCCTCACTGCCCCCGCTGCGTCACGAGCCTCAGCTCCCACGAGGTCGCACTCGGCTACCAGGAGGACACCCCGGACCCCAGCATCTACATCCGCTTCCCTGCGAGCGAGTCCCAGTCCATGTCTTACGGCGCGTCGCCCGGCGCACTCGCCGCCCTCGGCTACGACGGCGCACGCTGGACCGCGCCCCGCCCCGCCTTCATCGCGTGGACGACAACCCCCTGGACGCTCACCGCGAACTGCGCCCTCGCCGTCGGCCCGGACGTGACTTACGTCCTGTCGGAGAACGACGACGGCGAGCGTGCCATCGTCGCCGAGGCGCTGGCGGCGGCCGTCCTCGGCGACGGCTGGCGCGAGGTCGCGCGCTGCACCGGCGCGGACCTCGTCGGCATCGAGTACGACGCCCCTTACGGCGCGTTTCTCGCGCAGCGAGGCCACACCCACCGTGTCCTGCCCGCCGGCTTCGTTTCGACCGCAGACGGCACCGGCATCGTCCACAGCGCCGTCGCCTACGGCGCGGAGGACGCCGAGCTCGGCAGGGCGCACGGCATCGAGACCGTCCACACCGTCGACGTCCACGGCGTGCTTGCGGAGCGTTTCCCCGGCGGCGGGACGTTCGTGAAGGACGCCGACAAGCAGCTGATCCGCGACCTTGATGAGCGCGGCCTGCTCTTCCGCGACGCATCCCCCTATCGCCACACCTACCCCTTCTGCTGGCGCTGCGGCACCCCGCTCCTCTACTACGCCAAGACGTCCTGGTACATCCGCACCACCGCCATGAAGGACGAGATGCTCGCGGGCAACCGCGGCATCGAGTGGGTCCCGGAGCACATCAAGGAGGGCCGCTTCGGCGAGTGGTTGCGGAACAACGTCGACTGGTCCGTCTCGCGCGAGCGCTACTGGGGCACCCCCATCCCCATCTGGCGCTGCGACGCCGACTCGCAGCACGTCGTCTGCGTGGGTTCGACCGCCGATCTCGCCGAACGCGTGACCGACGAGACGCGCGGACTGCTCGACGGACTCGACCTGCATCGCCCGTACGTTGACCGCATCGAGCTGCGATGCAGCTGTGGTGGGACGATGCGCCGCGTGCTGGAGGTCGCCGACGCCTGGTACGACTCCGGCGCGATGCCCTTCGCCCAGTGGGACTACCCCGTCACCGTGAAGGGCTCCGGCGGTCGGGAGGTCACCCTCAACGGCGCGGACGACCTCATCGCAAGCCCGCTCTTTCCCGCCGACTACATCACCGAGGCGGTGGACCAGACGCGCGGCTGGTTCTATAGCCTCCTCGCGCTCTCCACGCTCATCACGGGCAAGCCCTCCTATGAGAGCTGCCTCGTTCTCGGCCTCATCCTGGACGGCAAGGGCGAGAAGATGTCCAAGTCGAAGGGCAACGTCGTCGATCCCTGGGCCGTGATGAACGAGCACGGCGCGGACGCCCTGCGCTGGTACCTGTTCACCGCCGCGCCTGCGGGCGACGCACGCCGCTTCTCACCGGACCTCGTCAAGGAGACACTCCGCCAGTTCCTCCTCACGCTCTGGAACACCTACAGCTTCTACGTCACCTACGCCAACATCGACGGCTTCGACCCCGACGCCCACGCCGAGTACTGGCAGGACGGGCGCGTCGGCGAGCCGACCCTCGCCGCTCCCCCGCCGAACGAGCTCGACCGCTGGATCGTTTCCGAGTTGAACGGCCTCGTCGCCAAGGTCGCCGACGACATGGACGCCATCAATCCCACCGGCGCGGGCCGGCGCATCCAGGACTTCGTCAACCTCCTCTCCAACTGGTACGTCCGCCGCAGCCGCCGACGCTTCTGGAAGGCCGAGAACGACGACGACAAGACGTGGGCGTACGTCACCCTTTACTCGTGCCTGCACACGCTCACGAAACTCACCGCCCCCATGACCCCCTTCGTCGCCGACGCCATCTTCCGAAACCTCGCCCCCCGTAGCTCCGAGGCGGGGCGCAGCCCCGTCGTTCCTGCCCAGGCGGGGACCTCCCCTTCCCCCTCTCCCTTGAGGGAAGAGGGTTGGGGTGAGGGTGATGGCGAGCGCAGCGTCCACCTCGAGCTGTTCCCGGCCAGTGATCCTTCCCTCACCGACGAGACCCTCAACCGCGCCGTGCGCCTTGCGATGCGCATCGCCAGCCTCGGGCGCAATGCCCGCAGCAAGAGCGGCGTCAAGGTACGCCAGCCGCTCGCTCGCGTCCTCGTCAGCCCCCGCGCAGGGGATGAGGGACTCCTGCCGCTCATCGAGTCGCAGGTGCTCGACGAGCTGAACGTCAAAGCTATGGAGACCGCGCCAGCGGACTCCATAGCCGCGTTCACGCTCAAACCCAACCTCCCCGTCCTCGGCCCGAAGCTCGGCGCGAGCATGGGCGCCGCGCGGCAGGCTATCGCCGAGGCGGACGCCGCTGCGATCGCCTCCGCACTCCGTTCCGGCGGATACGGCAGCATCGAGGTCGGCGGCTTCACGTTCGAGCCGGGCGACTTCCTCATCGAAGTGGAGGACAAACCCGGCATCGCCGCCGCGTCGGAGGGCCCGTTGCTCATCGGCATCGACACCACGCTCACCCCGGAGCTCGAGGCCGAGGGCACAGCGCGCGAGTTCGTGCACCGCGTCCAGAACATGCGCAAGGCCGCCGGCTTCGAGATCGAAGACCGCGTCGTCACCTACGTCGTTCCCGCCTCTCCTTCCGTCATTCCCGCGAAGGCGGGAACCTCGCAGCCCGTGAGGGATGAGGGTACGGCCGTTCGGCCCCCTCTCCCTACAAGGGGAGAGGGCTGGGGTGAGGGCGGCTCCCTTCCCTCGGCCCTTGCCGCGCAGGAGGCCTACATCCGCCAGGAGACTCTGAGCGACGCTCTCCACGCCGCCGCGCCCCCGCCCGGCGCCTACATCGAGGAGCATGAGATAGACGGCGCAACGCTTACCGTGGGAGTTGCGCGGGCGGTATGACAACCAAGTATCGGATGTACATAGACGAGTCGGGGAACCCTGACCTCAAATCCTCCGATGACCCGAACCACCGCTTCCTGAGCCTCACCGGAGTGATTATCAGCCTTGCCTATGCAGACAATGTAATCCGTCCTGCAATGGACGCACTGAAACATCGCTACTTTGGTAAACCTGTTATCTTGCACCGCACGGACATCATCAATCACCGCGGCCCTTTCAGGGTATTCAAAGACTCGTCACTTCGGTTTGATTTCGACCATGAACTCCTCCAGTACCTGTCCGCTTCCGATTACACGGTCATCACCGTGTGCATAGACAAGAAGCGGCACAATGAGAAGGCCGAGCAACCGCCCTACGAACCCTACCAATATTGCCTTGCTGTCCTGATTGAGCGGTTTCACCATTGGCTCAGGGAGAGAAGCGCCGTTGGTGATCTTATGATAGAAGCCAGAGGAACCCGTGAAGACCAGAAGCTAGCGCAGATGTTCCGCGCTTGCAGGCAATCTGGTGTGGCAGGCCTGAGCTTGCGCCCGAGAGATTTGCGACGCACGTTCACTAGCGGTGAACTGAAGATCCGGCCCAAATCCGCAAATGATAGCGGGCTTCAAATAGCCGACCTGCTTGCGCATCCCTCCCGCAATGAAATTCTGCACGAGCACAATCTCTTAGATCGACCTCTGTCAGGGTTCACGTCAAAGATGATTGAGGTAGCCCTGATACCAAAATACTACAGGAAGGGAGAAACGGCGGTGGGCTACGGTAAACAACTGCTGTAAAGAGTTCTTCAACGAGGGGAGACAGATAAGGAAAGGGGCCCTCGCGGGCCCCCCGATGGGCAAACCATCCACCTCCGCATCAGCGGATTGACTTTAGCGTATTCCCCGGCGGAGCGTCTGTCAACCGTTATGATAGCCTCCTCACTCACCTATAGAGAGGAGCGCCCCATGACCACCATCGTCACCGGCGGACTCGGCTTCATCGGCTCGCACACCGTGCGGGCGTTCGCCGAGGCCGGAGAGCGGGTCGTCGCCACCTCGTACGAGAACACCCGTGTGCCCTCGTTCCTGGAGCCGCACGTCGGCAACGGCGTCACGATCGAGCGGTGCGACCTCGACGAGCCTGGCGCGATCGAGGCGGTCGCCCGCAAGCATGGCGTGGACGGCATCGTCCACCTCGCCCTCCACCGGCGCGCCTCCGCCGACCCCGGCGAGGACATCCGCATCAACATGGACAAGCTCTCCCACCTCCTCGACGGTGCAGGGGCCGCGGGCGTCCGCCGCTTCTGCTGGGGGTCCAACGGCGCGATGTTTGCCGAACTGCCGGAAGGGCCGTTCCATGAGGAGACGCGCGTCCTGCTCACGGGCCGCGTGCAGCCCGGCGCGTTCAAGAAGGCGTGGGAAGTGCTCGTCCACAACTACGCCAACAACTACGCCGCCACCGCGGACATGGAGGTCGTCTCCATGCGTATCAGCGGCGTCTTCGGCCCTACCTACCGCTCGATGCTGAACCTGCCAAGCCGCCTCTGCCACGCAGCGTCCAAGGGCCACGATCCGGATTTCTCGGAGCGCTTCGGAGGCATCCCCTCCGCCGGAGACACCTTCGACATCACCTACGCGCCTGACGTGGCGGAGGCGATACGCTCGCTGCAGCTCGCGCCGTCGCTCGCGCACACCGTCTACAACATCGGACGCGGCGGGACCGTCACCGCCGCTGACCTCCTTGACGCCGTCCGTGCCGCGAAGCCCGGCTTCGACGCAACCCTGCAGGAAGGACGCAGCGCCCGCTATCGCCCCAACGCCTGCCTCGACAACGAGCGCATCACCGCCGAGACCGGCTGGCGCCCTGCCTGGACCATCCCCGCCGCCATCGCCGACTACGTCGCCTGGCTCGACTCCGGCGAAGAATTTTAAGCGCTGCCGCTCAGCGACATTAGCCCCGTCATTCCCGCGGAGGCGGAATCCAGAGTGCCTGTTAGGGCATACAACAGCTCGCAGCGAGCCGCTCACGAAGGGTTGAGGTGGGCGCCTGATCCCCTCTCCCACCAGGAGAGAGGGCCAGGGTGAGGGAACTCCGGGATGTGGGGAGTGGAGGTGTCATTTCGAGCGGAGCGCAGCGGAGTCGAGAAATCTCTCGGGTAGTGATCCCCGCCTCTCCTGAGGGAGAGAGCCTGCCCTGAGCTTGCCGAACGGGTCGACGCACTTGCGCGGCGGGTGAGGGCCCTCGGCGGGGATGAGGTGTGAGTGATGGGGTGCGGGGTCATGCTGAGCGGAGCCGAAGCATCTGTCACAGGCGGCGCGGCGGAGGGCGGAAACCCAGGCCACCGTAGTCAAGGGGCTTGGGTATGAACGGGAGTTCTGCCTGTGTCGAATCCCGACTATCCGATTCGTGGGATGCACCGTGTCCCGAGCATTGTTCTCACTACTTAAGCGGATTCCGATACACAGGTATATACTCCCCTACTGAATGGTCGAACGAGCCTTCGGGCGTCCAGCGGCGCGGCTCAGGCCCTGGGGCGGCAACGACCACCACGCAGCCAGTCATCTGTCAGGAGGTGTCCGATGCAGATGCAAGAGCGGCTCATCGTCCCGGGCCTTGGCGTCGTCATCCTGCTGTCCGCCTTCATACTTGGCGTGCCGCTGGTCTACAAGCTCCTGCTGGGGCTTCTCGGACTGGGGGCGGCCGGCACATACTTCGTGCCTCATGCCGTGCAGGTGGAGATGCGGATAGTCATAGCCGTGCTGGGCCTTGTCATCCTCCTCCTCATCACCTCCACGGCCTTCTGGCTCACCCTCATGGCGTTCGGGGCCATCGCCGCCCTGCAGGTCCAGCACCGCCATATCCTGCAACGCTCTCCCGCCACCATCGAGTGGCTGAACGCGCTGTTGCAGCGGCGGTCCATGGCAGCCCGGGAGGCCGCGGGCGGCGGCGAAGAGGCCGAAGCCGGGGACGGCGGGAGCGCGCCGGCGGCGGCGATCGGCGACCTCCCCGCCTTCGTGCGGATGAGCGTCGCCGGCATCGGCAGCTCGGTCCTCGGCGCGATCGTCCTGCTGAGCCTCTTCATACCCTGGGTTATCTTCTTGGTGACCTACGACGAGGAGTGGGAGGGCATGAGCTACACCCTCCTGGCGGCAGCCGGCACGCTGGAGAACACCCTGCTTCGCGTGCTCTTCGGCATCCTGCTCGTGCTGTCCCTGTCGAGCATCGCCTCGATCGTGCTGCCCCGCGCCGTGGCGGCAATCGTCGCTCTCGTGGGTTTCCTCGTCACCTCCTTCTCGTGGCTCTACTTCTTCGGGGAGCAGCCATTCGTGAAACACTTCTTTGCAGGCTTCGTGCCTCCCGGGGTCGGCGCGATCACGGTCCCCTACCTCGGCGCGCTGCTGGCCAGCTTCTGCTTCTTCGTCATATTCGTGCTCCAGCTCATTCCCCGCCTGAACAAGCCCCGCAGCAAGGGGTGAAGCGCGCCGCCCTGTCTGATCCCCTCTCCCTACAAGGGGAGAGGGCTGGGGAGAGGGTACTTCGGGTGTGTGCGGGGTGGGGCTGTCATGCTGAGCAAAGCGCAGCGGAGCGCGCAACGTCCTCTCGGGATGGCCCGCTCATGGTGAGCCTGTCGGACCATCCCGCGCAGGCAGGAACCCAGCCCCTCACCTCGC
>DAOUJK010000049.1:0-28611 GCA_034422795.1 Dehalococcoidia bacterium | reverse complement strand
GTCTCCCGGGGGACGACGCAGCGCTGGTAGCCGCCGGAGAGCGCCATCCCGTCCGCGCCCTTGATGATGTGCGCGGGGTCTGGCGGCTGCTTCAGCAGCGAGGCCCAGATGGCTTTGAGCGCCGTCTGGGCGCCGACGATTGAGAGGAACCAGAGGCCGTCCGTCTCGGGGTCCCTGGCGAAGGCGTCGGCGGTGGCGGAAAAGCCCCCGGCGGTGATGGTGTACAACTCCGGCTCCGGTGTGGCGCCTGAAGCGGCTGGGTGCGTGTTCTGCATGGGGTTGTCCTTTCGCGTGTGGGGTATGTCCGGCAGAGGTGTCAGGACTTGAAGGGGAGGATGCCCCGGTCCTTGAAGCTGACGAAGCAGTGGTCGCCGATGACGATGTGGTCGAGGAGCGCCAGGTCGAGCGTCCGCGCCGCCTGCTCCAGGTGCTTGGTGACGGCGAGGTCCGCCGCGCTGGGATCGGGGTCGCCGGACGGATGGTTGTGGGCGATGATGAGGCTGGGGACAGCGGCGACGACGGCGGGGCGCAGCACCTCGGCGGCTCGGACCGTGACGGAACTGATGTTGCCCTGGTAGATCACGCGCTGGCCGACCAGGTGGTTCGCCGAGTCGAGCAGAAGAACGCGGATCTGCTCTTGGGCAAGCGCGCTCATCTCCTCCCCGATCAGCCTCTGCACGTCGTAGGACGAGGAGAGGACGGGGGGCGACTCTGAGCGGGTGGGGTGGGTCTCGATGCCGTAGCGCATGGCGATCTCGTTGAGCACGAGCGTGTTGGAGCGCAGGGCGTCCAGCAGCGCCCTGGCCGCTCGCCCTGTAGGGATTGCGGTGAGGTTGGCGGTGGTCATGGGGGACTCCTTCGGGTGCGATGGTGGAGAGACGAAGCGGGGCCGCCCCCGGCGATGGGAGCGGCCCCGTGGTGCGTTTCGTGGGGCAGGGGCTAGAAGGGGTCGACGCCCGTGGCGACGGCGTGCCTCGCTGCAGCTTCCTCCGCGTCGACGTGCCCGTTCTCTTCCCCGTTCCGCTCGCCGTTGCGGGAGTCGAGGAAGACGACCTCCGAGGCGTGCACCTCGGTGCGGTAGCGCCGCTGGCCGTCCTCGGTCTCGTAGCTGCTGTGGGCCAGCGAGCCGCTCAGGTAGATGCGGTCGCCCTTGCCGACGTAGGTGTTGACCGCCTCGGCCTGCTTCGAGAAGCAGACGACGTTGTGCCAGTCGGTCTCCGTCTCGCCGTTCTGGCGGCGGCGGTCCGTCGCCACGCGGAACTTCGTGACGGCGGTGCCGCTGGGGGCGTAGTGCATCTCCGGGTCCGTTCCGACGCGTCCGAGCAGCTCGATCCTGTTGATGGTCCTTGCCATGATGTGCCTCCTTGCACTGGTGACGTGGCGCGGCCCTGCCGCGCCCGGTGTGATTGAGAGCGGGGCCGCATCCCGCGATGGGACGGCCCCGTGCGCGCTCCCTTGGGGGAGCGGCGGTGTGATCCGGAGCGGTGCTCCGTCAGTCCCTGCACGTACAGTGCGGGCAGGTGGTCTGCAGCCGCCGGAAGAGCGCGTGCGCGTTCTCGACGGCGCGGCGTCCCTCCGCGCTCTCCTCCGGTGCGGGGAAGAGGCGCGTGATCTCCTCGATCTCCTCCTGGAGCTCCGGCTCGCCCGCCTCTTCCATCAGGAACCAGAGGTCGGCAAGACCCTCCTCCACCCGGTCCATGAGCATCTGGCCTGTCGCGGTCATCGTGCGTTCTCCTTCGTGAGAGGTGACAGGCAGCGGCCGCCGTTCAGGCGGCCGCGGGCAGATCGGTCTCGTCCGCGGACGGGATCTCCTCAGGCTGGCTGACGGCGGCCTGCGCTACCCCCGCCTGCTGGACCTTCCGCGCCGCACCCTCCACGAGCTTCGTGAGCTCGGCAACGGGCAGGGCGTCCAAGTCCTTGCCCGTCTTCGCCCGCACGGCGGCGCGCATCTGCGCCTCGTCGTAGCCCTGGGCCACGCCGAGGTCGACGAGCGTCCGGCGGAGCGACGGCGCAAGCGCTTCCGCCTCTCCGTCGCCGTAGAGGGAGTTCCCGAATCGGCTGCCGAAGCTCCGCAGCGCGCGCTTGAGGCCGTCGGTGACCGCGGCCTTGTACGCGGTCTCGTGCCCCTCGGCCGTGTCGTCGGCCACCGTGTGGAAGCCGACGTCGGTGCGCGGCGGCGCGCCGGGCACCGTGACCCGCACCGCCGCCGCGTACGAGCAGGAGCGGTGCACCTGCCCGGTGTCGGAGTCGACGCGCTCGGTCACCCATTGCGAGACCTCTCCGAGGAGTTCGTATCCCCAGCCGCCGTAGCCGAAGATCCCGTTCGCCTCATCGATGGCCGTGTGGCCCTCGATGTACGGGTACGTGCCGCCCTTCCGCCCCTTGCGGTAGGAGACCAGCCCCGGGTCGAGGGGCTTCTCCAGCTCCCCCACGACCTTCGGTGGGAGGCTCTCCCAGAGCAGGTCGTGCGGGCTGTCGGGGATGGTGTCCTTGTGGACTCCGTTGTTCGATCCGTCGTGTACCGTTCCGTTCTGTGTCATCTCTGCCTCCTTGGCATCGCGTGGTGGGTGTCCTGTCGATGGGGCGCGGGCTCTCCCGAGGGGAGACCCGTGGGCGGGGTGAGCCGTCGTGCGTCGGGCATGCGGCCTCCTTGGGTGTGGGATGTGGGGGTGGGGGGGCTACGCGACGGCCCGCGCCGCCTGCCTGAGGAGGCGTAGGAACGTCGCGTAGCCGTCGGGGCGCGTGGCGAGCTCCGCCACGTCGGCGGTCCCGCGCGGCAGGGCGACGACCGCCGCCCTGCGCCCCAGCAGCTCGGTGAAACGCTCGACGGCCGAGCGGCCTGCGTCGTCCGCGTCGAACGCGAAGAAGACGCGGGAGCAGCCCCGCAGGGCTGCCGCGATGCGCTCGGCGCCCTGCGTGCCGAGCGCGGCGCAGGCCGGCACGCCCCACTGGGCGAGCGCCAGCCAATCGAACAGGCCCTCGGTCAGCACCGCCCACGGTGGGGTGTGGCCGAGCCGCCCGGCGCCGAGCACCGGCTTGGGGCCGGGCAATGCCTGGAACCGGGGCGAGCGCTCCGGCTCCACGGCGCGCCCGGCGAGCCACCGGGCGCGCCCGCTGACCGTCAGGTCGGGCACGACGATCATGCCGGCGAAACGCTCGCCCTCCGCGATGAACAGGCCCGAGCGCCTGGTGCGCTCGGGTGCGAACCCCGCAGCGGCAAGGTGGGTGCGGAGCCCGCCGCCCGGCGCATAGCCGAGGCCGAGGCGGGCCGCCGTCCGGGGGGAGATGCCCCGTGAGCGCAGGTACGCCTGCGCTTCGGGGCTGTGCCGCAGCCGGCCGGCGTAGAACCGGGCGGCCGCGGTCAGCAGGGTGGGATCGGGCGGTGGGGGAACGGTCGTGCGCCGGGGCGGGCTGACCGGCCCCGGACGCACGACGGCGGCGCTGGTGTCGCTTCCAGCGCCGCCGTTCAGGCGCCTGATCACCTCTGGGAGGCTGAGGCCTTCCAGACGCCGCAGGTAATCTAGCACGTCTCCGCCCTCGCCGCAGCCGAAGCAGAACCACCGCTCCGAGTCGGCGTACACGGTGAAACTTCCTTCGGTTTCTTCGTGGAAAGGGCAGACCCCCTGGCGCACGCGGCCGTGTCCAGTCAGTTGCACGCCGGATGCCTCAACGACGTCACCCAGGGGGTGACGGCGCTTCAGCGCCGGCAGGTCTACCGTCGTCATGACGTCCCTCCCGCCAACGGGCGCAGGCCGCGCAGGCTCCGCCGCGAGATCCGCTGTCCCGGCTGCCAGCGCATGCCGAGCACGGTCAGCACTTCGAGCATGCCGTCCTCGCCGCCGCAGGCGGCGAGGACGGCGGCGCGTCCCGTGCCCGGGCTGTACACGGCGGCTTCGCTGCCCGTGTACAGCCGTCGCGCCAGGCTCACCCACTCGCCGTACGCCCACCGCGCCTCGGTCTCCGAGGCGTCCGTGGGGTCGAGGTCCGCGAACGCAGCCAGCGCCCCGTCGAGGTCGCCCGCCTGGCGCATGCGCCGCGCGTCGTGCACGGCCCGTGCCACGCTCCGCTCACGCTTCCCGCCGATGCTGGCGAGCAGCGCGTCGATCACCCGGCCCGCCAACTCCTCCAGCCTCCGCTCGGGCCGTTCCGTCACCATCCGGTCGTTCAGTCGCACCGTTGCCGTCGTCATCGGGTCCTCCTTCTCGTGGTGGTCTTGTTTCGGTTGCCGAGTCCAGCGAGCCGCAGGAGCAGCAGCCCCACCCAGGTGAGGCCCACCGTGTTCAGGGCGAGGAGCTCCCAGCTGCCGGTCATCGGCAGCGGCCCCATCACCAGCAGCAGCACCGCCGCGATCGCGAGCGGTCTCCTGCGCCTGCTCATGAATCCCACTCCCACTCTGATCAGGGTCCAGACGCTCATGCGCACCTCCTTGGCGTTGAACGCAGAGAAGGGGCTGCGGGTCGACCCGCAGCCCCTTCTCTGCTGGCGTTCGTGGCGGTCCTAGCAGCCGTCCTCGTTCTCACTGTCGTGGCAGTCGCGGCAGACCGAGAACCCGCGCGGGTACCGCACGGCCTCGTCGTCAGGGATGCCGCAGTACGCGCACTCGGGCGTGTACCGCACCGGGGCTTCCGCTCTCCTGCGTGGTCCGACGATTCCCGTGACCAGTCGAATCAGTCCTCCGACGTGCATGGCGCACCTCCTCGTGGTGTTGCCCTCCGCCGGCATCCGGGGCGTCGGGCGTGCTTGATGGCTGGTTTGCAAATGGACAGACTTCGCCCCCGGTGATGGATGCCTGACGCGGGAGACGGAGTGTTGGAGAAGTGCCCGGCCCGCGCGGTTCGAACGCGAGAGCGGCCGTGGCGAAGACGTGCGGAGGCACCGGAACCCTCGGCGGGGAATCAGGTGTCGCACGGGCATGACAAGGCCAGCCTGGAGCGCGTGCGCCGCAGACCGGCTCGTGGCGTGGTCAGAGCGTTCGATGCACTCCGGCCGTGCCATGGAGAGGCGGTGCGCCCAGGCGCTCCGTCTCAAGGCGTCCAGCGCGAGACAGAGTTTGCACTCCAAACCGCCGGAGCCTGACCGGGGCGAGGGGGTTCATCAACTCCGCCGTCCGGTCCGCGCTGCCTGCGAGGGAGTTCACACCCCGCGGCGGCAGCAGTTCCCTCGTGGGCGACCATCGGGAGACTCAGTCGATCCTTCTGGTCATGCCCGGGCTCAGGGATCACGCCCCCAGGTTTCTATGGTCGGAAACCTTGGTAAAGCCGAACATCGCGCACATGGTGCAGGAGACGGCCCGGGGAAAGGAGCGTCTTAAAAGACCCCCTTGGCAAAGTGTTCACTCTTTTTCACAGACTTGCAGTGTGCTCACTCCCACCAGAGACCCAGCGAGCAGACGCGCTTGACCCACCGCAGCTGCTCTCGCCTTGCCCGCTCTCTCCGGGCGTCGTGGAGTGCGGCCTTCCGCCAGTTGGTCTGCCCGAGACGGTCGAGGCCCCGCAGCGGATACGTCTCCGGCGGCAGCGTCATCCCGTGCGCTTCGAGCAGGGTCAGCTCCACCGTCAGCAGACGCTCGTGTTCCACCAACCACGACAGCCCGCTGCCGTCGATGGGATGCGTATCCTTCAGCTCCCGCCACTCGACGATGAGCGGCCATGCGTCGCCGAACACGTCCGCGTCGTCCTCGGCCGGTTCACGGGTCACGAGATCGGGGAACTCGCGCCTGAGCATTCGCGTCCCCGCCCCGGGTGCGCCCCCCGACGCAGTCGCAGCGCCCTGGGCTGACCCGTCGGTCCGCGTCTGCGCCATCACTGCCTCCAGACGCATGAGTGCCCGAGCGGTCTCCTCCCGCAGCGCTCTGACTGCATCCCCGACCACCTTGTTGGCCGCCCGCAGCTCGTCCCCCTGATCCTCGATCACGCCCTCCAGCGATTCCAGACGCTGCTCCAGGCCGTCGTTGCGCTCCCGCTCGCGGTCGGCGGCCGAGCCGATGCCCTCCTGCAGCGCCTGCTCCAGCGCGCTCCTCACCCGCCGCGACAGCAGACCCTCGTCCAGGCTGGCGCTCAGTGTCCGGTGGTCGAGGCCCAGCACGTCGGCTGCGCCCTTGCGCCCATGCTTCCGTTCCAGCTCCTGCAACAGCGCCATGAGCCGCGTCAGCTGCATGTTCTCCACGCTCTCGCTCTTCTCGCCGAAGGCCAACTTCCTCGGTTCCATCCCGCGTGCCTCCATTTCCAGGTTCCCGTCCCGGGGGCCAGCTCCAGCCGGGCACCGGACATTGCCTGTCGGCGCCTGCGTCCTGTTCACCCCCGCAGGGCATTTGCTCGGTCTGACTGCTCTCCGGGGCTTCCCGGTTGTCCACCCCTGCCCCTGCTCTTGCCCCCGCCGCCGGAACGTGCCCTTGCGACGAAGTGTTCACTCCTCACCGTCCTGTAGGGGCGCTCTGCCCGCGATTCGCCTCTGCGATCACCCTGTTTCCGTGCCCGCGACTGACGCCCTTCTCCTGTACACCCCAAGGACAGCACTCAGAGAGCCGTTTCGGTAAGCGCCTGCAGGACTCTCTCCTGCAAGGCCGCTTCTCCCAAGGCCACTTCCGATAGAGCCCCGCAGGTTTGGAACGTCCCATGGGCAGTTATGCGGAACCCCCGGGTTGTCCACACTCTCCTGTGGCAATCGCGATCCAGTGAATCGCCCCGAGCCGTGGGAGGTACCGTGCGACTGCAAGCTTCCGTCAGGGTTACGACCGGTAGGGCAGGGCGGCTGCTGCCGCTGGCGATGGCGCTGCTGCTTGCGGCGCTGGCCGCCGCGACGGCGAGCAGCGCGGCCCTCGCCCAGGACGATGGGCTCAGCCTCGTCAACTACGACCGCGACTTCGTCGAGCGCAAGAAGGATGGGCGCTTCATAGCCAGGCCCGTCTTCGACAGGCAGGTCGTCGTCATCCACTACGGCATCCGCCACCCCGAGACCGGCGATTGGATCAGTCCCATGTTCCGCGTGCAATCAGACGGCAAGCGGCTGGACGATGGCTGGGAGTACTCGTGGGGATACCCCGTGCTGCCCCAGCAGCCGGAGCTGGAGCCGGACCGGGCGTTCCTGCTCGTGATGGCCGTCTCTGACGGTGGGGACACCCGGACGTTCCACGCCGTTATCCCCATCTACCGATCATCCAGCCTGTGGGACCGCGTGCTCGACGCGCTCGACCCCGGCAGGTGGGGACGCGCGTTCGCGCGGTGGGTGGTCGAGGGCATCTACCGCGCGCTCTGCGGCGTCATCGAGCGTGCATCCGGGACTGACGCCTGCGACGCGGGATAGCCTTCCATGAACGACCTACTCACCGGCACACCCGCCGAGCTCACCTATTCGCACGACATCGTCGTCCAGGCATGGACGGCGATGTGGGCCGTCGCCTCCGGCGCGCTCGTTGTCATCATCGGCTGGATCGGCCTGAATCTCATCGTCGGCGAGCACCTAGGCAGGCCGCAGGCGGGCTGGCGGGAGCTGCTCCCCCGGCTCGTGCTGGGTCTCATCGCCGCGGCATCTTCGCTCTGGTGGTGCGCGCTCGTCATCGACACCGCGGACGCGGTATCGGGTTTCATCGCATCGGCGCTTGGCTTCACCGCATCCGACCTGCTCAGGGCGTCGGCCGACACGCTGCTGGCGGCACTCGAGGCGGGCAGCGTGGGCCTCGCTCTGCTGGTCGCAATGCTCTATCTCATCTACGCCTTCTTCGTGCTCTACGTCGTCGTGCAGATGGTGCTGCGCATCGCGCTCATCGACCTGCTTCTGGCCCTCGCCCCTATCGCGCTGGGCCTCTGGATACTGCCGCACACCGCCGGCTGGGGGCGGCACTGGCTGCGCCTCTTCATGACGGCGGTCTTCCAGCAGGCGATCCAGATCGTCGCGCTTTCGATGGGCTTCACGATGCTGAACGAGTTCGCGGGCATCGGCGCGTTCGAGCCCGCCCAAGACCTCATCTGGAAGCTCATCCTCTCCGCCGCGTTCATCTACCTCGCGACGCGCGTGCCCTCGCTGCTCGGCAACGCGGGCACGTTCGACGCCTGGCTCCACACCCTCTACTTCGGCCTCTCGCTCCCAAGCACCGCGATGCGGGCCGTCCGCTCGGTCGGACCGATGCTCGCGGGAGCGGCGGGAGGACCGGGCGTCATGGCCGCCGGGGCGATGGCGGCAGGCGGGGTGGCCTCGGCCGCAGGCGGCCTCGGCAGCGCGGCTGCCGGAGCGATGTCCTCCGGAGCGACAACGGCCGCCGGCGCCGGAGCTGCGGGGTCATCTGCGGGTTCGGCAGCGGGGTCCGGCGTCGGGGCCACACGCTCTGCCGCCGACGCGGCGACGCCGCCAGGCCCCGGCTCCACTGCGGCGCCCAGGAGCAGCAGCGAGTAACTGCAGGTATACGGGCGGTTCACGCCCGCGCGATCCCATCCGTCTGAGAAGGAGGCGTAGCCATGTGCCGGTAGGAGGAGCAGAGGAACGCGACCCGACGAAACAGGGCAGACGACCGGGGCGGAAAGCACCCGGCGCAAAGGAGCAGAGAAGGATGGAACAACTGACGCAGACCATATCGAACCTTGTGGGGATCCTGGTGGGGCTGGTGGGCGCCGTAGGCGTGGGCTTCTTCGTCTACGGGGCCTACCTGTACCTGACGGCGAGCGGAGCCCCGCATCAGATGGAGCGCGGCAAGTCCGCAATGATTACTTCGCTGGCAGGCATCGTGCTCGCCCTCGTGGCCTACGGCGTCGTCGACCTCGTCATGAACGCCGTCGTCGACCCCTCAGTCACCCCGGAAATCCCCGACCCCACCACCGGCGGAGGCGAGACCGAGACGGAATCCGGCGGGGATGGAGGATAGACCATGCGAGAGCATGAAGTGCCCACTCACGTGCAGGCCGAGGACAAGGTCCTGCTCTGGTTCACCTTTCCGCAGATCGTAGCCGTCACAGCGGTGGGGGCGCTGGCCTACGGCATCTACAGCTACGCCCCCATCCCGTCGTCCGAGGTGCGCATCGGCCTTGCCGTCCTCTTCGCTCTGGCCGGCATCGTCGCCATCGTCGGTAAGGTCGGCGGGAGGCGGCTGCCGTTGGTGGCCGCCGACCTGCTGCAGTACCGGCTCGGAGGCAGGACCTACGCCGGGACCCCCGCGGAACTGGCGCGGAGCGACCCGCCTGCTCCGATGGACGAGAACCCCGGTCTTATCCAGCAGATGACAGAGAAGACGCGGCACCGGCTCCGCAGGATGCGCCGGGGAGGCGGGAAACGCAAAGGCCGCGAACGCCGGAACGGGCGCAAGCCCCTGCGGTGGTTGCGCAGCCGGCGCAAACCCCGCGACCGGGGGAGCGGCGGCGGCACTCATGCCGCCATGCGGCGCGTTTCCCTGATCGGGGTTCTGATGCTGCTCGCGTTGACCGCAGTGGCGGCATCCGACCCACCGACGCCGACGCCCGAACCGACGCCCGGGCCCGGCACGCCCTACCCGCAGACCAGCCCCGACCGCTGGCGCAACGAGATCGACTACGACCCCGTCGAACCCGTGCCGGGCAGACGGCTCTACGTCGAGCGGCTCTCCGTCTTCGAGGAGAAGGCGACCGTCACGCTGCGGGCCGCAGCCGACGTGGAGCTGCAGGTTCAGGCGTTCGGCGGCCCCGAGGGCAGGGAACTTCACTTCTACAGCAGCGCGGCGGTCGATGCCGGTGAGCGCATCGTCTACACCCTGCCGCTCTCCGGAGATGCGCCGTCATTCACCTTCGCCTGGGTCGATGCGACCGGTCAGGCCGGGGGCGTCAGCATCGACAGCGAGCAGATCCCGCACCCGCTGCCGGTGGCAGAGGGCGAACTCTGCGACGTCCGCGTGACGGAGGTCCGCTGGAACCCGGGATCGCTCACCGGGAGAGTGGAAGCGGACGACTGCATCAAGTCCGTAGAGCACCCCATCGACCTTGTCCTGGTCAACGGGGAGGAGCACATCGCGGGCCCCCTGGTGATGAAGACCAGGGTGACGGGCGTCTCCGGCACCGCCACGGTCTCCTCCGGTGAGGAGAGCACGACCGTCCGGCTCGATCCGCCTGGCAGCGCGCTGTTCCGGCTGCCGGCCCCCTCGGGCAGGACCCTGCACGAGCTGGGCATCGAGGCCACCCTCGAGGCGGGCCTCCGGGGCAACGCCCCGCCGCTGGTGACGCTCATCCTCATCCCGGAGCGGGAGGAGACCCGTCTGGTGCCGGTCAAGGTGCTGCGGCCGGGCACCAGCAAGACCGTGAGCGAGACGGTCACCGTCCAGAACAAGGACGGCACCACGTCCTCTCACGAGATCTCTGCGCGGCTCACGATCCCCAGCGAGGTCATCACCGTCGTTCCCAGGGTGCTGATCAAGTACGAGGAGTACATCGCGGCCACGGTGAGCCCGCGAGGGAGCGCCTACGGCAGCAAGGAGGAGACGGTGGAATTGGCCCTCGCCATCGGCGCCGACGCCCCCTACGCGCCGTTCGTGCCGCCCCCACGGGAGGAGGAACCCCCGCCTCCCGTTCAGACCCAGCTCACCGATGATGAGTCGCGGGGCATATTCGACCTCTTCGGCTGGACGTGGCCGTGGTGAGGCGCGCCGCGGCCTTACTGATAGTCCCCTGCGCGGCGGCGGTCTCCGCCGCCGCGCACCACGAGGAAGAGACGATGCTCGCCGCCTTCGACGGCGTGCTGACCGCCATGGCCTTTGCCTCTGCCGGCCTCGCCGTCTTCGCCATCGTCTGGGCGGGTTTCGTCCTGATGGCGGAGGGCGGCGAGCCCCGCAGCGCGGGCCGTGCGCGAAACGCGGTGGCCGGGGCGCTCCTCGGCCTCGTGGTCGTCCTTTCGGCCAAGGGCATAGCCGTGGCCCTGCGCAGCGGCATCGTCCCCATTCCCTAGCAGATCCAACGGAGAAGGAGCATCACCTTGCGAAACCTCATCGAACGGACCCGCGACATGGAACTGCGAAGGCTGCCTCGAAGGGCCGGGAGCATGGCGCGCCGAGCCCTGCGAGGAGCGCCCGCTGGCGACGTGGACGCGAAGGAGCGCGTGCCGAAGCCGCCGCTGCCGCTGCCTCTCTGTTTCATGCTCTCCCACCTGGAGGACGACGGCCCCGTCCGCATCGACGGCGTCAAGCTCGGCGTCTTCGAGGTCATGGGACTCGAGCTCGACGAGCCGAAGCTCGGCGCGTTCGCGGGCGCGCTGAACGCCCTCGACTTCCCGCTCCAGCTCCTCATCCGCCAGCACCCGCCCGACCTCACCCGCATGCGCGAGCGCCTGAGGGAGGCCGAACCCGAGAACCTGCCCCCGCAGACCGCCGCGGCGGGGGAGTCGCTCCGTGGCCTGCTCACCACCCTGGAGCACCGCGACGGCATCCTGGACCGCCGCTTCTACGCCGTCTGCCCCTTCGACCGCGCCGGCGACCTCCGGGTCCTGCTCGGCAAGGCGGGACTCGCGGCCCACCCGCTGACCGGCCGCGCCCTGCGGCTACTCCTCCTGGCATCCACTCTCGGCGGCTCGCCCGCCGACCGTGACGAGGACGAGCCGGTGGAGGTCACGGTCAACCGGCGGGAGATCCGCCTTGGCGGCCACCTCGCCCGCTGGCCCCGCGCACTCGCTCCGGGGTTCCTGCAGGGGCTGATGGCGGCCGGGGCGCCCATGGACCTCGCCATCCACCTCGGCCCCATCCCCGCCGAACAGGCCGCACGCACGCTGGAGTGGCAGAAGGTGCGCTTCGAGTCCGCCCAGTCGCTCTCCCTGCGCCGGGGACGCACCATGTCACCGGAGGCCGAGATCGCCCTGGAGGACATCACCCGCCTCCGTGACGAGGTGCAGCGCGGGCGCGAGCGCCTGTTCCACTCCTCCCTCTCCATCACGCTCCACGCGAACGAGGAGGCAGCGCTCAAGGAGATGACCCAGCGCGCGCGAGCCCATTTCGCCGCCACGCTGGGGAAGCTCGACGCCCTCCCGTTCCGCCAGCGCGTCGGCATGCTCTCGACGCTGCCCATTGCCATGAACGCGGTTGCCGAGTGGCGCTCGCTGGACACGTCGTCGATCGCGCGCCTCTTCCCCTTCTCGCCTCCCGACCTCGACACCCGCAGCGGAACGCTATACGGCATCGACCTGCGCGCCTGCTCGCCGGTCGTCTACGACCCCTGGGACGGCACCCACCTCAATGCGAACACGGCGGTGCTCGCGCGGTCCGGGAGCGGCAAGTCGTTCTCTACCAAACTAGGGGTGCTCCGTGGACTGACACGGGGGATCACCGCCTACGTCATCGACCCGGAGGGCGAATACGCCGACATGGCCCGCGCGGCCGGAGGACGCGTCCTCTCGCCCGGCGTCGCCGGCCAGGGCATGAACCCGTTCGTCATCGACCGTGGCGACGCCGAGGAACTCCTGCTCCGCATCGGCAGCCTCCGGCGGCTCATCGAGGTGATGGTCGGTGAGCGGCTCAGCGCCGAGCGGCGCGCCGCCCTTGACCATGCGCTCGCGGGCTACTACGCCGAGACGCGGGAGCGCACCGGTTTCAAGGACTTCTACGCCTTCCTGCAGAACGGCGAGGACGAGGTCCTTGCTCGGCTGCTGCGCCCCTTCGCGACCGGCAGCCTCCGGCACCTCCTCACCGACGAGGGAGACGATCTGCTCACCAACGAGGCGCTGGTCACCGTCTTCGACCTCCGTCTCCTCGAACCCGAGCTGCGCCCCGCAGCTGCGATGGTCTGCACCGAGACCGTCTGGGCAGCCGCAGCGCAGAACCCCAAACCCCGCCTGCTCGTCGTCGACGAGGTCTGGTCGATCATGCAGCACCCCGAAGGCGCGGCGTTCATGATCTCGATGGCGAAGCGGGCGCGGAAGCACCGGCTCGGCCTCCAGTTCATCACCCAGGACGTGCAGGACCTCCTCTCCGAGGACACCTCCCGGGCCATCACCGGCCACTCCGGCAGGGCGCTCCTGCAGAACGCCGCGTTCAAGCTCCTCCTCCAGCAGGACGCCGCAGCGATATCCACCGTCGGCGACGCCTTCGACCTTCCGCCTGACCTCCAGCGCTGGCTGCTCTCCTGCCCCAGGGGAGACGGCCTGCTGCTCGCGCGCGGCGGGCGCTTCCCCGTCCGCATCGAGGCGACGCCGGAGGAGACCGAGGTCATCGAGTGGCGGCCGGGCAGGCACCAGAACGCCTGAAGGCACAGAACAGGAGGAGAGATCATGCAACCAAGACCCAACGGACAGCGATCGTCCGCTTCGGCGCAGGAACCTCCGGTCTTGCTGGCGGTCACCCCGCCGCGCACCGGAGAGCGCACCCTCCTTGGCGTCGAGAACATGCTCGGCTCCATCGCCGTGCCGGAGCCGTTCTCCCTCGAGCTCGCGGGAGACGCCGACGGCGTGGTTCTCATGGCCCGCTGTCACGACGGGCAGGCGGTCCGGGGCCAACTCTCGTCCCACTACCCGCAGGCGCGCATCCGCGAGATCGCGCCGGAGGACGACCCGTTGCACCTCGAAGAGGGCGAACGGGCGTGGACGATGACCCTGCGCTCCGCGGGTCCCGAATACGTGCCGCTGCGCACATTCCGGGACGGCGACCTGGTCGACCCCGGCTCCGACCCGCTGATCGCCCTGCTGGGCGCTCTCTCCGATCTGCGCCAGGGCGAGCGTGTCGTCGCACGCCTTCTGCTGCGCTCCCTCGGTCCCGGCTGGGCGGAACACCACCAGCGACTCGTCCACGAGCGCCACGGGACCGGGCAGGGGCAGTTCTCGCACGGCCCCCAGCCCGGGGCTCCGCAGAGCGGGGGGCTCGGCATGGTCGTCCTCGGCGCAGGAGCGTTCGTCGCCCTGAAGGCTTATGAGTGGGTGCAGGCGGGTGAGACGTGGAAGGCCGTCCTGCTGGGGCTCGGCGTTGCGGCCGGCCTCGTCGTGGCCGGGTGGGTGAAGGCGCGCTTCTTCAAGCGCCCGCCGGTCTATGACCCGCTCCTGATACGCGAGAAGGTCTCACGCATCGCATTCGACGCCGAGGTCCAAGTGACGGCCGTCCTGCCCGCGGACACGGAGCAGCACCGGGTCGGCGAGCTTCTGGAGGCGGTGGCCGCCGCCTACCGCCACTACGACAACCCCGCCGGAGCCAGCTTCCGGATGGGCAGGGTCATGCCCGCCGCACACGCCGTCTCCCTCGTCCCGGCCGCGCCGGGCTTCTTCGGCAGGCGCAGCATACTGGGCGTCCGCGAGGTGGCGGCCCTCTGGCACCCGCCGGGCGCCGGCGACGAGACGCCCCTGGTGGAACGCTCGGGCGCGCGTGCGCTCCATCCCTCCGCCAGAGGCGTGAGCGGCGGCGCGCTGGTGGGCGAGACCACCGCGGGCAGGCGCACGCCTATCCGCTTCCCCGACGACCTGCTCAGGCGGCACCATCTTTACGTCGCCCGTACCCGCATGGGCAAGTCCACCCTCATGCACCACCTCGTAGCCCACAAGATGCGTGAGAAGGCTGAGGGCAGGGACCCCGACGCCATCGTTGTCATAGACCCCCACGCGGACCTGGCGGGCGGACTGCTCGAGCACGTTCCGGACTCCCTCACAGACCGGGTGCGCCTCATCGACCTTGCCGACCACAGGGGAGCGCCGGGCATCAACCTGCTGGACACCCGCATCTTCGCCGACCGCGACCGAACGGCCGACTCCGTGGTGCGCGTCGCCCGAGGGCTGTGGGAGCAGTGGGGGCCGAGGATGCAGTCGATCCTCGAGCAGACCGTCAAGACCCTCCACGAAGCCAACGACCACCCGGCGACTGACGAGGGCAGCCAGTACACGATCCTCCATGCGCTGAAGCTGCTCTCCGACGAGCCGTTCCGCAACAGTGTCCTCAGGAAGGTGGAGGACCCCTACCTGCTGGAGTGGTGGGCGAGGGACTTCGGGGGCTGGCACCCCCAGTACCGCGCCGAGGCGCTCGCGCCCGTCCAGACCCGCCTCTCCTATTACGCCTCCTCCAAGCGGGCACGCGCCATCCTCGGCCAGTCCCGCTCCACCATCGACCTGCGCGAGACCATCCTCGGCGGCGGGATCCTGGTCGTCTCAACCGCCCAGGGCACCGTCGGCAGGGACGTGGCCGCCCTGGTGGGCGCGTCCCTGCTCAACCTCGTCGACTCCGTGATACGGGAGCAGGGAGACCTGCCGCCGGAGATGCGCAGGGGAGTCCTGGTCGTCGTCGACGAGATGCAGTCCATCCCCGGCGTCGACTACGAGTCGATGCTCTCCGAGCTCGGCAAGTTCGGCGCGTCCTTCGTCCTCGCCACCCAGAGCCTCGCCAAACTGGACGACCTCTCCCGGACGATGCGGGACACCCTCCTCGCCAACGTGGGCTGCCTCGCCGTGTTCCAGGTGGCCGGGAGCGACGCTCGCCAGCTGGTATGGGAGCTTGGCAAGGACCGGGTGACCGAGGACGACATAACGTCGCTGCCCGTCCACCACTGCTATGTCAGGGCCACCGTGGAGAAGGAGCGGATGCCCGCCTTCTCGATGATGGTCCGCAGGCCCGAGCCGGGAGACCCCGGCGTCGCCGCCCGCATCCGAGCCGAGTCCGTCGCGTACACCCTGACGGCCGACGACCTCTCGGACGCCGATGCCGACGCGCACAGGAAGGTGCGGGACTTCCGGCAGAAGGCCGACGACCTGAATCGCAGCGGCCAGGCGCAGGGCGCGCCGCCGCGCGACCCGGAAGGCGGGAAGCGGCCCGGCAGGCAGGACGGTCCCGCCGATAGTGACGCCGGCCGGGACGCGGCAGAGGAGGCGGAGGAATGAGACCTGGAGGATGTGAAGCCGACCTGCTCCGCACGCTGGCTGCGATGCCCTTCCTCGACCGCCAGGAGATGGTCGCCGTCTCCGGCTGGTCCAGGGGAGCGGTCTACGAGGCCATGGAGCGGCTGGAGGGAGGCGGTTTTGCCGCATGGGTCCCCCACGCCACCAACCTCGTCGCCCCGACCCGGAGGTTCCACCTCACCGCCGACGGGCTTGAACGCCTGGCAGGTGAGGCGGGCCTCAGCCCGGATGAACTCGTGCACAGCTACCCCGTCTCCGGCATATGGCGGCGCATCCTCATGGAGCGGCTTGACTCCATCGCCGCCATCTACCGGCTTACCGCGGGCATCGCCCAGGTCGCCTACCCCCTGCGTTTCCACTGGTACCGGTCCAAGCCCCTGGACGCCGCCGTAGACCTTCCCGACGGGCGCACCGTCGGCATCGTCCGCCGCGGCCTCACCGCCGACAGGACCGGCTTCTCCCGCCGGATGCGGAAGCTGCGCGACGGCCCGCTCCCCGGCGCCGTCCTCGTGCTCATGCCCGATGAGGTCGGCCTGCGGCACGCCCGCAGGATGCTGACGGGCAGCCCCGTTCCGTTCTTCTTCGCCCTGGAGCGGGAGGCGGTCGAAGCCACCTCCGCCGACGCGGTGTGGGTCCCGCCCGCCGTCCAAGCCGCTATCGACTTGCGCACGGCCATCGAGCGGGCGGAGGCGCGCGGCGAGCTTCCCCGGGAACCCCATCTGGTCCGTGCCTCGGCGCCCGCCGACCTCACCCTCGGGGGTCCGGGCTGGAACATCCTCGACCACATGCTTCCCACATACCTGAAGCCCGGCGAGAAGCGCGCCGCCGACCTGCTTTCGGACTGGCCCTGGATCGTCCTCAAGGACCTGGCCTCGCTGCTCGGCGTATCGGCTCAGAGGGCCTCCGAACTGGTCAACCCCCTTGAAGGCTTCGGCCTCGTCACCCGGCTTGTCGCTGGTAGCGGGCGCCTCGCCCTCACCAACCGGGGGCTCACGATGCTGGCCCACAGGGATCGCACCTCCGTGGGCATTGCGAAGAAGCGTTGGAGTGTGGCGCCCCGCGTCAGGGAGAAGGGCTTCGACTGGCGTAGCGTGTCGGGCGGCAGGAGCCGCCAGCTGCTCCGGAACATTGAGCACACCGCCGCCGTCCACGCCTTCGTGGCGGCCCTGGCGAGGCAGGCTGTTCTCACCGGTTGGGAGGTGGTCCAGCTTGATCCTCCCCGGAGGGCCTCCCGGTACTTCCGGCACGGCGACAGCCGCCGCTCCATCCACCCCGACGCCTTCGGCGTGCTGCGCAAGGCCGGGGTCACATGGCCCTTCTTCCTGGAGTGGGAACGCCGCGCCGTGCGGCCGGTGACGATGTCCGAGCGCCTCGCACCGTATCTGCGCTACTACGCGTCGCACAGGCCCATCGACGACCACGGCGTCCGCCCCGACGTCCTGATCGTCTTCGACAACGAGACCGCAGCCGCCCACTTCCTGCGTGTCGCACGGGAGGAGATGCAGGCGAGGCGAGTGACCGTCCCCCTGTGGGTCTCCCACGCCGCCGCCATACACGAGATGGGCCCGCTTGGACGCGCCTGGCGCGGACCCGGCCACCGGGAGTCGCCCCGCGACCTCCCGCCACAGTGAATGACGACCGAGAGCGGGAGAAGCGCAGCTACCGGCGCTCCCCCCGCGCTGATGAGGAGAACGACAGCCATGCGTTCACAAGGCATGAACGAAGAGAGAGGCACCCGGAGGCGTCGAGGACGGAACGTGATCCGGCTGAACAGGGCAGCCCTCTGGGAGCGGCTGGCACTGCTCAACCGCTCTCAGAACTGGCTCGCCCGGGAGATCGGGGTCAGTCCCGGCCACGTCTCAATGCTGGTCAACGGAGGGCGGACGCCCTCGGGGCGCATCCGCGAACGGATGCTCAAGGCCCTTGGCCTGAATGACTTTCACCAGATCTTCCGAATGGAGGTGACAGATGACGAACCGTAACGTTGAACCCCGATTCCAGGTCTACTCCGGAATCACCCTCGACGGACGCCCTCTGCCATACCAGAGCGGCGTACTGCCGGATGACTTCGCACTGCGCATCGAACGGTTGAAGGAGGCCAGCGGCCTCACCTGGAACGGCTTTGCCTTGGCCATCGGCGTCGATCGCCAGCAGGTCCGGCGGTGGCGCAAGCAGGGCGTCGAGCCCTCAGGAGGGCCGATGCTATCCCTATTCCGCTTCGCGGCCCAGATGCCCGGCGGTCTGGAGAACCTCATGGGCGAGGACTTCCAGGTCAATCACTGGGAGGACGAAGAGGAGGGCTAAACCCCAGTCCACAGACGCTGCCCGGCGACGCCCAGTCCGTCCTCGCCGGGCCGCCCTATTGCCAGACCAACGGGAGACCAGCGGCCATTGGGAGACCCCGCCGCGACCGAGCAACATGAGAGCTGACACCGCAGAGAACGAAGACAACAGCAGGGACAGAGCGGAAGGGGACGAGACCCTGGCCGATCTGATGGCGGGCTATACCCCCAAGCAGCGGGAGACCCTTCTGAAGGGGCTCCGCATCCTGGCGGATGTGGCCATCCGTGCCCACATCCAGCGGCAGGCGCCGGCATGCCGCGATGTGCCGTGCGGCGACGGTGAGGAGGAGGCATGATGGACGTCCACGCCGGGCTGTGCAACAGCGTTACGTTGCCGAGCTGTCCCGTCACACGGTACACTTTGCGGTATGGTAGTGAGTGATGGAGACCGGCGTGCGGCGTTTTGCCGATGAGCACGGCAACGAGGTCAGGCTCACCGACGAACGTCTCCGGCACATCCTGCGAAGGCACCCCGAGATGGCCTTCCAGTTGCACCGGTTCTCCGAGACTCTGGCCAGCCCCGACGCGGTGATTCCATCGAGGTCCGGCCCGGGGGTCCATCTCTACTACCGTCTCTACCCGGACGAGCGGGGCAGGAACCGCTATCTCTGCCTCGTGGTGAAGACAGGAACGGACGACTCCTTCGTCCTCACCGGCTACCTGAGTCGAGGCATCAGAGGAGGGTGATTATGGCGAACAGAAAGGTGTTCATCTCGTTCGACCACGAGGGAGACATGCTGGAGGTGCTATGGGCGCATCGGGAGGGGTACTTCACTCCCACTGACGACGAGCGCATCCTGAAGCGTCTGGGCGACGATGGCGAAGTAACCGGCTTCCTCATCCACGAGATGAGCACACTCAGGGAGTCCAGCCCCGTCGAGTTCGAGTTGGCGCCCGAGGCGTCCACTGATGACGTCGCCAACGTCACTGTCCGAGAGGCGGCTACCCGGCTGGGCGTATCAGAACGCAGGGTCCGTAAACTGGCCAGGGACGGCCGCATGCGGGGAGCGATCAAGAGCGGTGCCGATTGGCTGATCCCCACTCCAGTCGAAGTAACCCCGGGAAAGCGTGGCCCCGTGGGGGTTGCGGGGCGGATCGACTCGTAAGGGAAACAGAGGATACCGTACTGCGAACTTTCCAGTGTGGGGATGTGGCGCTATAGTCAGCAGCCCAAGGCTGCGACATCCTGTTGTAGAGCGCGTGTCGTCGGATTGTTCCTGGCGCGTCCCTAGTGGTAGGTCGCTCGCCGCAATCTTGATGGACCCACCACGCCCATAGCGGCAGACGACGCGAACGAGGATGCTTTAGTGCTGCCCAAAGGCGTAGCAGCCTGACAACCTAGTAAGGGTGATGCTCTTGCACCACTTGACGGGACGTGACCCATCAAGGGCTATCGTTACTCATTAGGTTACTCATTGCTTGCTCCCGCGAAGGTGGCGCGGGCCTCGGAGGAGGAGGTGGTGGAGGAGGAGGTGGAGGAGGTGGTGCCGGAGGTGGCGGGAAACCCCGGGTTTCGGGGAATGGGGCATCGGCTTGGCGTCGCTCATTCTTCATCGGAGTTGACCTCGGTGACATGCGGGTAACTTCCTTCAGGGGTGTAGGTGGAGAGGGCTCCTAGCCAATAGGAGTAGGCGTCTCCGGTACATTCAGCGTTCAAGGCATCGTCCACGAATCCCCCCTCGTATCTGGCAGTAGCGGCAATCCTAGTCATCCGCCGAGCAAGGTCTCTGGTACGAGCCGGGGCATCCTCGGCGTAGAGGTCGTACCACAGGTCCTCCCATTCGTGAGTGAGTTCCTCGCATTGATGTGAAATGCTCGCGGCGAGCCCTGCTTTCCGTGAGTAGTCGGCATAGGATACCCAGAGTGCTACAGCTCCCACCAGAAACGCTGTAAAGACGCTCCCCCATACAATGGCCAATTTTATGTTGCCGTCGAATGCTCGCATTGCCGACCCGAACCCCAGTGCCGTCAGCGCAAACGACACTACCGCTATACTCCACATGGCGTAGCGGTACTTGTCTCTGAAGCGCTCGGCAATCAGACCGTAATAGCGGCTCAGTCGGTCAGCTTCTAGGAGCCCTCGCCAAACGCGGCCATGATCCTGCATGGTGATATTCTCCTGCCGCCTCATTGCGTCGTCAAACCTCGCGCGCTCGCTCGCCCGCGCCAGCAGCAGCTTCCGACGCCGGGAGAGCGCCTGCATGAATCGGCCCGTGCGCCGCGCGAGTACCATCGGCGTTACACCGTCTAGGAGCGCCGCCTCTCCCTCCGGCGTGAACGGCCTGCGCAGGTACGAGAACGGAACGCCCTTGCGGCGCAGGCGAGTCCAGTGCGTTCATGGAGTCGTCGCCCCCGCCTTCGCTGCAGTACCAGCGACTCACCCTGCGGGAGGGGGCCCCGAGCCTCTGATTAGCCTCACGCCCTTGCCGAAGCCCTCTGAGAAGCCAACAAGGTATTGTTCGTCATACCCCTGCGCATACCTCCGTTCCAGCTCAGGAATGAGAATGGCAAGCGATGTCTGGTCTTCGGCCTTCGCCAGGGCGTAGCTGTAGTCAGGCAGACTCCCTCTGTCGTGTTTCAAGTCAGCGAGCGCTTCGCGTTCGTCGACATCCTGCAAGGCGATGGCGTGCATGGCGTAGTCGTAGCCTGCCTGACGTCCTGCCTCGTATCCGTTGCTGTCGTCGGTCACACTACCCTCCTCTTTCACCATCGTGCTCGTGCTCGGTTTCGACAAACGCCAAGGTGACACGCGGACCCCGGACGTTTGACTATGCCGGTGTCTTGCTCCTTTACGATGCGATGCTCGTGTTGGTGTTCGTGCTGCGTCCCGTCCCGGTGCTCATGCCAGAGGCTTCCTCGTCTTGATGCTGTCTCGTTCTCTCGCTCATACCGCCTCGCTTCCTTCTTTCAGGCCGTCGTCCACCTAGTGCTCCCCGGTCACGTGCTGCGGGCGCAGCTAGTGCATTGCTGGCAACCTGCTCGCGGCTCTCGGCTACGAGAAACGCGATTGCCTCTCGGTCACCAGCATTCTTTTGGAATCCCCTCCACCCACCGTAGTCCGCGACCCAGCGTTCCTAGATGGCACTACCCCCTAGCTGTTGGGGAACTATAGATGTGGTTACCCAGCAGGAGTAACTCGCGGTGGGAGAGGCGCAGGCGGTGGCGGATACGGACCTGAGCCCCGTGCCTCCTGGTTGATGCTGGAGGCGGGAATAGGCATCTCCCTGATACGTCGAATCGCCTGTCTCTGGCGGCATCGACTCTGGAATGCCAGTGCGCCCAGTACGAGCATGGCCAAACCGAAGGTCACGGTCAGACTGGCCAAGATAGCCGAGGCTGTGGGGGAAGTGGACTCGCCTGCTGTCAATAACACTCCGAGGAGAGAAGCGAAGGCCCCCAAGCAGGCACCAGCTAAACCTTCCCATGCAGAACTACCGGAAGCGATATTGTCCAGTTGCTCCTCAGTCACCGGATACAGGTGGAGGTTGGGCTGGTGGACGGTTACAACAGCCGCTCCTTCGTCGTGGTGCAGCCGACCCTCTCTGGGCGTCATTGTGAGGGGACCACCTCAGGGAGATCCAGCTCTTCGGCGAGCCCTAGCCTGATGAGGTTCACGAAGAATGTATAGCCGCATCGATCACAGATCACTACGGCCAACGGGAACGACTGCGCGTGGAAGTAGGGAGGCATCCTGGGGTCGTCGAGTGCAGGCAAGGCGGTGGTCTGCTCCTGTACCGACCACGTGGTTGCGCCATGCAACGGGCAATCCAAACTGCGCTCCATCTTGCCCTCTATCGCCCGAAGGATGATCTCATTGCGCTGCTTCACGTCCTGCATAGGGATGCCTCCTGACTTACTCACAAGGGTTCTAACACGCTCTGTCTGGCCACACAAGGGACGTGGTTACCCCGGCCTTGTCGCGTTTCTCGACGAGAGTTCAGACCTGGTTACGGAACGGGAGAGGCGACGCATGCACTCACAGTAGGAGAGCCCGCAACGCCAGCCGCAGAGTCATGGACCTCATCCGCGGATACGTCGACGCCCACGTCTACTGACACGGGACGACGGCACGGTCTGGCGAGGTTGACGACGGGTTAACGGCGAAACGAGAATCCCGCAATGCTACCCGGGAGGCATCAAGTCGTCGGTGGTGTGCAGCGGTTTAGGCGGGCATGGCGTCACGTTAAGCCGCGACTCCTGCAGGTGCTGGACTCCTTGCTTACGGGACCGCCTCCACGCCGCAGTAGAAATGTGCAGCCGCAGCCCACGATGCTAGGGCACTCGTGGGCGATCGTACGCTGGACTCGGACCTACGTGTGGCCTCAAGTTCTCTTTGCAATGCTGGCGTTGGCCACCCCTGTGCTCTATGGGCTCGTGATAGCGGCGGCTGTGGCCGTGGGGTACGGACTGCTCGACCTCACCCGTGAGAGCGGCTATGGCCTTTTGGGGATCGGTATTGCACTGACCGCAGCGGCGTTGAGTGGCCTACGAATGTTCGGGAAGGTCTCGTCGCGAGTCTCTACGAACAGCAAGATGTGGAAGATTGACAAGCACCACGACCTTATCGACCATTGGTTTTGAGGTGAGAAGCAATGAGACACCTCCTCGTCATCATCGCCTACGTGGCAGCCATATCGGGTTTCGTTTCGCTCTTGTACTCACCCGAGAGCGTCAGTCTCTTATTCGCCGGTGTGGCCATCCTCTTCGGCTTCGCCTATAGTGGGCAGGCGTTCTATAGGGGGCGAGACAGCGGAGCGGAACTCACCAAAGGCACAATGGTAACGTCACTCGGGATGCTCCTGCTGTTCGTAATCCTGCTGGGGATACCAGCTCTCTTCCCTTAACCGCCCAGATTGGCTACGGCTACGCGGCCGCGGAGGTGAGATTGCATTCCCTTCCGACTAGCACTGCTGTTTTCTCATAGGGGGAAAGTAGGGTCGTGCCTGGATCCTTGACTACGAGGGCCTGTCCCAGCATCATAATGGTATGACCCAATACGACCATAGGCAGGACAGCTATGCCTAGGAACAGAAAGGCCATCACCTTCTCACTACCCCCGGAGATGGAGGAGGAGGTCAGGCAGTTCATTCGGGAGGAGGACCGCACGATGAGCGAGTTCTTGCGCGAGGCGATTCGCCTCTACATGGACGAACAGGAATGGCTGCGGCAGCAGCGCCAGCGGCGGTCTGAGGCCCGCCGGAACGGCTAGCGATTAGAAAGGAGGACGCACTGATGGATCTGCATACCGACTACACGCCGGCGGCCCTGTACGCCAGGGTCTCCAGCGACAGGCAGGACGTGGACCTGTCCGTGTCCGCTCAGCTGCGGGCACTGAGGGACTACGCCGAGAAGAACGGGTACCTCGTCGCCCGCGAGTACGTGGACGAGGCCGAGAGCGGGCGCATCGCCGACCGGCCGGAATTCCGCAAGATGATCGACGAGGCCGCCAAGCCCGACGCGCCCTTCCGGGAGATACTGGTCTGGAAGTTCTCCCGCTTCACGCGCAAGCGCGAGCACGCGGTTGCCTTCAAGTCGATGCTGCGCAAGAAGGGCATCAGGGTCGTCTCCATCACCGAGCACGCCGACGACACGCCGACAGGAAAGCTGATGGAGGCGATTATCGAGAGCGTGGACGAGTTCTACTCGGAGAACCTTGCGCAGGAGGTCATGCGGGGGATGCGCGAGTCCGCCTCGCGCGGCTTCTGGATGCCCTCGATGGCGCCCTACGGCTACCGGAAGGTGCACGTGCAGGACGGAGCGAAGAAGCGCCCCACCTTGGAAACTGTCGAGGGCCCGGCCAGCGTGGTCAAGCGGATATTCGACATGGCGGAGGCCGGGACCGGGATGATTCAGATCGTCCGGGCCCTCAACGGCGAGGGGATCGCCAGCCCCGCAGGCAAGCTCTGGTCGAAGACGGCGGTCCACAACATGCTCAAGAATGAGGCGTATATGGGGACACTGGTCTGGGGCACGAATGCTAAGGACAAGGCTGGCCCCGTGCGTGTGGAGCATGCGTTCCCCGGCATCGTCTCCAAGGCCCAGTTCGGCCGCGTGAATCGGCTGATGCGCTCCCGTGCGCCCGCAGTGACCCACCCCCGCCGCGTTGGGAGCACCTACCTGCTCAGCGGACTGGTCAAGTGCAAGGCGTGCGACCGGGCGTTCAGCGGGCACGTCGCCAAGAGCGGCCGGTTCTCCTACTACGTGTGCCAGTCCATCATGAAGTATGGCAAGGACGCCTGCGATTCGCCGCGGATCAACGCGAGACGGTTCGAGGAGATGATCGTCGGCAAGATCCGCTCCAACATCCTGACCGACAGCAACATCCGGGCGCTGGTGAAGGTCGTGGACGAGCAGATGGATGGCGTGGCGAGTGAGCAGCGCAAGCGGCTCGAGACCATCGATGATGAGCTTGAAGACGTGAAGCGGAAGCTGCGCCGAATCTGGCATTTCATAGAAAACACGGGGATAGACATGGCCGACGCCTCGGAACGCATCCAGGAGCACCGCGATCGGCAGCGGCGGCTTGAGGCTTCGGCGGCTGAGGCTAGGGCGATCCTCGCCCAGCGCAGGGAAGTTCTGGACGACGTGGAGACGATAGCGGCCTACGCGCAGGACATGAGCGAGTTTCTGAGAGACAGTGAGTTGACGGAGCGCAGGGCTTTCATCGAGACCTTCGTCAAGGAGATCGTCGTCATGCCCGAGAAGGCCGTCGTCCGGTACACTGTGCCCATGCCGGACGACAGCCCCATCCCGGGGGGCAAGGCCGAGGATATGGCCTTAAACGGCTCGGTTCTGTCTACCGTCACATCAGGCCCACCAGCCGTTACTGATTTCATAACTCGTCGGCTGAGGGCGACCTCGGCGACGTCGGCCCCGTCGATGTCGTTGTCCAGCGGAGTGGGGATGGTGTAGTGGATCACGGCCCTCCCGGGCCGGACCGCGATTTCCTTCACGAACGAGCGGATGAACGCCTTGGTCTCGGTGACCTCGCTCTCCAACAGAAAATCGCTCATCTCCCTGGCGTAGGCCGCGATCCGCTCCACGTCCTGCACGTTGGCCCGGCGCAGGGCGAGGATGGAGCGGGCCTCATCGGCCGCCTGCTCCAGCCGCTCCTGGTTCTCCAGGTGATGGCGGATGCGCGGGAGTATCTCCTCCATGGTGAGGTCCGTCTTCTCGACCAGCTCCCACAGCCGGTCCATGCGCCTGCGGATGTCTGAGAGTTCGGCATCGGCTGCCTCCACCCGCTCCTGCTGCTCCCTGATGACGGAGTCCATCTCCTCGTTGACCATCTTGACGAGGTCGCGGACATTGGACTCGGTGAGGATGTGCTCCCTGATCTGGTCGATGATGAGCCGCTCGAAGCGCTTGGCGTTGAGGCGCGGGGTTGTGCAGTCGCCTTTCCCTCGCTTGAGGAGCGAGTGGCAGACGTAGTAGGTGTAGCGTCCGCCCTTGGCCTCTGCGGCGGAGAGGATCTTGCCGCAGACATTGCAGGTGAGGAGTCCGCTGAGGAGGTAGGGGCTTGCCGTGCGGCGGGGGTGCGTGACCTTCGGGGCCTTGGAGCGGAGCATCTTCTGCACCCGCTTGAACTCCCGCTGCGAGACGATGGCGGGGAAGGCGTTCTCGACGCGGACGGGAGGCGTGTTGTCCTTGGCTGTGGTTCCCCAGACGAGCGTTCCAGCGTATGCCTCGTTGCCGAGCAAGCGATGGATGGAAGTCTTCATCCAGCGCTTGCCGTCGGGGGAGGAGACGCCCTCTCCATTGAGGGTCTTGGTGATGTCGAGGATGCTCGTGCCGCTGAGCGCCATGGTGAAGATGCGCTTGACGACGGAGTCGAGGGGCGGGTCGAGCTTGAGGACGGGGCGCGTCTTCGCGCCGTCCTGGACATGGACCTTCTTGTAACCGTAAGGGGCGACCGGCGCGACCCAGAAGCCGCGCGAGGCCGCCTCGCGCATCCCCCGCACAACCTCCTGGGCAAGGTTCTCGGAGTAGAACTCGTCCACGGACTCGATGATGGCCTCCATGAGCTTGCCGGTGGGGGTGTCGTCGGCATGCTCGGTGATGGAGACGACGCGGATGCCCTTCTTGCGGAGCATGGACTTGAAGGCGACCGCGTGCTCGCGCTTGCGCGTGAACCGTGAGAACTTCCACACGAGAATGACTTCGAAGGGGGAGGTGGACCTGCCGCCCTCGTCGATCATGCGCCGGAACTGGGGTCTGTCTGCAACGCGCCCACTCTCAGCCTCGTCGACGTACTGGCGGACGATGGCGTAGTTGTTCTTCTGGGCGTAGTCCCGGAGCGCGCGGAGCTGGGCGGCGACGGAGAGGTCGACGTCCTGTCGGTCGCTGGAGACCCGTGCGTAGACGGCTGCGGTTGTCGGGTTCTGTCGTTCGGTCATGTGAGGCACTCCTTCAGTTTCCTCTGTAATCCTGTATAGCCATGGTGTGGCCTGTTCTGCGCTGAGGTCAAGGGGCAGGTGTCGCTCACAAAAAGGCGGTGTCATCAGCGAGGCTCTCGTCATGGTTGATGTTGATGACTGAGCAACCGGTTACGCGGCATCCGACCGGCACAAAGAGTCTGAGCCAGTGCCCGGAAGTGCGTTGAAGTTGGATACTCCTAGTGACGGGTGGTAGCCTGCGGCGATGCTGTACACGCCGAAGCCCGGTACCTGCTCGGCCTGCGTCCATTGGGTCGCGCACTTGAGCGCCGACAACGAGTGGGAAGGTGAGTGCCACGCAAACCCGCCTCAGATATTGGCTGACGAGATGGCCCGGTTCGGCTATCACACGATATGGCCCGCGACAGACGCGAACGACTTCTGCGGACGGTACGAGTCGGGGCTGGCCTGTTAAGCAGCCCTTTCGCACGGGGCCACTCACACACGGGAGGTAGATGCCATGCCCACCTTCAGCACCGTTCCGATCGGCGAGGTCCGCGCGCGAGAGCGCGACCGGCAAGCGCGCGGCGTTGCTACAGGAGTACGTCGGCTACATCGAGCGCGTCGCTCCCGGCGAGGCGGGGAAGCTGGAGGCCGGGGAGGGCGAGACGACGCAGGCGATCAGGCGCAGGTTGAACGCGGCTGCGACAGCGCTGGGGAAGCGGTTGGAGTTCCGGCGCACGGCGGATACGGTCTACTTCTGGTTGTCGGACGGAAGGCGGCGCGGAAGGCCGCGCAAGAACCCAATTGAGTCGGGTACGACGATTCTAGGCGCCGGTGCTCAGGGGTAGTTTCCGGTGACGGTCTAGGATCCGGGTCCCATCACTGACGCCGCTCACTGCAAGGAAGAACTCGTCCTAACCAGAGGCGACCTAAGCGAACGAACAGGCTGGAGAACATGCTCCGGAGTCACATCAACGACGGCACGACCAAAGAACACCATTAGGAGAAATCGTGAAACGCAATACACAGATGGTGTTGTCCTGGTCGCTGGCGACTGCTTTGCTCGCTCTAGGCATACTTCTGACTATACCTTCAGATGCCAGCCCACCGCCGGATCACGCGGCTCCGGTCGACTATTACGTGCATGCAGTCTTCGCTAACTGGGTCAACCTCGCGGCGGGGGCTGCTCTGATTGCCCTCGCGGGTGTCTGGATGTATCGCTTGAACCGCCCGTTGAATGTGTGGAACACAGCGGTCATCGTCCTATGCCTAATCGCCCTTGTAGCACTTGGCATCATGGCTTGGGGATCCGCTCTGCACGAACTGAGAAACTAGGACAGCGCGGCGGGCCGATGGAGACTTGGATGTTGAGGGGCGCGCCTGGAAGGTCGCCGCGACGGAGCAGTGTGAGGCCGCTCCCCCGTGTACGGCTCAGCCCTCAGCACGGGTCCGATAGCATCTCCACCACCAAGCATGAAGTGTCCAATGAGGAGAAGTCGCCCAACAGAACTGCTATACCGTCGCGACACTCACCTATTCGGCAGGAGTAGGCGGCGCGGTACAATCATGCAACCGGGAGGACAGCCAGTGCTCGACAGCCAGCACAACGCCGGCCTCGATGCCCTCGTCGACATGATCGAGACGCTTCAAGTGCGCATGCGCCGCGCCGGCGAGACCATCGGCGCGAACGAGATTCGCACCCGCACGGCGCTCGTGGACCCTCTCCTCTCCGCCCTTGGGTGGGACACCGCCGACCCCGCGATAGTCATTCCCGAATACGCCATCGGAGGCGGAGTAGCCGACTACGCTCTACTCAAGACGACGCTGGACGGGAATGCACCCGTTGTCGCACTGGTCCAGGCGAGGCGCCTGCACGAGCCGCTGGAAGACCACCGCGCCCAGATACTTGCCTATGCAGGTATGGCCGGCGTCAGGTACGCGGGCCTCACTGATGGCAACCGCTGGGAACTCTACGAAGTCTTCAAGGATGCCCCACAGGACAAACGGTGCGTCGCCAGCGTGTCGCTTCTGCATGAGTCGGCCTTCGACTGTGCCTTCCGTCTGCTCCCGCTCCAACAGACCAACCTCGA
>DAOUJK010000048.1:0-12548 GCA_034422795.1 Dehalococcoidia bacterium | reverse complement strand
GCGTCGGCGTCGATAACCACTGCGCCGAGGCCCGCAAGGATGCTCGCGGCCTCACTCTTGCCAGTGCCGATCCCGCCCGTCAGCCCGATGACCCGCACGTTGCCCCGGAGCCTCCGTTTCCGCGCGGCGCCCTCCCGGGCGATAGCGCAATGGCTGAGTTTAGCACGGAACGCGGGGTCGGCATAGGGTAAGGAGGCTTGGCTCCCGGCTTACGGGAAGAAGCGGTAGATGTCGCTCCGGTGCAGGAATCTGACCAGCACCACCACACCCCCTTGGACGGCGATGCCGAGGCGGTAGTCGCCTATCCTGATCCGGTAGTGGGGGTCTCCCGTAGCCGTGATTCTTGCGATACCCGGGATTGCAGCAACGTTCGTTGCAGTCTCGATGCTCTCGATAGTTCGCTCTACTCTGCGGCGTATGCTCGCGCTGCGAACACGTTTCAGATCGCGGATGAAGCTAGGCCTGGTCTCGGTCTCCATCCGTTTCCCGCAGCGCTTTCCTGGCCTCTTCTATGCTGACGGGCTCTCCCTTCAGTCCCTCAGCTATCGCCCGCGACAGGGCAGCATCTTCTGCTTCCACGCTGTCGTGTACCTGATCTGCGTAAGCGGCCTTCTTTCGGAGTTCCATGTCGTTCCTCCATATGCACAGCCAGTGTAGCACGAGGAAGACGGACGTCCCGGCCTTCACTCCGCCCACCATCCCTGTAGAATCCGGGGAAGATGACGAACCTGCCGGACGTGCGGCCCGCCTCAGCGACGGGGCCTGAACTGCGCGAGCGGACGCTGGAACTTCTCGAGTTCCCCCGCATCCGCGAGGCGCTGGCGAGTCATACCCGCACGCCGATGTCCCGCGAACGCGCACTCGCGCTCACGCCCGTCTACGACTCGGCCGCAGTCGCCGAACTGCAGCAGGAGACCGCCGAGGCCGCGCTGCTCCTCGACGAGTCGCCGTCGCTCGCGCTCCCTCACGACCCGCGCCCGCTGGTCCAGCGCGCCGCCATGGGCAGCGCCCTTTCCGGAAGTGAACTCGTCGCCGTCGCCGACGGGCTCGACGCCGCCCGCTCGGCCAAGGCGCTCGGCGGCCCGGCCCGCTCGCGGATGCCGCTCCTGCGCAGCCTCATGCGCAACATCGCCGATATGCGCCCGCTCGAGCGCGAGTTGCGCGCGAAGCTGACGCCCTCCGGCGAGTTGAAGGACGACGCCAGCCCGCTGCTCCGCCAGCTCCGCGCCGAGAGCCGCGAGGCCTACCACCACGCGTCGCAGGGTATGCAGGCGTTCGTCGACTCCGACCTCGGCGCTGAGGTGCTGCAGGACAGCCTCTACACCGTGCGCGGCGGCAGGCTCGTGCTGCCGGTGAAGGCCGACTTCAAAGGCAGGATGCCCGGCATCGTCCACGGCTCGTCCGACTCCGGCGCGACGCTCTTCATCGAGCCGTTCGCCAATGTGCACCGCACGAACCGCTGGCGCGAGGCCGGCGACGCCGAACAGGAGGAGGCGCGCCGCATCTTGCAGCACCTCACCCTGAGCGTGGCGCGCCGTGCGGCGGAGGCGATGCACGCACTGGAGATGGTCGGGCGGATCGACGCGGCGCTCGCGAAGGCGCGCTATGCCGGCACGTACCGGGGCGTGGCGGTGGGGGAGGGCGACGCCGTGCGGCTCGTCGAGGCCCGTCATCCGCTGCTCGGCACTGCGGTGCCCGTCTCGCTCGCGCTTGAGCCTCCGGTGACGGTGCTCGTCGTCACCGGCCCCAACACGGGCGGCAAGACGGTCGCGCTCAAGACGCTCGGCCTCATGGCCCTCATGCGGCAGAGCGGCTTGCTGCTGCCGTGCTCGCCGCAGACGTCGCTGCCGCTCTTCGACGGTGTCTACGCCGACATCGGCGACCAGCAGAGCATCGAACTCGCCGTCTCCACGTTCAGCTCGCACGTGACGGCCATCGCCGGGATACTGGCGCACGCGACTCCGCGCTCGCTCGTGCTGTTCGACGAACTCGGCACGTCGACGGACCCGGAGGAAGGCGCGGCGCTCGGCTGCGCGGTCGCGGCGCACCTCGCGGAGCAGGGCGTCCCGTGCGTCGTCACGACGCACCACCGGCCGCTCGCGGCGCTCGCCGAGGAGCACGAGGCGATGGAGAATGCGAGCGTCGAACTCGACCCGCAGACGCTCCGTCCCACGTACAAGCTCACGATGGGCCTGCCCGGCAGGAGCTACGCCATGGACATCGCGGCGCGGACCGGCCTGGACGCGCGCATCGTCGAGGCAGCGCAGCAGCGGCTCGGCCCCGTGCACCGCGAGACGGAAGGGCTGCTCTCGGCGATCCGCTGGGAGCGCGCGCTGACGCGGGAGAAACTCGACGAGGCGGAGACGGCGCGCGACCGCGCAGCGGAACTGTCGGCTGAACTTGCGCGGCAGGTGGAGGCGCTGGAGTCGGCGCAGGCGTCGGCGGTGGAGGAGGTGCGCGCCGGGTTACGACAGGAGGCGAACCGGGTCCGGGCCAAGCTGCGACAGGCCGAGTCGGCGGCGGAGTGGCAGACGTTCCGCGGCGAGCCCCCGCCTCCGCGCGTGATGGAGGCCGCCTCCGCCGACGTGGCGGACGTGCAGCGTGCGCTCCGCTCGCGGGTGTGGGGGAAGCGCCCGGGATCTGCTCCGACACCGCGTAAGACGAAACTCGCGGTCGGGGAGACGGTCGAGGTGGGCGCGCTCGGCATCAGGGGCGCAGTGCTGACCGAGCCCGACAGCGCGGGGCGGGTCGAGGTGCTCGTGGGCTCGGCGCGGCTGCAGATGGACGTGTCGCGCCTCCGCCGCGCGGGAGAGCCGGTCGAGGAGGAGCGTCCGACCCGCTCAGCTGTTTCGATACCACTCTCCACGCCCGCGCCCGGCATCGAGCTGGACGTGCGCGGCGAGCGCGCCAACGAGGCGGTCGAGCGGCTCGACGCCTACCTCGACAGCGCCGTCGCGTATGGCCTGACGCGCGTCCGCATCGTGCACGGCAAGGGGACGGGCGCCCTGCGCAACGCCGTCTGGCGGCGGCTCGCGGACAGCAGCGCGGTCGCCTCGTACGCCTTCGCGCCGCGTGAACGGGGCGGCGACGGCGCAACCGAGGTGGACCTGCGCTGAACGCCCGCGCGATTTTGCCATATGCCGTCTCGCCATATAATGAGTGCGGCGGGGCGTGGATGGGACGGGGTGCAGCCCGTCATTCCTGTGGAGGCAGGAATCCCGCATGGTTCCCTCTCCCCTTGGGAGAGGGTGCGCGGCAACGCCGCGCGGGTGAGGGTGCCCAGCGGGCCGTAAGGTTGGGAACTGACGCTACCGTACTCCCACGGGGGTGAATGAGATGCAAACGATCGGGTTGGGGCTGTTGCTGCTCGGGCTGGTCGGGTTGCTCGGAGTCGGGGTCTACTACGCGCTGGCGGAGCTGTTCGCCGACAACGAGGTCCCGTTCCTGGTCAGGCTCTCCATCGCCGCCGTCATCGTCGGGTTCGTCGTGCTGATGGCCTCGGTCGTCCGCGACCGGATACGCGAGAGCAAGAGCGAACGATTCGAGGAGGTTGACCGATGATCCTTGCCACGTCCGACTCAGTCCCAGGGAAGCGTGTCACGGAGGTGAAAGGCCTCGTGCAGGGCAACACGATCCGTGCGCGCAACATCGGACGCGACATCGTCGCTGGCCTGCGCAACATCGTGGGCGGCGAGGTCACCGAGTACACGCGGCTCATGGCCGAGTCGCGTGAGCAGGCCATCACGCGCATGGTAGAGCAGGCGGAGAGCATGGGCGCGAACGCCGTCGTCGGCATGCGGTTCGTCACGTCAATGGTCATGACGGGCGCGTCGGAACTGCTCGCCTACGGTACTGCGGTCGTCGTCGAGGACGAAGGGTAGGGGTTAGACCTTTGCCAGTTCCGCCTGTATCTGGGCGATAGCTTCGTCAGCCGCCATCGCCTTCCGACGGGCTAGGTTAAACAACTCTTCCAGGGAGGAACGGCGGGTGCCCTCTGCGACTGTTGCCGTAAGGAAATCGATTTCCTCACCGGTGGAATCCAGTATGGACAGCGCGTAGTCGGGTAGTATGCCTGATCCGATCCGGCGAATGGTTACGGAGTGCATGGGGAACACTACGCTGTAGGCGTTCGTCAAGGGCGTTGCCGCCCAGCCCAGGCGTCCGTTGCGCGTCTTCTCCAGCAGCGTGTCAATCAGCGTGCCCAGCTGCTTATCTGGTTCCATCGCGGCCTCCTCTGACCTGGTACTCATGCCCCAAGTCAATCCGGGCTTGATCCAATCTTACCTGAATCAGATTGAGCGTCGCATTCAGTTGTGGCGTGTCCGGAGTCTCACCTTTGGCCATTGCGACGCCCATCTCGCTTTCCATCTGCACGACCAACGTGACGGCCTCTTCGAAGTCTCTCGTGGTTTGGTTGGAGGGGGATGGATGATGTCGGCTTGCCGCCTGTAGCGACTGGCGGAGCGGCGTGTAGTGGTCGAGCGCCCGCTGCCACTGACGGCTTGAGTGGAGTTCCTTCAGGCGGTCGATGCGGCCGCTAGCCAGCGTCATATCGGCTATGGCCGAGTTCTGCCCCAACTGGCTCTTGGCTTGCTCTGCGGCACTCTGTGCCCTTCGGGAAGCGTACAACCCCCAGAACGCTATCAAAAGGCTCACGCCGCTAGCTGCCAGCCCCACCATCTCCATGCCAGGGTTCTAGCATACGTGTATGATACCGTGCAACGCGGTGGTGTCACATCAGCCCGCCTGCGATTTCCGGTAGTCGGCGATGGCGTCCTGGAGCGTCGTCCAGCTGAGCAGGGCGCACTTGATGCGGATGGGGAACTCGCGAACGCCCTGAAGGGACACGATGTCGCCCAGCGTGTCCTCCTGCTCCTCCGTGATCTCGTCGCCCTGCATGATGCCCTTGAACGTCTGTACGAGCGCCTCTGCCTCCTCGATCGTCTGACCGCAGAGGCACCCCGTGAGCATCGAGGCCGACGCCTGGCTGATCGAGCACCCCTCGCCCTCGAACCCGGTCTTGTCGATGCGCCCGTCGGCGTCGAGGCTGACCGTCAGCACCACCTGGTCGCCGCAGAACGGGTTGAAGCCCGTCGACTGCAGGTCCGGGTCGGGGATCAGGCCCTGATTCCGCGGGCGGCGGTAGTGGTCCAGGATGATGTCCTTGTAGAGGTCATCGAGCCTGTCGGGCATCTGCATCGCTGAAGTACTCCATCGTGTGCCTGAGCGCGGAGATGAGCACGTTCACCTCCTGCTCCGTATTGTAGAGGTAGAAGCTCGCCCGCGCGGTCGCGGGCACGTGCAGCTTGCTGCGCACCAGTGGCATCGCGCAGTGATGCCCTGCTCGTATCGCGACCCCGAAGCTGTCCAGCACCTGGCTGATGTCGTGCGGGTGGATGCCGCTCATGTAGAACGACACGACGCCGCCGCGCATCGAGAGGTCGGTCGGGCCGTACGTCTCCACGTCCTCCAGTTCCCGGAACCGTTCGAGCGCGTAGCTGGTGAGCGCTATCTCGTGCTCGCGGACCTGCTCCATGCCGAGGCCGCCCAGGTAGTCCACCGCCGCGCCGAGCGCGATGGCGTCCGCGATGTTCGGCGTGCCGGCCTCGAACTTCATCGGCGGACGGCTCCATGTCGCGCTCTCGTACGTCACCTCCAGCACCATCTCGCCGCCGCGCAGGAACGGCTCGACCTCGTCGATAACGTCGGGCGAGATATAGAGCCCGCCGATGCCGGTCGGCCCCGCCATCTTGTGGCCGGAGAACGCCATGAAGTCGCACCCCATCGCCTGCACGTCCACCGGCATGTGCGGGACGCTCTGGGCGGCGTCGACGAGCACGCGAGCGCCCACCCGGTGCGCCGCCTCCGTGATCTCCTGTACCGGGGTGATGGTGCCGAGGACGTTGGACATGTGCGTGAGCGCTACGAGCCTCGTGTTGGCGGTCAGCAGCTCGTCGAGGTCGGACAGGTCGAGCGTGTAGTCGGGGCCGACCGCCATCAGCCGCAGTTCGGCGTCGTTCGTGCGCGCGACGTGCTGCCACGGCACGAGGTTGGAGTGGTGCTCCATCTCCGTGGCGACGATGCGGTCGCCCGCGCCGACGCGCTCCGCCGCCCAGGTGTGGGCCACGAGGTTGATAGCCTCAGTCGTGTTGCGGACGAAGACGATGTTCTCCGGTGACGGTGCGTTGATGAACGCGGCGACCTTCTCGCGCGCCTCCTCGTACGCCATCGTGGCTTCCATCGCGAGCGTGTGCGCGCCCCGGTGGACGTTCGCGTTGTACTTCTCGTAGTAGTCGACGAGCGCGGCGATGACGGACGCGGGCTTCTGCGACGTGGCCGCGTTGTCCAGGTAGACCAGCGGCACCCCGTTGACCACGCGGTCCAGGATGGGGAAGTCCTTCCGCACCTGTGCGACGTCGTACATCATCCGCCCCCGTGCAGGCGCCGGTCGACGGCCTGCTCGACGTGCTGTCGCACCGCGCCGTCCTCTATCGCGTCCAGCACTTCGCTCACGAAGCCGTGCATGAGCAGGTTGCGCGCCACGTCCTCGCCGATGCCCCGGCTCTTCAGGTAGAAGAGCGCGTCGGCGTCCAGCTGCCCCACCGCCGCGCCGTGCGTGCAGACCACGTCGTCGGCGTAGATCTCCAGCTTCGGCTGCGTGTCCACTTCCGCGTCGGAGGAGAGCAGCAGGTTCTTGTTCACCTGGTGCGCCACCGTCTGTTGCGAGTCCGGCCTGACGAGCACGCCGCCCGAGAACACACCGTGCGACGCGTCGTCCAGGATGCCCTTGTACACCTCGTTCGACGACGCTCCGGGCGCCGCGTGGTCGATGAACGTCTGGTTGTCCACGTGGCGCTCGCCCGCGCCGTAGTACAGCCCGCAGAGGTCGACGCTCGCGCCGGACGCGCCGAGCAGCGTCGCGGTCTCGCGGCGCACCAGCCGCCCGCCGAGGTCGACGACGACGGACGAGACGCGGCTGTCGCGCGCCTGCTCCATGCGCGTCGTGGCGATGTGGAAGGCGTCGCCGCTCTCGATCTGGAGCGTGCAGAGGCGGAGGTTCGCCCCTGGGCCGGTGACGACCTCGGTCAGCGCGTTCGTGAGGTACGCGCCGCCGTCCATGCTGTGGAAGCTCTGGAGGACGGTCGCGCTGCTCTCCGTGCCCGCGGCGATGAGCACGCGCGGATGTGTGACGACGGCCTGCGCGCCGGTGGAGATGAAGAGCAGGTAGATCGGCTCCGGCACGAACGCGCCTTCCGGTATCTGCACGAACGCTCCATCGCGCAGGAACGCCGTGTTGAGCGCGGTGAATGCGCTGCCGGACGCCGGGGCCAGCCGCCCCAGGTGCTCGCGCACGAGCGGCACGCGGTACTCGATCGCGTCGGCGAGCCGTCCTACCACCGGGCCGTCGCCGTGGCGTCCGAGCACGTCGCTGTGCAGCCCGGCCTCGCTGACCGGCTCGGTGGAGAGCCCGGGCTCGTAGTGGCCGTCCACGAACACCAGTTGGTGGACGCGCGGGCAGGGGAGTTCGTACGTGTGCGGGTCGACCCCTGCGTCCGGCGCATGCTCCGCCAGCGCGAACGCCGCGTCGGCTATGGGCCGGACGTTGGTGTACTTCCACGGCTCGTTGCCCTTGCGTGCCGTGGGAAAGCCGAGGCGCTCGAAATCGCCGAATGCGCTCCTGCGGATGTCGCGCAGCCACGTCGGGCTGATCTCAGCGCCGTTCCGCTCGAAGCGGTGGAACTGCTCGGACCAGGACTCGGTGACGGTCGCGTGCTGGGTCATCGGAGCGTCAGACGCCTGCCCCGGCCTCGAGCCAGTCGTAGCCGCGCTCCTCGATCTCCTTCGCGAGCGTCCTGTCGCCCGAGCGCGCGATGCGGCCGTCGATGAGCACGTGTACGTGGTCCGGTTCGAGGTAGGAGAGGACGCGGTCGTAGTGGGTCACGAGGATGGTGGACGTGCCGGGGACGCTGAGGTCCGTGATGCCGCGGGCGACCTCGCGGAGTGCGTCCACGTCCAGCCCGGAGTCGATCTCGTCCAGGATGCGCAGGCGCGGCTCAAGCACCGCCATCTGCAGCACCTCGTTCCGCTTCTTCTCGCCGCCGGAGAAGCCCTCGTTGACCGCGCGCTTGGTCATCGCCGGTTCCATCTCCACGGCCTTCGCCTTGCTGCGGATCAGCCGGTCGAACTTCAGCGGGTCCAGCTGCTCCTCGCTCGCGCTCTTGCGCAGCTCGTTGTAGCCCGCGCGCAGGAAGTGGTCCATCCGCACGCCCGGTATCTCCACCGGGTGCTGGAACGAGAGGAACAGCCCCCTGCGGGCGCGCTCCTCGGCGGGCAGGGCGAGCAGGTCCTCGCCTTCGAACGTCACGCTGCCCTCGGTGACCTCGTAGCCCGGACGCCCCGCCAGCACGTACGCGAGCGTGCTCTTGCCGGAGCCGTTCGGCCCCATGATGGCGTGTGTCTCGTCCACGCCGACGCTCAGGTCGACGCCCTTCAGTATCTCGACGCCACCGACGGTGGCACGTAAGCCCCGTACTTCGAGCATCAGCCGACCGTTCCCTCCAGGTTGACTTCGAGCAGCCGGTCCGCCTCGACCGCGAACTCCAGCGGCAGTCGTTTCACCACGTCCCGCACGAAGCCGTTGACGATGACCGACTGCGCGTCCTCCCGCGCGAGCCCGCGCTGCTGGCAGTAGAACAGCTGCTCCTCGCTCACCTTCGTCGTGGACGCCTCGTGCTCCACGCTCGCGGAGCGGTTCTGCACTTCGATGTACGGCACGGTGTGTGCGCCGCACTGGTCGCCGATGAGGAGCGAGTCGCACTGCGTGAAGTTGACGGCGCCCTCCGCCTTCGGCAGCACCTTCACGAGGCCGCGGTACGTGTTGTTGCCGTGACCCGCCGAGATGCCCTTGGAGATGATGCGGCTGGACGTGTTTCTGCCGATGTGCGTCATCTTCGTGCCGGTGTCGGCCTGCTGACGCCCCTTCGCGAGCGCGACGGAGTAGAACTCGCCGGTCGAGTGGTCGCCCTGCAGGAGCACGCTCGGGTACTTCCACGTGATGGCGGAGCCCGTCTCCACCTGCGTCCAGGAGATGCGCGACCGGTCGCCCGCGCACTTCCCGCGCTTCGTGACGAAGTTGTAGATGCCGCCCTTGCCGTTGTCGTCGCCGGGGTACCAGTTCTGGATGGTCGAGTACTTGATCTCGGCGTCGTCCAGCGCGACGAGTTCAACGACCGCCGCGTGCAGTTGGTTCTCGTCGCGCATCGGCGCTGAGCAGCCTTCGAGGTAGCTCACGTACGAGCCCTTGTCCGCGATGATGAGCGTACGTTCGAACTGTCCCGACCCCTCTGCGTTGATGCGGAAGTACGTGGACAGCTCCAGCGGACAGCGGACGCCCGGCGGGATGTAGACGAACGAGCCGTCCGAGAAGACCGCCGAGTTCAGCGCCGCGTAGAAGTTGTCCGAGTGCGGGACCACGGAGCCGAGGTACTTCCTTACGAGCTCCGGGTGCTCCTTCACCGCCTCCGATACGGACGAAAAGATGACGCCGTACTTCGCCAGCGTCTCCTTCGCGGTCGTCATCACGCTTACGCTGTCGAAGATGGCGTCCACCGCGACGCCCGCGAGCCGCTTCTGCTCCTCCAGCGGGATGCCCAGCTTCTCGTACGTCTTCAGGATCTCGGCGTCGACCTCGTCGAGGCTCCCGAGTTCCAGCTTCGGCTTGGGCGCGGCGTAGTAGCGTATCGACTGGAAGTCGATAGGGGGGTGGGTGACGTTCGCCCACGCGGGCAGTTGCGCGTCGCCCAGCAGGCGCATGAAGTGCCGGTACGCCTTCAGCCGCCACTCCAGCAGCCACTCCGGCTCGCCCTTGCGCTCCGATATCCACCGCACGATATCCTCGCTGAGGCCGGGTGGCGCGGACTCTTCCTCGACCTCGGTCGTCCACCCGTACTTGTAGGACTGCTCGGCGAGTTCTTGAACGGTGCGGTTGGTCATTTCGCTTTCCCCCTCTCCCCCTGGGAGAGGGTAACGCGCTTCAGCGCGGTGAGGGTGTTACAGGGCATATTGTTGACCAATGAGGTCAACAATAGCCTATGGTTGTAAGCCTCTCCTGTCAAGGACGGAGCGCCCTTACGCGCCCCGGTCCAGGTACGCCTCCAGCGCCTCCCTCGACGTGTGCCGGAACGCGTAGCCCGTCTCCGACGCCAGCTTCTCTGTGCTCACCACCCACGGCCACCGGATGTAGTCCAGCCCGGCCGACGGCGAGTCGCTCTGCACGTGCGTGCGCCATGCGAGTCCTGTCAGCCCGTAAGCGAGCGGGGCGGGGAGCCTGATGAGCCGTTTCCCCGCGAGCGATATCGCCTCGCTCCAGCGCACGCTCCCGCTCCCCGCCACGTTGTACACGCCGGGATGCGGCTCGGTCACGAAGCCGAGGAGCACCTCCGCGAGGTCGTCCTCGTGGACGAACTGCATCTCCGGGTCGTCGCCACGGACGCCGATCAGCAGCGGCTTGTCGAGCGCGGCGGTGATGAAGTTCGCCGCGTTCGGTCCCATCACGACGCACCCGCGCAGGGCCGAGACGCACGTCTCCGGGTGCTCCTCCGCGAACGCCTGGAAGAGCGCCTCGCATGCCGCCTTGTCCTCTGCATAGGCGAACCCGTGGGGAGGGCGGAGCGGCGCCTCCTCGGTCAGCTCGGAGGGGTTATCCGGTCGCGGACCGTACACCGTCGCGCTCGACATGAGGACGACGCGCCCCACACCCGCGTTCGCGCAGGCGCGCAGCACGCTCTCCGCCCCGCCGACGTTGATGCGCCTCCCCTCCGCCCGGTCGCGCAGTTGCCGCAGCACGAACGCCAGGTGAACGACCGCCTCCGCGCCCGCGAAGCCGTCGTCGAGCCGGACGGCGATGTCCTGCTGGAGGTGGGTGTAACGCTCGTGCCGGATAGATGAGGGGCGCACGTCCACGCCCGTGACGCGCTCGATGCCCTGCGTTTCGAGCAGGCGCCGCACGAGGCGCGCGCCGATGTAGCCGGACGCGCCGGTCACCGCGACGACCCGCGGCGCGCTCACTCCTTGGCGGCCTCGTCCGTGAAGTCGAACCCCAGCTCTCCGAGCCCCGCGACTTCGAACCCCAGGCCGACCTTGTGCGGTCCCGGTTCTATCGCCCCGCCCCGGTAGGCGATGGTCGTCGTCCTGTTCATCGCGAGCGTGAACGGCACGCTCTCGGACACCGCGTCGAATGCGGTCTCCGAGCCGTCGACCTCGAATGAGGACGCCGCCATGTCCAGCGGCTCGCCGTCCAGCGTCAGCGGCAGCATCCGTTTCGCGTACCCGGAGCCGAGTTTGTTCTCCAATCGGAATGTGAACCCGTCCGCCGTCGCCGTGAGGCTCCCCTTCACGTACAGCCTGCGGAGCAGGAACGGCGGGACCTTCACGCGCTCTCCACCTTCCGGCTCATCCGGAAGAGCACCATTTCAGTAGTGATAGCTTCGTTCGGCAAGGGCTTCGGCGTGCCAAGCGTCTTCGACGCCGCGTAGATGTGCGCAACGTGTTCCGCCAGCTGGCAGACGTGCAGTGCCTCCCCGAGGCTGCGCCCCACGCCCACGAGGCCGTGGTTGCGGATGAGCGCCGCGTTCCGCTCCCCCAGCGCCGCGACGACCGCGTCGCCGAGCTCCTCCGTGGCCGGGAACGCGTAGTCGGACACCTGGACGCTGTCCCCGAGAAGGATGACCATCTCGTCGATCAGTGGCGGGAGCGGCTCGCCTGCGACCGCGAGCGCGCTCGCGTAGACGGAGTGCGTGTGCATCACGGCGCGAACGTCCGGGCGGGCGCGGTAGACCGCCACGTGCATCAGCATCTCGGTCGACGGCAGGCCGTCGCCCTCGACGGCGTCGCCCTCGAAGTCGGTGACGACCACCTCGTCGAGGCCCATCGTCTCGTAGTCCTTGCCCGCCGTCGTGATGGCGAGCAGCTCCTCCCCCTTCACTCGCGCGCTCACGTTGCCGGACGAGCCCACGACGAGCCCGCTGCGGTGCATCGCCTGTGCGGCCTCCATCACCTCGCGCCGCAACTGCTCGTATGTCGTCCCATTGGAGGTCATCGCGTATGGTGCTCCGTCGTCGTTGCGGATAAGCATAGCAGCGCCCATCCCGCGTGTGGGAGCGCTCCGTCGTTCCTGCGCAAGCGGGAACCTCGCCTGGTGTAGGGGCGTCCCTCGTGGGCGCCCTCTGGCCCCCCTCTCCCTTTGTACAGACCGGAGAGATAGTGGACGGGTGTTCGGAGACATAGTGGACACATCGAGTTTACCTGCTCACCAGTGGTTCAGGTCCGCGCAGGTCGACCTCCGTGATGGGGTGCGCCATGAACCACACGCCCCATACGCCATCCGTGACCGTTGGCCGGAACGCTACGGGATATCCCCGCAGCGCGCGGCCCACCTTGAACTGTTGGCCCTTGAAGCTCACCCGACCCTCTGCCATCACCTGCCGCACGAGGTCGCCGTCTCCGTATTCGATCGGCGGGAGTGTCTCCGGGAAGCTCCGCGGACTCGG
>DAOUJK010000047.1:0-17650 GCA_034422795.1 Dehalococcoidia bacterium | reverse complement strand
ACGGAAACGACGGCACCGGTGGCAACGCCAACGGCAATGCCGGAAGCGATGCCTGAGGCGGAGCCTACCGCAACCCCCACGCCCCTGCCCCCAGGCGCCACCGCGCCTCCCGCACCCACGGCTACTCCCGTGCCACCGCCAACCCCTACTCCCGTGCCACCGGACCCCGGCTTCGACGCTGAAGGCTACTTCAGTGGCAAGACGCTCCGCATGATGGTCGGCTTCAACCCCGGCGGCGGCACCGACGCACAGGCGCGTTACATGTCTCGCGAGTGGCCCCAGTTCATCCCCGGCAACCCCCGCATCATCGTCACCAACATGACCCCCGTCGTCACCGAGCGCAACTTCGTCTGGAACTCCAACCCGGACGGACTCACCCTCGCCATCGAGGCATCGCCCGGCATCTTCGACCAGTTCACCCCGCAGGCCCAGTTCGACATGCGGGAGTCCACCATGATCGGCATCACCTCCGGCAAAGAGGGCCTCTGGGTCATACGCGGCACCTTGCCCTACGACTGCTTCGACTCTGCCTGGAACTCGCCCGGGCCTACTCTGACGGTCGCAACTTCGGCGCCAACGCCTGCCGACCTCGGCTCTTACGTTGCCATCGCCTGGCTCTCGGACCTGTTCAACGTCCCGCTGGAGATCAGGAACCTCGCTGCCGCCGGCTCCGCTGAGCAGTACCTCTACATCGAACGCGGCGACACCAACTCCTGGACCTCCGGCACCCTCTGGGACCAGTTCCCCCGAACGCGCCCCAACTGGCTGCCCACCAAGTTCATCCGACCGTTCGCCGACCTCTCTGTCCCCGGCTTCGACCTCGGCCACAACGGACAGGTCGACTACCACTGCCCGAACGTCGCCGACGCTCACCTCGATGAGGAACAGACCTCCATCTACAACGCCATGCGCGGCCCGCAGATCTACGCGGCCAAGAACATCATCGGACCCCCCGGCATACCGTCCGACGTCACCGCCGTGCTGCGACAGGCCCTGGCCGACGCTATGGCGGATGAAGCCTTCGCTTCAGGCATGCAGCGGTTCACCGGCATCAAGAACAACTTCACCCACGGTGACCAGGCGGACATCGAGCTCGACCAGACCGTCGAGGACTTCCTGGCCAACAAGGAACTCATCGACGAGATCACGCTGGACGTGTTCCAGAAGTACGTGCGCTAGAGAACGAAGAGGGGCTGGCGATGGTATTGCCGCCAGCCCCTCCTCGTTCGGTTAGAATGCCGCCGTCCCGGCCTTTGCCGGCCGAGTGAACAAGGGCAGCCTTGTGTCGGGAGCGCGAGCCGCAACGAGGTGACACGTAGTGGGAGAAGACAGCCTGTTCTTCGAGTTGGGTCAGGCAGTTGAGAAACTGGGAGACCCCATCTACTGGATTGCCGTCGTAGCGGCGGTATTCGTGGCAGGACTGACGGGCATGGTGCCGGGAGCATCCGGCGTGCTCATCATGGCGTTGTCCATCCCCTTCATCGTTGACGTGTTCGCCGGAGAGCGGGCCACCATAGGACTGGTCATGCTCGCCTCCATGACCGGCGTGAACAACACGCTGGACTCCATCCCCGCCGTGCTCCTCGGCCAGCCCGGTGCGGCGACGCAAGTGACGTTCCTGGAAGGCCACCAGCTCGCCAGGCAGGGAAGGGCCGCCCATACGCTGGGGGCTATCTACGCCGTCTCCGCCTTGGGAGGGCTCGTGGGCGCGATAGTGCTCGCGCTCGTGATCCCGCTCATCAAACCGGTCATCCTCTCCTTCGGCTTCCCGGAGATAGCGGCCATGGCCTTCTTCGGCATCGCCATGGTCTCCGCGCTGAGTGCGGGCGCCATGGTGAAGGGCATCGCCGCGGGCGCATTCGGCGTGCTGCTCGGCACCGTGGGCATCAACCCCATCACCGGCGACGTGCGGTTCGTATTCCAGCAGCCAAGCCTCTGGTTCGGACTGCCCATCATCGCGATAACGCTCGGCTTCTTTGCACTGCCAGAGATGCTGGACCTCTCCATCGCACGGCGCTCTGTCGCGCCCCCGAACACGGTCATCAACAACCGCGAGGTGCTCCGAGGCGCGAAGGACGGCCTGAAGCGCTGGCCGATCATGATCAGGCAGTCGGTATTCGGCGTGGTGCTTGGCGCGATTCCGGGCGTGGGCGCGGCGGTCATCGACTGGCTCTCCTACGCGTTCGGCATCTTCTGGTCCAAGGACAAGAGCCAGTTCGGCAAGGGTTCATTGGACGGAGTGCTCTTCGCGGAGTCCGCCCAGAACTCGAAGGAGGCCGGGCAGGCGATCCCCACGCTCGCGCTCGGCATCCCGGGTGGACTGGCGTGGGCATTCGTGCTCATCGCCATGATCGCGATGGACTTCACTCCGGGCCCGCGCCTGCTCGGCGACCAGGCGGACTTCATCATCCTGTTGGTCATCACGCTTGCCATCGGAAACTTCATCGTGACCATGCTGGGCATCGTCGCCACTGGTCAGCTGGCGAAACTCACGCTCATCCCGTACCCGGTTATCGGCGGGGTCGTCATCCCCATCGCGTTCCTGACTGGCGTCATCAACATGACGAACTGGCTTGCTCTCCCGATCATGCTCGTGTTCGCGGGACTCGGCGTCATCATGAAGCTGTTCCAGTGGCCGCGGCCCCCGCTGCTGCTGGGCATCATCCTCGGTCCGATCATCGAGAAGAACTTCGTCTCCGCCCTGAATGTCCACGGAACCGTCGGCGTCGCGGCGCGTCCGCTGACCATCGCGCTGATCGTCATCGCGGTCACCACGGCCTACTTCTTCTACCGCTCCGGAAGGAGCCAGACACAGCAGACGCAGGACTCCTCCGCCCCCACGCCCGCTGGAGGGTCCGATACAGGGCCGCGGGTGACACTCCTGCAGGCGTTCTTTGCGGCCAGAAACATCCCGATCCTCATTGCGGTCGGCGCGGGGTTGGCGTTCATCGCCAGCAGCATGGGGTTCCAAGCGGTGGAGGCGTGGGTATTGCCTCGTTCCATGGCGGTCCTGGCGATCACGCTTTCGATGGTGCAGCTCTTCTTCCACCTGCGAGAGCGCGGCAGTTCGCACGTTCAGATCATGGACCTGGGCATGCACAGCCTCGTACTACCGGGCGCGAAGCAGGCGATCATCCTGCTCACCGTTGGCTTCCTCATGGCTATCGTTCTCACGGGCGTGCTGGGCTTCAGGTGGGCGGCGATCGCTCTGGGAGGCTACTTCCCGTTCGCGCTGATGGCGACCACACGGTTCGACATGACGCGTGCGTTGGTCATCAGCATCGCGACCGGGGTCGTCATCGTCGCCCTGCTCGCGACCGGCGCCATCGCCGCTATCGCCACTGCGATGATACCTTCCTTCGTAGAATTCACAGCGGTGCCTGTGGGTGAGAGCATCGTCACCGGAATCACCGTGGCGGTCGCACTCTTCGTTGCGCTCACCCTGACGGCGGAGGGGATGAGCAGGATCTCCAAGCCGGGGCCGGTCTCCGTCGTGGCGCTCTTCTTCGTCACGCTATCACTCATCCTCGTGCTGTCCGGGTGGCCGGGGGAGACGATAGGTTGGCTCTTCCGGATTCCTCCCGCCCTCCTGCTTCTTGCGCTCCTCTTCATCCCCGGCGTGCGGGCTTTCCAACCCAGCCCTGCATTGGAGGGGGTCTTCTCCTGGCGCGTGCTTGCCTCGATCATCACGATGGGCTTCGTCTTCCTCTTCGAGTACGTCATGGCGGACAATGTGCTCTTCATCATCTGGCCGGAGCCCGCGCTCTTCGAGTGGTTCGGGCGGGAGATCCTCGGCAACGAAGCATAGTCCAGCACGGGTCCATACAACCCATCGAGTGGCGGGCTGACATGACAGCCGCCGCTTGCTGTTGGTAGCGCCTGCGGTTGCCACGCCTGACGCGCTCTGCTACCTTGCTCCCGTGGCTCGACGACGCGGTTCGTCCGCAAATCCCAGACGGTACTCCGGCAGGCCCAGAACGGGCGGAAGGCAGCGGGGGCAGCAGTCCCCGAAGTTCCGGGCGGCGTTCTGCGCCACCTGCCTGGTCGACCAGTTCTACCCGGAGGTCGGGGCCGCTGCGGTCAAGGTATTGCGCCGGCTCGGCGTTGATGTCTCGTTCCCCGAGGACCAGACCTGCTGCGGACAGATCGCCTTCAATGGCGGCTTCCGCTCCCATGCCGCCGACGTCGCCAGCCACTTTCTCGACGTGTTCGAGAAGGAGGAGCAGGTCGTCGTCCCCTCCGGTTCGTGTGCAAGCATGATCAAGGTCTACTACCGCGAACTCTTCGAGGACGACCCGGAGACGCTGGAGCGCGCCCAGGCCGTCGGCGAGAAGACGCGTGAGCTCTCCGACTACATCGTCAACGTCGTCGGCGCGTCGGACGTAGGGGCGGCGTCTGAAGGTCTCGTCACGTACCACGATGCATGCCACCTGCTGCGGGAATTGCGCATATCGGATGAGCCGCGCAATCTCATCGGGAGCGTCCGTGGCGTCGAACTGCAGGAGATGGAGGACTCGGACGCCTGCTGCGGGTTCGGGGGCCTCTTCTCGGTGAAGTTCCCCGAGATATCGACCGCCATCCTGGACGAGAAGCTGAAGCACATCGAGGAGTCCGGCGCGGGCACGGTGGTTGCCAACGACTGCGGCTGCCTCATGCACATCCGCGGGGCGATGGCCCGCCGCGGCATGGACGTGCGCGCGGTACACATCGCCGAACTGTTGGCTGAGGACGGGGCCTGATGGCCGAGGTCAAGAGCGCCGAGTTCAAGAAGGCGTCAGGCAGGGCGCTGCGCGACGAGAAGCTCCAGCACGCGCTGGAGCACGTCATGGAGCACTTCGTTGGCGCGCGCGCCAACGTCATCGAGAGTGACTTCGGCGACGAGTCCTGGGAGGCGATGCGCGTCCGGGCCACCGCCATCAAACAGTCCACCCTGGAGCACCTGGACTACTATCTGGACATGGTCGACAAGAGCGTTCGCCGCAACGGCGGACACGTCTACTTCGCCGACGATGCCGCCCAGGCGAACGCCATCGTGCTCGACATCGCCAAGCGCAACGGCGTGAAGACCGTCATCAAGAGCAAATCGATGGTCTCCGAGGAGATGGGCATCAACCACATCCTCGAGCGCGAGGGCATCGAACCGGTCGAGACCGACCTCGGCGAGTACATCATCCAGCTCGCGGGCGAAACGCCGTTCCACATCATCGCCCCCGCGATGCACAAGACGCGGCAGGAGGTCTCCGCGCTCTTCCAACAGTGGCTGAAGACCGCGCCGACGCAGGACATCAAGCGCCTCTGCGTTTACGCGCGTGACGCCCTCCGCGAGAAGTTCGCCGTGGCGGACATGGGCATCAGCGGCGCGAACTTCGTCGTCGCCGAGACCGGCACCGTCTGCCTCGTCACGAACGAGGGGAACGGCCGCATGACCACCTCCGCGCCGCGCATCCACGTCGTCCTCGCCGGCATGGAGAAGATCGTGCCCGCTATCGAGGACCTGGCTCTCTTCCTGCGCCTGCTGCCGCGCTCCGCGACAGGCCAGCGCATCACCAGCTACAACACGTTCGTGGGCGGCCCGCGCGCCCCGAGCGACGAGGACGGGCCCGAGGAGTTCCACCTCATATTCGTCGACAACGGACGTCTCAACCTGCTGCGCGACGAGGTGATGCGGGAGGCGCTGCGCTGCATCCGCTGCGGCGCGTGCCTGAACCACTGCCCCGTCTACCAGAAGATCGGCGGGCACGCCTACGGCTGGGTCTACTCCGGCCCTATCGGCGCGGTCGTCACCCCGCCCATGACCAACATGAAGGTGGCCCGCGACCTCCCCTACGCCTCGACGCTCTGCGGCAAGTGCAAGGACGTCTGCCCCGTGAAGATAGACATCCCTCGCTTGCTGCTGCACCTGCGCCACAAGGTGGCGGAGGGTTCAGCGAGCGAGCGCAGCACCACCTGGATGGAGCGCCTGTTCGTGGGCCAGTGGCACGGCGCGATGCGGAGCCGGAGGGCGCTCGAGGGCAAGGCGAACCTTGGCAGGTTGCTCACACGTCCCTTCGCGCGTGGCGGTAAGGTCCGCAAGCTGCCGTTCACGCCGATGGTGAGCGGATGGACGGCGAGCCGCGACTTCCCCGCGCTTGCCCCCAAGTCGTTCGCGCGGCTCTGGCGTGAGGAACTCGCACAAGGCGACACGCCTGCGAACGGAACGGAGCAGAGGTAGGCTGTGTCCCCAACTCCGGAAGAGCACCCGAACAAGGCGGCTTTCCTGCTGCGCGTCCGCGAGGCGCTGGGACGCACGGAGCCCATCGTCCACATGCCGGACCATCCCTCGCTCAAGTCGAATACCATGCGCCAGCGGGAGAAGGTGCGCACCATCGTTGCACGGAACGAGGCGCGCAGAAGCCGCACGCTGGACCGCCTCGCGCAGACCGCCGCTGCCGCGTCATGGAACGTACGCAGGGCAGGCGATGCGGAAGAGGCTGCGAGCATCGTCGCGGAGATCGCGCAGCAGGCGGGAGTGAAGAGCCTCGTCCGCTCTGCGGAGGACGTGTTCAAGCGGGTGAACATAGACACCGCGCTGCGCTCCGTGGGCGTCTCGCCCGCCATCCTCGCGTCCGGCAGGTCACGGAGCCGTGGTGCGCTGCGGGACATGGCCTTCCGCGCCGACATGGGAGTCACGGGCGTCTCCTACGCCATCGCGGAGACCGCGAGCTGCGCCGTCACCCCACGCCGGGGCGTGGCGCGTCTCGCCTCGCTCGCGCCGCCCCGGCTCGTGCTGCTCATCGAGCCGGATCAGGTGCTCGAAACGCTGGACGACTTCTTCGCCATCACACGCCTCAACCGCATGCAGGCCCGCGGACGGGTGGCCAACTACTTCAACTTCATCTCAGGACCGTCCCGCACCGCAGACATCGAGCAGACGCTCACCATCGGCGTGCACGGCCCCGGTGAAGTGCACATGGTCATCCTGGGCTGATCGGAGGAGGCGGCGTATGCGCCTGGAAGGCAAGGTCATCATCGTTACCGGCGCGGCGCGCCACCTGGGGCAGGCCTACGCCGTCCGGCTGGCGAAGGAGGGCGCCAGGCTCACCGTCGCCGACGTGCTCGACTGCTCGGAGACGGCGCGCCTCTGCGAGGCCGAGGGCGCCGAGGCGCTCCCCCTCAACGTGGACGTGACGAGCGAGGAAGAGACGATGGCCCTTGCGCGGCAGACCGTCGAACGCTTCGGACGCATAGACGGCCTGCTCAACAACGCGGGCCTCATGCGGAACATCACCGGACCTTCGCTCATGGACGTCGACCCGGACTGGTGGGACAAGGTCTTCTCGGTGAACGCGCGCGGCACGTTCCTCTGCACCCGGGCCGTCTTCCCCTACATGCGCGATCAGGGCGGCGGGAAGATCGTCAACGTCGGCTCCACGACCATGCTCCGCACGTCCAACAACGTCCGCGACAGCAACCCACACTACGTCGCGTCCAAGGGCGCCGTGATGGCGTTCACCCGCGCCATCTGCCGCGAACTCGGCGAGCACAACATCAACGTCAACACGCTCGCGCCCGGCGGCACCGACCAGGACCCCTCGCTCTCCGGCGACGAGGCCACCGGGGAAGCGTCGCGGGCGTTCGGACGCCGCGGCGTGCCGAGCGATCTCGCGGGCACCGTGGCGTTCCTCTTCTCCGACGACGCCGACTTCATCACCGGCCAGCTCATCGCGGTCAACGGCGGTAAGGAAGTGTCGTAAGGCCCCTATCCCTTCCCGAACTCCGGCATGACGTGCTCCGCGAAGAGCGAGAGCTGCTCTTTGAACTGCTCCGCCGGCATGCCCTCCGGCCACCGGAACATCACCTGCTCGAGGCCGGGGAACTCCGCCTCGTACGCTTTCAACTCCCGGATGACCAGCTCCGGCGGACCGCACAGCCACGCGCGCTGCCTGATGCCTTCCTCTATCGTCGGCACCCTGGCGGGCGCCCCCGGCGTGCCCCATGGACGGCCGTCTTCGTCGACGTAGCGCACGAAACCGAACGGGGCGAACCACTTGTACGCCTCGTCGTGGTAGGGCCGCACCTGCTCAACCGCCTCCTCCGGCGTCGGTGCGATGGACATCGCGACACCGAGGCAGAGGTCTTCGCCGAGTTCGAGGTCCCGGCCCGCCTTCGCCGCCTCCTCCTGGTACGTGTGGAATATCTGCCGCGCCAGCCGGTCGCCATTCTGCGTGATCATCCCCTTGATGCTGTTCTGCGCCATGAAGGGGATCGACCTGCCGCTCGCTATCGCCTGCCATATCTCCACCGGCTGATGGACCGGACGCGGCACCAGCGTCACCTCTGTCGGCTCGTAGCCCCGGAACTTCTGCGGCGCCGGGATCGTGTAGTGCTTCCCGTGATGGCTGAACGAGTCCTGGTGGAACGCCTTCATGATGACTTCCATCTGCTCCTCGAACAGCTCCCGGTTGGCGTCCTGGTCCAGCAGCGGGGCGCCAAGCGTCTCCACCTCCCGCGTCTGGTAGCCGCGCCCCACGCCGAAGACCACACGCCCGTCCGTGAGGATGTCGGCCATCGCAAAGTCCTCGGCCATCCGTATGGGATGCCAGATCGGGCTCACGTTGAACGCGCAGCCGAACTTCAGACGCTCCGTCCGCGCCGCCAGGTACGTCCCCCACAGGATGAGGTTCGGGATGACCTCGTAGCCCTCGCGCTGGAGTGGTGCTCCGCGCCCCAGAGTGTGTCGAACCCCAGCTTGTCCATGTGCTGCGCGACGTCCAGCGACATGTCGTACGCCTTCACGATCTGCTCGTTGGAGAGATGCCGCTCGTCCGGCGGAGTGCCGCTCAGCCCGACGTTATCCAGTTCCGTGAAGCCGACGTAGAGGACGGAGAACTTCGTGATCATCGCCACCTGCCTCGTAGGGGATGCGCGCAGGATAGCAGAGCACGGCACGGGTTTCGGGCTAGAGGCGCACCGTGCGTGGAGGCACGCGCTCCCGCTCTCGCTCGATGACGGCCATGACCTCTTGCGCAGCGTTCTCCAACCCGCCGGTCTCGTTGACGACGACGGCGTCGAACCAGGCGGCGTCGCGCATCTCCTGCCGGGACATCTCCACGCGCAGGGCGGTCTCCTCCGCCGACTCCGTATCGCGGCTGCGCAGGCGGCGTTCGAGCTCCTCCAGCGACGGCGGGGCGACGAAGATGAGCAGCGCGTCGGGGGCAAGCGAGCGGATCGAGGCCGCGCCCTGCACGTCCGTCCGCACGATGGCGTCCCGCCCTTCTGCCAGCGCCTCGCGCACCGGCGCCTTCGGCACGCCGTACAGGTTGCCGTACACCTCGGCATGCTCCAGCAGCTCGCCGCGCTCCAGCAGTTCGAGGAACTCATCACGGGTGTGGAACAGGTGGTGAACGCCGTGCTCCTCGCCGGGACGCATCGCGCGCGTCGTGGCGGTGATGGCCCAGAACACCTCGGGGCGCTGTTCCCGAACGAGCGCGAGCATCGCGTCCTTGCCCACGCCGGACGGGCCGGAGACGACGACAAGGAGCGGATGCGGCTCGGCGGTGCTCACGGTGAACGGCGCCCCACGGCTACGCGCCCTCCCCGAGCGATCCGAGGTCGTCCCAGAACGTGGGATACGAGACCGACGCTGCCTGCGCCGACTGGACCGTCGTCTCGCCCGGGGCGACCAGACCCGCGACGCCCATCGTCATCGCGATGCGGTGGTCCGCGTACGTCCGGTGCGTCGCGCCGCGCAGGGCGTGCCCGCCCGTGATGCGCAGGCCGTCGTCCAGTTCGTCGACCTCCGCGCCCATCCGGGACAATTCGACGCGCGACGCCATGAGCCGGTCGCTCTCCTTCACGCGCAGTTCGGAGGCGTCGCGGATAACCGTCGTTCCCTCCGCGAAGCATGCGGCGAGCGCAAGCACAGGCACCTCGTCCACGAGACGCGGTATGAGGTCGCCCCCGATCTCCGCGGCGCGCAGGCTGCTCGACCGCGCCACGAGGTCGGCGACGGCTTCACCGCCTTCGGTGCGCTCGTTCTCGACGCTCACGTCCGCCCCCATCATCGCCAGCGCGTCGAGGATGCCGGTGCGCGTGGGGTTCACACCCACATTGCGCACGCGCACCTCCGCGTCGGGATGGCAGACGCCCGCGACGAGCCAGTACGCCGCCGAGCTGATGTCGGCAGGCACCGTCACGTCCATCGCGGTGAGCCGTCCGGGACGCACGCGCACCGTCAGCCCGTCCTCGATCACCTGCACCCCCATGGAGCGGAACATCAGCTCCGTGTGGTCGCGGGAGACGGCGGGCTGCTCCAGCGTCGTCTCGCCGTCGGCGAACAGCCCCGCGAGGAGCAGCGCGCTCTTCACCTGCGCCGACGCGACGGGCATCCGGTACTCGATCCCGTGCAGGCTGCCGCCCCGGAACGTGAGCGGCGCGAGCCTGCCGCCGTCCCGCCCGTCCACCTCCGCACCCATCAGGCGGAGCGGGTCCACGATGCGCGCCATCGGACGGGAGCGTATCGAGCGGTCGCCCGTCATCACGGACATGAACGGTTGGCCTGCGAGCACGCCCGCCATCAGGCGCGTCGTCGTGCCGCTGTTGCCGGTGTTGAGCACATCCGATGGCTCCGCGAGGATGCCGCCGCGCACGATGAACGCGCCGTCGTCGTGACGGTCGATCTGCGTGCCGAGGCCGCGCAGCACGCGCAGCGTGGAGGCGAGGTCGGCGCCGGTGCCGTAGTTCTCGACGCGCGCCTCGCCGTCGGCGATGGCGTTGAAGATGGCCGCCCGGTGGGAGATCGACTTGTCCCCTGGCGGGGTCACGTCGCCGCGCAAGCGCCTAGGCCGCCGCACCGTCATCTGCATGGGGACTGCTCCTGACCGGAAGGTGAGGCCATTCTAGCATCGCACGGCGCGGGCTCGCGGTTGACTGGCGCCTACCCGATGCCCTCCGGCAACGAGAACCTCCCCGTGCTGTCGGCCTCGATCGGGAGCACGCTGACGACCGCCGCGCGGTCTATCGGGCCGTAGACGTGCGGGAACGTCTCACCGTGGGACTCCTCCTCCCGTACTTCCGACGTCAGCCGCGCGGGATCGACCACCAGCAGCACCAGCGCCCGGTGGCCCGCGAAGTGCCTGCCGAGCACGCCCCGCAGCTGCCCCGGACGGCAGTTGTGGATGAACCTCTCCGTTGCGAGCGACTCCGCCTCGTAGTACGGCGTGTCCCCTGACCGCCGCCACGCCTCCGGCGTCGTCACGTGCAGGATATGGTCTTGCGCTATCATCTCCGGCAGTCTCCGTTCCGAGGTTCCGTCATGGCGCTAACGACACCCAACGACCGCACGCTCCTGAACGTCATCGCTGCGTACGAACGTGAACTCATGGGCCCGAAACTTACCACGAACGAGCTCGCTCGTATCGCCGAGTCCATGAAACGCATGATGCTGGACGAACTGCAGTCGGCGAAGTCCTCGCGCTGAACCCCTGGGCGGCGACATCCCTTCGTTGCCGCCCCTCACCGCCGTACCCTATCCTGTCGCGGCTCCGCAGAGCCGGGGCGAACCCCAGGAGGTACACCCCAGTGCAGAAGTATCTCGTGTTGTATCACGCTTCGACGGACACCATGCAGGCGATGATGAAGTCCACGCCCGAAGACATGCAGGCCGTCATGGCGGCGTGGAAGGCTTGGGCGGAGGGGTGCGGCGACGCCTTGGTCGAAATGTCCCCGCTGGGCCCGGGACGACGGGTGGCCGCGTCCGGCGGTTCCGCGGGTGAGATGGGAGTGGTGACGTACTCGGTGCTCCAGGCGGAGGACATGGAAGCCGCGCAGGCGCTGCTCGCCGACCATCCGCACCTCACCATCGCGGGCTGCGGGATCGAGGTCTACGAGACGAGGTCGCTGCCCTGGCAGTGACGCCGGGCGTCCCTCAGACGCCCCTCAACGCGTCCGCCACCGCGTAGACGGGGCGGAAGACGTACCCCAGCGGGTTGATGTCCGTCGCGAACGTCAGCGCGATCAGTCCTATCAGCACGATCGGCCCGAATCGCTGCAGTTGGACGACCGCGGGCCACCAGCTCCGCGGCGCGACGCCCTGGATGATGCCGCCCCCGTCCAGCGGCGGCAGCGGCAGCAGGTTGAACACCGCCAGAAGCAGGTTCAGCGCGACCCCGTACCACGCGATGATGCTCGCCCACGCCATCGGCGACAGCGACTGCAGTTCGTCCCGCGTGATGCTGCCGTCGAGCACGCCGATGCGGAAGAGGAGCGCGAAGCCGAGCGCAAGGGCGACGTTTGCCATCGGCCCGGCGGCGGAGACCATCGCCATGCCCGTCCTGCCGGTCCGCAGCCGGGACGGGTTCACCGGCACCGGCTTGCCCCAGCCGAAACCCACGATGAGCAGCATGACCGTGCCCGCCGGATCGAGGTGCCGCCTCGGGTTGAGCGTCACTCGCCCCAGCCGCGCCGCTGTATCATCGCCGAGGCGCTGGGCCATCACGGTGTGCGACGCCTCGTGGAACGTGATGGCGATGAGCAGCGATGCCGCGATGGCGACGAACCACGCGAACGCTCGGAACGGATCGTCGAAGAAACCGGTGATTCCCGCCAGCAGCATCCTGCGCCTCGCCCTACCCCACCATCCCGGACTTCACTGAGGACGTCGTGCGGACGGGTGAGGCTGCTACGCCGGGGCTAATCGTCGTCCCAGTCGTCATCGTCGTCGGGTGGCGGCGGGGGCGCCGAGCGGGCCGCGCCGAACGACGGCTGCGGCACGGTTGCGCCGGAGCGGTCGCGGTCGCGCTGGCGGGGAGACCTGTGCGGCAGTTCGCGCAGCATCGCCAGCGTCTCGCGGAAGGCGTCGGCGGTCTGACCCGCCGCGTCCACGACGAGCGCCCCTGCTCCAGCGTCGCGCAACTGCTCCGCGTCCGCCTTCGTGGGCAGAGCGCCCAGGTGAACGAGGAGCCGCTTCGACGTTGCGCCGCGCACGCGCGCCAGCCGCATCAGCTGCGCCACCGTGAGCGGCGCGTCCAGCGCAACGAGGAACGCGTCCACCGGCAACTGGTCGATCGTGCGCAGCAGGCTGTCCGGCAGCTCCGGCTGCACCTCCATGACGAGCGTGCGGCCCTCGCCGGTCAGCGCGCCCGCGGGTGTCGCGTCGGACGAGAACACCTGGAAGTCCGCGCCGCCGGCTTCCTCCGCCTGCCCCTCGTCTGTCCATACGCCGAAGAGCGTCTTCCCCAGCGCCTTGACCGAGCCGCTCAGCGCCGTCTTCTTCGCGCTTCCCGCTCCTGCTATCACCGCGCCGTCGATCTCCGACGCGGTCACAGCCTTCGCCTGCGCGGCGTCGCCCGCGGCGACCGCGCCCAGCAGCAGCAGCGGCGCGATCGACTCGCGCTTCGCAGCCCCGCCGAACCCCAGCGGCTGGCCTGCGCCCTTCTCGGCGCGCTCGAATTGCTCTGTGAGTCTGCCCATGGAATGCTCCCGTCCCTGCCTCCCCCCCGGAACCGGGATTCTACCAGCCGGGCTCCCGCCTGTGCTACCCTCACCCTATGGTCAGCAGTCCCCCATCCCGCGCTCCGTCCATGCCGCTGGTGAAGCGACTCGTTGCCGGAGGAGCGGGCTCCCGCCGACGCGCCGCCGCCCTCATCTTCTCCGGCGTCGTCTCCGTCAACGGCCGGCCCGCGACGGACCTCAACCACGCCGTGGCCGCGAACGACGCCGTCTCCGTGAACGGTCAGCCGCTCGCGCAGGCCGAGGAGCGCACCGTCTACCTCCTGCTCAACAAGCCGCGCGGCTACCTCTGCGCCGTGAGCGACTCCCGCGGACGCCCCACCGTCCTCGACCTCGTCCCGGACGCGCTCCGCGTCGCCGGGCTCGTGCCCGTCGGACGGCTCGACGCCGACAGCACCGGCCTGCTGCTGCTCTCGAACGACGGCGCGTTCGTGGAGCGCGTCACCCACCCGCGCTACGGCGTCGTGAAGGAGTACGACGTGCTGCTGGACAGACCGCTCTCCCCGCGCGACCAAGCGCGTCTGCTGGACGGCGTCGAGATCGAGGGCGGGCTGGCTCGGGCGCTGGCGGTCTCGCCCTTCGCACACCCCACCTCCCGCCAGCCCCCTCGCCCCATCGGGAGAGGGAGCACGCGGCGCCCGCCCACAACGCCCGCCCATGCAAGGGCCCCGCGCAAAGACGAGGCGCGTTACAGCGTGGAACTGGCGGAGGGGAAGAAGCGGGAGGTGCGGCTGATGATGCGCGTGCTCGGACGGCGCGTGCTGCGGTTGACGCGTGTGCGCGTCGGCGGGTTGCGGCTCGGCAGGCTGCCGTCCGGCGGCTTGCGTGAACTCTCGGAACGCGAAGCGAGAAAGGCGTCTCATGGCTGACTCCGGCAGGCTGGTGTGGATAGACATGGAGATGACCGGGCTCGACCCGGACCGGCACGTGACGCTGGAGATAGCGACGCTCATCACGGACGGTGACCTGGAGGTACTGGCCGAGGGGCCGGTCATCGCGGTCGCCCGCACGGACGAGGAGATGGCCCGCATCGACGACTGGAGTCTCCACACCCACACGGAGTCCGGGCTGTTGGAGCGGGTGCAGGCGTCGACGATCGGCGTCGAGGAGGCGGAGCGGCTGACGCTGGACTTCGTGCGGGAGTGGGTGCGCGAGAAGAAGGCGCCGCTCTGCGGCAACTCCGTACACCAGGACAGGCTCTTCCTGCGGGCCGAGATGCCGGCGCTGGAGGCGTACCTGAACTACCGCATCGTGGACGTGAGCACCATCAAGGAGCTCGTGAAACGCTGGTACCCGGACCTGCCGCCCCACCGCAAGCGCCGCGCCCACCTCGCCCTCGACGACATCCGCGAGAGCATCGAGGAGCTGCGGTACTACCGCGAGCACGTCTTCGTGGAGTAGCGCGGGATCAAGGGCAACCCTCACCCCCAGCCCCTCTCCCACACTTGGGCGAGGGGAGCCCGAAGGGCGCCCACGAGGAACGCCCCTACGCCACACAGCACCCACACCACGCAGGCCCTCACCCGGCGCGCAAGCGCAACGACCTCTCCCAAGGGGAGAGGTGGGATGCGAGGTCCACGCGCACGAAACCTTCGACCGCCTGCTCAGCATGACGGTCCACGCGCAGGACATACCACTGGTCCAGGCTATCCCTGGTCCAGCCGGGAGTGGGGGCGCCGGGGAGGTCGGCGCCCCCCTCCGAGGGTCAGTTCGGTTACGAGCAACCCGTCGCGGTACGCAGACTGTTCAGGTTGCCGCTACTCGGAGCCGGGTCGGTCACCGAGCATTCGCAAACTCTTCCGCCTGCTTGTCACTCAGAATCCTGATGACCTTGCTGGACGGATCCTCCGCAGCTACGCCGCGGACTGCCTTCCGTCCGTTCTTCAGGGTTACCAACTCCGGGTCCTTGATGGTGACCATCTTCTTCAACTTCACCGAATAGGCCGTCAGATCTGCCATTCCCGCCTCCTTGCTATTTGGGTTCCTGTGTATCTTAGCGCCTCGGTGAGGGCAACCCAAGCATACGCGCCCTCCGTCAGCGCCAGTATCTCCCGATAGAACATCATCCCTGTGTCGTCTTCTCGCGGCTTCCTACAGATGGTACTTCGTGTGAGGTCTCATCATCTACACCTGAAGCCTCGTTTATCAATCTTCCTCTCCTGCGACTGGATCCGAATCGGTCAGGTCGCATTGCTCAGCGAGCCCCCCAGCCGGAGCTGGGGGGTGCGCCGGGGAGGACTTCGGCGCACCCCCCAAGAGGGGGCCAGTTGGTTGATAGAGCATCAGGTCCGCCAGGAAGCTGGCATCGTCCGCGTCCATGTCAACGAGCACTGCGTTGAACTCAGCGTCCGCCTCTTCCGGATCGAGCTGGTGCTCTGCCGCGTTGGCCGCGATAGTCGCGAAGTTGAGCAGCTCATCCAGTTCGAACCCGCGTGACTCCGGGTAGAGCGGCGTCACGCAGTCCGCGCACTTCTTGTCGCACACCTCGCAGTCCAGCGTCTGATCTGCGTCGAAGCGCTCTGGTTCGCCGTACCACTTCATTCGCACACCTCCGTTTCAACCACGGCGGCCGCAGAATCCTGAATGCGGCCGCCGTATCGCCGTCGCTGTCTGCTTACGAGCACTCCATCGCGGCGCGCAGGCTCTTCAGGTTGTCACGCATCAGGCCGAAGTAGTCCCCGTGCTCGTCCAGTTCAGCCTGGGTGACGCTCTCTATCGCGTGGATCTGGTAGATGCCAGCCCCTGTCTCGCTGGCGAGCGTCTGCTCGTTCGCACCGGAGAGCACGGGCTCGAGCAGCACCGCCGTGATGCCGAGCTCCTTGATGCGGTCGGCGATGCTCGCGAGGCGCTGCGGCGACGGCTCTGCTTCGGGAGAGAGGCCAGCGATCCCGACCTGTTCCAGGCCGTACGCTGCCGCGAGGTAGCCGTAAGCGGAGTGAGACGTGACGAACTCGCTGTGGACGCACGAGCTGAGGCCCGCCTCGAACTCGGCGTGCAGAGCACGGAGATCGGAGGAGAGCGCGGCGAGGTTCGCCCGGTAGGTGTCGGCACCCTCGGGGTCCGCCTCGATCAGCGCCTCAGCGATGCGCTCCGCCTGGCCAATGGCGCGCAGCGGGTCGAGCCAGAAGTGAGGGTCGAATTCGCCGTGGCCGTGGTCGTCACCTTCCATGTGGCCGTGCTCGTCCTCATGCCCGTGCTCGTCCTCGTGGCCGTGCTCGTCCTCGTGTCCGTGTTCGTCCTCGTCCTCGTGCCCGTGCTCCTCCTCACCAAGGACGCCGACGAAGGCGATGCCGGTGGGCGAACCGCCCACGTCCCAGACTTCCTCCACCTCGAGGTGTTCGAGGTCGACCGCGATGACTTCACCGTGTTCGGGGTGCGTGAGGAACATCGTCTCGCCGACGATGATGAGGCGGGGCCGGCCCTCGCCCGGTTCCATGACGTGGAGGTGTGCGATCTCATCGCCGTCGTGGGCGTCGAGCACATGGAGTTCGCCATCGGAGGTGAGCAGGTAGAGGCGCTCACCGTGCGTGCCGACAGCGCCGGCGGCGATGGGTTCGGAGAAGACCTGCCGGAACTCGCCCGACTCCGGGTCGATCAGCCAGATGCCGTCGTCGGCGAAGCCCTGACCGTCGAAGTAGGAGGCGCGACCGAAGAAGTGGTGCAGGTGGTGGTGTCCGAAGAAGGAGCCGATACGTGACTCCTCGCGCATCTCAGGCGGGTTGTCGATGAATTCGTGGTGGTAGCTGCCGTCGTCCGGGTGCAGGAAGAGCACGCCGCCGACGCAGCCGAAGATGGCGCCCTCTTCGTTGTGGGTCTCGCCGTGCATGCCGGGGCAGGAGCCGTTGCTGGCGTCATAGATGACTACGTCGTCGAGGGTGCGGACCTCAACGCCGACCGGGAGGGTGCTATCCGTGTTCTCGGGGTAGTCGGGGTTCACGGTGGTCACAACGATGTGGTCGGGCGAGATCGCCAGGGCAGCGCCGTGCTGCGTGTCGCCGGTCTCGAACAAGATCGGCTGGTAGTCGCCCTGCGTGCCGGTGATCTCTTCCTCGTTGTAGAGGTAGGCGTGGCCGTGAGCGTCAGCGAACACTGCCGTCCAGCCGTAGCTGTTGACGAAGTGGATCGGCCGCTCATCCGTCACCACAGAGGGGTGACGCGAGAC
>DAOUJK010000046.1:0-8127 GCA_034422795.1 Dehalococcoidia bacterium | reverse complement strand
ATCGAGCTGGGCACGAACGAGAGAGGCAACGTCTCCTCGGTCGGGCGCGTATGGCCGCGCGAGATGGCCAGCCGCGTGTCGGGCAGGGGATCGCCGAATGCGTTTGCCGATGTGTACAACGTGACCCGGGAGAGCTTCGAGGTGGTGGCGGAGCTGCCGGCCTCAGTCCTGAGATATGAGAACCTCCACATCACGGTGTGGTCTTCGCTGGTTGAAACACTGACGCGCGCGACCGGCAGCACGGCGGGCCTGGGCTCTTGCAAAGTGTGGCGGGCAGGCTAGCGTCGCAAGCCGCGTTTACGGTGGTCACTGACTACAAGTCCACTGTCTACGTGGCGTCTGATTTGCTGGTGTCGATTGGGTAACGAGAACCTTTCACAGGAGGTGATGATGGGGACGCGCAAGGAGGAATTGCCGCGAGGGTCGTCCTTCCTTAGCGGGAATTACGCCTGAGGTCGGACACGTATCGGTCTGGCAGCCACAACCCGAGCATCGACTTCGAGGACAGGAGCCGCGTCGTCATACAGGCCGGAGGGTAGCGGTAGCGCTCCCGAATCGACGCGTTCGCTTCACAAAGGGTTCTTCACCCCCTTATCCCCTCACCCTTGGGCATGCGGTAGCCGACGCGGGGCTCGGTGATGATGTAGGCGGGGTTGGCCGCGTCGTCACCCAGCTTGATACTTGATTGTCTGCGGCCTGGGCCGCATCTTTCGGAACGAACAGGGCTAATGAACAACCAGGTCAACATCGGTCTCGTAATCCTAGCGCTGATGGTGTTGATCGCCACTGCGCTCCTGGTCGGATGGGTGTCCTGACTCATGCCGCCCTGTCCGGGGGAACCTCCTCCCTGTAGGAGGTCGGACGGGGCGGCACCCTCACGGGGGGCCAGCTGGGCTGAGGTACCGTTCTGGTTGCTGACGCTCGCGTTTCTCGTCTGCGCTGTCCCATCTTGTAGCTGTCTAGTAGTGGGTTTGTTGATGAGCCTTTCTAGGTGCGAGTGCTCGCTACCGAATCATCCCCGCCGCCGGTGGCGATGAACGACGCAGTGCCCCCACCGGGCTGCGGCAAGCCTTGGTCGAAGGGGCGCGGCGGTCAGGCGTCCGGAAGGGTTCTGACGAACTCCCTCAGGTTGACGCAAGCCTGCTCGGGAGTGACCTCTTCGCGCTTCCGTTCCTGTGCACGTGCCAGTAACTCTGAACACGCGCTATCAAGGGCCTCGTTTACAGTAGCCGTGTGCCAGAGACCATCATGGTTGGAATCCACTGCGACATAGGGTGCCTTGAGTTCTCCGCTGTGTCTTATCCAAAAGGCATCGTCCCCATCAGCCCTAGACACCTTCACTTCGCAGCCGCCTATGTCCTCGATGTAAAACGGTTCGCCCTCGTACTTGTATTCCTTCATAGTTTTGAGTCCTCTCCCTTCTTAGGTTGTCGCTTGAATCAGTTCAATGACACGGTCCCACAGGTCAGGGCCAACGCGATAGTCGTAGGAGCGAGCCCCGCGACGATCACCGCCCCGTCTACGTGATTCATGCACCGCATTGGATAACTCTGCTATCAGAGCGTCGGCGTTGGGGAAATTCTTGGCGGCCTTGACGTTGATATCGGCTAGGTACTTGTTCTTTTCTCCGTGGTTGAAGTAGATCGTAGCATACGGCCGTATGGTGATGGCGTTGTAGGACCGCCTACGGTAAGACTTACCGAACGCCTGCTCGAACCTTTCAAGTGCTGTAGTGTGTCCGTCTCCAACTCTGGGCGGGGGTGCGACAGCATCACCGACGATCCGGCGTGCGGCATCTCTGACGATCTCCCTGAAGCGGCTGACCTCTTCAGTTGTCCTGATGACCACTCCAGCCCATCCCATCGCCAAGTGCACGAGTTCGTCGGAGGGATGCCCCGTCAGTTCATGACGCAGCCTGTCGTGGACCACCCGCGAGTATCCCAAGTCTGTCACCCAGTGCTGGAATCCTTCTGCGTCGCTGAGGTGGCTCTTGGAACAGCGGGCGGCCCTGCTGATGGCGGTCGGGTCCAGCCGGCGCAGGTCGAGGACCAAGAATGGGTCGCCGTCCATCTGCTTCACCCTGCCCAGGTTCCTCTCCGCGTAGAAGCGATACTCGAGGCCGTTTGTGTAGATGCCGAGCAATGCGGTCGGAACCCGGCTGAAGTAGCTGTCCAGCTGCCCCGGACTCTCCAGGCTGACGCTCGGCTTCTTGGCTTCGACGAGGACGCGCACCTCGTCGCCGACCTTGATGGCGTAGTCGCAGCTCGTCGTGGTCGAACCGATCCGGATGGGATACTGCGTCTGGACTTCGTTGGGGTTGCGCGACTCGTAGCCGAGGGCATCGAGGAAGGGTTCGATCAGGGACCGCTCCGTCTCCCTCTCGGAGAATCCGGCGACGGTCATGCCGTGGATGCTCTCGGCCAGATGGTGCAACCGGTCTTCCACGCTCATGATTACACTGGCACCTCGTGCACACCCTCGCGCACCTCGGAATGGAGGGGAGCACCCCCCGGGCCATCGAGGGGCGCCCCCAGTGCGAATGCTCTGACTGCCATAAGTGATACCAAGCGGCGCGGATTGATTTCCCTGCCGCTGGTGGCGCATGCGACAATCACCGGGAGAGCTCCTGCAGGTTAGCGTTACCGCGCGATTGTAATACTAACCGCGCGGATTTCAACTGGTTCGGCGTCGACGAGACCTACTGCGAGAGATTCCCTACACCGCGGCGAAAGCCTCCGGGTCCTTGTTCGACTGGATCGCCGAGCGGTTATGAGGCTACGCCCCGGGCGGGGGCGGATAATAACCATTATGTTGAGTTGCGTACTTTCGCTACGAGGGCTACGCTGCAGTTAACCAAGGGGGTTCTCGATGATGATTGAAGATGTCTTGCAAGCCTGCCTGACAGCGCACGCGCTGGGGCGCAGCCACCCCGACGAGCGATACGTCGAGGACGAGTTCATTACCCGCTGCTTTGACTATGTTCAGGCCCAATCGATCACTCCCCCACTGTCCTCCTGGCGACCGCCAGTGCAACAGCGGCCCAAGCCGCCTCTAACAACAGCTGACGTCGCTAGCCTATCTGTGCTGAATTGAGGGCTCCTGCAAGCAGTGGAAACCGCCCGCTACGCCCCCATAGGTAGGAGGATGAGACATGGCCGAAGAGCGGGAGATAGAGAAGTTCGCGCGTAAGCTTCCCTCTGTGCCGGTTACCAAGGGTCCAGACGTCCTAGGCACGCCCGGCCGGGTGGACCTCTTAGGCGAAACCGGGATGGGGAGTGCTTGGCGTAAACGAGGGGCGAGTCCCCTAGAGGGAGTGTCCATGAACAGAACAGGGAAGCAACTGGCCTATGAGCTTCGCAAGCGCATCAATGATGCCGGGCCTGGGATGAAAGTGCGTGAGACGATGCTATGGGTCATCGAGTGCGCCGACGAGCTGTCTCCAGGACTGATCGACGAGGTCGCCGCCGATGCTGGGGCTGACAAGCATCGGATGCGCGATGCGTTGAAACTCGCGCCGTTCGTCCGCCTGAGCCCCCGCGCATAATATCGATTATGTAAAGTAACCCGATTCCTGCGCAGCCCGACGATTCACGGCTGGAAATTGGGAAGTCCTGGCGATGGGAAACCGCTGCCCAAGGCTGACGCTATTCGTCGTCGCCTGACGGCGCCTCAGGCGTGAGCCCGGCCGGTGGCGGATTCCGTCTCTGCTATGCTCCCGGCAGGAAGTGGGATATGGCGAAGAAGTACGAACTCGAGGGTCATACCTTCGCAGTGGGCCAAGTGAACGAGGCTTCGTTCAGCCTGACGCTCCTCGATACCCGGTTCCATACAGCCCCATCGGGGCGCATCAACGTCCATGAGGGAGACGTGGCCGATTTGACAAGTGGCGCGGGCCGCTCGAACACTGACCGCATGCCATACAGCCCTGACGGAGACAACAAGGCTCTGCGTGCGGAGCTCTGGGAGGAGCAGAACCGCCAGTGTAACGGTTACAGACGCGCTCCCCACACGGTCCCGCTGAACCAGGCCGTCATCGACCATATCAAGCCGCTCCGCTGGGGCGGGTCACATCAGGACAGCTACCTGCAGGTCCTGTGTCAGGACTGCAAACCGGTGCTAGGGCGACCACTGGGCACCGCCGCTGCGATAGCTAGCGGCTGTCGCCTGCACGACCAAACTGACACGCTACCCGCTCGAAGACTAGCACCTGCCCACATCCGCCATGAAGCGTGAGCGGTTCTCGTGGGGCCTCGAACCGCTCTACTGTCGCCAACGAGTCTTGCATCCGTTGTTCCTATTGGAATAGCACCTAGGATGGGCAACCCGCTTCCGTCCCACTAGGACAGTGGAACGGCGCGTCCTAGGTTGAGGGTGAGACTGTCAGCGTATAGCTCCCGGTGTAACCCTCTCCCGCCACAACGGCGTGGTAGTCGCCCGCGCTCGGCGCCTCCCAGACGATGTGCGGTGCCCGGGTTTCCCCAAGATTGCTGTCGAAGGCCAAGAAGCCGCCGCTGGAATCCTGCAGTTCCAGACTCGAGGCTTTCAGCGTACCGCCCTCCACATCGAACCGGTAGGTCTGCCCCTCTCGTGCGGTGAAGCGGAAGGCATCGACGTCGCCCACGTAGTCGATGGCCCCGGGAACGGCCGTGCTCCCCAGCAGTGGTGGGCGCCATCCTCGAACAAGACGCAGGTGTCGTTCCATCTGCCTGTAACCGCAACGATGCGTCGGACAGTGCCCAGAGACGATTCGACAGGCGAGGCCGTGGGGCCACCCAATGCAGGGTTTGGCGTGGGAGTTGCCCAGGGAGTGGCGGTGGCGGCAGAGGGACTGCCGGGGCCGCTTGCGGGTGGTGTTGGTGTCAGCGTCGGCGTGGACGTCACGGTAGGAGTCGGCGTGGGGGCAGGGTGCACCGCGGTTTCCTCAGGGCCTGCCGTCGGCGGGGCGGAGTCGCACGCCGCGAACGCCAGGGCGAGGAGGGTGAGGACGGCCAGCGGCGGAAACAGGAGTGAATGTACCCGCACGACAGCGTGAACCATGCGTGAATACACGAGGTGCCGTCCACAGTAGAGCGCCGACACGGTCGACATGAGTGATGCGGGAAGGTCTCTCACTGCCAGACGACCAGCCTGGTCGGTTCCCTGTCCCACTAGGCGCCGACGAACAGTACTGTGACTGCACTGGTCACGCACGCCGCAACCGGGACTGCCACGAAGAACAGCAGCTTCAAACATGCCGCTCAACTGCAGGGCGGCAGCAATCGCAGTGACGCTTCCGCCGGTTGTTCAGGCGTTGGCTCTGGTTCCTTTTTTCGTCATGCCGCTCCATGTGCTCCCGGACGGAGACCGGTGTTGATGTGGCTTCTAGCGACCGTAGTAGTGCTTCTCGAGGATCGGGGCGGTGAGGTTCGCGTGTTCCGGCAAGTACTCCACAAATGAGGCGTGCACATAGCAGTGGCCCCTGGGCGGCTCCGTGCCACACCGGACTCTCAGCGCATCGTCTGCCAGCCATGTGTATAGCCTGCTGTATGCCTCGCGGAACGTCTGCTCGCCAAGGGTGTTGTAGAGGTCTAGGAACAGTCCGGCTCCCAGTTGGTAGTTGCAGATGTGTGTGGGCGGCGCATTGAAGGCAGCCAGGACGGCAATGTTGGTGAACTGGTCGCACCCGTAGAATCTTGGTAGCGGCTTGCCGGCGCGGGCGCTCAGGTAGTAATCCTGCATGAAGGTCATGCTCCCTTTTATAATCCAGTCTTGTGAGAACTGTACTGATCGCCAGTAGGCGCGGGCGGCCTGATGTGCGGCTAGCAACGGGTCGTCGTGGCGGGAAGGGTCGAGCTGGATCTGGATGTGGTCAGCGCGGGGCCATAGAACATCGGCTACCAGGACAGGCCACGCTCCCCTCGGGGAGGGAACGCCCATGAATTGTTCGAGTGTGCGAACCGTGTCGACCAACAGGTCCATGGAGGCGCTTGCCTTCTCGACGATCTCCTCATCGCCTGGCGAGGCATCCTTCGGCCATACAACGGAGAACGATGTTGGCCCCTGCAGGGGCAGATGGACGGTGCGCCGGACGACGACAGTCTGCTGTTCGTCGAGCAGTTGCGACGCGAGGTCGGCGTAGTCAGACTGCACCGCTCCGTATAGAGAGATCAGGTCTGTGTGTTCATCTGTGATGCCGCCACGCAGTGTGGGGTGCGCGAGAAGGTCTTCTAGGAGTCCGTCTCGGGCTAAGTCATCCAGCGCACGGAGGGCATAGAAGTCCATCGCCTCGAATGATTGCATGAACGGCATGCTCAGTAACTGCACGGCGGTGGATGGAGCTGATTGCGCGAGGTAGACGATGTCGCCGATCGAATGGGCTTCGCCCCATGTCACACTCCCGTCGAGTAGCCATCCCTGGCGCAAGAGCTCGTGGAAGACGGTTCTGTCGACGCGCAGGGCGCCGACCAGATAGTAGATCGCTTCGTGTTCCGGGGAGGGCATCTCCTCTATCCCGTCAGCCGCCCAGGGCAGATTCCTGATCTGCACCACGGCCATGGGGTCCTCGCTGTAGAGGAATGCCAGGGATCTCCCGCCGTCCGTGTAGCCGATGTCCCCTGCTGGTGCGTATGGCGGAGCGAGTGGGTCCCGAGTCAGCACGAGGTCCTGGCTCAGGCCGAGGCCTTGCAAGAATACGAACCAAGCGTCGTCTGGGCCCACCTGGATGTTGATCTCGGTGTTGATGCTTCCGGTGTCGACCCTGAGGCCTATCTCCTCGCGAAACAAGCGCTTCGTTCCGCTAAACACGGTCCTCTGGCCTACTTTTACCGATGCGTGCTCTGCCTGCAGCGCACCGTCCGTATCCCATAGCCCAAAGGCCACGTCGTAGTCCGCAGCCGGCAACTGAGCGGCGTATCTGGCGCTCCCCTGGCCATGGATGATCAGCTCGCCGTCTCGGTTGAGGGTGACCGTCACCGCCGGGATTGGCGTCGGTGTGGGTGTCAGCGTGGGCGTTGGTGTCGAGGTCGGGGTGGGTGTAGCGGTCGGCGCGGGCGTTGGTGTCGAGGTCGGCGTAGGTGTAGCGGTCGGCGTCGGTGTCAGCAGCACTGGCAGGGTCGGATAAGGGCTGCTGGAGACCGTGGGCGTAGGCAAGGGAGTCGACGTTGGCATGGTGGCCGTTTGCTTCGGAGCGGGCGTGCTCGTGCAACTGAGCGCTGCGAGCACCACCACCAGGACGCTAACGTACTTCAATGCCCCATTACCCCTTCGACCGGCCCCGCGCCTATGGGTAGCCTGGTGATCGGCGTTTCCCTGCAACTGCTGCCCCGTAAGGGCAACCAATCGGGGCTTGATCTGGTACGGCAGCCGGACGACCACATCGACGTCGTGTCCCGGCGGAGATTGGGAATTATATGCGTGTGTACCATCCCCTGTCATTCAGCCCCCTCGCGCTCGGCGCGTTGCAGGCCGCTCTCGGCCAAGTCATGGACGCGGGCAGCTGCGGCGACGCTGAGCTCGCCTAGCGCCTGCGCGATCGCCGGCATGGGCGCGGCCTCGGCCTCGGCTGCGTAGAGCGCGGCGCACGCGACGGCGCGGCGCATCCGCTCGCGCTGAGAGGGCGTGAAGTCCAGGCAACCCAGCGCCGCATCCGCCAGGAAATCGACCGAACTCGCCAGTTGCCGGATGCGCCGGATGTACTGGGCGCGCTTCATGGCCCCGCCTCGCCGTCGTCATGCAGGTACAGCCCATCCGCGAGCTGCACAGCCCATCCGCCGCTCAGCAGTGCCGTAGCGCGCGCCTCCGCCCAGCCCTGTTGTCGCGCCACTACCACCGCTGCGTCTGCGTCAGCGTGGACTTGGTACGTTTGCAGGCTCATCGCCGCTCCTCGACCCGGCGCAGGTGGAGCAGCCACTGGATGACGAGGGGCGCAACCTCGCCCTTACCCCAGTTAAGGCCATTCCCACGCAGAGCCGACGCCTCATGCAGAACTCTGCCGCCGCCTCCTGCAGCCCGCCCACGCTGCCCCCTGCGCGGAGCACGGCGTCTACTGTGAAGGCGTGCCCGTATCATCCGTCGACGCGGCATCGTCCTTCGGGGACGCGTCGCCCGCGTCCGGGAAGGTGAAATCGGTCTCGACCCCGCAGGCGCTCA
>DAOUJK010000045.1:0-45439 GCA_034422795.1 Dehalococcoidia bacterium | reverse complement strand
GGGGTTTGGGTCCGTCCCCCTGGGGGGGGGAGGGCAGGATTGGGGGGGGGGGGACCAGCGGGTGGAGTGGAAGGGTTGCACGGAGCGGGGGATGATGACCCTTGTGCGATGATGGACGGCGGACCTGGGTTCCATGGAGGGTAGGAAAGATGCTGCCGCCCGCCGACAGCGTTTGGCTCATCAGCGGCATCCCCGGCGTGGGGAAGAGCACTGTCTCACGGGAGCTTGCCGCGAGGCTTCCGAGGTCGGCCCATGTCGAAGTCGACGTGGTGCGGGAGATGGTTGTGTCCGGGTACCTCGAGCCTGGCCGGGAACCCCTGGCCGATTCCAACGCTCAACTCGAGTTGGGTGCGCACAACGCGGCCATCCTCGCGGACTCATTCATGTCCGCCGGCCTCACTCCCATCGTTGACGACGTCGTTCTCCGGCCGCAACTGGCGCGGTATCGCGAAGTGCTCGACCGCTGGCCGGTCCGTCTGGTCGTCCTGGCGCCGCCTGTTGCCGTAGCGATCGAGCGGAATCGGGAGCGCTTGGAGAAGCATGTCGCCGGCAGGTTCGCGCATCTCGACGCGGAGTTGCGCGAGCAGATGCGGGGGTTGGGTCTCTGGCTGGACACGTCAGGGCTGAGCGTGGCGGAGACGGTCGATGCAATCATCCGACGGGAGGACGAAGCGCTGTTGGGACACATGCCTTGACGGGCCCTCATGGGCGGGAGCAGTGCGGGGCCGAGTCCCGGGGATGCTCAGCCCATCCGCAGGATGCCCAGGCGGATCCCCTTGACGACCGCGTCCAGCTTGGTGGACGCGTTGAGTCTCTGGCGCAGGTTGCGTATGTGGTTGCGCACCGTGTGCCGGCTGATGCCCAGTTCGTCGGCGATGCGCTGGGTATCCCAGCCCTGGGCCATCAGGCGCAGCACTTCCAACTCACGACGGCTCAGGATCCGCGTCTCCACGGGAGGACCCGACGGCTCGGGCTGCGCCGGCGGGATGGTGGCGCTGTTGGCCGCAAGAACGCTCCGCAACGACTCGCTCGCCGGTTCAGTGTCGCCCTCGGTGATCTCCTCGAAGAGGTGCACCAGGAGAGGCGAGTCGTGCAGGAGGCCGGCCACCACCATTGGGGTAACGGTTACCCACTTCCGCTCTCCGGACGAGGAGAGCAATCGTAGCTTCAGCGGTGAGGGTACGAGCCCGGCTCGGAGGTAACGGATCGACGGGCACCCACCCAGGCACTCGGGAGTCAAGCCGCCCGGCGCGAGTCCGGCGACCACTTCATAGCATCGACGCCCCAGGACCTCGTCGGAGGTGTAGCCGAGGATGCGTTCAGCGGCGCGATTCCAGAACACGATCGTCTGGTCGACGGACACCGCATATGCGCCGCACGAAGCGGTGGTGAGGGCTGATAGGAGTGCGTCTGCAGTCACAACTTCCTTGGCGGATCGATCGGCCACCAGGGTTTACGTGGCCAGGATGTGGGGGAAAGGTACTCTCCAGCAGTCCGCAGGTCTATAGCACAGAGGTGCCATAGTGTAGACATAGCGTGCCACTCGATAGAGCGTCACGTGACGAAAGTACCAAATCCAACCTCCGAAGAGTTCATCATTCGGACTGTAGGAGAGTTCGGAACTAATGATACGCAAGTCTCACTTACTGTCAAGTCACCTCGTCGCTGCACCAGTGTCCGGATCGGGATGTGCCACGTAAACGTGCCTGCTCGTGACCTGTGGAGGGCCACGGGCCTGATTCCAAACCCTACAGCCCCGTGATGTTCCCCTTGCTGTCGACGTCCAGCGCTCGGGGGGTGCGGGGCAGGCCAGGCATCGTGACGATGTTCCCCGCGATGGGATAGACGAACCCCGCGCCCGTCGACGCCCGCACGTCCGATATCTCGAACGTGTAGTTCGTGGGCCGGTTCTTGAGCGACGGATCGTGCGAGATCGACAGCGGCGTCTTCGCCATGCAGATCGGCAGGCCGCCGAGCCCCTGCTCCTCGAACCGGTCCAGCTGCCGCGACGCCTGCGCGCTCCAGCGCACGTCCGACGCCCCGTAGACCGTCTCCGCGAGCGCCCGCACCTTCTCGCGCAGCGGGGCGTCGAGCGGGTAGAGCCACCTGGCGCGCGGCGGTCCGCTCTCCGAAGAGCGCACGACCGCCTCCGCGAGTTCGACCGCTCCCTCGCCGCCATCCATGAAGCCGCTGCAGACGACTGCGGCGGACGCTCCTGCCTCGATCGCCGCGTCCTGCATCACCACCGTCTCCTCCGGCGTATCGGCGGGGAAGTGGTTGATGGCGACGACGACGGGCAGGCCCAGCTTGCGCACGACGCCGACCAGGTGCTGCAGGTTGGCCGACCCGATGCGCACCGAGAGCGGGTCGGGGTAGTCCAGGCTGTTGAGCGGGACGCCGCCGTGGTGTTTCAGGGCTCGTACGGTGCCGACGAGCACCGCCGCGCTCGGGCGCAGACCGCTCGTCCGGCACTTGATGTGCATGAACTTCTCGAAGCCGAGGTCCGCGCCGAAGCCCGCCTCCGTCACGACGTAGTCCGCGTAGCCGAGCGCCAGCCGGTCCGCCACGACCGAACTGCAGCCGTGCGCGATGTTGCCGAACGGCCCGGTGTGCACGAACGCGGGCTGCCCCTCCGTCGTCTGCACCATGTTCGGGAGGATGGCGTGCCGCAGCAGCGCCATCAGCGAGCCGACCGCCCCCACGTCCTCCGCCGTCACGCGCGCGCCGCCGCTGCCAGTGGCGACCGTGATCCTGCCGAGCCGCGCCCGCAGGTCGTCCAGCCCGGACGAGAGCGCGAGCACGGCCATGATCTCGGACGCCGTGACGATGTCGAACCCCGTTTCGCGCAGCGGGGCGTTCGCCGAGCCTCCGAGGCCGGAGACGATGCTGCGCAGCGCCCGGTCCTCGATGTCCACGACGCGCCGCCAGGTGATGTCGGACGGCTTCGCGTTCGGGATGAGCCCGCGGTAGATGACGTTCTCCGCGAGCGCGCCGAGCAGGTTGTGCGCGGAGGAGACGGCGTGCGCGTCGCCGGTGAAGTGGACGTTGATCTCGTCCTCCGGGATGACTCGCGCCATCCCGCCGCCGGTGCCGCCGCCCTTGATGCCGAATATCGGCCCGAGCGACGGCTCCCGCAGCGTGGTCACGACGCTCTTGCCGATCTTCCCCAGCCCCTGCGTCAGCCCGACGCTCGTGGTCGTCTTGCCCTCGCCCGCGGGCGTGGGGTTCACGCCCGTTACGACAATGAGCTTCCCCTTCTGCTCCGGGCGCATCGCCTCCAGCGACACCTTCGCCTTCGTGTCGCCGAACGGGACCAGGTGCTTCGGCGCGATGCCAAGGCCCCGCGCCACCTCTCCTATAGGCCGCAGCTCATCCATGTAGCCGTCCTACGCATCCTGCAACGCCTCGTAGACCTTCTCTGCCGTTGCTGGCAGGTCGCGCACCCGCACGCCGCACGCGTCCGCGATGGCGTTCGCGATGGCCGCCGCCGTCGGCGCGTTGGGGCTCTCGCCGATCGCCTTGATGTTGTACGGGCCGACCCCCTTGCCCGGCGTGTCGAGCACCACTGTCGTCAGCTCCGGGATGTCGGCGATGTTCGGTATCTTGTAGTCCGCGAATGAGAGCGTCGAGACGAAGCCATTCTCCCGCACCAGCTCCTCCTGCAGGCCGAAGCCGATGCCCATCATCGCGCCGCCGTTGATCTGTCCCTGGTGGCCGATGGGGTTGATGATCGTGCCCGTGTCGTGCACGGACGTCAGCTTCGTCAGCCGTATCTGGCCTGTCTCGGCGTCGACTTCCACCTCCGCGACCTGCGCGCAGTAGCCGGTGACCGGGTTCTCGTAGCCGCCGGAGGCGACGCCCCGTCCGACGACAGGCGTGCCCACGCGTGCGATGAGGTTGCTCCACGGCTGCGACTCGCCGGTGTCTGTCCGCACGAGCATCTGCCCGCGCACTTCCAGCTTCTCCTCGGGCCAGTTCTGCAGCTCAGCCGCGAGCTTGAACAGCTCGTCCTGCGCCTGCACGACCGCGTCGTGCGTGGCGACCGTGCCGAGGTTCGTCACCCGGCTGCCGCCGACGCCCTGGTCGTTGTCGAACAGGCCCGTGTCGGCGACGACCATGCGCACGGCGTCCGCGGGGAGCCCGAGGTCCTGCGCCACGACCTGCTGCAGCACCGTGTACGCGCCTGCGCCCTGCTCGAACAGGGGAGTGGTGATGAGGACGGAGCCGTCCGCCTCCATCGACACCTGCGAGTTGATGCGGCCGCCGCCCGGCGGGCGCTCGCCAACCGACACGCCGCGTCCCACGCCGGACGCTTTCGGCGCGTTGTAGCCGGACGCCTCGACCGCCGCCTCCAGCGCCTCGGCTGCGCGGTTCTCCACGAACACGTCGCCGAGCGCCGTCGGCTCGCCGTCCTCCACGAGGTTCATCAGCCGGAACTGCACGGGGTCCATGCCGAGCGCCTTCGCGACCTCGTCGATGTGCGACTCGAGGGCGAAGACGGCCTGCGGCTCGCCCGGTCCGCGCATGTGGCCGCACGGCGTGTTGTGGGTATAGACCATGTCCTCCACGACGCGCGCGTTTTCCGTTCGGTAAGGTCCGCCCGCCGCCTTCGCGCCGCCCAGGTGCCCTGCGGGCTTGAACCCCGCGTACGCCCCGCTGTCGAACACGATGCTCACGTCGTGCGCGGTGATCGAACCGTCCTTCTTCACGCCGGTCCGCATCCGCAATCTGGACTGGTGGCGCGGGTTCGCCGCCAGGAACTCCTCCGCGTAGTCGAACACCATCCGCACCGGCCTGCCGCCGACCGCCTTCGAGAGCACGTAGCCGAGCGCGACGTTCATCGGCGACCCCTTGCCGCCGAAGTCGCCGCCGATGGTGACCGGATGGAAGACGATGCTCTCCGGCTCCATGCCGAGCGGCCCCGAGATCTGCGACCGCACCGCGTACGGCGCCTTGCCGGGCGTCCACACCTCCGCGGTGCCGTCCGGGTTCACGCGCACCGTGGCGTTGTGCGCTTCCATGTACGTCTGGTGCTGCGACGGCGTCGTGTACGTGTTCTCCACGACGAGGTCGGCCTCCTGCATGCCGGCATCCACGTCGCCGTTGCTCCACTCGAAGTGGACGACGACGTTCGTGGGCTTCTCGACCTCGTACAGCAGGCCCTTGAAGCCATGCATGTCCGGGTTCACGAGTATCTCGTCCTTCATCGCCTCCTCGGGGTCGGTGACCGCGGGCAGCTCCTCGTAGTCGACGTCGATCAGTTCGAGCGCGCGCTGCGCGATCTCCTCATCGTCCGCGACCACCGCCGCGACCTGCTCGCCGACGAACCGCACCTCGCCCTGCGCGAGCACGGGCACGTCGACGATGCGGCGTCCCCAGCGCATGTTGTCGGGGATGTCGTCGCCGGTGAGGACCGCGTGGACGCCCGGCAGCGCCGTCGCGGCGGACGTGTCGATGCCGCGTATCCGCGCGTGCGGGAAGGGGCTGCGGAGCGTCTTCGCCCACAGCATGCCCGGGATCTCGAAGTCGGCGCCGTAGTTGGCCGCGCCGGTCACCTTGTCCTTCCCGTCGATGCGGGGGATGGGCGCGCCGACGACGCGTGGTGCGGTGGTCATATGTGCTCTCTCCTGCCGCGGTGGTGTCTGGCGGCGCGTAGCATAGCAAAGAGTGGGGGATTCGACAGGGACGCACGGGATGGCGGTCTGGTCCCCACCTCTCCTGAGGGAGAGGAACGCGCTTTAGCGCGCGGTGAGGGCGGAACCGACGGGGGCTACAGCCTCCGTCGTTCCTGCGCAGGCAGGAATCTCGCGTGGTGCAGGGGGCGTCCCTCGTGGGGCGCCCTTCGGGTCCCCTCTCCCTTGAGGGGAGAGGTTAGGGAGAGGGTGAACCGGTAGGGCTGGGGGCGGGGCGGTCTGGTCCCCACCTCTCCTGGGGGAGAGGAACGCGCTTTAGCGCGCGGTGAGGGCGGAACCGACGGGGGCTACAGCCTCCGTCGTTCCTGCGCAGGCAGGAATCTCGCGTGGTGCAGGAGGCGTCCCTCGTGGGGCGCCCTCCGGGTCCCCACCTCTCCTGGGGGAGAGGTCGACGCGCGAGAGCGCGGCGGGTGAGGGCCGTGTGGCGGGTGGCAAGGTGTCTGATGTAGGGGCGTCCCCCGTGGGGCGCCCTTCGAGTCCCCACCTCTCCTGAGGGAGAGGTCGACGCGCTTGCGCGGCGGGTGAGGGCCCTGTAGGGGCGTCCCGCGTGGGCGCCCAGCCGTAGTACACTCCCCGTCCACCTGTGTACGAGGAGCCATGAATGCGCATCGAACTGACCAGCATCCACGTGAATGACCAGGACGAGGCGCTGACCTTCTACACCGAGGTCCTGGGCTTCGTGGTGAAGGAGAACTTCCCGGTGGGAAAGTTCAAGTGGCTGACGGTCGTCTCGCCGGAGGCGCCGGACGGTACCCAACTGCTCCTGGAGCCGAACGACAACCCCGCTGCGCAGGCGTACCAGCAGGCGCTCTACGAGCAGGGCATCCCGCACGCGGCATTCGCCGTTGACGACATCCGGGCTGAGTACGAACGCCTGAAAGCGCTCGCCGTCGTGTTCCCGAGTGAACCGGTCGATGCGGGAGGAGTCCTCCAGGCCCTGTTCGACGACACGTGCGGCAACCGCATACTGATCTACCAAGTGCTGAAGGCGTAGGGGCGTCCCTCGTGGGGCGCCCTTCGAGTCCCCACCTCTCCTGAGGAAGAGGAACGCGCTTTAGCGCGCGGTGAGGGCCCTGCGGTGGGGCCTGGTAGCGGAGTGTCATTCCGAGCGCAGCCGAGGAATCTCTCAGGTGTCCGATGCAGGGGCGTCCCTCGTGGGGCGCCCTTCGGGTCCCCTCTCCCTTGAGGGGAGAGGGTTAGGGAGAGGGTGAACCGGTAGGGCTGGGGGCGGACCGGCCTGGCCCCCACCTCTCGTGAGGGAGAGGTCGACGCGCTTGCGCGGCGGGTGAGGGCCCTGTAGGGGCGTCCCGCGTGGACGCCCTGCCGTAGTACACTCGCACCCACTCCACATGCGAAGGGACCGGAATTGCGCATCGAACTGACCAGCATCCATGTGAACGATCAGGACGAAGCCCTGGTCTTCTACACGGAGGTCCTGGGCTTCGTGGTGAAGGAGAACTTCCCGGTCGGGGAGTTCAAGTGGCTGACGGTCGTCTCGCCGGAGGCGCCGGACGGTGCCCAACTGCTCCTGGAACCGAACGACAACCCCGCCGCGCAGGCGTACCAGCAGGCGATCTACGAACAGGGCATCCCGCACGCGGCCTTCGACGTCGACGACATCCAGGCTGAGTACGAACGCCTCGCGGGGCTGGGCGTTGTGTTCTCGATAAAGCCGATAGACGCCGCGGGCGGCGCGCAGGCCATCTTCGACGACACGTGCGGCAACCGCATAATGATTTACGAGATACTGAAGGGCGGGTAGGGGAAACCCCTGAGGTGAGTCGAGATTCGCTACGAACCGGATGAGAAGTGCCCGCCCTCAGTGGCGGTAACATCGGCCGCGCAGATATTCGTTCCCAACACTATCGGCCTCATCATGCTGGCGGTACTGGTGATACGCGCAGCCGAGGAGTCCGAAGCCTACCTGGGGTGGGCGATATTCGCTGCCCTGATCGTCTCCGGGGCCGGAATGATCCTGCACACCCTCCGGTTCCGGTATTTCGGTTCGGGCCGCCTCGTCGTCACGAACTTCAACGTTCCGTTCCTGGCGGTCTGCGCCCTGGCTCTCCACGCCGGCGGTCCTGGCCTGCTGGCGAGCTTGCTGGTGGCTTCCACCCTGTTGCAGTTCATCCTGACCCTGCGGCTCGCCTCCCTCCGCCGGGTATTTACACAGACGGTCAGCGGAGTAGTGATCATGCTGGTGGCGGTATCGGCGGTGCCCTTCATCATAAGCACCGCTGTCGTTCCGCCGGAAGGCGTGTCGCCGGTGCTGTTCGTGGTGCCGGGACTGGTTGCCCTGGCCGCCGGGGCGTTGATATCTCTGCAGGGAACGCCGGCCTGGCGTATGTGGATCCTGCCGGTCACGGCGGCCGCCGGCCTGGTGGTGGCTGTACCCCTGGGCTACTACGATGTAAGCATCATCGCCGACACTCCATGGGTGAGCCTGCCCGACTTCAGATGGCCGGGGCTGGACCTCACCTTCGACACGGATTTCTGGGCCCTGCTTCCGGCCTTCGTGTTCGTCAACCTGACGGCCTTCATGAAAGCGGTGGGAGACCTGTCGGTGATCTACCGCGCTTCCTACAGGAGCCATTCGGCCATCGACTTCCGATCGGTGCAGGGAGGCCTGGGCGTCTACGGGCTGGGCACCCTGCTCTCCGGGTTCGTGGGGACCTTGCCCGTCGCGGCGCCGTGGGCGGCTACCGTGGTCTACATAGGCTTTACCGGCGTCGCTGCCAAGAGCGTTGGGATATATCTGGGCGTGCTGACCATACTGGTCGCCCCCTTCTCCAAGTTGATCGCCGTACTGGTCGCCATCCCCAGCCCTGTGGTCAGTGCGGTGTACGTCATCATCTTCGGCATGCTGTTCGTCGAGGGCGCAAAGACGGTCTTCACGGGCCGGGTGGACCAGAAGAAGGCCACCATCGCCGGCGTCTCCATGGTGCTGGGCCTGTCCGCCGGGACGTTCAGCGGGTTCTTCGAGGGGATCACGAGTCAACTGGTGGGCAATACGCTCTTCTTCGGCGGTACGACTGCCATAGCGATGACCGTATTCTCCGAGCTATCGAGCTCCCGCCCGAGGAAACTGCGGACCGATCTGGCGCACTCTTCACTCCCTGCCGTTGACGACCTGCTCAGCCGGTTCGCCGACAAGCATTCCTGGACGGAGGAAGGGAAGGACCGGCTGCGCCTGGTGGGAGAAGAGGTGATGCTGAGCCTCCTTGAAGGAGAGAACGGCGGCGCGGACGGTCCGAGGCGGAGGCTCGTCGCCACCGTCCGCCCCGAAGGCGCCGCCGCCGAACTGGAGATCGTGGTCGCTTCGGACGACGTCATCCAGGGGAACATCGAGAACCGTATGGCCTATCTGGACGAGAGCCAGGCGCTGGAAGACGAGCAGGAGCTCTCCATCCGCATTCTGCGTCACTACGCCTCGTCGGTGCATCACCGGAAGTACTACGGCATAGACGTCGTCAGCTGCCGCGTGGACAAGTAGCGCCCCGGGGCCCTCTCGCCCGCTCTGGTGAGACCTTGCGTACCGCGGAGGGATGACGGGTGCGGGAAATTGTCATTCCGAGCGGAGCCGTGGGCGTAGCCGAGGAATCTCTCGGGGAGCGTTCCGTGCTGGACCAGGGTGAGACAGGAGTTACGCAGAGGTCTCTGGGTGCCATGGCCGGTTCCGCTCGCCGGATGCAGAAAGCGCGCGCCCCGGCGGACGCGCGCTTCCTGACTCGACAGGCTGTTCTGCGTTCGGACCCTAGGGCGCTGGATCGCCCGGCTGGTCGTCGTAGTAGCGCGACGTGAAGAGCAGACCGTCGTGGCGCACGGCCCACGTATGCGCGTACAGCGTCTCCGACGACCTCGTGTTGGGGAAAACGAAGCTGATCCAGGTGCCGTCTTCAGTGGCCGCCGTCATCTCTTCGCCTACCTTCCGGACCCTGCCCGCGCCGACGTCCTTCAGGTCGGTGCCTACGAGGTGTTGGGCGAGGGGAGAGGTCAGCAGGATGTCGTTCTCATCGGCCAGGGTCAGGTTCCACTGGCCGTCGAAGCTGCCCTCGCTGCTGTAGTGGTTGACCGTGGCCTCCTGCCCGTTGGCCCGGTAGTAGTCGATGGCCTGCTGCACGTAAGCCTTGGTCGCGGCCGCAGGGTCTTCGGCGCGCACGTAGTAGCCGGAGGCGAAGAGCATTCCGTCCCGGCGTACTGCGTACCCCACCTTGGGGACTTCCTTGAGCGTTACCGGGTGGGGCCAGAGGTACTCCACCCAGACTCCCTCCTCGGTGGCCTTGGCCAGCTCCTTGCCCAGTTCGTAGCCGTCGGAACCGACCACGTCCTTGATGTCCGTCCCGATCAGCAGCGGCAGCAGCGGGTGGACGTGGTAGATGTCGCTTGCGTCGGTGGCGAAGAGGTACCACTCGCCCTCGAAGCTGGCGACGCTGTTGTAGTAGTTGAGCATCGCCTCCAGGCCGTCCTGCTCGTAACGCTCGATGGCCCGGTCCACGTATTCGACGGTGTACTCCCTGGGGTCGGCGTCCCGCCAGGCCGGTTCGCCTGTTTCGGGCTCGCCTGCGTAATAGCCGGAGGCGAATATCAGCCCGTCGTGCCGGATGGCCCAGGTGACCTTCTGCTGCTCCTTCCGGGAAATGGGGTGGGGCCAGAGGTACTCCACCCACACGCCCTCTTCGGTGGCCTGGGCTATCTCCTTGCCCAGCTCCTGCCCGTCGGAGCCGACCACGTCCTTGATGTCGGTGCCGATGAGGTGCGCGAAGATGGGATGGGCCAGGTAGATGTCGTCCGCGCCGATGAGGAACAGGTAGAACTGCCCGTCGAGGCTGTCCTGGCTGTTGTAGTGAGCGATGACCGCATCGAGGCCCTCGCTGTCGTACCTGGCTATGGCCTTGTCCACGTACTCCTGTGTGGAGTCCGCTATGTCTTCCACCAGGGCCGAGTGGCTGGTGGAGAACACCAGGCCGTCGTGAAGAACGGCGAGGACCCGCCGGGGCTCTTCCTGCTTGGTGGCCGGATTGATGCCCCGACCCGTATCCCAGCCGCCTGCTTCGGTGGCAAGGATTATCAGGTCACTGAAGGCGCTGAACCGCGAGCCGGGGCCGATGTATTGGCCCACCAGGGCGGGTATGGGGTGGTACGCCAGCAATACGCTTTCAGCCTCGTCTATGAGGATCAACGACCTCCCGTTCTCGATGCTCGCCTCGGACGAGTAGAACTCGACGGTGGCCTCGATGCCGTTCTGTCCATAGAACTCTATGGCCTCCGTCACGTAGGCGAGGGTCAGGTCCTCGTCCGACGGAGCGGGTTCCGGCGTTGGGGTGGCGGTGGGCGCTGGGACAGGGGTGGCAGTCGGCCTTGGCGTTGCCGTGGGGTCGGCGCTGCAGGCAACTGCAAAAGCAACTGCAAAAACGGATAAGCAAGCCAGGGCCAGGAGAACGAACGATGCGCTCAGCCCCCCTGCTACTCGCCGGTACGTCGGTCCTGCCTGTCTCGTTGTTGGCCCGCTGCGGTTGGTTCGCAATGGCACGGAACACCTCCCAGTTGAACCCTGCAATCTTACCTGATAGTGGTCGCTCATTAGAATCTCAAATGGGGTATCAATTCACTATGCCTGCGGAGGGTTGGGGCCTTGTCCGGCGTCCCATCGTCCCTCCCGCACGTGGCGTCCGCGGCTGACGACGTCCGGACGGAGTGAGCGCCCTGCGCCCGCGCTACCCCCGCCCCAGGACCGCCCCCGCCTCCTCCTCCGGCACTCCGAACCGGCGCAGCACGTCCTCGGTGTGCTGGCCGAGCGTGGGCGCGGGCAACCGCACCTGCCCGGGCGTCGCCGACATCTTGACCGGGATGCCGAGGTTGTTGACAGTCCCCGCGACCGGGTGCTCCAGCGGCGCCACCATCCCGCGAGCGGCCACGTGCTCGTTCGCGAACACCTCGTCCATGCCGTAGATCGGACCGGCGGGCACGCCTGCGGCCTCGAACACGCCCAGCCACTCCGCTGACGTGCGCGTACGCGTCGTGTGCTGTATCTCCTCTGCCAGCGCCTCGTAGTTGCGGACGCGGTCCGGGTTCGCGGCGAAGCGCGGGTCGCTCAGCAGGTCGGGACGCTCGAGCGCGGCGCACAGACGCTCGTAGTTCGCTTGGTTCGCCACGCCGATGTTGAAGTAGCCGTCCGCGCTCTCCATCGCCTGGTACGGCGCGACGAGCCGGTGCGCCGACCCCTTGGGGCCGGGCACGATGCCGGAGCCCCAGTACTCGGCGGCCTCCCAGACGGTGAGGGCGATGGCGGCCTCCAGCAGCGACGTGTCGATGACCTGCCCCTCGCCCGTCTTGAGCCGGTGGATGTACGCCGCGAGCACGCCGTTGGCTGCGAACAGCCCGGCGCTGAGGTCGGCGAGCGGGATGCTCACTTTCACCGGCGGCGAGCCCGGGTAGCCGGTCACGCTCATCATGCCGGACATGCCCTGCGCCAGCAGGTCGTAGCCGGGACGCCCGGCGTACGGCCCCGCCTGCCCGAAGCCGGAGATGGAGACCCAGATCAGCTCCGGGTGCTCCCTGCACAGTTCCACAGGCCCCAGGCCCAGCCGCTCCATCGTGCCTGGTCGGAAGTTCTCCGCGACGACGTCGGCCTGTGCGGCGATGCGCCGGAACACGGAGCGGTCGACTTCGTTCCGCAGGTCGAGGACGATGCTCTGCTTGTTGCGGTTGATGCCGAGGAACGCCGCGGACTCGCCGTTGATGAACGGCGGCCCCATACGCCTGGAATCGTCGCCTCCGGGCTTCTCCACCTTGATGACGTCCGCCCCCATGTCCGCCAGCAGCATGGTGCAGAAGGGCCCCGCCATGACCTGCGTGCAGTCGAGGACGGTGACGCCCTCCAGCGGCATCGGGGCCATCGCGCTACCTCCCCTGGAAGCGCGGCGGGCGCTTCTCCATGAAGGCCCGGTAGCCCTCCTGGCCATCCTCCGTGTCGAAGATGGAGAGCGGCAGTTCACGCTCCTCGTCGGTGAGGGCTGTGAGACTGGGTTTGGCCAGCACGGTCCGGACGATGCGCTTGTGGGCAGACTGTGAAAGCGGTGCGTAGGCCGTCATCTCCCGCGCCAAGCTGTACGTGTGCTCCTCCAGCCGGTCGGCGGAGACGACCTCGGTCACCAGGCCGATGCGCAGCGCTTCCTGCTCGTCGATGCGTCGCGCGGTCAGCAGGAGGTTTGCGGCGTGCCCGGGTCCTACGAGGTGTAAGAGTCGGCGCATCTCGTTGTAGCCGACCAGCACCCCGATCTTCGCGACCGGCACGCCAAACGTGCTGCCGGTCGCCGCGATGCGGAGGTCGGCGGCCATCGAGAGTTCGCACCCTCCGCCGACGCATATCCCGCGGATCATGCAGATGACCGGCTTCGGCATCTGCTCGATGGCGTCGAGCGCGCCTTCGAACGCCTCGGCGTAGTCACGGGCGAGGTCGCTGTTGCTGCGGTGGGCCGGGAAGTCCTTGATGTCGGCGCCCGCCGAGAACGCCTTCTCCCCCGCGCCGGTCAGGATGACCACGCGCGCGTCCTCGTCCGCCCCGAGCCGCAGCGCGGCGTCGCGCAGAAGCCCCCACATCTCGAAGTCGATGGCGTTGTGCTGCCCCGGCCGGTTCAGCGTGATCGTCCCGACGCCGTCCTCAACCTCGACGAGTACCTTGTCGCTCATGGGTTCCCTCTCTCGCGGGAACGGACAGGAGCGGGGAGGTGGCCCCTTCCCCCTCGACAGGGGAAGGCTGGAGCCTGCCCCGCACTTGATGTGGGGATGGGGGTGAACCGGTGGGGTGAGGTGGTCTGATCCCCTCTCCTGAGGGAGAGGGTTAGGGTGAGGGCCCTCCGGGGCGGAGTGGAGAAGCCTGTCATTCCGAGCGGAGCGCAGCGGAGTCGAGGAATCTCTCGGGCGCCAGACCCCCTCTCCCTACACGGGGAGAGGGCTGGGGTGAGGGTACTCCGGGGTGGAGTGGAGAAGCCTGTCATTCCGAGCGGAGCGCAGCGGAGTCGAGGAATCTCTCGGGCGTCTGGTCCCCTCTCCCTCGAGGGGAGAGGGTTAGGGAGAGGGTGAACCGGAGGGCAGGGCAGGTACGTTGCGCAAAGGTCGCTCATGGAGCGCAAGTATAGCGGCCATCAGCCTCGCCGCGCCCACTCGATCGCGTCAGCCGATGTCCTGCCCCTCCTCTACAGGTCCTGGCTCACCAGCTCCGTGTAGTACTTCCACACGCCGCCCATGGGGATGGGGGGCATGTGGGCGAGCGGGCGAGCGAGGTGCGGGGCCTGGCTCATCGCCGCCTGGCCTGCGGCGAACTCGTCCATGTTCTCGTCGGGGATGCCCTTGTAGTCCGGGCCGAACGCGGCGAGGGCAACCCAGTTGAGGCGCGACTGCTCTTCCAGGTGCAGCATGTTCATCACGGACTGCTCCATGTTGCGCCCCGTTGTCACCGCGCCGTGTCCGCGCAGCAGGAGGACGGGGCTGTTCCCGATCGCCTCGACGACCTGCATCCCGTCCGCCTCCGTGATGATGAGCTTGGAGTGCGGGAAGACGGGGATGTCATTCCGCACGAGCTGGTGTCCCTCGTTGGACAGCGGCTTGAGCTTCACGTCATTGAGGCCGAGGACGTTGGTGAAGCGGGGGTGCGTGTGGACGACGGAGAGCACGTCCCGGCGCTCCCGGTAGATGCACGAGTGCATCTTCACCTCGTAGCACTGCGAGGTGCCCTTGGGGCCGTCCACGAAGTTGCCGTCCATGTCGACGACGATCATCTCCTCCGGGCGGACGACGTGCAGGGCGTCGGTGGCATAGCCGCGCCCCTTCACGACGAAGAGGTCAGGCTGGTTGGGCACGCGCATGCTGACGTGTCCGAGCGAGGCGAGGATGTGCGTGGCGAGGCCCATCTCGGCCAGGACGCGGTTGGCGATGGCGACTTCACGTTTGACTTCGTCGATTTCGCGTGACATGGGGGCTCCTCCATGGTTATTGAGACTTCCCCGCTTGTTATCACCGGCCGCATGGCGCGTCAAACGCCGCAGCGTTAATCCCCTCTCCCTACAAGGAGAGAGGGTGAGGGTGAGGGTACTGCGGGAGCGGGGCGTGGGGGTGAGTGCCGTCATGCAGAGCGGAGCCGGCGGGGGAATCGAAGCATCTCTCGGGTGCACGCCTCGTCATTTCCGCACTAGGGCCTGTGTACAAAATGCGCAAGGGGCGGGGTGGTTCTCTGCCCCGCCCCTTAATGGAGGCTACAGGCCACGGCGCTGGCGAGAATCACCGTGGCAGCCACCAGTCTCCACGTGCGTAGGGCCCGCGAGGGGGTGCATGAATGCACCCCTGCCCGTCAGGCGGCGGGCCTGTCCGCGAGCAACTGCTGCCGCAGGCACCCGATACACCTATTGCGTCCTCGTGACGGGCGCAGTAGTCTGGCGTGGCGAAACGTCTCCAGCCCCCGGAGTGGTCATCGCGTGGGCATTGCGCCCACGCCCTCTCGCCGCCTCTGGGGTCAACAGGGACGTTTCGCAAAGCAAACCTGCTCACGCGGGCGAGAGGGCACCACCGCTTCGTCTACCGCCCATCTCACCCCGCCACGCGTGACCCCGTGGAGGTGGACGTGATGGCGTGTCCCGCGACGTACGTGGCATCGAGTCCGGCGTTCCGCACTCTGCGGGACGCCGGTTTGGTTTAGCGGATGCAGCGCCCCGAGGTTCTGGCGCATGTCGTGTCCGTCGGGTTCGCCGCCATCGCGACACCCGTCGGCGTGGCAGGCGGCATGCTCCGGCTCGACCAGTCGGCAGTCGGGAATGGGCTGCTGTCCGTGCTGTACGGGCTCTGCCTGTACCTCGGGATGTTCGTGGCGCTGTTCTTCGCTCACGAGGCCTGGCGGTGCGTCATGCGGCTCGCGTTCCGCGACCACGACGCCTAGAGGGTGTTCAAGCGGACGCGACCTCGATAGACTGGTGCGGAAAGGAAAAAGAGGTGCCCCGTCCGTTGCGGGGCACCCCCAAGGTGCAGTATGCCAGCGAGCATTCCTGCGTTGTGGAAGATAATCGGGTTCGACAGGGCCGTCAATGGCACGTTCGATTCCGGCTGGTATGCCTGTGCGTCGTGATACTCGTGCACATGGGGCTGGCCGGGCAGGAAGGTATCAACGCATACCTCGCGGCGCTCTGGACGACCCAGACGCACATCCCGGCGTTCTGGTGGGGGCTGATGAACCCGTGAGGAGTGTAGCGGTGAGACTCACGAGCATTGGGCTGGTGCTGGTGCTGTGCCTTGCGGGCGCGGCCTCCCTCGCGTGCGAACGTGACCGGGACATCATCCCGTATCGGCCCGAACCAGCGTCATACCGGTTGGACCTCCAGTACGACGACGCTCGCCAGGCCTTCATCGGGATGGTGCACAACACGGGCGGCAGGCCGCTTACCGACGTGCGCATTCAGGTCGTGTTCAGCAACGGCCTCATCGTTGGCCCAACCCGGCCCGTCGACATCGCGGAAGGTCGAGCCAGTACGGTGTCGTTGCCGTCGCGGCCCCCTGTGGGAGAGTGGCACGCTCAGGTCGACCACGGCGTGGGCCACGTCATCGTGCTGGTAGGACGCCAGTGACCCAGAAGCAGATGCTGCGATGATGACCGGAACACCCCCACGACGAGCGCAGCGCAGCAGGGTCTACGTGGTGGGGCTGGTCGCGCTCGTGGCGCTGCTGGGCGGACTGGCCATCCTGATTGCCACTGAGAACCTCCCGCCGACCGCGGTCGATGAGAACAACCCCGGCTCCAGAATCTTGGCCGGCGATTACGAACACTGCGAACGCTTCCGCCTGAACAACCTGGGCGTGCTGAACCTGGGATGGACGGACTACCTGCGAGCCGACTTGGTCGAACTCTTGACCGACATGGTGAACGAGGCGTCGCCGCGCCTCAGCCGCCCCGCCGCGGGCATGCTGGAGTCGATGCTGGACGACCCTGAGACCTGGTACAGGGAGCAACACAAGTTGGGGCTCTACTGTTCGGGGATGGAGGGGGTATAGGGCAGCGCAGGCCCAGCGGGGTAGACTTGGCTGAAACTAGCGCGAGCACCGGCAGACGCCCCGGTGCTCGCAAGTGAGGAGGCCCCTCAGCCACTCCCACCAGTATCACGCCCGAAGCCATGCCCAGTATCAGGTAGGCCACCTCTTGGCTAATCATGGCTTGCACCTCCGCAGGTCTTGTTCAGCGTACCATCGTCACCACGCCAGAGCGGGCGGATTAGGAGAACGCAACGCCTTAGGTGCTAGCCTCACCTCCCCCTGTCTGGTACCGTCGGCATTTGTACACAGGCCCTAGCGGGAATCCCGTGCGACCGGTAGTCGCCGTGCGCAGCGGCGCATGCGGGAGCGGGGGTTAGGCTGGGCTGCGTCTTTGTTCGTCAGGCGCGCGGCAGTCACGAGATATGAGCGAACGACAGAACAGGTGCCACGTCGCCTGTACCGCGCCATGGCAACCGTGATCTGAAACAGGGAACGCTTCTCAGGATTATCAGCAACCTCGGCATCTCCAGCGAAGAACTGGATAACGCATAACTCCGCGTCCAACCTCGTCGCTCCCGCGCTTTAGCACGCAATCATTCTTTTGGGCGTGCCTCCCGTCGTTCCTGTGTTTCAGCGCGCAACCTCGCACCCCACCTCTCCCTCAGGGAGAGGTCGACGCGCTTGCGCGGCGGGTGAGGGTGGAACCGGACGGAGGCTGCAGCCTCGTCATTCCACCGACGGGAATCCCATGCGACCGGTAGGTTGCACGTGCGCAGCTGCGCACGCTGGGCGGGTAGGGAAAGGGCTGTCATGCTGAGCGGAGCCGCAGGTAGCGTCGAGCATCTCTCAGGCGGTTTGGCTCCCCTCGCCCTCTGGGAGAGGGGCTGGGGGTGAGGGTTCGGCTACGCCCCCGGCGCGTGGTACTCGAACACCTCCGCCGCTGCCGCCGCCTCCGCCACGAGCGCGGCCACGTCCAGCCGAGCCTCGTGCTCAGCGATCTGCCCCGGCTTGACGGCGGTCGCCGGCGAGCGCGGGACGAACAGCGTGCAGCAGTCCTCGTCCGGCAGGATGGACGTCTCGTACGTGCCGATCGCCTGCGCCTGGTCGATGATCTCGCTCTTGTCGAACCCCACGAGCGGGCGCAGTATCGGCATCGACGCCGCCTCGTCGATGGTCGCGATATTGCGCAGCGTCTGCGAGCCGACCTGCCCGAGGCTCTCGCCCGTCACGAGCGCCTGCGCGCCTTCACGCGCCGCGATCGCCTCCGCGATACGCACCATGAAGCGCCGGTACGCGATCACCCGCAGCGGGCCGGGGACCTCCAGGATCACGCGGCGCTGCACGTCGGCGAACGGCACGAGGTGCAGCCGGGTGTCGTACTGCCACGCGTTGAGTAGCTCCGCCAGCTCCTTCGCCTTGTCGCGCGAGCGCCCCTCGACGAGCGGGAAGGCGTGGAAGTGCACCAGCGTCGCCTTGCAGCCCCGCCGCATCATCCGCCACGCGGCGACCGGCGAGTCGATGCCGCCCGACATCATCACCGCGACCTTGCCTCCGGTGCCCACGGGCAGGCCGCCCGCGCCCCGGTGGTCGTCGGCGTAGACGAAGGCGTCGTCGCGTCCCACCACGACGCGGAAGTCGGCTTCGGGGCGCCCTAGGTCGACGCGCGCGCCGGTGGCCTCCCGTATCTCGTCGCCGAGCCGCACGTTCAGGTCGTGGGAGGTGAGCGGGAACGTCTTGTCCGTGCGGTTCGCGGAGATGCGGAACGTGGAGAAAGAGCATGCCTGCGCCGTCTCGTGGAGCAGGGCGGAGACCGCCTCGTACTCCGGCTCGGTGCGGGCGGCCAGGCTGAACTTCACCGCGCCGAACACCGTCGCCGTCCGTGCACGAACGGCCTCCCAGTCGGCCTCCGGCGCGAGGCGCATGCGCACCAGCATCCGCGTCGCCCACACGCGCTCGACGCCAAGCCCGGCGGTCGCCCGTTCGAGGTTATCGACGAGGCGTCGTACGAACATCGGCTGGTTCTTGCCCTTCAGCCCGATCTCGTGGAACCGGACGAGCACGTCACGCGGCTGCTGCACCTGGCACTTCTCCAATCCCGTCATTCCCGCACCAGCGGGAATCCAGAGCGCGCGGGCAGCGCGCACAGGGGTGGGGCGGTTGCCTGACCCCCTCTCCCTGCAAGGGGAGAGGGCTGGGGTGAGGGTACTCCAAGCGTAGCGACAGGAGCCTCGTAAGCAGTTAGGGAAACGTCCCCGCCGGAGAGATTGTACCGCAGGCCCCTCAGGCGGCCCGGTCCTCGACCACGAGGTTGCGCCCCACGGCTCTCAGCGCCTTCATCACCGGGCTGATGTGGGAGCGGTGGTCCGGGTCCACCAGCTTTCGCACGGCGGACTCGCTCAGCCCGAGGCGCTCGCCCAGTGCGACGTTGGTGATGCGTTGCTCCCGCATCGCCGTGTAGAGCGCAAGCTTCGCCGCGACGATTGGCGTCACGGAGATGAGTACTTGCCCCTCTTCGAGTGGGCTTGGAACGGGGATGTCCCTACGGACCTCGACGTGCATTCCCAGGGCAACTTCCAGGCCGTCTTCGGCCATCGCCAGCGCCTCTTCCCACGACCATCCACCGGTATTGGCTCCGTACACGTCCGGGAAGGTCACGTTGTAGGCCTCTCTCCCGGTCAACCGTGCTTCTTCCTCATCCCGGACGATATTGCAAGGATAGGCGTAGCGCATGTTTCACCCGCTGTTTCGCGTCCTCCCTCTGTCTCAGGTCAGGATGTACTTGATGGCTGCTGGAATCACAGGTAACGCGGCAACCAATACAACTCCGATCAGGATCTTCAGCATCCCTTCGACGTGGGAGACACGGGAGTCAAGCCCGCCTATCAGGTTGCGCAACTCCTTGTACTCCGCGCCGGTCATGGGCTGCTTCTCCTTCCGTGTAGTGAGCTACATTCTGCCTAGTACCAGTGTAGCACGCAACCCTTGCTCTGCGAGACTGCTGCGGCGCTGCCCCCGCGCCGATTCCCCCGAAAACGTCGCGCATCACGCGTGGCGCGCAACGGCGGGTGTGGGATAATCGTACCGCGATGGCAGATGCGGAACTGCAGACCGGCCTCCCCGATGCTCCGGCAGATTCGCTGACTACGGAAGACTTGCTGGACATCTACGCCACGATGCTCCTCGTCCGGACGCTGGATGAGCGCGTGTGGGCGATGAACAGGCAGGGCAAGGCCGCCATCGTCGCGTCGAGCCAGGGCCACGAGGGTGCGCAGCTCGCGTCGGTCTGGGCGCTCCGCAAGAACGCGCTGGACTTCTTCTGCTTCACCTACTACCGCGATCTTGCAGTAACGACAGCTCTCGGCCTCACGGCGGAGGAGTCGCTGCGGGGCTTCCTCGCGAGGGATGGCGAACCGCTCTCCGGCGCGCGCCAGTTCCCCCAGCACGGCGCCGCTCCCGAGCTGAAGTTCATCAACCACTCCAACGTCATCGGTACGCACGTCCCCCACGCCGTCGGCTGGGCGCTCGGCGTCAAGATGCGCGGCGAGGACACCGTCGTCGCCTGCTTCTTCGGCGACGGCACGACCAGCCAGGGCGAGGTGCACGAGGCCATGAACTTCGCCTCCATCCACAGGCTGCCCATCGTCTTCTTCGTGGAGAACAACAAGTACGCCATCTCCGTGCCGCTCTCGCGCCAGATGGCCATCGAGCGCTTCGCGCTGCGCGCCGGCGGCTACGCCATGCCGGGCACGACCGTCGATGGCACCGATGTGCGCGCCGCGTACCAGGCGGCGGCAGCCGCGGTGCAACTCGCGGCGATGGGCGGCGGGCCGAGCGTCGTCGAGTTCGACGTGGAACGTTACCTGCCGCATACGAGCGACGACGATGACACCGTCTACCGCGACCCTGCGGAGATCGAAGAGGCGAAGAAGCGCGACCCGTTGGAGAAGCTCCACGCGCTGCTCTCCGGTGCGGGCATGCTCTCCGAGGAGCGCGACGCCGCGATGAAGAAGCGCGCGCGGGACGAGGTGAACGTCGCGACGGACGCCGCCGAGGCCGCCCCGTTCCCCGGCGACGAGGACGTGTTCCGCCACGTCACGAGCGAGACCTGATGATGGCAGTCGTCGCCGTCAGCACCCGTCATTCCCGCACCGGCGGGAATCCAGAGTGCGCGGGCAGCGCACACGGCGGGGGGTGGGGCGAAAGGGCAGGGCTCGGCTGGTGAGAGCGAAAGGACTGGCGTGAGAGAGTAACGATGGCAGTCGTCACGGTCATAGAAGCGGTCCGCGACGCGATGCGCGAGGAGATGGCGCGCGACTCGTCTGTGTTCGTGATGGGCGAGGACGTGGGACGCCGCGGCGGCGTCTTCCTCGCCACGAAGGACCTCCTCGACGAGTTCGGCGAGCAGCGCGTCATCGACACTCCCCTGGCGGAAGCCTCCATAGCCGGCATCGCGGTCGGCGCGGCGCTCTCCGGCCTGCGCCCCATCGCTGAGGTGCAGTTCGCGGACTTCATCTGGCCCACCGTGAACCAGATGATCGGCGAGGCCGCGCGCATCCGCTACGGCTCCAACGGCAAGCTGAACGTGCCGATGGTGCTGCGCTCGCCGTACGGCGGACACGTGCGCGGCGGGCTGTACCACTCCCAGAGCGTCGAGTCCTACTTCGCCCACACCCCGGGACTGAAGGTCGTTGCCCCGGCAACCCCGTACGACGCCAAGGGACTGCTGAAAGCCGCCATCCGCGACGACGACCCCGTCGTCGTGCTGGAGCACAAGCGGACGTACCGCTCGGTGCGGGGAGAGACGCCTGACGAGGACTACGTCGTGCCCATCGGCTTGGCTGAGGTCAAGCGCGAGGGGACTGACGCGTCGATCATCACCTACGGCCTCACGCTCCACTACTCCATGCAGGCGGCAGCCGAACTGGAGAACGACGGCGTGAGCGTCGAGGTCGTCGACCTGCGCACGCTCCGCCCGCTCGACACGGAGACGGTGCTGGGGTCGGTGCGCAAGACGAGCAAGGCGCTCGTGGTGCACGAGGACAACGCCGCCGTGTCGGTGGGCTCCGAGGTCAGCGCGCTGATCGCCGAGCACGCGTTCGAGTACCTGGACGCGCCCGTGATGCGCTGCGCGGGCCCGGAGATACCGGCGATGCCGTTCGCCCCCACGCTGGAAGCGGCCTACATGCCGACGGCGGAGAAGATAGCGGCGAAACTCAGGGAACTGGTGGAGTACTGAGCATGATCAGGACCATCGAACTGCCGCAGGTGGGCGAGTCCGTGACCGAGGGCGTCATCGGCAAGTGGCTCGTGGAGCCGGGACAGCACGTCGAGAAGTATGATCCGCTCGTCGAGGTCGTCACCGACAAGGTCAGCATGGAAGCGCCGTCGCCGTACACGGGCGTCTTCGTCCGCGCCCTCGCCGAAGAGGGCGAGACCGTGCCGATGGGCCAACCCATCTGCGAGATGGAAGTCGAGGACGGGGAGTCCCCCGTCCTTCCTGCGGAGGCAGGGACCTCGCAGCCCGATCCCGTCATTCCCGCGCCTTCCGTCATTCCCGCGGAGGCGGGAATCCAGGGTGCGTGGGCAGCGCACGAGGCGGGGAGCGGGGATGAGGGCGATGAACCGTTCCCCGACCCCCTCTCCCTCGAGGGGAGAGGTCGCGCTGAAAGCGCGGGTGAGGGTGAACCCGCTGCGGAAGAGCCGCCTGCTGATTCCCTCTCTCTCGAAGAAGAGTCGGCTGATGACGACGCCGGACGGGTCGGCGGCGCGTGGGCGATGCCCGCCGCGTACGACGCGGACTCCCCGGAGGGCGAGCACGAAGAGGAAGCTGCCCAGCCGGCCTTCGAGTTCATGGACAGCGTGCGCAGCGTCGGGCCGACCGGCTCCGGCGAGGGTGGGGAGGGTCGCCGCGACGCGCTTCAGGAGCAGGCGGTCGCGGAGCACGAGGAGGACGGCCCGCATGAGAGCGAAGCGTCGAGCGCCGCCGGACCGGACCGCCGGCACGTCATCTCCCCGCTCGTGGCGAGGCTGTCGGCGCAGTACGGCATCGACCTCTCGACGCTCCAGGGCACCGGCACCGGGGGCCGCATCACCAGCAAGGACCTGCTCGAAGCCGTGAACCGCCTCAGCGCGCCGGCGCAGGAGGAGGTCATCCAAGAAGTGGAGGAAGCAGAAGCTGGGCCTGAGTCGGCAAGCCCCGCCACTCCTGCACAGGAGACCGGCGCTGAGGAAGAGGCGGCACAAGAACACCTCTCCTTCGAGGAGAGAAGTCGCGCTGAAAGCGCGGGTGAGGTTGAACCGCAAGCTGCGTCCGAAGACGCAGAGGGCGAGGATGAGGGCGCGACGGAAGCCGGGCCTGCACCCGAAGACGCAGAGGTGCCCCCTCTCTTTGTGGAAGAGGGCGAGGGTGAGGGCATTGCTGCCGCGGAGGAAGCGGCTGCGCCGTCTGATCCCCTCTCCCTCGAGGGGAGAGGTCGCGCTGAAAGCGCGGGAGAGGGTGAATCAGAGGCGGAGCCGGAGGAGACCGCCGAAGAAGCAGGGCCTGCATCCGAAGACGCAGAGGTATCCCCTCTCCTTGTGGGAGAGGGCGAGAGCACTGCGGAAGCCGAGGCTGAGGAGACGGAGGAGGAAGTCGCGGAGGACGTCGAAGAGGCGCCTGAGGAAGAAGGGGTTGAGGATGTCGAAGAGGCGCTGGACGAGGCCGGGGAAGAGGAAGCTGTGCTGGGCGCCGTTGCCGTCGAGCCCGCTCCCATCCCCGTCATTCCCGCGGAGGCGGGAATCCAGGAACCCCCCGCTGACGAGGACGTTGCGCCGGAGGAGCCCGCTCCCGCTCAGCCGGCAGCAGAAGACACCTCCGTGATGCCGCTCACCCCTGTCCGCCGCATCATCGCCGAGCACATGGCGCGCTCCTCCCGGGAGATACCCGCCGCGTGGGCGATGGTGGAGACGGACGTCACCCGCCTCGTCCGGGCGCGCGAGGCCCTCAAGGCGGCCTTCGAAGAGCGGCACGGCATCCCGCTCACGTACCTGCCGTTCGCGGCGAGCGCGGTGGCCGCCGCGCTGCGCGAGCACCCCCGCCTCAACGCCCGCTGGGACGGCGGTCACATCACGCTCAACAACCGCGTCAACCTCGCGGTCGCGGTCTCGACCGAGGCCGGGCTGATGGTGCCGGTGGTGCGGGACGCCGACACGCTCAGCATCGCCACCGTCGCGGCCGAACTGCGGCGGCTGTCCGACGGCGCGCGGGCCGGCACGCTCGGCCTCCAGGACGTGGAGGGCGGAACGTTCACGCTCAACAACACGGGCGCGCTCGGCTCCGTCGTCTCCGTGCCCATCATCAACCACCCGCAGGCCGCCATCCTCACGACCGAGGCCATCGTGAAGCGCCCCGTCGTCGTCGAGGGCGACGCCATCGCCGTGCGCTCCATGATGAACCTCTGCCTCACCTTCGACCACCGCGTCTGCGACGGCGCCGAGGCTGCCGCGTTCCTGTCTGCGGTCAAGGCCCGACTCGAGGTCGTCGACGAGAGCATCGGGCTTGGCTAGGGCGCACGCGCGGCAAGCCTCGTCATTCCCGCCTTTCTCCCGTCATTCCCGCACCGGCGGGAATCCAGGTGCGCGGGCAGCGCACGCCGGGGAGCGGGGCGTGGGGTAGGGAAATGGTTGTCATTTCGAGCGAAGCCGAGAAATCTCTCGGGGTGCTGCCCGTCCCCTCTCCTGGGGGAGAGGGCGCGCGCTTCAGCGTGCGGGTGAGGGCCCTTTGGCGGGGCGTGGGTAGGAAATGATTGTCGTTTCGAGCGGAGCGCAGCGAAGTCGAGAAATCTCTCGGGGTGCGTTCGCGTATATGGTGTGTTCCCGAGAGGTTCCTCGCTCCGCTCGGAATGACAGTAACTGGCTCCCCTCTCCCTGGGAGAGGGGCTGGGGGTGAGGGTAATTGAACTTGACGAGGAGTAACGATGCCTGAGTCTGACATCACCCTCCGCTACGGGATGAACCCGCACCAGACCCCGGCGAGGGCCTTCGTCGAACACGGAACGCTCCCGTTCGAGGTCCGCAACGGCTCGCCCGGCTTCATCAACCTGCTGGACGCCCTCAACTCGTGGCAGCTCGTCCGTGAGCTGCGCGTCGCGACCGGCATGCCCGCCGCGGCTTCGTTCAAGCACGTCAGCCCTGCCGGAGCGGCGGTCGGCGTCCCGTTGAGCGACACCCTCGCGCAGGCGTACTTCGTCGATGGTTCGTCCCTTTCCCCGCTCGCTGCCGCCTACGCCCGCGCCCGCGGCGCAGACCGCGTCTCGTCATTCGGCGACTGGATCGCGCTGTCGGACGTCGTCGACGAGTCCACGGCCCGCCTCATACGCCGGGAGGTGTCGGACGGCGTCATCGCGCCCGGCTTCACGCCGGAGGCGGCGGAGCTGCTCGCCGCCAAGCAGGGCGGGCGCTACTGCATGCTCGAGGCCGACCCGGACTACGGACCCCCGGACGAGGAGACGCGCACCGTGTTCGGCGTGCGGATGCAGCAGGGGCGCAACAGCGCCTCCGACTGGGCCGCGCAGCTGTCCAACGTCACCGGCGCAGAGCACGGCCTGCCGGAGTCAGCCCGGCGCGACCTCACCGTCGCGCTCGTCACACTCAAGTACACGCAGTCCAACTCGATGTGCCTCGCGCTGGACGGGCAGGTCATCGGCAACGGGGCAGGGCAGCAGTCGCGCATCCACTGCACGCGGCTCGCCGCGAGCAAGGCCGACACTTGGTGGCTGCGACAGCACCCGGCGACGCTGGGACTGCCGTTCAGGGAGGGCATCGGGCGCCCCGAGCGCGACAACGCCGTCGACGGCTTCCTGCGCGACGACCTCGCGCCCGCCGAGGACGAGGTCTGGCGCGCCGCCTTCGCCGAGGTCCCGCAGCGGCTGACCCCTGCGCAGCGCCGCGAATGGCTCGACACCCTCACCGGCGTCTCCATGGCCTCCGACGCCTTCATCCCGTTCCGTGACAACATCGACCGCGCGGCGATGAGCGGCGTGAAGTACGTCGTCCAGCCCGGCGGCTCCGTCCGCGACGACGATGTCGCCGCCGCCTGCGCCGAGTACGGCATCGCCATGGCCATCAGCGGCGTCAGGCTCTTCCACCACTGATCCCCTCTCCCTCGAGGGGAGAGGGTCAGGGAGAGGGTGAACCGGCGGCGTGCGGCATGGTGTACTACCCGTCATTCCCGCACCGGCGGGAATCCAGCGTGCCCGCAGGGCACACCCGGGTCGAGTGCTGCAGGGCGCTTGATCCCTCTCCTGAGGGAGAGGGTATCGCCGCATAGCGGCGGTGGGTGAGGGCCCTCGGGGGTAGAGTGTGTCATCCCGAGCGGAGCCGTAGGCGTAGCCGAGGAATCTCTCGGGGGTGCCTGGTGCGGGGAGTCCTTTGTGAGTGCCCGATGTACCCACCTCTCCTCTTGGGAGAGGAACGCGCTTTAGCGCGCGGTGAGGGTGAACCAGCGGAGGACCGGGCGGTGCCTTGTCATTTCGAGCGCAGTCGAGAAATCTCTCGGGTGGTTCCCTGTAGGAGCGTCCTTGCGTGCGCCCAATGTACCCACCTCTCCCCTTGGGAGAGGTCGACGCGCTTGCGCGGCGGGTGAGGGTTCTGCGAGCGCAGCCGAGCATCTTGTCGGCAGCCGCTCGCTCCCGTACGAGAATCGCTATAGTTCCCGCTGCAAGGTCGGTGCGGAGGACCTGAGTGAGCACTATGAGCCCCGAAACGACGCCCCGCCTCGGCGCGATGCACTGGCTCGGCGAGGGCATCGACTACGCCTGGGCGTGGGACCTCCAGCGCGAGCTGCTTGCGGAGCGGGTTGCCGGCGAGCGCGGCGATACGCTGCTGCTCCTGGGCCACGCGCCGGTCTACACCGCGGGACGCCGCTCCGTGCCGGAGGATGTGCTCGCCCAACTCGAGGCGCCCCTCGTCGAGACCGACAGGGGCGGGCAGACGACCTTCCACGGGCCGGGGCAGCTCGTGGGCTATCCCATCGTCTCGCTGGCTGAGCTCGGCCTCGGGCCGAAGCGCTACGTGGAAGCGGTCGAGAGCGCGCTGATCGCCGCGCTGGCGGAGTACGGCGTCGCCGCGCATCGTGAAGACGGGCTGACGGGAGTATGGACGGAGCGCGGGAAGATCGCCGCGATAGGCGTGAAGGTCTCGCACGGCGTCACGATGCACGGCTTCGCCCTGAACGTCGCCACAGACCTTCGCGCCTACGACGCCATCGTCCCGTGCGGCATCGGCGACAGGCCGGTCACGTCGCTGCACGTCCTCCTGGGGATGAGGGATGCCCCTGACCTGAAGGAGGCAGCCTACGCCGTCGCGGGGGCGCTCGGCGAGTCGCTAGGCATCGCGTGGCGCCCCCGCTAGGGACGATTTGTGAGCGGAGCGCAGTCCCCACCTGTCATTTCGAGCGGAGCCGAGAAATCTCTCGGGAGGCCCCGCACTACACTGACCTTCTCCGAGAGGATGTTGCGCGCTGAAGCGCGGGACTTCGCCCCCGGCTTCGCTTAACATGACAACTCCCCACGATCGCTCAGCGTGAGTACCCCCGCATGCGTTAGCCCTTAACACGCAACCCTTTTTCATGTACGGGCAGGTCTGCTCTCCCTAGAATTTGCGCCATGCCCGCGACCCGCGAACTGCTCGCGCTGCAATCGGTGGACGGTGAGCTTGCCGTCCGCCGCGCGAGGCTGGGCGAGATCGCACCGCTGCTCGGCGACGACTCCGCGTTGCGCGCGTTGGCCCAACGCCTCGCGTCGGAGCGGACCGAGGTCGACGCCGCGCTCTCCCGCCAGCAGGAGTTCGATTCGGTGATAGCCGGTTTTACCGAGCGCGTCGATGCGGCGGAAGCCAGGCTCTACGGCGGCGCGGTCGTCAACCCCCGTGAACTCCAGGACCTCCAGGCCGATGTGAACATGCTCAAGCGGCAGCGGGGACAGCAGGAAGACGCCCTGCTGGAAGTGATGGTGGAGCTCGACGCCGCCCGCGGCAAGCGGGACGCCTCGACGCAGGAGCTGGAGTCGCTGAAAACGTCCTGGGAGGCGGAGCAGAGATCGCTCTCCGCCGAGCAGCAGCGGCTGGAGGCCGAGGTGGCCGACTTCGAGCGCCGGCGCGCGGACACGGTCGCCCGCATCCCGCCGACCGAGACGGCGCTGTACGAGCAGGTGCGCAGGAATCACCCGCGCCCGGTCGCCCAGATGCACAACAACGCGTGCAACGCCTGCCGCGTCGGAGTCCCGATGCGCACGGCCCAGGAGGTGCGCACCTCCTCAGCCCCGGTCCGATGCCCGAACTGCGGGCGCATCCTGCTTCCGGAGTAGAGACCGTGACTGGACCTCTTTCGTATGTCTGGCCTCTCTTCTGAGACGCGCGATGAGAATGCTGAGGGAAACACGTGAAGCGTCTGGTTGGGGACAACTGCTTCGTTGTCGAGTGTTGGACCGGGGGAGTGCAGAGGGGGAGCCCCCTCTGCCGGGGGCGTGGGGGTGTCCCCCACAAGCGTTCGGGCGGGTGGGTGGGAAGAACTACGCCTGCCAAGCCGGTGATGCAAGGGACATGCTGCGCGTGAGCGTGATCTTTTCATCACGCGTCTGAGGGAGAGGATCGGTGTGTGGAAGGGCGCGGGTGGTGGCGCGGGAGTACGGGGCGTCCGAACAGAAAGAGAGCATGGAGCAGAACGATGCGAGCGATAGGTTACTTCACCATAGACCCGGAGACGCGGAGCGGCGGTTCGTCCGCCGAGAGACTTTCGCAGGCGTTCCAGGAGTACTGCCGGGCGGGGCGGCATATCCCGCACGGGACGTTCGCCGACCTCAAGGGGGAGGGCGGCGGCGAAGGCTGGCAGGAGATGGCGGACTTCATCCGCGACAGTAGACAGGGTTACCTTGTCGTCACGCCGAACGCAGACCATCTCGGGGCGACGCTGGAGCAGCAGGTGGAACGCGTGCTCGAGATGGACGCGCTCTCCTCGCAGGTCGTGTGCGATGACCTGGACCTGCCGGACCCGCTGCAGAACGCGTTGCGTGGCTCCCGCAAGGCGGCGCAGCGGAGCGAGCGCATCAGGGCGGGGATGATGGCGAAGGCGGCGCTTGGGCTGGGGCTCGGCAAGCCGCCCTACGGGTACTACATCACCGCGGACGGCGCGTTTCATGTGTCGGGGAGGGAGTCGGAGGTCGTCAAGAAGATCTTTCGCCTCTACCTGGCGCCGGGCGGCAGCGTCCGGTCGGTCGCGGCTGCGCTGAACGCGAAAGGCATACGCACGAGGAACGGGCGGCGGTGGAGCCTGGTCACGGTGCGGGACGTGTTGCGGAACGCCGCATACATCGGCACGTACCATCGCTTCGGGATGCGCATACCCGGGAGCTACGAACCGATCGTCTCGGCGTCGGACTTCCGGCGGGCGCAGGACCGTCTGCAGGAGCGTGGTCCGTCGCAGAGGAATCCGCACCCGGCGCCGGTGTTCCTGCTCGCAGGCGTGCTCTACTGCCGTCACTGCGGCAAGCGGATGATGGGCATCGTGCGCCGCCAGGCGTGGCGCCGGAAGGATGGTGAGCGCGCGCGGGCGGAGTACCGCTACTACCAGTGCCAGTCGCGGATCAACCGCAACCAGTGCGGCTACCGCACCATGCGGGCCGGCGGACTGGAAGAAGAGGTTGTGCGCATCGTGCGCGAGCGCCTCGCGGCGGGCGAACGCGGCGACGACCCCGGCGACGTCTCGTGGCTGGCGGGCGACAGGGCGCGCTCTGAAGCGGCGATGCAGTCGCTCGACAAGCAGTTCATGGAGGGCGTGCAGCGAGCGGCGAAAGGGACGATGTCGCTGTCCACGCTGCGCGGCGGACTCGAGCAGCTGCGCGCCATCAAGAAGGAACTCGGCGAGCAGGTGCGGCAGGCGTGTGACAGCACGGCGGCGAAGGCCCGGCTCGAGGCGAACGTCACGAAGATACTGAACGAGTGGGACGACCTGCCGGACGCTGAGCGCCGCGACCTGCTCCGCTCCGTCGTCGCCAGGGTCACGCTCAAGCGCGGCAAGCCGGAGATCACACTCCGTTAGGGTTGTCTGGTCCCCTCTCCCTACAAGGGGAGAGGGATAGGGAGAGGGTACCCCGGTGGCACGGGGCCCCTGTCATGTTGAGCGGAGCCCGCGCTTTAGCGCGCAACACTCTCTCGGGTGCTCCTCGTCGTTCCTGCGGAGGCAGGACCGGCATTCCACCTCTCCTGAGGGAGAGGTCGCCGCGCGGTAGCGCGGCGGGTGAGGGCCCTGCCGCATGTTGGGTGGCACATTGTCATGTTGAGCGAAGTCGAAGCATCTCTCGGAGGAGTCCAACGAAGATAGAATGTCCTTACCTGACTCGTGCTGAGGAGTCCCGATGCAGGCCCGGCTCCCTATTCCCCCATCGACCCTCCATCCCTTCGATCTCGCCAGTGTCCTCGACGGTTCCCAGGACTTTCGTTGGCGGAAACTGGAGCAAGGATGGTACTCGGGCGTTCTCGCTGGAAACATCGTTCACGTTCGCCAGATTGACGGCGCCCTCGAATACCGGGCCCACACCGATCTTGACGCCCTTCTCATCTCCTACTTCCGCTTCCATGAGGACATCGATGCCATCTTCGCCACGCTCTCCTCACTGGACCCTGGTATGGCAGCCCTGGCGCGGGCTTACCCCTGGCTGAGAGTGCTCCGGCAGCCCGACCCCTGGGAGTGCACGGTTGCCTATATCTGCTCTGCGAACAACAGCGTCAAAAGCATAGGCAGGATCCTTGAGGACATAGCTGTGGAGATCGGGAAACCGGTGCAGCTTGGTCAGGACGTTCGCTACACGTTCCCCAGCCCCGAACAGGTACTGGACTTCGGTCCGATTCCTTTGCGCACCATGCGGCTTGGCCTGGAACGGCACAGCCATATCCTGGATGCAGCCCACCAGGTCCGTAGCGGCGAACTGGACTTGAGCCGCCTTTCGTTGCCGGAGACTCCGTACCCTGAGGTGAGACAACGGCTCATGCAGCTTCGTGGCGTCGGGCCGAAGATCGCCGCCTGCATAGCCCTGTTCTCGCTGGACAAACCGGAAGCCTTCCCCGTAGACACCCACATCAGAAAAGCGCTTGTGTCCCGCTACTTCCCTCCCCACGCCCGCCTCAGCGATAAACGGTTGGGTGAGTTTGCCCGTCACCGCTTTGGCAGGCACGCCGGCTGGGCAGGCCAACTCCTCTTTCAGTTCGGGTGGAGTGCAGCGTCATAATTCATATCCCGTTCGTGGTGAACCAGAGGATACCGTACTGCGAACTTTCCAGTGGGAGGTGGTGCTGTAGGTGACAAGGCGTCACCAACAACAAGTCGGACGCCCCGTCCTCTAAGGATCGTGACTTCAATGAGGATGTGGGCCGGGATTCACTAGTAGCTCGCGGTTCAAGACCTCTACAGCGTTAAGGTCATCTACGTTTGTCCCTGTAGCCTCGTCGAAGACGCGGACAGCCAAGTCCATGTATTCTGCAGCACGCAGCAGCAGTTCTGGCGAAGGTGGGAGTTGAGGGACCACCGGAACTCGGTGATACCCATGTAGGGGGTTCGTGCAGTATTGCAGATTAAAGCGTACGAGATGGTGCCACATGTTATGAGTCGTACTGCTCCATCTGCCATAGTCATTTCGGTGTAGTTCGATCAGACCTGTTTCCTCGGCCATTGTTCGGAGGTCGGTACCCCAATTGCCCACGTTCACTTCGGTAAGGAATGTATAACGCTGACCGTTCAACCACTGCTCCCAAGCTTCTATCCTGTGGTCCTTATCGGGGTCTGCACCAGCCTCGCGCAAATCCGCCTTCGCATGTTCCAGCAGGAGGTTCTCTTGGCCTAGCGCGTAGGCAATGAACTGTTTTGAACGCTCATCTGGGTCATTCAGAATCCACGCAATCGTTATGCAGTTCTCGACCATTGACCTTAGGAAGAGGGGGCCGGAGTGAGCATTCCAAGTGGAAGGGCTTGATGCTAGCTCGCAAACGAGGGTCGCCTGACGTGCCAGCAATCCCACCACGACCTCATGGACATGGCGCTGCTCGTGCCCGTGTGCCCACACGTCCCATCGATGGTGTACTTGAGCCACGACATGTTCCTGAAAGGCAAGGATAGCTTCCCCAAAGGTGTCCTGCGGGTCGGAATCTGCTGCCATCACATCACCTCACATGGACTGAGAGAGCGCCCTTGGTTCCAGAAAGAACGCGGCCAGTCTGACGGCGTGTCCCGTGCAAGGAGCCCGATAGCTATCGATCTAACCGAAGCAGCCACTCTCAAGGACTCGTCAGTATTGGGATAGTCTTCAATAGCAGGAAGATTTGCCAAGCCTACGTGCGGGGCTACCTTCAAATGTCCATTGACAAAGAAAATATAGACTACTGCGGCTTGTGCGTATATGCCTGCTTGGCTTTGTCGATTACCGATGTTGGCCATCGACTCTGCGAGATCTTTGAGCGTAGAACTTAGGGGGTCATCCACTCTGCAACCTGAGTTTGACAAGAAAGCAAGTGAAAAGTCGGGATAGTTGTGAACCAAGGCTGCCAGTCCCTGGTCAGCCTTGTCGAGCATCTTCTCTTTGCCCACAACTGATCGTATGCAATATTTTTGTTCATCGTTCAAATCGACAAAATCGCTGGCCGCAGCGAACGCTCTCTTATTGGTTCGATCACAATTCGCAGCTGCCTTCGCGACGCATAGGGCAATTGCAGTTCCCTCTTTGACACCGAAGACGTGGATAAGCAGCGCAATCCAGATCAACTCAGGGACTCGGTTGTCCAACCACCTGCTTTCCGTCATGTTAGACATATGCTGAAGGAACGGTGGAATGAAACGCTTACCCTCCTGGCGATAGCCCTGGAGCACGCGACGCTTGTTCTTTGGGCGATCGCTTCCCTCGTGCTTTCGGTTCATTTTCTGTCAACCTTGTGGTGTTTCGTCCGTATCTCCAGGGCAGTGCCGGCCGCCGAGAGCAGCATGAACGATGAACACGCGATGGGCGAGCCGTGCCACCAGACCGTTGCGCTGGGCTGCGACCTCCGTCGTCGGGCGTCGGACGGCGGTGGGGAAGGGCGACAGTACCAGTAGGCGCCCGTCGTCCAAGGCGGGGTGCCAGTCCCGGGGGATACGCATGTTGTCGACGCTGCGGGCGGGGCAGACGACTGCGGGCTGCGCGCCGCGCAGCAGCAAGGCGCAGGCACTCCTGCTCCATCGGCGTCTGAAACCCGCCGCCGGCGGAGTCCCCGCGTCCCGCATCGCCCGGGCCAAGTCGTAGCTCTTCAGGATCAGGTCGCCCGGACAGCACTGGGAGCAGAACAGGGCGGTCAGCGGTTCATGGAGCAGGCGCGGGTTGCCGACGTGGGCGACCTCCAGCAGGGGCACCATCACTCCCCCACGCAGAACAGGTCGTTGAACGCCGCCTTGGTCGTGCATGCGTTGACCTTCCCACGAATCTGTTCGAAGTACGTCGATGCCCGCTTACGGGCTGGGGAATCGACGGGGCCAAGGTATCCGTCCACGTACCTCGACTGCCCCGTGGAGTCGGCGAGGGGGCGCTTTACCGCCGTCATCGCGTGTCCCAGGAAGTGAACGAGCATGGCCTTCGGGTCGGTGGGGCCTGAGTAGTTCTCAAACGCATCGACCGCCAGGGATTCCATGTGGTAGCCGCTGATCTTCCTGCTTGGACGCGTGACGAAGCAGTCCGCCATCGCCTTGGCAAGTTTGATCACGGGCACAACCCTGCCGTCCTGTGCGCTGTTCATTTCCGCCAGTTTCTCGGCAAAGCGCTCAGGCTGCACGATGTTGCTCCACTTCGTGCTCCCCGGGTTGGCGATTCGGAAGCCGCCGCTCTTCGCCCGTATGGCGGGCAATATCTGCAACTCGGTCTTATCCGCGTAGCCGACCGTCACCGCCAGCTTGCCCGCCGTCACGGAATTCCTGAAGAACCGCCGCTGGATGGCGTCCCGCACGTACTCGATGACCTCGGCGGGTGGTTTGTTGTTGAGCGCAGACTGGTTCACGATCAGCAGGACATCGACGTCGCTGAGGCCGGTCACGTAGGTGCCCTTGCGCACGGAGCCGCCGAACTTGGTCTGTACCGCGAGGTCGTCCTCGTGCCTGAGGATGTCGCACACGCCCCTGATGTGCCTGGCAACAGCCTTGCCATTCCTGCGCTTGTACTGAGCGAGCAAAGCCTCACAGCACTTATTGAAGTTGTACCTCCGCATAGGTCACGCCCTCAGGCTACGCATCGACCAGATCGTCCAGGACGACGATAGGCAGATTCTGGACATGTCGAAAATCGGTGTCGTTAGTGATGAAGAGCGCGCAGCCAGCGCTAAGGGCCGTTGCCGCGTGAAGGGCGTCAGACGTCTTCAAACCGGTGGCGGCTCGGATACGGGCAGCGTCCTCCCAAATCGTCAACGTCGCGGGGATGAGTTCCATCTCTGTAGCGGCGAAGACGGACCGAAACAGCATCTCCAGGCGAGCATTGCCCTCCCGGAGGGGCTTGACGAGCGTCTCCAATACGACGAGCTCGCTGCTGGCCAGTGTGAACCGGCCCACTCCTGCTTCCTGCCACATCGGGGCCAGCAACTCCCGATACGGCCCAATGCGCTCTACACTGTAGATGATTGCGTTGGCGTCGACGTAGACCGACCCACCAGTGGGTAAGGTCAGTGGCCCCATGCATCCTTCTCCTCTGCTAGGTAGGCGGCCACATCCGCGGCCGATGTGAAGACGAGGTGTCCCGGCGCTTCGTCCAGGATGTCAACGATCGACCTGCGTTCTGACACTGGCGGCTGACTGACAACCACATCGACCGACTCCCCCACGGGAAGCTCCTCATCTATAATCTCAATCCTGCCGCCCGGCTGCACTCTTGCCCTTATGCGCAACGTCTTCTGCATGCCTACCTCCTCTTGAGCGCTCCGATATTGTACGTCATACCGATTCCAATGCCTGAACAGCGTCACTTCGCCAGGCACGAGGCCGACTGCCAAAGGCCTGCCCGGCCGTCGCTGCGACTGCGGGATACGACAGACACCAAGAGACGGGACACAAGGGGTTGCGCGCACTTGCGAGGCTCATCGTGCGCGCCCACCTCCGGCGGGAAGCGTCACTGTCTGCCAGGGACCTCGGGGACGGTCCCTCGACGACTCGAATGCCGACTGTGATCGGTCTGCACGGACTACCCCGCACCCCGTTCGTCATGCGGACTAAACAAGGGGGGCCATGCACGCACTTCCTCCGGGGCATGTCGGCGGCGTCATTCTGTGGAACAGCGTCGGCGTCCAGTCACGTGTTAGGATTGGCGTTGTGGCTCCACAATGGGGCAGTCAGTAGGCCATTAGGTTCCGCATGGACATCAATGCGCTGATTGAATCGGCAGGATATCCCATGGCAGCAATCATTATCGCGGTTGCGATTCTGATTGCTGCCGTGAGAGTGAACTGTAATGTTCAACTCGCGGACTGGCTCCGCCTGAGAGACGAGCGTAAGAAGGAATCCGACAGAAGGAAGTTCGTAGAGAACTGTCGCCACGCTTGGACATTGTACCCGAATAGCCCTTACTCCTCCTGCAATTACTGCGGAGGGATAATCGCAACCTCGACCCTGTTGATGGCTCAGCAGGCACAACTTCCCGGTCTACGCATCCACGGCGAGGCCCCCGGATACATGCTGAAGCCCGGCAATCATTTCCGCGTAAGCGACCCCGTGGGTAAGCAGTTGAGAGGCCCGTAGTCGGGCGTCACTGGACCGCGGGCCTCTCTTGTCTACCCTACTAACGGTTTGTACGGGCGCGGAGACTTCGCTGACACACTACCAACCTATGGGAGACTAGGAAAGCACTGCAAGAAGCCGTTACGCGTAGCTGATACGAGAGGCCCCGTCGTGCTCAGCGGCCCACTTCTCTATAGTTCGTACGTCTATAGCAAAAGCCAGGCTGTCGTCATCAGGTAACCCTGTCAAAGGGAACCAACGAGCATTAGCCAGGCGCGGAACCGGCTGGCGAGGCATTCCCAACCAGACCTGAGCCTGATGTCGGTTCTCGAAATAGAGGCGCTCAGGGACGAACTGTATGCCGCTGCCCAACTGAGCCTCCTTGACTGCAGTATCCCGTCGACTACGATTATCGTGCGCATTGCCGCCCGGCAGACACCATTTGCCTGCTCTACTGCCGCCCTTACGCTGAACCAAGAGAACTTCTTTCAGGTCGTTCACTACCAGAGCAAAGCCCGCTCTAGACATCTTGGCCCGCGGGTAATGCACTCTGCGACTTCCCGAGTTCTCAGTCGCCCACTTCCCAATGACACTCTGGTCCAAGCCAAATGCTAGGTTTGCATCATGGGGCAGCATATCCTTTGGGAACCACTTGGCGTCCAGGCATTCTCTCCTCTGTACCCGCAAGTGCCCGCTGGTTGGCCTCCCGCGCCACACTTCCCAATTGTACCGGTTACCCTTCATGTAGAGAGTGTCCACCGCCATTCGGATGCCTGTTTCTTCGTATGTCTCCCTCCAGGCCGTCTTGCGCAAGCTCTCGCCCTTATCCCTCTGGCCTCCGGGCAGGCTCCACTTACCTTTACCCTCGCCATAGCCCCGCTGGATCAGGAGTATCTCGTCTCTACTATTCACTACGAAACCGAAAGCAGGCATTCTTCCCCCTCAGGGTTCGCCGGTGGTTCTCACTGGCGCCTGTCGAGTATCTCTCTGTAAGCGGAGACCATTTGCCTCCTGTCGCTCATGCCCTGCGATTCCATAGTAACCCTCTCGGAACCTCAGCTGAGGCGAACCAAGCGGTGGGCCAAGCTAGACAGGCGGTCTCGTTGCGGGATACGCGCCATCCAACGCGACGGGATCGCCGAGGCCCCGTAACGCGCCCCCAGCACCGCGCCAGCCAACGCACCGTTGGTGTCCGCGTCGCCACCGCAACTCACCACTGCAACCAACGCTTCTTCGAAATTCATGGGTACGGTCGCGGCCCATAGTCCTGCCTGCATCGCCAGAACGGTGTGCCCTTTGGCCCTCCGGTTGTCCCCCATCCATTTTGTGTCCTTCGGTGAGGAACGTCCCCGCGCAGCGATGTCCAAGAAGCTGACAGGAGCGCCTGCACCTCGAGCTTCTGTGGCCAAGTCAGGACACCCGTCGGCTCTTGCTGCAGCGAGTACCTTCTGTAGATCAGGAGTACCTCCGCTGAGCAGCACCGCCATCACGGCGTTAACAATGACACAGGACCATTGGCTGGCTGGAGCATAGTGGGACACCGCGCAGGTGTCAGCCGTGTCCCGCACCAGCAGTTCCGGCTGGCCTCTTCGCGCGATGGCCACCGGAGCACACCGCATGATGCCGCCATTTGAAGCGTACTGGTCCTTGGCGCGATAAACGGCATAGGCAGCAATCGGCGGCGGAACCTTGTCCTTCAATTGATTGATGGACTGCCTTGTGACCCTGCCCATCCCTCTCCCGTTCAGGAGACTCCATGCGACCAACCGAGCCGCGAAACGTTCAACCACGTCCCCACCTTCCAGCAGTGCCTCAGCCAGTTCCATCGACTGAGCTGGATCGTCGTCTAGGGGTTTCGCGGTCTCCGTCGGTCTGATCTCAGTCACGCCGTTGGGGTAGAGCTTCTGGGCACGAGCCCTTGAGAGCCCCTCTATGGGCAAACCCAGCAGGTTGCCAACAACCACTCCCAGCATCACACCGAGGGCACGGTCATTGACCCGACCGTCTTCGGGCACTATGGCAGTCGCCTCAGCCAGATAACTCGTCAGGTTAGGAGTGCGCCCCACCGCTGGCTCCGCAGGCAGCATCTGGTCGGTACCTCCGAATACCTTGTTGCACTTGAGGCACCGGAAGGGCTGCCCCACCGAGTGCCAGTCGCGGCGCAACCTCGCTTGTTGGCTCCCGCAGTTCGGACATCGCTTGATCCGCGTTCTGCCGAACACCTCATTGCAGCTTCGGCACCGCAGTGCGTTGTAGCGCTTGAACCAGTCATGGCGCAACCGGGCGTTCCGGCCCTTGCACTTGGGGCATGACCTCTCCATTGCAGGGAAAGTGGGCCTCAGAATTCTGGGCTTAGGCGGAACTGGCCTCGGCGATGCTGGGCTAGGAGGCGAGGCAGTTTGAGATACCGCGGACGGCTGTGGTCCAACCTGCCAGGTGGGCGGCGTGGCTGGTGGCTTGGGTATGGGTAGCGTTGATTGCTGGCTAGTGGCCAGCACCGGGTTGGGGTTCTGCTCCAGAATGTCGGCCCAAGCGTCTGCGGTCGGCCGGCCAATGTGTGAAGCGCCCGGCGAGAAGGCCTGCTGAAACGCCTTCCGCACTGGTTCGGGCATTACCCTCCAGCTCCGCAACTGTCCGGGAGTGGGACGCCAGCGATTGTCCCTGGGCTGGTGGGCGAAACGATGTTCCTTGATACGTTCCCTGATGTTTGATACCGCATCGTGCGCCGATGTATCGATCCCCTGGTAGGGATGACTGCCGTTGCCCAAGAGCTGATATAGCAGCACCGCCAGCGCGAAGTTGTCGCTGTCTTGGGACCGGAACTGCCGCCGGAAGTCCTCGATCTCAGGCGCGGTGTACTCGGGACTGCCCACCACACAGGGATACGGCTGGTGACCGGGCGGGCCTGGTATCTGGAAGCTGTCGCAGTCGATCAGCATGACCGAGCCCTCGTCGCTCACCAGTATGTTGGAGGGATTGACGTCCCCAATGCGTACGTGAATCGCGTGCAACCAGCGAAACGCCTCTGCAATCCTGATTCCAATCTTTGTCCGGTAGGCATACTCCTGCTGACGGCGCGGCAGCTGGCGCCGCTCGTTGGCGCTGATGAAACGGTACGCCGTTCCGGCACCCTTGGAAGCCTTGGGCATCCGGTAGCGGAGGCCGCCTCCGCGAGTTTCCAACGTGTTCGGCCAACTCAGCGTCTGAGCATTCTGCGGCGGGTTGTCGCACATCGCTTGGAGCTTGGCGGCCCGCTCCGGCGTGGCATGCTGCTGGTGCAGAACCTTGATGACCATATGCGGGTCGTTCCGGTCCTCGTATACGGCACCCTCGCCGCCTGATCCAATCAGCTTGCCGGTGGTCAGAGGCCCCGCTTTGGGCGGCGCGTGTCCATGCCTGTTGCCTTGGCCGGACCCATCCCCGGAACCCTTGATTCGCTCGATGAAACTCGCCATGAGATGCTCTGATTTCGCCGACTTGGATTATGGGTGCAATGGCGAGAGAACCCAGTCCGCCTTCCTAAACTCTGGAACAGACCGCGATGGTGCAGTCGTCGTCCGCCTTGTCTGCGTCGGCCACTTTCTGAAGCATCATCTCTAGCACAGTGTCCGGAGACGATGACGAGGCCCGGTTCAGCGCCCGGTATAGGGGTGTCCAGAAGCGCTCGTAGGGCGCGCTGCCCCTGGACAAGGCTACGTTCTGCAGCCCGTCGGTAACGACGGCTAGACACGTGATGTCGGGAGCGGCAGACACTGTGACACGCGGCCAGTTCTGCGGGTTAGTCAGAAACCTGGTCTCATTGGCGAACTCTCCATTGTCTGGCTCGCTCAACAACCGCCACTCTTCTCCGTCGCCTGCCACCACGCACCCGTCCCCAATGTGGGCCACCCCGACCAATCTTGCACTGGTCAGCGTTAGCATCACCGTGCAGGCGTATTCACTCAAGTTCATTGCCCTCGGCCGCCCCGCCCGACTTTGGGCCGCTGCTGTCACACTCTGTCTCGCATTGCGTACGGCGCGTTGCAGCGCACTCCGGAGTAGGTGCTCCTTGACCGCTATGGCGGGGTTCCGATTGAGCCGGCGGGTGAGGCTGGCGACTCCAGCGACGCAGGCAGCCCTCGAGCCGTGCTGGGAGTGGCTGGCCGAACCGGCGCCATCGCTCACCCCCATGATTGCTACTGGTCCAAGACGCCCTGCGGGCAGCACCGCCACGACTACGCTGTCCTGGTTGGGTGTGCCGTCCTTCAGGTGGGCCGTGCCCTGCCGACTGGCGCAAGCAACCTGTAGCCCCAAGGCCCCTTCCGTACTCTTCCGTGGGGGCCTCTCAGACATTAATGGTGGTCCAGTCGGTCGGGGGCAGGTTCACCGCCTCGCCTGGCGTGCTGCGAGAAATCGCCGAAACCGACTTGCTCAGCCACACGAAGAAGTCGCTGAACCGCAGGTTGTCCAACTGCTGAGGCTGATACCGTGAGTTCGGATTGGGCAATACCCTGAGCATTGCCTGCACCGCCTCCGCATTGACTGCCACCTTGAATATGGTCAACTTACCGTCGTTTTCCATGTCGACGAGGCGCTGATTGGCGTTCTTCATCTCTGACCGGGGACTGGTGGGCAGCCCATCGCTGAAGAGCACCATGATGGGTCGAAAGTACGGCACGCCGCCCCTGCGGTACTGCTCCTTCCGTTCTTCCAAGAGGTCGCATCCCTGCTCAATGGCGAGGTGCATGTTGGTGGAGCCGCCTGCTCTCATCTTGGTCTTTTCCCACTCACCGACCGTATTGAAGTCCTGCTCCACCCTGGCCTCTGTGCTGAACGACAACAAGGCCACCTCCACCCGGTTCCTCGCAATCTCGTCGTCCAAGATGGCTTGGTACAGGTCATCAACGCCTCGGTTCATCGCATCGATGGGACGCCCTGACATGGAACCGCTGCAGTCGGCGATGATCAACACGGGACAGCGCGGCTCTGGATTGTCGGCGAACTCCATGTCCACTAACTCGTCTTCAATCTGCACGTCCTCTTCGGCTGTTACATCCTCGGGGGAGCGTTCTTCAGAGAGGTCGTTCATCAAGGTTCACTCCTGTGGTTATTTTGGAGGCAGTCTCCTCCTCTGGGCTGCCTTGTGCTTGCCCACCAGGATGCCGCTCGACGGTGGCGGACACCCCGATTATCAGGATTCTCCCCCATGTGTACAACCCTGACTTGAGGGGACACCATCCTCACCGCCAGCTACGAGGTTGTCATCAAGGGCCAAAGCCAACTCGAGAAGTTCTCCCACGGCGCGTACTGTCGCTCCAAAGGGAGGGTGGATCAAGAATCGTCAACAGCACTGTTGGCACTTGCCGTGGCGAGCGAGCTCCGGCACTCAGCGGGTGGAACGTGGGACGCTATCGTCTCAGCCAGCACCTCTCCCTTGTTCAGCAGCCATATCTTCCACGTAAGCCCTGCGTGCTGACCAGGAACGAGTGCATCCTCGCGCCGGTGGACTTGCACCACGTATCTGGCCGCTGTAAGGCGCGTCTGCAGCTCATCGGCCAACGGGCATGCCTCACTAAGCGGCAATTCGTTCAATCTGTCCACCGCCAGATCGAAGTCGTGGATGCTCTCTTCCAGTGCGGCATCCACCTCCTGGCTCCTCCAGCCCTCCACCCACTCTTTCCATGCGTCGGTACTCGGCTGCGGGGGCCAATCGGGCGTTGGCGTACTTGTGGGAATGAAGGTTGGAGGCGGGAGAGGGACGAATGGCAATTCGTTGCTGGGAACCAGTGTCGGTGTGGGAGTGGGCGTTCCCTGAACCGGAGTCGCCGTGGGAACCACGGTCGGTGTTGGCACTTCGGGCACTGGAGGAGGGAGGTCCGGAGGTTGAGGGGATACCGTACCGCCTGGGGTATCGTGGGAGATGTTCCAGTAGAAGGCGCCGACGCCGATGCCCGCAATGAGTAACAGCACGGCAACAAGGTGTCGCAGCGTGGCGCTCTCACTGGTGCCTGCAGCACGAGTGGACTTGGAAGGACGTGGTGGCTGGGGTTTGGATCGTGGTTTGCCGCCGCTCGAGGCAGGCGCCGATGGTGGGCTGCTGCCCCCTGAAGGAGCCGGGGCGGGGTTCTTCTCCAAGATGCTTGCCCAGGCGTCAGCGGTGGGGCGTCCGATGCGGGAGGCCATCGGTGAGAACGCCTGCCGAAAGGTATTCTGTACCGGTCCCGGCATGGCTCTCCAGCTCCGCATCTGGCCCGGTGTAGGACGCCAGCGGCCCTCCCTTGGATGGTGAGCGAAGCGATGTCCCTTGATCCGTTCACGGATGTTGGAAATTGAATCCGCGGCCAATGTGTCTATCCCTGCGTATGGATGACTGCCGTTGCCCAGAAGCTGATACAGCAGCACCGCCAAGGCAAAGTTGTCGCTGTCGTGGGACCGGAACTGCCGTCGAAAGTCTTCAGTCTCGGGCGCGGTGTACTCGGGGCTGCCCACCACGCACGGATATGGCTGGTGTCCGGGCGGACCCGGTATCTGGAAACTGTCACAGTCGATCAGCATGACCGAGCCATCGGCTCTCACCAGGATGTTGGAAGGGTTCACGTCCCCGATCCGTACACCCATGGCGTGCAGCCCACGAAACGCCTCCGCTATCCTGATTCCGATTTTCGTCCGGTATTCGTACTCCTGCCGGTGCTGCGGCAGTTGCCTTCTCTCTTTGGCGGCGATGAAACGGTATGCCGTTTCGGCTCCCTCCGGAGCCTTGGGCATCTGATAGCGGAGTCCGTCGGCGTCATATTCCACCGCGTTCGGCCAACTCAGCGCCTGAGTATCCGGCGGCGGGTTGTCGCGCATGGCCTGAAGCTTGGCGGCCCGCTCCGGAGTGGCGTGCTGCCGGTGCAGAACCTTGATGACCATATGCGGGTCGTTCCTGTCCTCGTATACGGCGCCCTCGCCGCCGGACCCGATCAGCTTGCCGATCCTCAGGGGACCCGTCATGGCAATCAACCTCATCAAACCTCTGAATGCAATGGCCTCGCCCACGCAGAGGTTCACGTCTACCATTCAAGTGGGCATAGGCGAGGTTCCGCAGCCTATCACGCCCCACTGACCGAGGGGCGCGTGTTGCGGCATGACAACAGGACAAGTTCGTAGGCCATCAATTGACCCCCGGGGGGACACTCAGCAGAAGACCTGAGTGAGGTACACCGCTTCGTACCCACTCCACTTGCCAGACGACGCGCCGACGCCGGTTCTGTCGTACTGCTTCCCCAGCAAATTGGTCCGGTGTCCCGGGCTGTTCACCCATCCCCGTACCGCCTCGGCCGCAGTTCGCTCCGGATCACCGAGAGTGGTTTCGATGGCGATGTTCTCGGCTACCCCGTAATGGGTGCCCTTCCAGCAGCTGTAACCTGCACGGTCAATCCGGTCAGATGGCCCCAGCCCTTCCGGCGTGTCGTGACTGAAGTAGCCCCGATTACTCATGTCATCGCTGTGGGCACGGGCCACTGCGGCCAACTGTTCATCCCAGTTTAGCGGGGCTCCTCCAGTCCTGATTCGTTCTATGTTGATGCCGACATGTATTTCCTGCTCGATCTCCAGCAGCGTGGCCTGAGCCTCCAGTCGGGCTCTCGCTTCGCGCTCTTCCCAAGCGTCCGCCACCCAGTCTATGGGGTTCTGGAGCACGCGCAATTCAAGGTCAGGGTGTTGATGCCAGTACAGCCCGCCGCCTATGGCGAGGCCGATGATTACCGCCACTACCGCTGGCAGGGTTCTTCTACTGTTCCTCCGATTTCTCCTTGATGGCATAGCGACTTCCTGCGGCTCAACCGACCGCCTTGTTCAGTTCAGTCAGGTGCCACCTGGCCCCGCCAGTTGAACCGCGCCAGACTGCTGCGTCCTCATCGCAGGAGCAGTGGCTACCATTCTCTCCAGCGATAGCGTCCCGTTCCGGTGGCTATGGTCAGCACCCGGTATATGGCAGGCATCATCAACTTCCTCTGAAGAGCAAGCTGAGCACGTATGGCAACCTGATGGAGGGTCAGCAGCATCGATACTACCAGCACGATCGTCAGACCCTGTTCCGTGCCAGTCACCAGATCAGTAGCACCATAGGCAATGCCCAAGGCCACAGCCAGCATCGCTGGTGGGGCCCAGAAGACCGACTTGCGCCTTCTATATCTGTTGCTGATGAATATCGCCAACAAGGCTACGACTATGGGTCCCAAGGTGACGACCGCCGCCTGCAATGGGGACACCGCAAAGAGATACTCCCTCATGGACGGAAGCAGCAGTGCGACAGCACCAACACCACTGACAGGCTCGTCAATGCCATCCAGGGTCACCCAGGGCCGCATCATCGCCACCAGTGGTATGAGTGTCACCAGGAAAGCCGTAAGCCGGACAATCAATGTGACCAGCTCGCGAGTCTTGGTCTGGCCGCCACTACCTTGATGCATAGTGTTGGTCCCCCTGCCTCATACTTCAGTTCGCCTCGAACGGAGATGCAGTGGCGGCGCGAATGGTCTCACTGGCGGCCCGGAATTCACTTAGCTCGGCGTTCAACTCCGATATTGCCGTCGGGATGTCCTGGAACGACGAGGTATCGAAAACAAAGTCCGTCCGCAACTCGAGCTTGCGCAGGATCGCATCCATATCATCTAGCTGCTTTCCGATGGCCTGGGCCTTGGCTAACGCAGACTCCGCCTGCGCTTCCCAGTTTGAATAGAGAGCCCACTCTCGTTCGTCATCCTCTTGTGCCTGCGCTTTGGCAACCGGGTCGTTGATCGACTCGGTAAGTGCCTGCTGAGTCGCGAAGTAGCCAGGTGCGGTGGCCTTGGCATTGTCGATTGCCGCCTCGAACTTCACATAGGCCAGTTGGGCCTCCTCGTAGAGGGGCTCCCACCGGCCAATGAGCGTATCGATGTCGCTGATCTCAGAGATCGCGGGTTGAGACCGCGCTTCGGAAGCGTCGCCGCCAGAATTCCCATCGGCAAACAGGCTCACGTCCCCCAACGCGCGGTCCATGTTCTCGGCCTGATTCTCGGCCAACCGAACGGAAGCGGACACTCTGGTGGCTTCGGTCTGGGTCACTTCTTCGAAGACCGCGAGTGCTGCGTAGCCAATGACCACCGCAGCAACGAACATCAGGGAGTATCTGAGGATTCCGCGAATCACTACCATGCCTGCGATATCTCCCATGAGAGGGGTAGAGGCCGAAGGCGGCCAGTTCACGCTACAAGGAGCACACGGCGGATGCTACCACTAGCACTCCGACCGGTCGAACGCAGAACTTCACCCGAATCCGCGTCCTATTCGCGGTGGGGTGAGTATTCCACGAGGGGCTCTAACAACAAGAAGTCCCACCCACATGGAAGAACACCCCGCCTTAAACGCAAAAAGGGCCACATACATGAGCAGCCAGGGGGAGGGCGTCGATTGCGCCCTCCCCCTTCGTTCCGGCCTAGCGCCCCGCGCCGACCGGTTCTGCCTCGCGCTGTCGTTCCATGCCGAGCGCCCACTCGAACATGGACAGGCTCGCGGGCTGGGGTTTGCGGCTCCGGCCCGTTGGCTTGACCGGCCCCTCGGCCATGAACTCCGCCCAGGAGAACAGCGTCTGCGCTGCCTCCGGGGACTCGTCGTTGCGGCCGTCGTCGAGCACCGGCTCGATGCCGGAGGCCGTACCGTCCACCGCAACCGTCTCCGGTTCGGTCTCCACGGCCTGCCAGCCGTCATCGACGAGGAACTCCTCGGCCTCGGTCTCGGCGTCCCGCGCTGCCGCGAAGACCGCCTCCACCGTCTCCGCCTCGTCCTCGTCGCCGTTCACGATCTTCCGCGCCAGCGCGAGCATGAGGTCGTCTCCGTCGTCGCCGTAGGCGGCAAGCCCGTCCTCCGGCAACTCGCCCTCCACCGCCAGCGAAGACTGGAGCTTCTTCGCCACCAGCTTCAGGGCGTCGGCCTGCAGGCTGTTCCTGTAGGCCATGAACACCACCCGCACCGGCCGCGTCTGGCCGAT
>DAOUJK010000044.1:0-32395 GCA_034422795.1 Dehalococcoidia bacterium | reverse complement strand
CATGCGCCCCGGCACTATAGTCGAAGAGAGGCCCCAGTAGCTCAGTAGGATAGAGCGGCTGCCTTCTAAGCAGCGGGTCACGGGTTCGAATCCTGTCTGGGGCGCCAGTCCCCCACCTCACACGTCCAACTGCTCTCCCAGGTCGAAGTCCATGCCTTCGAAGAGTGGGAGCGCGGGTTCGCCGGAGGCTTCCCTGCGCATCTCCGCCTGCATCGCGCGGAGCAGGCTGATGGCAACCTCGATGTACTCGGCCGTGAACGGGACCGAGAGGCGTCGCCCCGCAGCTGTGATGTGCAGCCCATCGCCTGCAGGCTCCTCGGCGACCGGTTCAGCAGCCGCAGCCGGAGATTCCGCAGCAATCCTCTGGCGCTTTGCAGAATGTTCTGCGGTTTTCTCTGCCCGGACAGGCCGTCCCAGAACGCGTATCGCGTCGGTCAGGTGCTTCTGGATGAGGGGGGCCCGCTTGACGATCTCGTCCCGGGGGGCGCGGGAGATCTCCTCAAGCCCTACCAGGAGGCTCATGTCGTCGGGCACTTCGCCCTCGAAACGCGTGTACAGCTGGCTCAGCAGTTCTACACGCTGGAATGCCTCGGCCGTTGCTTCGAGGCCCTCCTCCGAGTTCGTAGGATGGAGGACCCGCTGGGCCAACTGCGAGACGCGAAGCTCGCCCCGGCCTTCTACGAGGCCGAAGTCGCGGAGCGCCGCTACCTTGGCGAACAGGGTGCCGCTCCCCTCGGCCATCCCCAGTTCCCATGCGAGGCCCTTCACGCTCACTGTGCCCTTGAACTTGTTCAGGATGCGGTTCGCTATCTCGACCGCGTCTCCGAACCTGATGTCCGGGTAGCTGTACTGGCCCAGTCTCGCCATTTCCTCTCCCTCCACTGCTGTTCATTCTACCGCAACACAGATTTATTTCGTGCGCCTGGAGGATTCTGCAGGAGTGCGGGAGATAAAACAATAGAGTAATGCTACTCGTTTCTCCGTGTTTATCTACCGGATTATCTGCAAGCTGCTACTGCGACTCCTGCAAACTGCTGCTGAAATCGCTGAATCTTCCTGTCTGAGGGAGTGTGCGCATGCGCCATCGGGGGCTTGCGCGTTCCAGCGGGCCTGTGCTGAGGATGCAGCGTGCAGGAGCACGCTGGAGGCCGCTTTCGTGGCGCCGGATGACCTGCCTGTCGGCTTCACCTCGTAGAATCGTTCTATGAAGCTCCAGCGCCGTAAGGGCTGTCCTGCGATGCCTCGGGATTTACGATTCGCTCCCCTCTCCCCTACCCTCCGGAGCATGTCGGCGGCTGCCCTGCTCCTTATGCTGCTCTCCATCGCCTGCACACCCGCCGGGGACCCGGACGAGCCTGCACTGCTGGTGGGCGTCGCCGCCAGCATCCAGCCGGTGGCCGAAGAGATCGCGGCGCGGTTCGAGTCCGAGTACGGAACTCCGGTAACGCTCGTCACCGGCGCGTCCGGCATACTCGCCGAACAGTTGCGTCAGGGGGCGCCCCTTGACCTCATCGTCTCAGCCGACAGCCGGTACACCTCCACCCTCGCCGACGACGGATTACTCGACCCTGCAAGCACCGCCGTGCTCGCGACCGGTGAACTCATCGCGATCACGGGCATCGACGACGAGGCGGACGACGTTGCCTCGCTCTTGCGTAGCGGTACGGTGCGACGGATAGCCCTTGCCAACCCGGACCTGGCCCCATACGGCGATGCGGCCAGGCGTTACCTCCGGGACCAGGGCCTCTGGGAAGTGGTGGCTGAACGCGTCGTCTACGGCGAGAACGTCGCGCAGGCGTTCCAATTCGTCACCAGCGGCAACGCCGAGGCTGGTTTCGTCCCGCGCTCGCTGGTCATAGCCTCGGACGCTCAGGGTGTGCGCACCCTTGCTCCGCTGCCTGCTGAAACGAGCGCCGGGCTGCAGGTCACTGCAGGGGTGAGCAGCGAGTCAAGTGCGGTAGAGATAGCGAAGCGCTTCATCGCGTCGATGCGCGACGCACAGGCCCTTGAAACGTGGAGACGGTTCGGCTACGCACCGCACGTTGATACCGCACGTTGATAAGGTAGCGGGTACGGAGTGATCGATGGACTGGGACGCCCTGAGACTGAGCCTGCAGACCGGTCTCGCAAGTACGGCACTTGCGTTCGTGGTCGGTATCCCCGTTGCGTGGGGACTCTCGCGCCTTCGCGGCTGGGTGCATGACCTGCTCTCTACGGCAGTGCTCGTCCCCATGGTGTTGCCGCCTACGGTGCTTGGCTACTACCTGCTGCTCGCTGTAGGGCGTAGCTCGCCCTTGGGCGAGACGCTCGATGCGGTGTTCGGGTTCACGTTCGTCTTCCAGTGGAGTGGTGCCGCGCTCGCCGCCTTCTTCGTCTCCGCTCCCTTCCTTGTTCGCACGGCACAGGCCGGCTTCGAGTCGGTGGACCATACGTTGGAAGATGCGGCCCGCACGCTCGGGCAGAACGAGTGGCGGATCTTCACCCGGATCACGCTCCCGCTGGCATGGCGCTCGGTGATGACGGGCGTGAGCCTCGCGCTCGCGCGGGCCATGGGCGAGTTCGGCGCAACGCTCATGGTGGCCGGGAGCATTCCCGGACGCACCCGGACGATGCCGATAGCCATCTATGAGGCTGTGCTCACGGGCCGGACGAGCGAGGCGCAGGTGCTCGCGCTCACGTTGACGCTCACAGCGACCGGCCTCCTCGTCGCCGTTGCGTTCGGCATGCGCCGCAGAAGCGTGCGCTGGCGGTAGCGCAAGCGCGGCAAGCCTCCCTGTTCCGGCAGGCGTATCATATGAGGAGGGGTAGCACCTCGATGCGGAGGGAGAATGATGCGTGCCGCAGGACAGAACATCCGTTGGGGAACGGCGTTCCCTGTTCTCGCATTCATCGGAGCGATGGCCGTTGCGGTCATCGGCGCGTTCATCACCGGCAGCGAGTTCGGCGCAGTTACCCAGGGTGTGGAATCCGTATCGGCACGGTCCGGCAACTTTCTCGGCGACCTCGGTGACCTCTTCCCGTTCGGGTTCGCCTTCAGCGCGGGGATGGTCTCTTCCGTCAACCCCTGCGGGTTCGCCATGCTCCCCGCCTACCTCGGTCTCTACCTGAGCGACAGCGAGGGTGGCGATGCTTCTGCGGGCAGCGTCGTTTCGAGGCTGCGCCGGGCACTCTTCGTGGGTGCGACGGTATCGGTGGGGTTCGTCGTCCTCTTCGCCGCTGTAGGCACACCTATCGGGCTGGGCGCGCGCGGGATAGCGGATGCCTTCCCGTGGATCGGCCTCATCATCGGCGTGTTGCTCGTCCTGGCCGGAGCGTACCTCCTCTCCGGCGGTAAGCTCTACAGCAACTTCGCTGCCAGCGTCTCCTCACGGTTCGGCAACGCGAACAGCAAGGGCGTACGGAGCTACTTCACGTTCGGCCTCGCGTACGGCACCGCCTCCCTCAGCTGCACGTTGCCCATCTTCCTCGCCGTCATCGGCGGGACCTTCACCGCGGAGACGTTTCTGGACTCCGTCTGGCAGTTCATCCTGTACGGCCTCGGCATGGGCTCCGTCATACTGGCGCTCACCATCGGCATGGCGCTGTTCAAGGGCGCCGTGACCGGCGCCCTGCGGAAAGCACTCCCGCACGTCGGCACGATAAGCGCCGTCATGCTGCTCGTTGCCGGAACGTTCATCGTCTACTACTGGCTCACCATCGGCGAACTGCTGGCGCGCATCCGGGGTGCGTAGTCCCGCTGCAGCGCTACACGTGCAGCGACTCCGTTAAACTTCCCACGAGCGTACGCAGGCCCTTAACCGCCCGTTAAGCGTCCGCTTGCATAATGGTCATACCATCCGTGTAGACCCATGGGGCCACCGTCCCTGGAACGGAGCCATCCATATGACGAACCGCTCTGTGTTGGTGGTGGAAGACGAGGAGAACCTCGTAGAGGCGCTCCGCTACAATCTCGAGCACGAGGGCTATAACGTGCTTACCGCGCCGGACGGCGGGAGCGGGCTCGAGACCGCGCGTGCCGCCCTTCCCGACCTGGTCATTCTGGACGTGATGCTCCCCAACCTCGATGGCCTGGAGGTGTGTCGCATCCTTCGCCGGGAGACCGACGTGCCCATCCTGATGCTGACCGCGAAGGGTGAGGAGATAGACCGCGTGGTCGGGTTGGAGATCGGCGCGGACGACTACGTCACCAAGCCGTTCAGCATGCGCGAGCTGATGGCCCGTGTGCGCGCGATGCTCCGGCGTCCACGCAAGACTGCATCCCCCCGGATGGCTGAGCCCTTGCGTTCAGGCTCCCTTGCCGTGGACGTGGACGCCCACCAGGCCACGCTCAACGGTGAGGAGCTGCGGCTCAAACCCCGGGAGTTCGACCTGCTCGCGCTCTTCATACGGAACCCTGGCCGCGCTTTCACGCGGGACCAGGTGCTCGAACAGCTCTGGGGACACGACTACATCGGCGACGTCAGGACCGTAGACGTGCACGTGCGGTGGCTTCGTGAAAAGATAGAGGCCGACCCTTCGACCCCTGCCCGCATCATCACGATCCGGGGGGTCGGCTACCGCTTCGAAGGTTGAGGTGAGCCTCATGGCTGGACTGAGAGGCGCTGCGATCGTCCTCGGAACGCTGACGCTGCTCTCGCTTCTCGCCGGAGTGTTCGCCGTTACCGCCTCGGAGCCGCTCATCGCTCTCCTCTCCTTCCTCGTCGCCGCCACTCTGCTCATGGTCATGGTGCGGGAACTCCGTACCGGTGCTGCGGCTGCCCGTGAGACCCGAGCAGCAGTGGCTGCGATGCGGCGCATCGCCACGGGGAACTTTGACGTGCGCCCGGAACGGCTCACCTCCACGACGCTGAGCGGGTTGCAGGCGCCGTTCGCAGCGATGACGGAGGCACTGGCTGCGCTCTTCGCACAGCTCGCCGACCACCGCGAGCAACTGACCGCGGTGCTGGACACCATGGCGGACGGCGTCGTCCTTGTCGATGGTGAGAACCGCATCGCCCTCTCCAACCCGGCTGCCCATGAACTGCTCGGTGTCGAAGCGCCTGTCGGAACCCCGCTGAGCTCGGTGCTGCGCGACCATGAACTGCGCTCCATCGTGGCGCTCTCGAGGCAGTCGGGCGAACGCAGGAACTTGGAGTTCACGCTCGCCAACCCGCGGCGCAGCCTGAGCGCGACTGCCACCCCCATCGCCGTTGGAAGCGAGACCGACAGGGACGATGCGGAGCCCCCCGTTCTCCTCACGCTGCATGACCTGACGCCCCTACGCCAGCTGGAGACGACCCGGCGTGAGTTCGTGGCCAACGTTTCGCATGAACTGCGCAACCCTCTGGCCTCGGTCAAGGCGATGGTCGAGACGCTCGAAGGCGGCGCACTGAACGACCCGGCAACTGCCGCTGACTTCCTCGGACGCATCAACCGTGAGGTCGACCGCATGAATGCCATGGTCAACGACCTGCTGGAACTCTCGCGGATCGAGAGGGGGCAGTCGGAGTTGCACACGGGGCCGGTTGACGCCGCCGCCACGCTCGCAGCCGTTTGCACCGACCTCGAGCACCGTATCGCGGAATCGGGTGTCGCCGTGACCGTCGATGCCTCCAAGAGCGTGGTTGCGCTGGGCGACGCGGAGAAATTGCGGCAGGTCATATCCAACCTGCTGGACAACGCGCTGAAGTTCACCCCGCGCGACGGGACCATTGAACTGTGTGCGAACGACACGGACCGGGACAGTGTGCTGGTCGAGGTACGCGACAGCGGCCCCGGCATCGCCCCCGAGCACCTGCCCCACCTGTTCGAGCGCTTCTACAAGGTCGACCGCTCCCGGCGCGACCAGGGCACGGGGCTCGGGCTCGCGATAGCGAAGCACATCGTTGAGCTGCACGGCGGTGAGGTCGGCGTCGAGAGTACCCAGGGCGTCGGCTCCACCTTCTGGTTCACGCTCCCCCGCGCAGCCTGAGGTCTATCCCTACTGGAAAACCTCCGCTTTCCCCGCGTTAACGTCTCCATAAAGAACACCGACGCGCGCCGTTAACCTCGCCTCCCTACGCTGACGATGTAACCCAACCCCCAAGGGAGGCAGGATGATACCGACCAAATACCTCAGACTGAGTGGGCTTATGCTCCTCGTAGCGGCTTTTGCTGCTCTCCTTGGCGCTTGCGAGTCGGACCCGACCGCGACGCCGACCTCTCCCCCCCAAGCCGGTGCTACGCCTACTCCGATGGCTCCGGTTAGCCTCAGTGGCACGATCCAGATCGACGGCTCCTCCACCGTCTTCCCCGTCACCCAGGCCGTCGCCGAGGAGTTCCGCAAGGAACAGCCCGGCGTGCAGGTCAACGTCGCAGTCTCAGGCACCGGCGGAGGCTTCAAACGCTTCACCGTCGGCGAAACCGACATCTCCAACGCCTCTCGACCCATAAAGGACTCCGAGGCCGAGGCCGCAACTGCCAACGGCATCGAGTTCATCGAGATGCGCGTCGGCACCGACGGGCTCTCCGTCATGGTCCACCCCGACAACGACTTCGTCGACTGCCTCACCGTCGCCGAGCTCAACGAGGTCTGGAAGCCTGGCTCCTCCATCAACAATTGGCAGGACGTCCGCGCAGGATTCCCCGATCAGCGGCTGCGCCTCTACGGACCCGACACCGACTCCGGCACGTTCGATTACTTCACCGAAGAGGTCAACGGCGAGGCCCAAGTCTCCCGTTCCGACTACACCGCTTCCGCCGACGACAATGTCCTCGTCCAGGGTATCTCGGGCGACCGCGGTTCTCTCGGTTACTTCGGGTACGCCTACTACCAGGAGAACCAGGACAGCCTCAAGGTTATCGCTATAGACAACGGCGACGGCTGTGTCGCTCCTGAGCCCTCCACCATCGAGGACGGCTCCTACACTCCTCTCTCACGCCCACTCTTCATCTACGTCAACGTGAAGAGCCTCGAGAAGCCTGAGGTACTCGCCTTCGTCGAGTACTACATGGACCACGGCTACCAGCTGACCGGCGAAGAGGGATACGTCCCTGTCGAGCGCAGCATCTACGCCGACAACAAGGCCGCGGCGCAGTCCGGCACTCCCACTGCCATGATGGAGAAGGAGCCGGAGGAGGCCATGATGATGGAGAAGCTCAGCGGCACCATCCAGATCGACGGCTCCTCCACCGTCTTCCCCGTCACCCAGGCTGTCGCCGAGGAGTTCCGCAAGGAACAGCCCGACGTGCAGGTGAACGTCGCAGTCTCAGGCACCGGCGGAGGCTTCAAGCGATTCACCGTCGGCGAGACCGATATCTCCAACGCCTCCAGGCCCATCAAGGACTCCGAAGCCGAGGCCGCAGCAGCAAATGGCATCGAGTTCATCGAGATGCGCGTCGGCACTGACGGCCTCTCCGTCATGGTCAACCCCTCTAACGATTTCGTCGACTGCCTCTCCGTCGAGGAACTCAACGAGATCTGGAAACCCGGCTCCTCCATCAACAACTGGCAGGACGTCCGCGCAGGATTCCCCGATCAGCGACTCCGCCTCTATGGGCCAGACACCGACTCCGGCACATTCGACTACTTCACCGAAGAGGTCAACGGCGAGGCGCAGGTGTCGCGTGCCGACTACACCGCCTCCGCCGACGACAACGTCCTCGTCCAGGGCATCGCCGGCGACCGCGGCTCACTCGGTTACTTCGGGTACGCCTACTACCAGGAGAACCAGGACAGCCTCAAGATCGTCGCCATCGACAACGGCGACGGCTGCATCACTCCTGAACCATCGACCATCGAGGACGGCTCCTACACTCCCCTCTCACGCCCCCTCTTCATCTACGTCAACGTCGAGAGCCTCGAAAAGCCTGAGGTGAGGGCGTTCGTCGAGTACTACATGGACCACGGCTACCAGTTGACCGGCGAGGAGGGATACGTCCCCGTAGACCGCAGCATCTACGCCGACAACAAGGCCGCGGCCGGCCTCTAGCCGGGTAAGTCAGTCGTCCTCTGTGGGGCGGTGGCCTTCCTCCCACGAGCATCTGCTCGATGCGCCACCGCCCCACTCTCCTGTCTCTCCTCCGGGGCTAGACGAGATGAGGATATGTGATGGACACTACCGCACGAGATGGATTCCCAGCACCGATCGGACAGCGCCAGGCAACTATGCAGTTGAGCCGCAACCGCAAGCGTGGCGCGCTGCAGGGCCGCATCGTCCACTGGATCTTCTTCGCCTGCGCTGTGATGTCCATCGTCACCACCTTCGGCATCGTCGCCAGCCTCCTGAGCCAGTCACTCGGCTTCTTCCGTGAGGTCCCCGTCTGGGACTTCCTCTTCGGCACCACCTGGTCTCCCATCCTCAAGGACGCGGAGGGCAACCGGCACTATGGGGTGTTGCCGCTCGTGAGCGGTACCCTGCTGGTCGCTTCCATCGCAGCAGCGGTCGCGGTGCCTGCCGGACTGGCCATAGCCATCTATCTCTCGGAGTACGCCCCGGACAGGATGCGCCGCACCATCAAGCCGGTCCTCGAGGTGCTCGCGGGCATCCCCACCGTCGTCTACGGGTACTTCGCCCTCACATTCGTGACCCCGCTGCTGCAGAGCATCCCCATCCGCATCTTCCAGGAGGACCTGCTGGTCTTCAACGCACTGAGCGCCGGCCTGGTCATGGGCCTGATGATCATCCCCATGGTCTCGTCGCTCAGCGAGGACGCGATGGTCGCGGTTCCCCGCTCGCTCCGCCATGCGGCATACGCCCTCGGCGGAACGAGGCTGGAGGTCTCGCTCCGCATCGTGGTGCCCGCGGCGTTCTCCGGCATCATCGCCTCGTTCATCCTGGCGTTCTCACGCGCCATCGGCGAGACGATGCTGGTCACTCTTGCCGCGGGCGCAACGCCGCGCCTCACCTTCAACCCCATCGAGAGCATCCAGGCGATGACGGCCTTCATCGTGCAGCTGGCGCTCGGGGAGACTCCGCACGGATCGCTGGAGTACAACACCATCTTCGCGGTGGGACTGCTGCTGTTCGCGTTCACACTCGGCATGAACGTGCTCGGACACTTCCTCGTCCGGCGCTTCCGGGAGGAGTACTAGCATGGCGAAAGCAGAGGTCACGGCGCTGCTCAATCCCCGCCTCGCCATACGCAAGCGCATCGGCACCGTGGCGTACATCATCTTCATAGCGGCCATCCTGCTCGGACTGGCGGGGCTGGCGGCGCTCCTCCTCCGCGTGCTCTGGCAGGGAGTGCCCTGGCTCAGCCTGCACTTCCTGACGGACTACCCTTCCCGCTTCCCGGAGCAGGCCGGCATGAAGTCCGCCATCTTCGGAACGATATGGATCATGGGGCTCACCGGCCTCTTCACGGTCCCCGTAGGCGTCGGTGCCGCAGTCTACCTGGAGGAGTACGCCCCCAAGAACTGGTTCACGCGCATCATCGAGGTCAACATCTCCAACCTGGCCGGCGTGCCTTCTATCGTTTACGGGCTGCTCGGCCTCGCTGTCTTCGTGCAGATACTCGCACTGGGTAGGACGGTCCTCGCTGGTGCCATGACCATGTCGCTCCTCGTGATGCCCATCGTCATCATCGCCTCCCGCGAGGCGATACGCGCCGTTCCTTCGACCTACCGCGAGGCGTCCTACGGCCTGGGCGCAACCAAGTTCCAGACCGTGAAGGACGTCGTTCTGCCGCACGCACTCCCCGGGATCCTGACGGGCACCATCCTCGCCATGTCCCGGGCCATCGGAGAAGCGGCCCCCATGATCGCCATCAGCGCGCTCGTCTTCCTCACCTTCATCCCAACCGACCCGCTGGACGAATTCTCGGTGATGCCCATCCAGATCTACAACTGGGTGAGTCAGCCCAGGCCGGAGTTCCGGGGCATCGCCGCGGCAGGCATCATCGTCCTGCTCGTCGTCCTGCTCTCCATGAACGCCGTGGCCATCTACATACGCAACCGCACGCAGAAGAGGTCTGAGGAATGACAACGACGGAAGCCACCGCTACCGACACGACCCTGAGCGTCAGGAACCTCGATATGTACTACGGCTCGTTCCGGGCGCTGCGGGACATCAATCTGGACGTGGCGCGGAACAGCGTCACCGCCCTCATCGGTCCGTCCGGCTCCGGCAAGAGCACGCTCCTGCGCTGCTTCAACCGCATGAACGACCTCATCCCCGGCGCGCGCGTGGAGGGCGAGGTGCTCTTCAACGGCGAGGACATCTACCACACAAGCATCGACCCCACGGAGATCAGGCTCCGGGTCGGGATGGTCTTCCAGAAACCTAACCCGTTCCCCAAATCCATCTACGACAACGTCGCCTTCGGGCTGCGCATCAACGGCTTCAGGGGCAATATGGACGAAGCGGTGGAGCGCTCCCTCCGCAGGGCCGCGCTCTGGGACGAAGTGAAGGACAGGCTCAAGGCAAGCGGCCTCACGCTCTCCGGCGGACAGCAGCAGCGCCTCTGCATCGCGCGCGCCGTAGCCGTTCAGCCGGACGTCATCCTCATGGACGAGCCCGCATCCGCCCTCGACCCCATCTCGACGCTCGCGATTGAAGACCTCATGCGCGAACTCAGCAAGGACTACACCATCGTCGTCGTCACGCATAACATGCAGCAGGCTGCACGGGTATCCGACTGGACCGCGTTCATGACGATGGGCGAAGACCGGGCTGGTTACCTCGTGGAGGTCGGCGACACCCACCAGATATTCACCAACCCCCGGGACGAACGCACCGAGGGGTACATCACCGGCAGGTTCGGCTAGCCACGCATTGGGCGCGCCAGGAGGACGTGATGATGGACAGACCCATGGGCAGACACCAGCGTGCGGAGTTCGACCGTGACCTCCAGAACCTGCAGGACGAGCTCCTTGCGCTGGGCAGCATGGTGGAGAAAGCGACCTTCCTTGCTGTCGAGGCGCTCAAGACCCGCGATCTCGCTCTGTCCCAGCAGGTCATCAAGGACGACGACATCATCGACAGGAAGCGTGCCGAACTCGAGGAACGCGCCGTAGACCTCATCGCCATCCAGCAGCCCGTAGCGTCAGACCTGCGCATGCTTATCGCCGCCCTGCACGTTTCGATGGAACTCGAGCGCATCGGCGACTACGCGGAAGGCATCGGCAAGATCAGCGTCATGATGGGCGACCAGCCGCCTATCAAACCACTGGTCGACATCCCCCGCATGGCCGAAAAGGCCAATGCGATGCTTCGCGCTTCCCTCGACGCCTTGGTGAAGCACGACGTCGACAAGGCATACCAGGTGTTGGCCGACGACGACGAGGTGGACGCGCTCTACGACCAGGTCTACCGCGAGCTGCTCCTCCTGATGGTGCAGGACCCGAAGGTCATCGAACGCGCCACCCACCTGCTCTGGACGGCGCACGACCTGGAGCGCATCGCCGACCGCGCCACCAACATCGCCGAGCAGGTCGTCTACCTCGTCACCGGCAAGCAGGTAGACCCCGGCCGCGCCTCCCGGTACTAGCCGCCGGGCCGCTTCTTGCGGGGAGCGAATACCAGCCAGAGGATAGGCAACACGATGCCGAGCCCGGCAGCGAGTGCCGGCCACGGGAAACCCCGGCCTTGTCCCACCGTGACTGGCAGCACGAGCGTCGTGGCCCCCGGTTCGCCGTCGATGTTGACCGTTATCTCCCACTGCCCTGCTTCGTCGGGCTCCAGTATCGCGGTGTATTCATTGGCGCGCAGGCCGGGCGGACGGGTAGCAGTGGCCGGACCGATGCGCTGTTCCTCGCGCTCGGCATGGACAACGACGCGCGGCATGTACGGCAGCAAGGCGTCCGGCGTATCCGGCGCGAAGACAACGGTAACTTCAAGGAAACCGACGCGCGGTACCGCGGCCACGAGCACCTCGTAAGGGCCGCTGCCCCCTCTGTACAACTCGACGCTGCCCTCGTGCCTGCTGTGCGCCTGGGCCTGCGGGGTCCCCGCTGCGAGTACGCACGCGGCGAGGACAGCCATTGCAAGCGCCATCGCGGCGGTCATCGCCCTACTTGGCTTCCCCCATGCGCAGCACCGTGTTGAACTCTTCCTCGGTGACCGGGGTGATGGAGAACCGGTTGCCGCGCTTGAGCACCATCATCTCGGCGAGCGCAGGCTCCGCCCGCAGCTCCTCCATCGTGACGATGTCCGTGAACTTCTGGTCGGCTTTGAGGTCCACCATGTACCAGAGCGGCTTCTCCGGGGTGCTCTTCGGGTCGGGATGGTCGGAGTCCGGGTCCCACGCCGTACTGTCCGGGTACCCTTCCCGCACGACGGTCGCCGTGCCCACGACGCCTATGGGCTTGGCGCTCGAGTGCCAGAACAACACTCCGTCGCCGGGCTTGATGTCGTCGCGCAGCCAGTTCCGTACCTGGAAGTTGCGGACACCGTCCCACTCGGCGACGCCGTCGCTCACGAGGTCGTCGTAGGAGTACGTCGTCGGTTCGGACTTGAACAGCCAGTAGTGGGGCATGGTGCTCGTCTCTCCTCTCCCGGGTTCGCCTGTCGCTCACGCGAACTGCGGAGCGACCTCCTGCGCGAAACGCTCCATGACGCGCCGGTCGAACGGGCGCGGCGTCATCAGGATGAAGTGGTCTATGCCTGCGTCCACCCATCTGCCCAGTTGGTCCGCGATTGCATCCGGCGCGCCGAGCAGCATGCTGTCGCGCACCTGCTCTTCCGGCGTTGCGTAGTAGGACGTCTTCTGCGTGGCTAGCGAGGCTCCCCTGGCCACGGTCGCCTCCACCTCGGATGCGTCGTCGGTCAGCTTGATCTGGATCTGTACGGAGTGCCGCATGCCGGAGAAGTCCCGCCCTGTCTCGTCGCAGACTGCCTGCATCCGGTCCAGGTTCACCTTCGCTTCTTCCAGAGGCGCGATCTGGTTGTAGTCTGTGGCGTGCTTCGCTGCTATCTGCAACGTGCGGTCGCCGCGTCCTCCGACGATGATGGGCGGGTGCGGCTGCTGCACCGGCTTCGGCATTTGCGGCGCCTCGTCCAAGGTGTAGTAGGTCCCTTGGAACGAGGCCGGTTCCTCGGTCCAGATGGCCCTGATGACGGACAGTGCCTCGTCCAGCCGGTCGGCGCGCTCCCTGAACGGCGGGAACGGGATGCCGTGGACGTCGAACTCATGCTTCACGTTGCCGCTGCCGATGCCGAGCTCGGCACGCCCGCCGGATGCGTGGTCGATCGTATTGACCATCTTCGCAGTTATCACGGGGTGCCGGAGGTTGTTGTTCAGCACCAGCATCCCCAGCCGGAGGTTCTTCGTGTGGCCGGCCATCGCGGCCATTACGGTCAGTCCCTCCAGTCGTGCGGGACTCGGTCCCCGGCCCGGGTTGATCTGCATCAGATGATCCGACGGATAGAAGCCGTGGAACCCGAGCTCGTCGCAGGTCTGGCATATCTCGAGGAAATCGTTCCACTCGAGACCTGAACTCCCCCCGACGCTGAAGATGACCTTGCCCATGCGCTCCCCCTGTGGTGATGTCGAGGGGCATTGTACCCGCTCACGGCGTGTGAGGCAGGCACAGACTGGAGCCCAGAGAGCCCACGGAGAGACTCACGAACGAAGGAGGGGCCGAAGCAAGTCGGCCCCTCCTTCCCTCTATGCGTCTGCTCGTAGCGGAGCTTACACCGCCATCACCCCGACGCCTGTTGTCACCAGCGAGGCCGACACCCAGCGGGAGCGCCCTTCCCGCCTGCCCAGCACAGCGCGCACACTCATGCCGCTCGCCGCCACCCAGAACAGCAGCAGCACGGGCCTCGTCGACATGATCGCTGAGCTCAACGATACCGGGCCCAACTCGAATGCCCTGAGCGCCACCACGAACGCGAAAAGGATGATGGCCTGCGCCAGGCCCGTGGAGATGAGCGCCGGACGCGAGGTCAATGCCGTGTACAGGCCGGAGGGATTCCTCCACAGCGAGGTAGCCATCAACCAGGGGGCCGAGAACATCCAGGACACTGCGTACATCTGCAGGATGGACATCTCTCCCGTCGCTGCCTTCGCCAGCACCGAATACGTTGCCATGAAGAAGGCAGCCCCCAGGATGACCATCAGCGAGCGGTTCAGTCTGATGCGCGCGCCCGGCAGCGACTGATGCCACGACGCGGCCATCACGCCGCCGGTCACGAGGAGCGCCGCGCCTGCCTTCAAGGGCGTCAGCGCCTCGCCCAGGAACACGATTGCCATGCCGAGCACGAACAAGGGGAAGGCGTCCATGATGGGGACGATTCGTGAGATGTCTGCTTCCCTGCGGAACGCGTGGGCGCTGAGCAGTTGGATGGCCGCGTGCGACGTCCCCGCAAAGGCCATCGCGAGGACGGGCCATGAGAACCAGTCCGGAGGGTCTGCAAGCAGGATAACGCTGGCGATCAACGCGTGTGGCATGCACGCGAGTGCCGCAAAGGTCACCGCCCCGTCGACATAACGGTCCAGCACGCGCTTCTGGACCAGCGAGTATGCGGTGAAAGCCACCGCTGCAAGCAACGATAACACTACCCAATCCATTCGTTCTCCCCTCTCTCTCGCTTGGGCTGTGCTATGCGCTGAGCCAAGTACGAGCACGTTGTTCAGGAGTGAACGCGTGCTCGAGTTGGGGCGTCCGCCCCGGGACTGGAGCGGGCCGGCGGGGTTTAGTCCCACCGGAGCCGAGGCGCCAAAGCGTTATTCTGTTCCCTCCTCCGTCTCCTCGCTGTCCGGGTTCTCGTCCACAGCCTCGGCTTGCACCAGGGCTTCGAGGTCAAGCACCTCGCGGATACCTGCGTAGTTGACGCCTTTGTCGGATAGCTCCGCTATGCGTATCACGAGACTCACGTCTACGTCCGAGTACAGCCGCGTACCTCCCTCCGTACGCTCGGGCTCTATGAGCCCCGCCGACTCGAACGCCCGAAGACGGTGCTCCGGCACGCCCGTGAGCCTTGCGACCACGCTGATGGGGTACTTCCCCGTATTCTCATCCGCGTCGACCACACAAGTAATCTAACAGCGCCGGGTAGATTATGCAATAGTGGGTTTAAGGATTTCAGCGGGTTAACATTGCGGTAATCTGAGAATCGCTGGCAGGACATATCGCCCCTGTTCTGTAGATAGTCTGTCCAACCCTCTGAGAACCGGCGTCGGCGCCCAGCCATGGGATTGGGGTGGAGTGCCTGTCATCTCGAGGGAGGCACAGCGAAGTCGAGAGACCTCTCGGGGCCTGGTCCCCTCTCCTGAAGAACACGCGGTAGACTTGAAGCATGAGCACCCACGTCCGAACAGCGCCGCGTGCGCCGGAGTTCGGGAACCGCCTGGCAGCCCTGCCCGCCCAGCCCGGCGTCTACCTGATGAAGTCGGCCAGTGGCGCGGTACTCTACGTCGGCAAGGCCGCGAGCCTGCGCAACCGCGTGCGCTCTTACTTCCAGACGCCCTACGGCAAGGAACCGCGCATCCAGGCCATGGTGCGCCACATCGCCGACTTCGAATTCATCGTCACCGAGTCCGTGCAGGAGGCGCTGCTGCTGGAGAACCTGCTCATCAAGCAGCACAAGCCCTTCTACAACGCTCGACTCAAGGACGACAAGACCTATCCGTACATAAAGATAGACCTCGCGGAGGAGTTCCCGCAGGTCTACTTCACCCGTCGGGTGCTCGCCGACGGGGCGCGCTACTTCGGCCCGTTCGCCAGCGCCGGTTCCGTCCGCAAGACGATGGACCTCCTCAAGAAACTCTTCCCTTACCGCTCCTGCACGAAGGTCATCACCGGCAACGACGAACGTCCTTGCCTCGAATACTTCATCCATCGCTGCGTCGGCCCATGCATCGGTGCGGTCGACGCGGGCGGCTACGGCGAGGTGATCCGCCAGGTGCTCCGCTTCCTGGAAGGCGACTCCGAAAGCGTGGAGATGGAACTGCGGGTGAACATGGAGCGCGCATCTGAGTCCCTCCAGTTCGAGCGCGCGGCCGTTCTCCGCGACCAACTCCGGGCCATCGAGTCCGTCTCCCAGAACCAGAAAGTCGTCTCGAACCGGAATGAGGACTCGGACGTCATCGCGCTCGCCTACGACAAGGGCGAGGCGTGGGTCGAACTCTTTCGCGTGCGGCGTGGCAAGCTGATCGGGCGCGACCACTTCGTTATGGAAGGCGGCGAGGCGGAGGACGAACCCGCCCTGCTGGAGCACTTCGTCCAGCAGTTCTACGAAGCGTCCACGGACGTGCCGGGAGCGCTGCTCATGCAGCACGACATCGAGAACGCAGAGGCCATCGCCGAGTGGCTCGGCGGCAAGCGCGGCAGGCGCGTGTCTGTCTACCGCCCCCAGCGGGGTGAGAAGCGGCAACTCGTGCAGATGGCGGCGGCCAATGCCGTGGAGGCGCTGGCGCAGCGCCGCATCCAGTGGCTCCACGAGTCGGACAAAGTGCTGCAAGCGTTGGTGGAGCTGCAGGAGGCGTTGAACCTGCCGGAGCTGCCGCGCCGCGTCGAGTGCTACGACATCTCGAACATCCAGGGCACCAACTCGGTGGGCAGCATGGTCGTGTTCGAGAACGGGCGTCCGAAGAGCGGACACTACCGCCGGTTCCAGATCAAGAGCGTGAGCGGCATAGACGACTATGCCTCGATGCAGGAGATGCTTCGCAGGCGCTTTCGCCGGTTGGGCGAGCAGCGACGGGCCGAGGCGGAAGCCGGGCGGGGCGCTTCCCTGCCCGCGGGCGCCGACCCGATGGGTGAAGATGAGGCGCCGCCGGACGATGGACGGGCATCGCAGAACTCGTTCAGCTTCGTGCCCGGTCTCGTCATCATCGACGGAGGCAAGGGACACCTGAACGCGGCGCAGGAGGTGTTCCTGGAGTTGGGGCTGACGGATATCCCTCTCTGTTCGCTGGCGAAGCGCGAGGAAGAGGTGTTCCTGCCCCACATGCCTGAGCCGGTGCTGCTGCCTCGTCGCTCGCAGGGGCTGTACCTCGTGCAGCGCGTGCGGGACGAGGCGCACCGCTTCGCCATCACGTACCATCGCCAGCGGCGCTCGCGGGCCGCGACGCGCTCCCGGCTCGACGACGCGCCGGGCATCGGCCCGAAGCGCCGCCGAGAGCTGATACGACGCTTCGGGAGCGCGGCGGGCGTCCGCGCCGCGAGCATCGAGGAACTGGCGAGCATACGGGGTATGAGCCGCACCTCTGCAGAGCAGCTCAAGGCATTCCTCGGGAGCGACGACTCCCCTGCCCCGCAAAGACGATCAGAGGAGATGGAGCAATGAGCACAGAGCAGAGCGACAGCAGGCCGCCGGTCTGGGTGGGACACGTCAGCATGGGCACCGCGAAGATCGAGGAATCGCGGGCGTTCATGGAGCAGGTCGGCATGAGGCCGATGTTCCACAGCGAGTCCGTCGCCATCTTCGAATTGCGCGGCGGGACGCACCTGGTCCTGGTCGCGGATACGGACGCACAGCCGGGTGACGCGCCGTTCGACCTGATGGTGGAGGACGTGGAAGCCACGCACGCCGACTATGCCGAACGTGGACTCTCACCCTCCCCCATCGAACGAGGACGCATCCACGCATCGTTCACGGTCACCGAGCCCGGCGGCGGGCGCATCACCGTCAACTCCACCCACGTGTCGGACCTGCCCGTGTAAAGGGCCTCAGGCCCTGCGCTTCACGAGCGTCTCCCTCGTCGCGAACGCCAGCAGTACGCCTGCGATCAGCAGGACCGGAGCGTAGACGATGAACGGCGCCGTCGGACCGGCCGTGTTAAGGAGCACCCCGCCGAGCAGCGGCGCGCCCACGCCCCCGACCTCCGCGACCGTCCGGCGGAACGCCTGCAGACGGCCCCGCACGTGGTTCGGCAGCACGTCGTACGTGCTCGCGGCGAGCGAGCCGAGCGACAGCCCGTTGCAGACAGCCATCACGCCCACGAGCGCCACCAGGTGAGCGTACGAGTCCACGCACGGCATGAGCAGGAACGCGATGCCCGGCAGAAACGTGCTTGGCACCGTCGCCCACTTCCGGCCCAGCTTGTCGAGCACGAACCCCGCCGGGAGGATCATCGCGAATACGACTCCGCCCGAGATCGAGAAGAGTGCGCCGATCTCGGTGGGTGTCAGACCCAGTTCCGCGTCCGCGTACAGCGGCAGCACGCTCTGGAGCGTGATGCGGAAGGTGAACCCCGCGAACGTCGCCAACACGAACACCCAGTAGCTGAGTCGCAGGCCGGACTCGATCTCCCTGAACAGACCAACGAAGTCCCGCACGCGCTGGCCGAGCCCACCGCGGACAGCCTCACCCGCAGGCCTGGGCGCTGCCTGAGGAGCGTGGGCGTCGTGCGCGAACAGGCCCAGGACAACCGCGACAGTGGTGAGGGCCGCGAAGCCCGCGAACGTCGCGCGGAAGTCGAAGGAGTCCGCCAGCAGGCCGCCGAGCAAAGGGCCGATGGCCAGCGCGCCGGAGTGCATCCCATGGAAGCCGCTGAGCACCCTGCCGCGCTGGTCGAGGCGCACGAGGTCGATGCCGGCGATCTCGCGCCCGAGGCCCCACAGGCTGTCCCCGATCCCCACGACGAACGTGCCCAGAAGGATGGGCCAGAACCAGGGCGTGAACACGCCGGCCAGCGCGCCGAGCAGGACGAGGCCCGGCCCGCCCACGAGCATCTTCCGGGTGCCGAGGCGGTCGATCAGCACCCCCGCGCCCGGTATGCCGAAGAACCTCCCCAGGGCGTATGCGGTGACGACCTGCGCAGCAGCGCCGGGGCTGATGCCGAAGTGCTCGACGAGCACCGGCGTGACCGGCAGGACCATCGCCCAGCCGGAGCCGGAGATGAGCGTCCCCGCATACAGGTTGCCGAGGCCCCGGGCTGTGGGGCTGCGGAGCAGTGCCGCCGGCGAACCGTTCACCGGCGGCCTCCGTCATGCAAGTGATGCGTGGTCAGGAGACCGCTGCTTCCTGCCACGGCGGAGCGTCCGCCCAAGGGCGCAGGAACTCCTCGATCTCCTTGATGTGCTCCGCGCTCTGGCCGGACTGCGACGGGGTGAATGCCGCAAGCCGCGCGGGGTTGTTCATGGACGGCCAGTGCTCCAGCGGCAGCCTGATGCACTCGTTCTCCCCCTCGTCCCGCACGACGGCCATCGGCTCGCCGCCATCGGCCACTACCGCCATCTGCTCGGTGAGAAGCTTGCGGTAGAGGATGATTCCACGGTCGGACTCGCCGAGGTGCTCGCGGTGGCGCGGCGCGATGCCGCCCTGCGTGATCCACGCCACGAAGTCCTGGTGGTTCACGAGGTCCTCGATGAGGCGGCCGTCGTCGCCGTAGAGGTTCACGTTGAAGTACGGGATGCGCTCCTGCGGCTGCACGACCTGACCAGGCGCGGCGCGATAGAAGAACCACGTCACGTGGAGCGTGTTCTCGTCGTCGACGGGGGTGCGGAACTGCATGGAGCAGCGCACCGAGCTGCCGACAAAGAGGATCTGCGGGAACATGATCGGGTGGCCGATGGCCCAGTCGCCGTGGGTCTCGTCGATGCCCTCGGTGATGCGGCGCTTGACGATGCCGTAGTCGAACACGTCGAACCCGATCTTCTGGTGGCGCTTGGGGAGGATGCCGAACTCCTCGGCCCTGGCAAGGCCGAGGCGGACGGCCTTGTCGTGCTGCTGGCGGACGCCCCAGTAGCCGTGGAGCCACTCCAGGTGCACCGGGTCCAGCGAGTTCTCCATGCACTGGAGCCAGTTGCACGGCAGCGGTGCGAGCGCGACCTCGCTCCAGCCGTCGTCCCACGTGAACGGCTCCCAGTTCGGGAGCAGCGGCGCCGGCTGCGGGCCCATGTAAGCGAACACCATGCCGGCGAGCACCTGCACCGGGTAACCGGCCACCTTCACCTTCTCCTTGAAGCGCCCGTCTGGGTGAACGGTCTCCTCGAACGGCTGCTCGATACACTGGCCCGTCTCGTCCATCATCCATCCGTGGTACATGCAACGCAGGCCGTGCTCCTCCGGTATGCCGTAGGAGAGGTCGACGCGGCGGTGGGGGCAGAAGCGTTCGATGAGTCCCAGCGTGCCGGACCTGTCCTTGTAGAGGACGAGGTCCTCGCCGAGGAGCCGGACCGCCTTGGTGGGGCGTTCGTCGAGTTCGGCTGCTGCGGCGATGGGGTGCCAGTAGCGGCGCATCAGCTCGCCCATCGGCGTGCCCTGCCCGACTCTCGACAGCCGTTCGTTCTCCTGGATGCTGAGCATCGTTCTACCTCCCTATGCTCCATGCGCTTCCGGATTGGTCGGCGGGATTGTAGCGCAATCGGAAAGCGACGGCGCGGCCGGCCCGATCTTCCCGCCCCGTTCTTCCGGACGTTCGCTCTCGTGGAGCGCAGGACCATTCTCTCGATTGAATCGTTGTTCCAACAGGCCACGGCCTTGTTCCGCGTTCAACTGTTCAACTTTCCAACCGGAAGGGGGCGTGTCGTGCTCCGGGAGGGAGTAGAGCCAGTAGCCACTGCCTCGCGGACCGCCCGGTGGGCAGACGCGGGTGTACTTCACTTTGCAGGCGGTTCGGGCGCGCTTGAGGTGATATTGCGATATGCCGAGCCGGGCAGCACGGCGGTTCAATTCGGCGACGGGCTTCGGGCCGCCAGCAAGGGCATCGGCGAGGAAACGGCAGGCGTAGGCAACCATGTCCGTGCGCCGGGACTTCTGCGGTTTCGGAGTGCTGAGGGCAGTCAGGCGCTGTGGGGTAACAGGCTCGCGCCAGGCGATGGGCGGAGCGTCGTGGAAGTTGAAGGGGATGGGTGGGAGCGCGTCGTGCATGGGCGGGCTGAGAGGCACGAGGAAGCGGGCGCGGTCGCTGCCGACGAGGGCGATGGTGAAGACAGTACCGGCCATGCCGAGTCGAGGCTGCATGTATCGGGCGGCAGCGTTGAGGGAGTGCGCGGGGTTGTGCGCGAGGGCGAGTACGGCGGCGCCGGTGCTGGCCGCGAGGGAGTTGAGCATCCCGGCGACGACGGGGAACCTGGCGTTGTGGACGAGAGCAAGATGTTCGATCTGGTCGACGACGACCAAGGCGGCACTGCCCCGGGCGACGAAGTTGGCGAGGCGGTTGACGGCGACGCGGAGCGAAGGGCCGCGCGGAGGCTCCCGGGGCTTTGGAGGAGGGGGCGGGGGCTCGTCGGGGGCGATCAGGGCAGCAGGCTTTTCATAGCGGTCGTAATGGCGTTTGTACCGGCGCTCGGCCTCGAACACGATATCGAGGCTCTCGATGTGGTCGTCCTCGGAGAAGTCGGCGAGGTGGAGAGGCGCGTGGAGGTCTGCATGGTAGATGACGCTGAGGTCCGCGCCGAGGTCCCTGAGCCGGGGGAGGAGGGATGAGCGGGGGTTCTTGAGCGGGGCGGCGATGACAACGGGGGCCCTGACGAATGCGGCGCCGGGCTGGTCCGGGGTGTTCCCGCCCAGTGAGACGCGGGCAGCGATGTCCAGGGCGACAGCGGTCTTGCCCGAGGCGGGGTATCCGGCCAAGATGGTGAGCTCGCCCATGGGGATGCGATTGGGCCAGAGCCAGTCCGTGGGTTGGGGAATGAGGAGCTCATAGGGGCTGAGTCCGGCATCCGCCGCTCCGGCGGCGGTATAGAGGGAAGCCTCGGACGGAAGGCCACGCCTGGCGAGAGCCGCCTCGATCCTTCGCGGAGAGCATCCGGCGGAGCAAGTGAACGAGAAGCCGGCGTGCGGGTGGTAGTCGAGGCTGAGCGTAGGGACGTAAGCGGTGGGATGCACCGGGCAGTGGAGCCGCTGGGTGGGAACCGGAGCACAGGCGCAGTCCGGGTTACCGCAACGGAGGGCACGTCCGAGGCGTCCGATGTAGGTCTCTTCCTGGGGCGTGAACGCATGTGTTGTCATGCATCCATAGTAATGGGTGTTGTGGTGGTGACAAAAGGGGCGGATGTCAGAGGAATCCGGGCGCCGACGCCGATTCACCCCCATCCTAACCCTTCCCCCATCAAGGGGGAAGGGGCCAGGCAGCCCTCTCCCTCAAGGGACACCGCCGCACACCCCTCACCCCCAGCCCCTTTCCCTGTGGGAGCAGGGACCAGACCGCCCCGAGAGAATGTTGCGCGCTAAAGCATGGGACTACGCCTCCGGCTTCGCTCAACATGACAAGGAAGGGGCCTTCGTTCAGTGACGGAGGTTCCACTACTTGATCCGTTGGTCGAGGTCTTTCAACCCCTGGCTGCCGAGTCCGGTCTGTTTGGGCCCCAGTATCTGAGCAAGAGTCGTCGTGGGGACCTCATCCCGCGTATCCTTGACCGTGGTGAAGCGCGTCCGGTCAGGGAACTCCTTCTTGAGCCAGCATCCATGCGTACTCTGGCGTACACGGACCCACCCATCAGCAAGGAGTAGTTGAATGAGCCTTCTACCTGTCAAAGGACACTAGACACCAGCGAGCGCGGTGTGTGATTCCCCAACCGGGAATATCCGGGGCTGAAAGAGCGGCACAATATCCTGGAGCAAAGCGTCAGCGCCGATACTGGGGAGGCGTATCTCATGCGGGTCCGGTTTTCCGGGCGAGAACCGGATGTCATGCTCCTCGAAGAACCGTTCCCGTTCCCCCGCTTCTTCCAACAGGTCCAGATGCTCCCCGACCAGCTGCCGCAAGTCCTTCTGGACCCGGTCGAATGACCTTGCGTAGGTGCTGGTACCGAGTTCCAAACAGGTCCCGACCCACATGCGCCCCTCACGCTCGAACTTGAGTGTGAGTTCCACGTAACCGGCGACGCTCATGATGTCCTCCGAGGGGCCGCAGCGCCAGCCTGTGGCAGGGCGGTTTCCAGCAATCGTCGCGACTTCCTGATACAACAACGCTACGTATGACACCAGCAAGTGTCAAGCATCCTGAGGGCACGCAGGTCTCCTCAAGGAGAGGGGATCAAGAGTCAGACGTTCACCGAGTACGGGAGAGCAATCTCGTCGCCGACGGCGCCGCGAAGGCCCCAGTTCCGCATCGGGGACTCGAAGATCGTTATCTCGACGTCGTGCGGATCGATGCCGTGGTTCTGCCGGATGCGCTGGAAGAGGAGGCGGATGAGGGCGGTCTTCGTCTCAAGAGAGCGGCCCTCGAACATCGAAATCTCGATGATGGTGTAGCGGTCCGAACGGTCCGGCGGGTGCACGAAGTCTTCCCGCTCCAGCGGGAAGAAGCGGTGGAACCGCTTGTCCGGCGGGTACGAGAGCGCATCGACCACGCACGAATGGATGGTGTCTGAGAGCCCGCTCCTGATGGGCGCCAGTTGTTCCTTGAGTCCGAATACCTTGGTCTGTGCCATTGCGGTTGCCTCCTGAAGCATGATCTCTGTACCGGTCTGACGCGCATGAAAAAGGACCACTGCCCCCGAAAGGCGTGGTCCTGCATGGTCTATGCACGTCGCGCCTCGCGGGGCGCCCCGTGCCGTTCCTTGTGTATCACCTACCCGTGCGACAGGGCCTCCGCTGCCATGAGCGGAAGCCACCAACGATTCTCCTTGCCCGTCAGCCGGTACATCATCAAGCAGGGTAACACAGACTAGTTCCGCGAATGGCGAACACACACAACCGGTCGTGAGGCCGCGGTGACGGCAACGTGTACGAGGCGAGGTTCCTGCCTCCGCAGGAACGACGACATCGGCCCCCGCGTATAATCCGGCGCAGCCGGTCCCCGAAGGAGGCGCGTGATGCCGCTCGACCCTGAAGCGAAGGCGTCGTTGGAGAAGCGCATCGAGATGGGCGTGCTCGAGCCGCACGAGTCGAGCCCGGAGGAGGCGCGGGCGCTGCAGGCAGCCCGGCCGAACCTGCCCGGCCCCGAGGTGGCGTCGGTGAGCGACCACCTCGCGCCCGGGCCGCACGGCGACGTGCCCGTGCGGGTCTACGTTCCGGTGACGGACGACGCCAGCCCCCTGCCCGTCTCCATGTGGTTCCACGGCGGCGGCTGGGTCATCGGCAGCGTGGCGACGAACGACGCGACGTGCCGGGCATTGGCGAACGCATCGAGCGCCATCATCGTGTCGGTGGACTACCGGCTGGCGCCGGAGCACAAGTTCCCGGTCCCGTTCGACGATTCCTACGCGGCGACGGTGTGGGCGGCGGAGAAGGCGGCCTCGCTGGGCGGCGACCCGTCGCGGTTGGCGGTGGCGGGAGCGAGCGCGGGCGGGAACCTCGCGGCAACGATATCCCTGAGGGCGCGGGACGAGGGCGGCCCACGCCTCGTGCAACAGTCGCTCATCTATCCGGTGACCGACCGGGACTACAGTCGTCCGTCTTATGCCGAGAACGGCGAGGGCTACGGCCTCTCATACGCCTCGATGCTCTGGTTCTGGGACTGCTATCTCTCCAGCGAGGCCGACGCGTTCAACCCCTACGTTGCGCCGATGCTCGCGGAGGACCTGTCCGGCCTGCCGCCGGCGTTCGTGCTGACGTGCGAATACGACCCGCTGCGCGACGAGGGCGAAGCATACGCGGCCCGGCTGCGGGAGGCAGGCGTGCCGACGAGGCTGTCACGCTACGACGGGATGATCCACGCGTTCTTCAATGCGGGCGTGCCGTTCACACGGACGTGGGACGCCATCAACGAGACAGCCGGCGAGTTGCGGAAGGCGTTCGGGACGGCGTAGGGGGCCATCCTCACCCCCAACCCCTCTCCCAGAGGGCGAGGGGAGCAGGCCACGCCGAGAGGATGTTGCGCGTCCACAAGGGACGCTCTTGCACCGAGCACCCTCACCCGTCGCGCAAGCGCGTCGACCTCTCCCGGTGGGAGAGGTGGTGAGGCGGGGCGCCCGCAAGGGACGTCCCTACACCGAGCACCCTCACCCGTCGCGCAAGCGCGTCGACCTCTCCCGGTGGGAGAGGTGGTGAGGCAGGGCGCCCGCAAGGGACGCCCCTGCACCAGACAACCCCCACTCGTCCACGCCTCGGCCGCGTCGCGTGACCTGGCGGTCACCCTGGATTCCCGCTTTCGCGGGAACGACGGAAGCCGGTGCGGGCTGCGAGGTAGCGCGCTACAGCACGGGTCTCCGCAGGAACGACGAGGGTGGTTCCCCGCGTATAATCCGGCGCATCCGGTAGGGAGGAGACGCGTCTTGCCGCTCGACCCTGAAGCGAAAGCGTCGTTGGAGCAGCAGGCCGCCCTGGGCCTGCCCGCTCAGCACGAGGTGAGCCCCGAGGAGGCGCGCGCGATGTCGGAGGCGCAGCCGCGCATCCCCGGGCCGGAGGTGGCGTCGGTGCGCGACCATTTCGCGCCCGGACCGCATGGCGACGTGCCGGTACGGGTGTACGTGCCTGCGGGCCCTCACCCGCGCGTCGAAGATGCGCCGCCTCTCCCAGAGAGAGAGGGGACCCTTCGACAAGCTCAGGATGAGCGGGCGCTCCGCGCGCTGGATCCCCGCCTTCGCGGGAATGACGGGAGCGGGTTGCCCGTTTGCGTGTGGTTCCACGGCGGTGGCTGGGTGGTCGGCAGCATCGCGACGAACGACCCGACGTGCCGGGCGCTCGCGAACGCGTCCGGGGCTATCGTCGTGTCGGTGGACTACCGCCTCGCTCCGGAGCACCGCTTCCCCATCCCGCTCGACGACTGCTACGCGGCGATGGAGTGGACGGCAGCGAACGCCGCGTCGTTCGGCGGCGATCCGTCCCGGCTGGCGGTCGCAGGGTCGAGCGCGGGCGGGAACCTCGCGGCTGCGGTTGCGCTGCGGGGGCGGGACGAAGGCGGGCCGAGACTCGCGCACCAGTCGCTCATCTGCCCGGTGGTCGACAACGACCTCGAGCGCTCGTCCTACGTGGAGAACGCCGAGGGGTACGGCCTCTCCATGGAGACGATGCGCTACTTCCTGGAATGCTACGTGTCCAGCGAGTCCGACGCGTCCAACCCGTACGTCGTGCCGATGGCGGCGGCGGACCTGTCCGGCCTGCCGCCGGCATTCGTGCTGACGTGCGAGTACGACCCATTGCGCGACGAGGGGGAGGCGTACGCGGAGCGGTTGCGGGAGGCAGGGGTGCCGGTGAGGTTGAGCCGCTACGACGGGCAGGTCCACGCGTTGTTCAACGCGGGTGTCCCGTTCACGCGGACGTGGGACGCCATCAACGAGGCGGCCGGAGAGCTGCGGAAGGCGTTCGGCACTGCGTAATCCCGCGAGCACCAGCCCTCGTCCGCCAGGGATACCGCGCTTCTGGCCGTTCCATCGGGTCTTCTACGGATGGGCCATCGTAGGGGCAGCGTTCGTCGCGACGTTCGCGGAGGTGCCGGGCTTCGGTCCCGTTCTGACAGTCTTCGTCAAGCCGATCCAGGACGAACTGGGCTGGTCGTACAAGGTAATCGCGACGGGGTTCCTCATCGGAAGCGCGTCAGGGGCGATCGCGTCTACCCTCACCGGTTGGCTGGTGGACAAGTACGGGCCGCGCGTGGTGGTGGCGCTGGGGGGCGTCGGCCTCGCGGGAGCGCTCGTGGGGCTGTCGACGATACAGGAGCCGTGGCACTTCTGGACGTTCTTCGGGCTGGCACGCGGGTCGGTGATAGCGGGAGTGGAGATCGGGTCGTCCGTGGCGATCGCGAAGTGGTTCGTGCGGCAGCGCGGGCGGACTCTGGCGCTGAAATCCATGGGCCAGCGTTCGGGACAGGTCGTGCTCCCCATCGTGAGCTTCCTCATCATGGACGCGTCCGACTGGCGGACGGCGTACGTGGCGCTGTCCGGGTTCGCGTGCCTGGCCATCATCGGGCCGGCGCTGGTGCTGATGCGGAGCCAGCCGGAAGACCACGGGATGCTGCCGGACGGCACGACCGACCTGCGCAACGCCCAGGGAGGGCGCGGGGCGCGGGCGCGGACCGTCGAGGAGGAGTCATGGACGCTGCGGGAGGCGCGGGGAACGCGGGCGTTCTGGCTCATCACCGTGTTCCTGATCTGCACACCGTTCGTGCAGGGGGCGACGAACCTGCACATGGCGCCCATCTTCCACGACCGCGGGCTGACCGAGGGGCAGGCCGTGGCGGTCGTGGCCATCTTCGGGATGTCGTCGGTGTCGTCGATCATGCCGATGGGGTTCATCCTCGAGCGTGTGCACGTGCGTTTGGGAGCGATAGCGCAGGCCGTGCTCGTGCTCACAACGATGGTGCTGCTGTTAATCCCGGCGGGAGGGTTCCCGCTCGCGGTCCTCTGGGCAATCATCTTCGGCGTGGCTGCGGGGATGCGGAACGTCATCGAGGTGCTGCTGCTCGCGAACTACTTCGGGAGAGCGTCCTTGGGGGCGATCAAGGGCTTCACCGCCCCGTTCCGCATGATCAGCCCGTTCGGCCCGCTGCTCGCGGCACACATCCGCGACGAGACGGACAGTTATACGGGCGCGTTCCTGCTGTTCGCAGGCGTCGCGGTGTTGATGCTGGCGCTCATGGTGTTCGCGACGCAGCCGCGGAAGGCGCCAGCCCCCACACCACCCCCAGCACCCTCACCCTGACCCTCTCCTTCGGGCCGGTACTGACTATCTTGGTCAAGCCGACCCAGGATGAGTCGGGCTGGTCGTACACGACGATCGCGACGGGGTCCCTCATCGGATAACGGCACGACGCCTGAAACGAGGCGCTTTGCGACGCCATGTGTTACATCGCCTTGACCCTTGCCGTGAGCTGCCCGTAACCTGCGCCCGCTGCAGGCGCCTATCTGAGGGAGGTGTAGCATGCCGCTTGACGGAGTCTTCACCTACTGCGTGTTCTTCCCAGTGGCGTTCCTCGCCTTGCTTGTCCTGCTAGCGTTCGTCACCGCTAAAGGCGCTCGTCCGTGGACATGGCCATTCATCAGACACATCCGCTGGTTCATGCTGTCGAGACTCGTCCTGAACACCCACGCTGCCGGGCATATCATGGGACTGGAATACCGACATATCCATGAGCAGACGAAGGCAGACGTCGAGTACCTCGATGACGTATGGCACGGTCGCAGATGAGCAAGGGCGGGCCTGCGTTCACAGGCGGGATGCTTGCCCGTGTTACCCGCGAGAGCCGGTACGGTCTGTCCGGACAAGCCCGGCGAGCGCTTGATTTTGCGTAAAGGAAGGTCAGGGCCATGTCGACGTTCGGGGTGATCGACGCTGATACGCACGTGGACGAGAACGAGGCAACGTGGCAGAGCCTGGAAGAGAAGGGCTCCAGGTACGTGCCGGTCTCCATCTCACCGGACGCACGGGTAACGTCCGCCGTGGCTGACCGCCCGGAGTCGCCGGGCGTACGGGTCGCCGGGGCACTCGGCGACCGCTGGTGGCTGGTTGAGAACCGCCTGCAACCGCGCTTCATCCGCGACGAGATACACCACCCCCCACGCGCGCACCGGGAGTTGGACGATGCGGCAGGCGTCGCTGGCCGCCTCGAGGACATGGACAAGATGGGCGTGGACACGCAGGTGATCTTCCCCACGTTCTTCATCCGCTACGGCGCGCAGGACCCGGATGCGGAAGCGGAGCTCGCGGGCGCCTACAACCGCTGGCTCGCCGACCGTTGCGCGATGAGCAACGGTCGCCTGCGCTGGGCGGCGGTGCTGCCTCTGCTCGATACCGACAAGGCGGTCGCAGAACTGCGCTGGGCGAAGGAGCACGGCGCGTGCGCGATCTTCAAGCGCGGGTTCGACCTGGACAAGCCCGTGAACGACAAGCACTTCTTCCCGGTGTACGAGGAGGCGGACTCACTCGGCATACCGCTCTGCATCCACACCGGCCACCCCCTGCCCGGCCGCGAGTGGGACCGGGGTTTCCCGGTGATGGCGGCGTTCCTGGCAGTCGTCTCCAGCAGGCTTCCGAGCAAGTTTCCGAACCTGAAGTTCGGGTTCATCGAGGCTGGCGCAGCGTGGGTCTCCTACGCGCTCTCCAACCTGGGGATGGTGCAGCGGTCGCTGGCGCTCCATGATCGCTCGGCGACGTTCGAGTTGCAGCGCGACCTCTTCAAGGAGGACCGCCTGTTCGTGACGATGGACCCGATGGACCAGATAGAACACCTGCTGGACTTCGGCACGGAGGACAACCTCATCATCGGCACCGACTACTGCCACTCCGACCCGTCGGCGAACCTGGCGGCGCTCGACGAGGTCAAGCGGTGGGCGAGCGAGGGGCGCATCAGCGAGACGGTGGCGCGGAAGATACTGGAGACGAACGCGAAGGAGTTCTACAACCTGTAGGAACCTGGCAACTTCACCGCTCCCCTATCAGGGAGACTTTTGCATAACCGATATCCGTCCCGGCTCTATCCCACACCAGCAGGGCCCTCACCCCAACCCTCTCCCTCAGGAGAGGGGACCGAGTGACCCGAGAGATCTCTCGACTCCGCTCGAGATGACAAGTCCATACCTCCCCGCCCCACGGTGTGACCGGCGGTCACTCTGGATTCCCGCCTGCGCGGGAATGACGGGAGAGGGCGGGAATGACGAGGGGTCAGCCCAGCAGCGCCAGCACGGCGTCGTGGAGGAGGCCGTTGGTGGAGAGGGCGTTGGGGGCATGGATGGAGTGTTCGCCGTCGAGGCCCGTGAAGCGTCCGCCCGCTTCCTGAACGATGGGCAGGAGCGGCGCGTTATCCCAGACGTTCATCAGCGGATCGATCATGACGTCCACCCTGCCCGTCGCGACGAGGTAGTGGCCGTAGCAGTCGGACCAGCCTCTGGCCTCGCGCACCGCGGCGAAGAGCTTCGCGAGCCCTTCCGCGTTCCCGATGGCCTCGAAGTTGTGGAAGCCGGTGGAGGCGAACATCGCATCGCCGAGGTCGGCAACCGACGAGACGCGCGCGGGGCGGAGGTCGAGCGAGTCGGACGGCGCGCCGATGGCGTTCGCCCACCAAGCGCCCTGCCCCGTCGCGGCGTAGACGATCTCGCCGAGCGCGGGGAAGCAGATGGCGCCAGCGACGGCCTCGCCGTCGTGCTCGAGCGCGGCCATGCAACCGAAGAGCGGGACGCCGCGCACGAACGACTGCGTACCATCGATGGGGTCGAGGTACCAGCGGTAGCCGGACGTCCCGTCCCTCTCGCCGTACTCCTCGCCCAGGATGGCGTCGGCGGGGCACTCGGCGTCGAGGATGCGCCTCGCAAGCTCCTCGCCCTCCTTGTCGGCGCGGGTGACCGGCGAGCGGTCCGGCTTGAAGTCGAGGCCGATGTCCTGCTGCTGGTAGTACGTGAGCGCGTGTGCTCCGATCTCCCGGACGATGCGGACGGCGAGCTGCGTGCGTTCGGTGAGTTCGCTCATGGGAGGAACAGGATACACGGCGCGCACCCCCGCAGTACCCTCTCCCTGACCCTCTCCCCTTGTAGGGAGAGGGGACCAGACGTTCCGCCCATGCTCCCGTCCCGCAGGCGAGGTCCCTGCTCTCCGCTGCGCTCCGCTCGGAATCACAGCTCCGCACCCCGTTCAACGGTGGGGCGTAGTACCATGCGCGCGTTGTCCCGGAGGGAGGTGTGTGCGATGCCGCTGCTGCGACCCGAAACGCTGAGCCACGGCCACTACGAGTGCCGCTCGCTGAACGAGACGCTGCCGGTGTTCACCGACCTGCTGGCGTCAGAGGTGGTGCGGCGCGAGGACAACACGGCGGTGGTGCAGCACCCGAACACGCGGTGGTCGCTCGTCGTGCACGAAGGCGGGCCGGAAGCGCCGGTAAAGCCGCACGCGAACCACTACGGGTTCAGGGTGTCGGAGCACACGGAGATCGACGCGGCGGCGGCGTACCTGCAGGAGCACAAGGAGCGGTACGGGCTGACGCTGATCGACGGGCCGCGCGGCAGCCACTTCGCCTACTCGGTGTACATCGACGAGCCCGGCGGCAACACGATAGAGATCGAGCACTACAACCCGCGGGCGGCGCTGCACGGGCGGCAGATCGCGGCGGGTCACTGGAACGCACCGCTGTCGCCGGAGCGCTTCCCGGGTCGCGGGTACGTGCCGCAGGCGCTGTCCCACGGGACGATGCAGTGCGCCGACAAGGAGACGAGCAACCGCTTCTACACAGAGGTGTTGGGCCTCAACATCGTGGGCGGCGGCAACGTCTCGACGTACATCGGCGCCGGCGAGGACCCGTGGTACGTCGTGGTGCTGCCCGCCTCGGAGAGGCGGACGCTGCTGCGCCCTGTAAACCGCTACGCGCTGCGGCTCCCGAACCGGGCGAACGTGCTGTCGGCCAACGACGCGCTGGGGCGCCTCGTTGGCTCGGGCGTGTCGCACCTGGGCGAGGTGCAGGAGGACGGCGGCGAGGCGTGGTTCGTGCTGTCGGACCTCGACGCGAACTGGTGGGAGGTTACATCGTCGGCGGAGGCGAACCTTTTGGCGTTGGGTTAGGCGGACGCCGCCGCGTCACTACGAAGCGGCCTCCCGCCAGTTGCGGATGTAGTCGACCTGCTCCGGCATCTGTGGCGAGCGCGGGTGGCGCGACGACTTCGGGCAGTCCCGCCAGAGCTCGTCCAGCCGTTCGAGCGCCCCGTCCCCGGAGCGTCCGTGGCGCACGAGCCAGCAGCCGACGATGACCCCGGTGCGCCCGACACCGCCGAAGCAGTGGACGTAGACGATGCGCCCCCCGGCGATGTGGCGGTCGATGGAGTCAAGGGCCGCGGTCGTCAGCGCGGGAGACCGTGGTATCGACATGTCGGCGATAGGGAACCGCTCGTGCGACGCGCCGTCGAGGAACTCGTCGTACGGCTTTATCCAGCCCCACGCCTGGGCCTCGACCTCCTCGGTGAGGTCGATGAACGCGGAGACGCCGGCGTCTTTCAGCGCGCGGAACTTGGTGATCGAGGGCGCGTGGTCGTACTCACGCGGGTACTCGCCCGCGAGCAGCCTGCCGGGCTCCACCCAGTAGCAGTTCTGGATGGGGCGCTGCACGCCTACCCTTCGCCGCGGAGGCGGGGGATGAAGTCGACCATCTTCGACTCGCCACCGACCCTCGCGAGGGTCTCGGCGAAAGTGTCGTGGATCCAGGGGTCCTCGTCCTCGTACTCGATCTGGCCGCCGCCAAGCTTCACGGAGACGTCGGCCTCGCCCTCCATCGCCACGCCGAGGCTGAAGCCGTGCTTCTGGGAGCCCCAGCGGAACGCGAGGTAGCGAGCGGGCGTCGTGCCGCCGTTGAAGTGCTGGTGGAACCAGTCATTCGGCGGGACGACCATCGCGCCGGGCTTCCAGTCGACGCGGATGACGTCGTCGGGGACGCTGCCGCTGCGGGGCCAGAGGAGGCTGTAGCCGTGGCCGGAGATGATGATGACGTGCGCGCCAGGGCCGTGGCGGTGCGCCTTCTTGTACGTGCCGACAGGGAACTGGGAGACGTGGGCAGCCTGGGTGTTGTCGGCGAACTCGAACATGACGCTGGAGCCGCCCGCGCCGCGCTCCTTCCAGGTGAAGGTGGTGAACGTCTCGATGTCCGGGATGAAGTTGGTCTCCCAGACGTTCACGCGGCCGGTGTTGCCGGTGAACATGTAGCCCTCGCCCTGGAACTGGCGGGAGTCGCCGATGCGGTCCTCGAA